>NZ_JBJXVU010000002.1:0-543964 GCF_046159675.1 Cellulosimicrobium sp. RS | reverse complement strand
CGCCGCGACCCGCCCCACCGGCCCGCCCAGTGATCTCCACCGAACCCGCCCACCCGCCCGTCCCCTCCGTCCGCCGAGCACGAGGTTGCCGTCGTTCCGGGGTCCGTCCCGACGCCAACCTCGTGCTCGACCGAGGGCTGGACCGGGACCGGACGACGACGCCCCGGTCACCACGTGGTGACCGGGGCGTCGGTGGAGCGGGTGTCAGCCGAAGATGGCCGGCAGCGTGCCGCGGAAGGCCGCGTCCGCCTCGCTGAGCGGGACGGTGAACAGGCCCGCGACCTCGAGCGCCTCGCCCGACTCGGCGACGGCGCCGGGCTCGGTGCCCGTCTCGCCGATCTTCAGGACGGGGACGCCGCGCGCGACGCACGCGTCGACGAGCTTGGACTCCTCGCCGCGGGGCACCGCGACGAGCGCGCGGGCCGTCGACTCGGAGAACAGCGCCTCGAACGGCGTGACGCCGTCGCGCTCGGTCAGCGCGTCGAGCGACACGGTGGCCCCGACGCCGAAGCGCAGCGACGCCTCGAGGAGCGCCTGCGCGAGCCCGCCCTCGGAGAGGTCGTGCGCGGCCGACACGAGGTCGTCGCGGCTCGCGTTGACGAGGACGCCGGCGAGCGCCTTCTCGGCCGCGAGGTCCACCCGCGGGGGCACGCCGCCCAGGTGGCCGTGCTCGACGTCGGCCCACGCCGAGCCGTCGAGCTCCGCACGCGTGGTGCCGAGGAGGTAGATGCTCTCCCCCGTCTCGCGCCAGCCCGACGGCGTGGCGTGCGCGACGTCGTCGAGCACGCCGAGCACGCCCACGACCGGGGTCGGGTGGATCGACGAGTCGATCTGCCCCGGCTCGCCGGTCCCGTTGTAGAGCGACACGTTGCCGCCCGTCACGGGGACGCCGAGCTCGCGGCACGCGTCCGCGAGGCCCTCGATCGCCTCGACGAGCTGCCACATCGAGTCGGGGTCCTCGGGCGAGCCGAAGTTGAGGCAGTCGGTCACGGCGAGCGGGCGGGCGCCCGTCGTCGCGACGTTGCGGTACGCCTCGGCGAGCGCGAGACGGGCGCCCGTGCGCGGGTCGAGCTTGCCGTAGCGGCCGTTCGCGTCCGTCGCGAGCGCGACGCCGAGGCCCGTGCTCTCGTCGACGCGGACCACGCCCGAGTCGTCAGGCTGCGCGAGCGCGGTGTTGCCCTGGACGAACCGGTCGTACTGGTTCGTCACCCACTCCTTGGACGCGAGGTTCGGCGACGCGAGGAGGCGCAGGGCCGTCGCGCGGAGCTCGTCGCCGCTCTCGGGGCGGGCGAGCGCGTCGGCGTCCACGGTGCGGGCGTTGAGCCCGTCCTGCCACGACGGGCGCGCGTACGGGCGGTGGTACACCGGGCCCTCGTGCGCGACGGTCCGCGGGTCGACGTCGACGATGCGCTCGCCGTGGTGGTCGATCGTCAGGCGCCCGGAGTCGTTGACCTCGCCGATCACGGCGGTCTCGACGTCCCACTTGGCGGTGATGGCGAGGAACTCGTCGAGCTTCTCCGGCGCGACGACCGCCATCATGCGCTCCTGCGACTCGGACATGAGGATCTCGCCCGCGTTGAGCGTCGGGTCGCGCAGCAGGACGTCGTCGAGCCACACGTGCATGCCGCCGTCGCCGTTCGAGGCGAGCTCCGACGTCGCGCACGAGATGCCGGCGGCGCCGAGGTCCTGGATGCCCTCCACGACCTGCGCCGCGTAGAGCTCGAGGCAGCACTCGATGAGGACCTTCTCCATGAAGGGGTCGCCCACCTGGACGCTCGGGCGCTTGGCGGGCACGCCGTCCTCGAACGTCTCCGAGGCGAGGATCGAGGCGCCGCCGATGCCGTCGCCGCCCGTGCGGGCGCCGAACAGCACGACCTTGTTGCCGACGCCCGAGGCGTTGGCGAGGTGGATGTCCTCGTGGCGCAGCACGCCGAGGCACAGCGCGTTGACGAGGGGGTTGCCCTGGTACGAGGCGTCGAAGACGAGCTCGCCGCCGATGTTCGGCAGGCCGAGGCTGTTGCCGTACCCGCCGACGCCGCTCACGACGCCGTGCACGACGCGCGCCGTGTCCGGGTGGTCGACGGCGCCGAAGCGGAGCTGGTCCATGACGGCGACGGGGCGCGCGCCCATGGAGATGATGTCGCGCACGATGCCGCCGACACCCGTCGCGGCGCCCTGGTAGGGCTCGACGAACGACGGGTGGTTGTGCGACTCGACCTTGAACGTCACGGCCCAGCCGTCACCGATGTCGACGACGCCCGCGTTCTCGCCGATGCCGACGAGCAGGTGCTTCTTCATCTCGTCCGTGGTCGCCGCTCCGAACTTCGACAGGTGGACCTTGGACGACTTGTACGAGCAGTGCTCGGACCACATGACGGAGTACATCGCGAGCTCCGCGGCCGTGGGGCGGCGCCCCAGGATGTCGCGGATGCGCTGGTACTCGTCCGGCTTGAGGCCGAGCTCGGCGAACGGCTGGACCTCGTCGGGCGTGGCGGCGGCGTGCTCGACGGTGTCGAGCGTCGGCGCGGCGGGACGAGCCTCGGAGCGTGCGGAAGCCTGGGGTGCGGGGGCGGTCATCGTTTCCCTCGGGTGGGCGCTGAGCGGGGAGCGCACGACGGCGCGCGGCCAGTCTACCGGCGCCCGGGGAGAGGCCGTCCGGGCGTCTCGCGTCGCGGGCGACCGAGAAGTGAGACGAGCGTCTCGCCGTGCGGAAACCGGGTTTCCGGGTTCCGATGGAGGGGTGACCACCCTTCTCGAACCGACGTCCGGCACCGCCCGCAGCAGGACCAGCGACCTCCTCGACCCGCACCTGGAGCGGCTCGGCCACGAGCTCACGCTCGTCGAGCGCCAGCTCAACGGCTACTCCCGGCGCACGGGCTCCTACGTGGGCCGCGGGGCCGTCGAGACCGTCGAGCCGGCGGAGGGCCGCTACCGGGACGAGCTCGAGGCCGAGCGCGAGCGCATCCTGTCGCGCCTCGAGATGCTCAGCGCCATGCGCGTCGCCGCGTCCTGCTGACCACGACCCCGACCGCGACTCCGAGCGCGGCCACCGTGGGGCGCAGGACGGCTCAGAGCGTCAGCCCCAGGACGACCCCCAGCACGCCGAGCGCGGGCGGCACGAGCTGGACGAGCGCCGCCCGCGCCTTCGACGGCGACGACAGGATCAGCACGAGCCCCGCCGCGACCATCGACCCGGCCCCTGCGACCACGAGCGTCAGGCCGACGTCCTGCCGGTCCGCCGCGTACAGGACGATGCCGAGCACGACGAGCACCGCGAGGAACAGGTTGTAGAACCCCTGGTTGAAGGCCATCTCGCGCGTGGCCGCCGCCTCCTGCGGCGACGTGCCGAACGTGGCGCGCGTGCGGTCGCTCGTCCACGTGAGCGACTCCATGACGAAGATGTACACGTGGATCGCCGCGGCGACCCCCGCGAGCGCCAGCCCGAACCCGATCATCGTCGGTCCCTCCCGGTCCGCGAGGCCGCACGGTGCGCGGACCCCGGCATACCGACCGGGTGTCGCTGCCTCAGCGCTCCTCAGCGTTCCACAGGAGCGGCTCGGCCGCCGCGAGCGCCACGGCCAGCGCGCCGACCACGAGCCCGACGCGCGTGTGCGGCAGCCGCACGCCGCGGTCGCGCAGCCGCTCCCCGCGCCGGTAGACCCACTTCTCGCCCGCGACGACGAGGCTCGTCGCGACCGCGAGCCCGGCCGCCGCGCCCGCGACGGCGACGCCCGCGGGCACCGGCGTGGTGTCGTCGTCGGTCGTCGCCCAGGTGTTGTCCTCCCGCGGGGCGCCGTCGGCGGTCGTGGTCCCGGACGTCGCGTCAGTCCCGCCCGCGTCCGCCTCGCGGGCGGCGTCGCGCAGGGAGCGCAGGCCCTCGCGCGCCTCGGTCCCCTCGGTCGTCGAGGTGAACGTCAGCGCGACGGCGGCCGTCGCGACGGCGGTCTTGGCGAGCGCGCGCGCCCAGCGCGGGCGGACGACGTCGGGCACGGCGTACCACGCCACGGTGGACAGCCCCGCGATCGCCACGGTGCGCGGGTCGGCGGCCCGTCGGGTCGGCGCGTGCTCGGTCATCATGTCCCTTCGTCGGCAGGTGTGCTCACGGGGCCTAACGGCTCGCGGCCGTGCCGGGTTCCTGCGGCGCGCAGGCGTTCGCGCAGGTAGCGCACCGCGGGGGCGTCGGTCATGGTCGCGCGCCACACGACCGTGACCGGGCGGGTCGGGACGGGCTCGCGCACGGGCACCGCGACGACGTCGGCCGGCAGCGGGCCGCGCCCGAGGCGCGGGACGAGCGCGACGGCGAGGTCCTGGGCCACGACCTCGACCTGCGACGCGAACTCGAGGCACCGGAAGTCGATGCGCGGGACGCGCGGCTCGCGCGCGAACATGTGGCAGAACCACTCGTAGCAGATGGTGCCGTCGGGCGTGCAGACCCAGGTCTCGTCGAGCAGGTCGGACGGCGTGAGCGCGGCCCGCCCCGCGAGCGGGCTCGACGCGTGCACGAGCACGTCGGCCTCGTCGCGGAACAGCTCCTCGGCGCGCAGGCTCGGCGGGAGCGCGAGGCCGACGCCCTCCCAGTGATGCACGAGCGCGAGGTCGAGCGTGCCCGCCGCGACGGCCGCGACGGCGTCCCACGGCTCGGCCTCCTCGACGACGAGGCGCAGGTCCGGCACGTCGTCGCGCACCCGCGCGAGGAGCGGGGCGACGACGCCGCGCACCGCCGTCGAGAACGAGCCGAGGCGCACCGTCCCCGTGGGGCGCGCCCCGGCGTCGTGCAGGCGAGCCCGGAGCGACTCGACCTGCTCGCGCAGCGCGCGGCCCTCCTCGACGACGCGCCGCCCCGCGGCCGTGAGGACGACGCCCCGCCCCTCGCGGTCGAGCAGGCGCGCGCCGAGGTCGCGCTCCAGGCGCTTCACCTGCTGCGAGACGGCGGACGGCGTGTACCCGAGGTCGCGCGCCGCGGCGTGCACGGTGCCGGTGCGCTCGACGGCGAGCAGGGCGTCCACGGCGGCGAGGTCGATCATGCGACCGATGCTATCCGGAAGCGGTGCTACCGGGAACCGTGCACGACTGTGCGCTGGACGTGCACGATGCCGCGGGCGCACCCTCGATGCCATGCCGATGCGCCCGTCCCTCCTCGCCGTCCTCGTCGCCGTCGTCTGGGGCGTGAACTTCGTCGTCATCGACCTCGGGCTCGGCGACGTGCCGCCGACGCTGTTCGTCGCCCTGCGCTTCCTCGTCGTCCTGGTCCCCGCGGTGTTCCTCGTGCCGCGGCCCCGCGCGCGGTGGCGGGACGTGCTGCTCGTCGGCACGTTCATGAGCCTCGGCCAGTTCGGCCTGCTGTACACCGCGCTCGCGCTCGGCATGCCCGCCGGGCTCGCGTCGCTCGTGCTCCAGGCCCAGGTCGGGCTCACCGTGCTGTTCGCCGCCGCGGCGCTGCGCGAGGTCCCGACGCGCGCGCAGCTCGTGGGCGTGCTGGTCGGGGCGGCCGGGCTGGTCGTCGTCGGCGTGGGCCGCAGCGCCTCGACGCCGGCCCTCGCGTTCGTCGTGACGCTCGCGGCCGCGGCGTCGTGGGCGGTGGGGAACGTCGTCGCCCGACGCGCCGGGAGCCGCCGCGACCTGGCCTCTCCCTCGCGCGACCAGGGCTCTACCCCGCGCGACCAGGGCTCTACCCCGCGCGACCAGGGCTCTACCCCGCGCGACCAGGGCTCTACCTCGGGCGACCAGGGATCTCCCTCGCGGCCCGGGCTGGAGGGGCTGTCGATGACGGTGTGGTCGGCGCTCGTGGTGCCGGTCCCCATGCTCGGGCTGTCGCTCGCGCTCGACGGGCCGGACGCCGTCGGGCACGCGCTCACCCACCTCACGCTCGCGCCGGTCCTGTCGACCCTCTACACCGCCTGGCTCGCGAGCCTCGTGGGCTACGGGATCTGGAACACGCTCCTCGCGCGGTACCCGGCGTCGGCGGTCGTGCCGTTCACGATGCTCGTGCCGCCTGTCGGGATGCTCGCCGCGTGGCTCGTGCTCGACGAGGTGCCGAACGCGGCCGAGGTGGTGGGCGGCGTCGTGCTCCTGCTGGGCGTCGCGACGACGACGGGCGTCCTCGGGCGACGGCGCTCGCCCGGCACGGCGGTCGTGCCCGGCGCGACGGCCGTCCCCGGCACGGCGGTCGCGCCCGACGCGGCGGCGTCCTCCGTCGCGACCGACCCGCCCTCCCCCGGGCGCCCCGACGCGACCGCGACCGACGGTCCGACCGCGACACGCGCGCGTTCGCGCTGACAGGACGCCCGCGCGGGGGTTCCATGGGAGTCCGGGACGTCCGAGACGCGAGGGAGCCTCTCATGAGCGAGACCGCGGGCCGCACGCAGGAACGGCAGCAACCGGAGCTCAAGCGCGTCATGGGGCCCAGGCTGCTCCTGCTGTTCATCGTCGGGGACATCCTGGGCACGGGCGTGTACGCGCTCACCGGCCAGGTCGCGGGCGAGGTCGGCGGGGCGGCGTGGCTGCCGTTCCTGCTCGCGTTCGTCGTCGCGACGATCACCGCGTTCTCCTACCTCGAGCTCGTCACGAAGTACCCGAGCGCCGCGGGCGCCGCGCTCTACACGCACAAGGCGTTCGGCATCCACCTGCTGACGTTCGTCGTCGCGTTCATGGTCATGAGCTCCGGGATCACGTCGGCCTCCACGGCGTCCAACGCGTTCGCGGGGTTCGTCTCCGACGGGTTCGGGCTCGAGCTGCCGACGGGCGGCGACGGGCGCCTGCTCATCGCCCTCGCCTTCATGGCCCTCGTCGCGCTCGTCAACCTGCGCGGGGTCGGGGAGAGCGTCAAGGCGAACGTCGTGCTGTCGCTCGTCGAGCTGTCCGGCCTCCTGCTCGTCATCTTCGTGGGGCTGTGGGCGACGACGCAGGGCCGCGCCGACTTCTCGCGCGTCGTCGTGTTCGAGAGCGCCGACGACAAGAGCGTGTTCCTCGCCGTCACCGCCGCGACGACGCTCGCGTTCTTCGCGATGGTCGGGTTCGAGGACTCCGTGAACATGGCCGAGGAGTGCAAGAACCCCGTGCGGGACTTCCCGCGCATGATGCTCACCGGGCTCTCGATCACGGGCGCGATCTACGTGCTCGTCGCGATCACCGCCGTCGCGCTCGTCCCCGTGGGCGACCTCACGGACGACGCCAAGGGGTCGGCGCTCACGCAGGTCGTCGCGGCGGGCGCGCCGAACCTGCCGTTCGACACGATCTTCCCGTTCATCGGGATGTTCGCCGTCGCGAACTCCGCGCTCATCAACATGCTCATGGCGTCCCGCCTGCTCTACGGCATGGCGAACCAGGGCGTGCTGCCGCGCGCGTTCGGCCAGGTGCACCCGTTCCGCCGCACGCCGTGGGTCGCGATCCTCGTGACGACGGCCATCGCGTTCGCGCTCATCGTGTACGTCGTGCGGCAGTCCGGGACCGCGGCGGGAACCAACGCGATCGCCCTCCTGGGCGGGACGACGTCGCTGCTCCTGCTCGTCGTCTTCACGATCGTCAACGTCGCCCTCCTCGTGCTGCGTCGCGACCGCGTCGACCACGAGCACTTCCGCACCCGCACCTGGCTCGCGGTGCTCGGCGCCCTCACGTGCGCGTACCTCGCCGGGCCGTGGGCCCGCAGCGCCGAGCAGCAGGAGCAGTACGTCATCGCGGGCGCGCTCGTGGCCCTCGGGGTCGTGCTCTCGTTCGTCACGTGGCTCTACAACCGCTCGGTGCGCCACCGCCGGATCGCGTTCTCCGACGTGTCGCGCCTGGAGGACGACGTCGAGGACGACGGCCCGGGGCGGTGACCGCCGTCGCGCATGATGGGTCCATGCAGATCCGCGTCGCCGCCTACGCCGTGGTCGTCCGCGAGGACGGCCGGATGCTCCTCCCCCACTGGAGCGAGGGGGACCGCGGAGGCTGGACGCTGCCCGGCGGCGGCATCGACCCGGGCGAGGACCCCGCCGCCGCGGCCGTCCGCGAGCGCGAGGAGACCGGCTACGACGTCGAGCTCGACGGCCTGCTCGGCGTCGACAGCCTCGTGATCGACGCCGCCGACCGGATCCGGCCCGAGGACCGCGACCGGTCGCTGCACGCGATCCGCATCGTCTACCGGGCCCACGTGGTGGGCGGCGAGCTGCGCGTCGAGGAGGACGAGTCGACCGACGACGTCGGCTGGTTCACGCCCGACGAGGTCGACGCGCTGGATCGTGTCGGCCTCGTCGACGTGGCCCGCCGGTGGGCCGGCCTGCTCCCCGTGCCGTCGTGACCCGCCCGCGCCGGGTGGCCGGCGGGCGGCCCGGGACGACGGTGCTGGGCGCGCTCGCCGTCGCCGTCCTCGTCCCGGTCGCGCTCGCCGCGTGCACGCCCGGCACCCCGCCGCCGGACCCGGACGCGGTGACGTCCGCACCGGCGCAGGCCCCGTCCCCCGATCCCGGCGCCACCACGGAGGACGGCGGCGCCGCGGACGACCCGAACGGCGACCGGAGCGGCGGCGCCGAGCCGACGGCCGTGCGCGTCCCCGTCGGGACGGCGACGGTCGAGATCGCCGTGCCCCCGCCGACGTCGGGCGGGGCGGCGCCTCCCCGCGTCACGGCCGACGCCGAGGGCGCGTCCGACGTCACGCTCACCCTCGCGGGCGCCCCTGCCGTGGTCTCGGTGGAGGGCGGCTCGCTCGTGCGCCACCCGGACGGCACGCTCACCGTCCTGGACGACGGCGGCACACCCGTCGGCGGGCTCGGCGCCCCGCGCGTCGCGGGCCGGCACGGAGCGGACGGCGCGGACGGCGCAAGCGGGGCGGCGAGCGGGACGGCCGACGGCGCGGACGCCGGCCCCGCGGCGAGCACCCCCGCGCCCGGGACCCCGCGCGTCCGGGTCGCGCTCGTCGACGCCCACCGCGCGGAGGTGACGCTCGTGGGGACCGCGGGGACGACGTCGGGCGCGGACGACGCGGCGGGCGCTCCCGCCGGGGACGCGGACGAGACCGTGACGACGGACGCCGCCGCGGCGTGGGACGTCGTCGTCCCGCTCGGTACGCGCGCGGTGCGGAGCACCGGCTGGGGCGAGCGCGAGGGCGGCCGGTCGCTCGCCGTCGACCCGACGGCGTGGGCCCGCGCCGCCGGGCAGGCGGGCCGTGAGCTCGTGTGGGCGCAGGTCGTCGCCACCGAGCCGGAGGCCGACACCCCGACGATGCACGACCAGCTCGTGTGCCACGCCGTCGGCGCCCCGGACAAGGCGACGTGGAACCTCGAGCCCTGGCGGCCCGACGTCGGGCTGCTCGCCACGATGTCCGCGCGCTGCAACCCCGCCTGACCACCGCCGTCGACCCGACTGCGGCCCGCGCACCGGCTCGGCCGCCGAGCACGACGTCCCTCCCCGTCGAGCACGAGGTTCCTGTCGGCATGCGCCTCGAAACGACAGGAACCTCGTGCTCGGCGGCCGAGACGGAGACCGAGACCGAGACGGCAACGGCCCGGGCGGCGCGACGGCTGGTGGACGTCGTGCCGCCCGGGCCTGACCCTCGGCAGCGGTACCGCTCCGCCTGCGACGCCGAGGACGTTCCGGGGTGGCGCCGAGGACGGCGCCGGGGTGGTCAGCGGGCCTGCGGGCCGCCCTTCGCGGCCCTGCGCAGCGACTTCTCGCTCCGCGGCTCGTCGCCGCTCGCGCGCAGGCGCCGGTAGTAGTCGCGCGCCTCGTCCTGGCGCTCCTTCTCGATGCCCGTCGCGATCGTCGCGCGCAGGTGC
This sequence comes from Cellulosimicrobium sp. RS, assembly GCF_046159675.1. Lineage (NCBI taxonomy): Bacteria > Bacillati > Actinomycetota > Actinomycetes > Micrococcales > Promicromonosporaceae > Cellulosimicrobium > Cellulosimicrobium sp. RS. The sequence continues at coordinate 534,215 of NZ_JBJXVU010000002.1, read as the reverse complement.
TCGGGGCCGTAGCCCCAGGCGTCCACGAGGTCCTGCGCGTGCGGACGCAGCCGGTCGATGAGGCGGTCGAGGTAGCTCGTGACCGTGCGCGCGCGCTGCGTCGAGAGGCGCCCGTTGAGCAGGTACCAGGCGAGGTGCCGCTCGACGAGGCTCAGGCCGAACAGGTCGCGCACCGTGGTGAGGACCTCGCGCGTGCCCGCGTCCTCGATCGTGCCGAGCGCCTGCGTGAACGCCTCCCAGCGCAGCAGCTCCGCGTGGGCACGGGCCGCCTCGACGAGCTCGACCTGGTGGGCGTTGAACAGGTTCGTCGCCGTCTCCGGGTCGGCCTTCTGCGCCGGGCGCAGCGCCTGCGCGACGTCCGCGACCATCGTCTCGACCCGGTCGGTGAGCAGCGCGCGCTGCGTCTCGGGGTCGCGCAGGTGGCCGGCCGCGCGGCGCGGGTCGCCGACGTCCGCGAGCGCCTGCGCGGCCCGCTTGAGCGGCGTGCGGTGCAGCGCCATGTCGCCCGCGCGCTCGACGACGACGCGCGCCATCTGGCCCGGGGTGATGCCCTTGAACTGCTTGCCGTAGTCGGCAAGCAGGCGCTTCGCGACGAGCTGGAGCAGCACGGTGTTGTCGCCCTCGAACGTCGCGTACACGTCGAGGTCCGCGCGCAGGCTCGTGATGCGGTTGGTCGTGAGGAATCCGGCCCCGCCGCACGCCTCGCGCGTCTCCTGGAGCACGTCGAGCGCGAACCGCGTGCTCGTCGCCTTGAGCGCGGCCGCCGTCGTCTCGAGGTCCTCGCGCTGCTCCGGGGTGTCCTCCTCGCCGGAGAACACCGAGTGGAACAGGTCGAGCAGGCGGTCGTGCGCGAAGTGCGCCGCGTAGGTCTCCGCGATGGGGACGATCAGGCGACGCTTGTGCGTGCCGTAGTCGAGGAGCACGACCTCCTCCGTCGGCGTCGCCCCCGTGAACTGGCGGCGCTCGTTCGCGTACCGCACCGCGATCGCGAGGCCGAGCTTCGCCGCGGTCACCGCGGCGCCGTCGAGCGACACGCGGCCCTGGACGAGCGAGCCGAGCATCGTGAAGAAGCGGCGTCCGGGGCTGTCGATGGGGCTGGAGTACGTGCCGTCGGCGTCCACCGAGCCGTAGCGGGCGAGCAGGTCGGTGCGCGGGACCCGCACGTGGTCGAAGTGCAGGCGCCCGTTGTCGATGCCGTTGAGGCCGCCCTTCTGGCCGTCGTCCTCGCCGCCCACGCCGGGCAGGAAGGGCAGCCGGCCGAGCTCGTCGCGCTCACCCGCGGTGTCGCGGATGGGCACGTAGAACGCGTGCACGCCGTGGTTGACGTTCTTCGTGATCAGCTGCGCGAACACGACCGCGGCGACGCCGTGCACGCCCGCGTTCCCGAGGTAGTCCTTCCACGCCCCGCGGAACGGGGTGTGGATGACGAACTCCTCGGTCTCCGGGTCGTACGTCGCCGTGGTGGCGATGCTCGCGACGTCGGACCCGTGGCCGATCTCCGTCATCGCGAACGCGCCCGGCACCGAGAGGTCCATGGCGCCCGGCAGGAGGCGGTCCTGCTGCTCGGGCGTGCCCAGGTGCAGGATCGCCGAGCCGAACAGCCCCCACTGCACGCCCGCCTTGATCTGCAGCGACGGGTCGGCCGCGACGAGCTCCTCGAACCCGGCGAGGTTGCCGCCCGCGTCGTCCGCGCCGCCGAGGCGCTCCGGGTACCCGCGCCACACCTGGCCCTTGCCCACGAGCAGGTGCATCTGCTCCAGCACGCGCTCGCGGTGCTCGCGCAGGCTCTGACCCTCGATGCGCTGGAACGCCTCCTCGCCCGCGGTCGCGCGCGCCGCCGCGCGCAGGTCGGCCCAGCGGCCGAGCAGGATCTTCTCGAGGGCGGCGACGTCGACGCGGGCGGGGCCCTGCGACGTCGGGCCCGCGTCGCCGGCGCTCGTCGTGCGCGGTGCGAGCGCGGGACGGTCGGACGTGGCGGTCATGGCTTCTCCTTGGGGTCTGAGGCGGTCGCCGGGTGCGGAGGGCGGACGGCGTCCGGGCGGGTCGCGCCCGGGTTGTGGGAGAGGACGCCGACGGGGCCGGCCCACAGCCACGCGGCGACGCGCTCGGTGAGCTGCTCGCGGTCGGGGACGTCGGCGCGGTCGCGGTGGGCGAGCCACCACTCGCCGGCGCCCCGGACGAACCCGACGGCGCCCGCGGCCCACGCCGCGGCGTCGGCCGGGGAGACGTCGGTGACCCGGGCGAAGGGCTCGGCGACGAGCTCGATCACCGAGTCGAGGAAGGCGGCGAGCGGGGCGCGGTCGGCGCCGCCCGCGCCCTGGGTGAGGCCGCTCGCCGCGAGCTGGGCGGCGGGCTCCTCCGTCCCCGCGACGGCGCTCGTCCGGGTGACGAAGTAGTACACGTTGGGCGAGCTCTCGATCATCTCGAGGTACACGCCGACCATCGCGCGCAGCGCGCGCTTGGGCGTCTCGGCGGCCTCGGCCGCCTGGGTCAGGGCGTCGTGCATCTGCCCCACGACGGCGGAGCCCAGGGCGACCTGGAGCCCGGTCTTGTCGTCGAAGTAGCGGTAGATGATCGACTTCGACGTGCCCGAAGCCGCCGCGATCTCGTCCATGGAGACCCCGGGGCCTCCCCGGTGCACCGCCTTGCTGGCCGCCCGGATGAGCTCCGCGCGGCGCGCCGCCCGGTGCTCGTCCCAGCGGGTCGACCGACCGTCGACCGCGGCGGCCGGCTGCACCCGCCCTCGGGTGACCGGTCGCGCGTCGGCACCTGCGTTCACGTCGTCCTCCGTTGCGCCCGACCTCGATGTCGTCGGCACCTCGTCACGGGTGCCGTGCCGGGGCAGGGCACAGCCCTATGACCCGACTCACGAAACCGAGAGTATCAGGTACTCTTGGTATTGGACACCAACCGGCCCTCTCCCCCGCCTCGCGCACGCCGTGCCGAGGCGCTCTCCCGGGCCGGCACCGAACGCAGCGCAGCGAGCACGGACAGGAAGTGAGGCACAGTGGCCACCAGCACCAGCCCCCGCCCGACCCCCGAGCAGTCCCCCCGGGAAGACGCCCCCGCGGGCGCTCCCCGCGACGCGTGGGTCGTGGGCGGGAACCGCATCCCGTTCGCCCGCGCCGGCAAGAAGTACGCGTCCGCGAGCAACCAGGAGATGTTCACCGCCGCGCTCGAGGGGCTCGTCGCGCGCTTCGGCCTCCAGGGCGAGCGGCTCGGGGAGGTCGTCGGCGGCGCCGTGCTCAAGCACTCCCGCGACTTCAACCTCGTGCGCGAGTCCGTGCTCGGGTCGTCGCTCTCCCCGCAGACCCCGGCCTACGACCTCCAGCAGGCGTGCGCGACCGGCCTGGAGGCGACCATCGCCGTCGCGAACAAGATCCGTCTCGGCCAGGTCGAGTCGGGCGTCGCGGGTGGCTCCGACACCGTGTCCGACGCCCCCATCGCCGTGAGCGAGGGCCTGCGTCGGGCGCTGCTCGAGGCGAGCCACGCCAAGACGTTCGGCCAGCGCGTCAAGGCGTTCGCGAAGGTCCGCCCCGCCGACCTCGCGCCCCTCACGCCCGCGACCGACGAGCCGCGCACCGGCCTGTCGATGGGCGAGCACCAGGCGATCACGACGGCCCGCTGGGACATCTCGCGCGAGGCGCAGGACGAGCTCGCGCTCGCGAGCCACGAGCACCTCGCGGCCGCGTGGGACGCCGGGTTCTTCGACGACCTGGTCACCCCGTTCCGCGGGCTCGTGCGCGACGACAACCTGCGCGCCGACTCGTCGCTCGAGAAGCTCGCCGCGCTCAAGCCGGTGTACGGCAAGCGTCTGGAGGGCGTCACCCCGACCATGACGGCGGGCAACTCGACCCCGCTCACCGACGGCGCGTCGACCGTCCTCCTCGCCTCGGCCGAGTGGGCGCGCGAGCGCGACCTGCCGCTGCTCGCGCGCGTCGTCGACGCGGAGACCGCCGCCGTCGACTTCGTGCACGGTCACGAGGGCCTGCTCATGGCCCCCGCGCACGCGGTCCCCCGCCTGCTCGCCCGCAACGGGCTCGCGCTCGGCGACTTCGACCTCTACGAGATCCACGAGGCGTTCGCGTCGACCGTGCTCACGACGCTCAAGGCCTGGGAGGACGACGAGTACTGCCGCACCGAGCTCGGGCTCGACGGCGCGCTCGGCTCGATCGACCGCTCGCGGCTCAACGTCAACGGCTCCTCGCTCGCCGCGGGCCACCCGTTCGCCGCGACCGGCGGGCGCATCGTCGCGACGGCGGCCAAGCTCCTCGCGCAGCGCACCGCCGAGACCGGGGCGCCCGCGCGTGCGCTGATCTCCGTGTGTGCCGCGGGCGGCCTCGGCGTCGCCGCGATCCTCGAGTCCGTCCCCGCGACCGACGCCGCCTGACGCCCCGACGACCGAGAGGAACCCCCGTGACCGACTCCTACGTCCAGGCCGTCAACTCCGGCTTCACGAAGACGCTCGCCAAGAAGCTCGGCCTCCCCCGCCCCGCGGTCCTGCGCCGCTTCCGCGCGGGCGACCCGCTCACCGTCGGGCCCGTGCTCGTGCTCGGCGGCACGCCGGGCGTGCGCGACGACGCCGACCTCGTCGCCGAGGCCCTGCTCGGCTGGGACCTCGACGTCCGCCAGACCCCGGACGACACGACCCGCTGGGGCGCGGTCGTCGTCGTGCTCAGCGGGATCGAGCGGCCGCAGGACGCGTCCGCGCCCGTCATGGCGCTCTCGGCGACGCTCCGCCGCCTCGCGCCCAACGGTCGCGTCGTGACGATCTCCCGCGCCCCCGCCGACACCGACTCGCCCGAGCTCGCCGCCGCCCGCGAGGGCGTCGACGGGTTCCTGCGGTCCGTCGCCAAGGAGCTGCGCTACGGCGCGACCGCCAACGGCATCCAGGTGACCGACGACGCCCCCGTCGACAGCCCGAGCGTCCTCGCGACCCTCCGCTTCTTCCTGTCCGCCAAGTCGGCGTTCGTCGACGGCCAGCTCCTCCGGGTGGGTCCGAGCGCGACCGACGTCGCCTCCGGGAGCACCTCCGCCGACCTCGACCAGCCGCTCGCCGGCAAGGTCGCCGTCGTCACGGGCGCGGCCCGCGGCATCGGGGCGCAGGTCGCCCGGACGCTCGCGCGCGACGGCGCGAAGGTCGTCGTCGTCGACGTGCCCGCGGCGGGCGAGGCGCTCGCCCGGGTCGCGAACGAGATCAAGGGCACGGCGCTGCAGCTCGACGTGACCGCCGACGACGCGGGCGCCCGGATCCTCGAGCACGCCCGCGCACGGCACGGCGGGCTCGACGTCCTCGTGCACAACGCCGGCATCCTGCGCGACAAGCTGCTCGCCAACATGTCGCCCGACAAGTGGGACGCGGTGGTCGCGGTGAACCTCGCCGCACAGCTGCAGATCACGGAGTACCTGCTCGGCGCGAACGGGTTCTCCTCCGCGCCGCGCGTCGTGTCCCTCGCTTCGACGAGCGGGATCGCGGGCAACCGGGGCCAGGCGAACTACGCGTTCTCCAAGGCGGGCGTCATCGGGCACACGCGCGCGTTCGCCCGCCTGCTCGCGGCGCCGGGCGGTCCGGGCGGGACGGCGAACGCCGTCGCGCCGGGCTTCATCGAGACGGACATGACGGCGTCGATCCCGTTCGTGCAGCGCGAGGTCGCGCGCCGCGTCGCGTCGCTCCAGCAGGGCGGCCAGCCCGTGGACGTCGCCGAGGCGATCGCGTTCCTCGCGTCGCCCGCGGCCGGGGGCGTCAACGGGCAGGTGCTGCGCGTGTGCGGGCAGAACGTGGTGGGCCGGTGACGGCGCCCGCGGGCGCCCCGGCGCGCGTCGAGACGCTGCCCGCCGTCCCGGGTCTGGGCGGCCTGTACGTGCGCGGGCTCGCGGCGTCGGGCCGGATCGCGGCGGCGCACCGGCTGCCCGTCCGGGGCGGCCGGACGGAGCTGACGCTCCCGGACGTCACCTACCGGGTCGCGGCCGTCCCGACGGGCGACGACGCGGCGCCGGGCCACGTCGGCAGCGCCGCGCACCTCGCGCGGTACGCGCGGCTCGTGGGCGAGGCGCCGTCGGACGTCCTGCCCGCCGGGTACCTGCACGTGCTGGGGTTCCCGCTCGCGACGGCCGTCATGGTGCGGGCCGACTTCCCGCTCCCGCTGCTCGGCATGGTGCACCTCGCGAACTCGGTGTCCGTGCTGCGCCCGGTGCGGCTCGGGGACGCGCTCGAGGTCCGGGCGTGGGCGCAGGACCTGCGCCCGCACCGTCGCGGGGTCCAGGTGGACCTCGTCACGGAGGTCTCGGTGCTGCGCACGGACGACGAGCGCGCCGCCGGCAGCGGGCTGGCCGCGACGACGCTCGCCTACCGGGGCGTCTCGACGTACCTCGCGAAGGGCGCCTCCCTCCCGGGCGGCCCCGCCCCGGCCGACGCCGACGGCCCGGCCGCGTTCGTCCCGCCCCTGCCCACCGCGCGGTGGACGCTCGGGGCGGGGACGGGCCGCGCGTACGCGGCGGTGTCGGGCGACCGCAACCCGATCCACACCTCGGCGCTGGGCGCCAAGGCGTTCGGGTTCCCGCGGGCCATCGCGCACGGCATGTACACCGCGGCGCGGGCGCTCGCCGAGGCGGGCCCCGGTCGCGGCGACGCCTACGACTGGACCGTCACGTTCGCCAAGCCGGTGCTGCTGCCCGGCACGGTCGACGTCGCGCTGCGCCCGGCGGGCGACGTGCCCGCCGAGGTGCGGGACGCCGTCGGGCAGGTCGCGGCGGCCGTGCCCGACGGCGCGGGCGACCCGGGCACGGGCGTCGCCTACCAGGCGTGGGACGGCAAGAGCCGCCTCCACCTCGCGGGCCGCGTCACCCCGCGCCCCTGACCCTTGCCGCCGAGCACGGGGTCGGTGTCGTTCTCGAGCGCATGACGACACCTACCCCGTGCTCGACGCCGCGCAGGCTCGTGCTCGGAGCGCCGAAAGGTCAGGCCAGGCGGGCGAGCAGGCCGGCGCGGACGGTCGGCCACTCGTCGCGGAGGACCGAGAAGTAGGCGGTGTCCTGGCGGGAGCCGTCGGGCGCCACGCGGTGGCTGCGCAGGACGCCCTCCGCCACCGCGCCCAGGCGTCGGATCGCCCCGATGGACCGGCTGTTGCGGGCGTCGGCGCGGAGCGCGACGCGCGCGACCCCGAGGTCCTCGAACGCGTGCCGCAGCAGGAGGTACTTGCACGCCGGGTTCGTCGTCCCGCCCCACCACTCGCGCGCGTAGAACGTGGACCCGAGCTCGACCCGGCCCTGGGAGGGCACCCACTCGTAGAGCGACGTCGAGCCGCGGACCGCGGCGTCGGCGGTCGCGCCGTCCGCACCGGGAGCGCTGGAGGCGCCCAGGACCGCGAACGCGAGCCGGCCCGGCGCGGCGACCGCGTCGCGCACGTAGCCCTCCATCGCGTCCGTGCCGCGCGGGACGGCGCTGGACATGCCCGCCCAGATGCCGTCGTCGACGAGGGCGCCGAGCGCCGGCGCGTGGGTCGCGGCGAGCGGTTCGAGGCGGACGCCGAAGCCCTCGAGGACGGTGTCGTGGTGCACCCGCACATCCCACCACACCGCCGGTGCCCCGACCGCGTGCGAACCCGGCCGACCGTGGTTACGGTCGAGAGGTACCGACGAGAGGAGCACCCATGGGACTCGGAGACAAGGCCAAGCACGCCGCTGAAGAGGCGGGTGGCAAGCTCAAGGAAGGCGCGGGCAAGCTCACGGACAACGAGCGGCTCGAGGCCGAGGGCCAGGGCGACCAGGCCAAGGCCAACGTCAAGCAGGCGGGCGACGACGTCAAGGACGCGTTCGACCGCTGACGTGCTCCACCGTTCTGCCCACGAGGGCTCCGCTCCGGCGGGGCCCTCGTGGCGTCTCGGGACCGTTCGCCCGGGACGCCACGACCGGGATGCGACGACCAGGACGCGACGACCGGGGCGCGACGACCGGGAGCGGCGACGGTCAGGACGCGGCGAGCGGCCGGACGTCGGCCGACGGCGCCGGGGCGAGCACCGGCACGACGCGCGGGGCGGTGATCCGCGCGAGGAGGCCCACCTCGACCCCGGGCCACTCGGGCGCGAGGATCGAGAACAGCACGGAGTCGGCGCGCGTCCCGTCGGGCGCGGTGCGGTGGCCGCGCATGACGCCCTCCTCGTAGGCGCCGAGACGGCGCATGGCCCCGAGCGAGCGCTCGTTGCGCGTGTCGACGCGGAAGCCGACCCGGTGCACGTCCCACGTCTCGAACGCGTGGCGCAGCAGGAGCCACTTCGTCACGGGGTTGACGAGGCTCCCCCACGTGGTGCGCGCGTAGAACGTGCGGCCCACCTCGACGCGGCGGTCGACGAGCGACAGGTCGCGGAACGCGGTGCTGCCAAGCACGGCGCCGGGCGCGCCGTCGGGGTCGACGGCGCGCACGACGAAGCCCGTGAGGTCCGGGGCCGCGCGGGTCGCGGCCACGAGATCGGCCATCCCCGCGACCCCGTAGGGCAGGGGGATGCTCATCCCTGACCACATCGCCTCGTCGACGAGGCCGGCCAGCGTCTCAGCGTGCTCCAGGGCCAGCGGTTCCAGCCGGAAACCGTGCCCCGAGAGGACGACGTCGTGCAGCACAGCGCATATCAGAGCACACGCGGAACACCGCGCCAAGAGGGTCCGGCGACGCGGTGGACAACGCTCGGCGACGACCCGGTGAACAGGCTGCCGCGTCGGCCGCCGGTGACGGTCAGACGGCCGGTCCGCAGCCCGCCGCGTCGGCGAGGAAACCCGCCGCCGCGGTCGCGAAGAGCCCCTCCAGGCCGGACCCCGCGGGGACCGGGCGCGGGTCGTCCACGACGGCCCAGCAGCCGTCGACGACCTCGTACCGGGTGGTCGGTCCCTGCTCGACGTACGCGCGCACGGCCTCGACGAGGCGCACGACGTCCGCACCGGTCGTCCCGACGCCCACCGAGGCGCGGATCGCGCCCGCGTCGTAGCCGAGGCGCGCGAGCAGCGGGTGCGCGCAGAACCGGCCGTCGCGCACGCCGATGCCGTGCTCGGCCGAGAGGTAGGCGGCGACGAGGCCCGGGTCGTGGCCCTCGACGGCGAACGTCACGACGCCGACCGGGTCGACGGCGTCGTCCCACACGCGCACGACCCGGACACCCGGGACGGCCTCCAGGCCCGCGACGAGGGCCGCGCGGAGCGCCGCCTCGTGCGCGTGCAGGTCGGCCGGGTCGAGCGCGGCGAGCGCGTCGCACGCCGCCGCGAGCGCCGCGGCGCCCACCACGTTCGGCGAGCCGGCCTCGTGGCGTGCGGGCGCCGTCTGCCACTGCGTCCCGGTCACCGCGACCTGGCGCACGGCGCCGCCGCCCGCGAGGTAGGGGGTGCCCGCGTCGAGCCAGTCGCGCCGCCCGACGAGCGCCCCCGCGCCGAACGGCGCGTAGGTCTTGTGCCCCGAGAACGCGACGTAGTCGACACCCGACGCGGCGAGCGAGAACCCGCGGTGCGGGACGAGCTGCGCGCCGTCGAGCACGACGCGCGCCCCGGCGTCGTGCGCGGCGCGGACGACCTCGGCGACGGGCAGGGACTCGCCCGTGACGTTGGAGGCGCCGGTCACGGCGACGAGCGCGTACGGGAAGCGCGCGAGCTCGGTGCGCAGGCCCGAGAGCGTCTCCGCGACGGACGCGCCGCCCGCGAGGACCGTCGCGCCGCCGGCGCGCTGCCACGGCAGCAGGTTCGCGTGGTGCTCGACGTCGAGGACGAGCACGCGCCCGGGCGTGCCGTCCGGGTTCGCCGGGACGCAGCCCGCGAGCAGGTTGAGCGAGTCGGTCGTGTTGCGCGTGACGACCGTGACGTCGTCCTCGCGCGCGCCGACGAACGCGCCGATCGTGCGGCGCGACGCCTCGTAGAGCGCCGTGGAGACCTGCGACAGGTAGCCCGCGCCGCGGTGCACGCTCGCGTAGAGCGGCAGCACCTCGGTCACGCGGTCCGCGACCGAGCGCAGCGCCGGGGCCGACGCCGCGACGTCGAGGTTCGCGTACGGCACGCTGCGGCCGTCGACGAGCGGGACGAGCGTGTCCCCGCCGACGACGGGCAGGAGCGCGGGCGCGTCGACGAGCGCCGCGAGGTCAGGGGCCGGGGCGTCGGTGGGACACGAGACGTCCGCGAGAGCAGTCATGGCACAGTCCTCCAGGGTCGTCCGGGGAGAACCTCCCCGCGCTTGCCGCCCGCCGGTCGGCGTGCGGCCTGGTCGTCACCCGGGGCACCCCGCCGCGAGAGGAGGGTTGCCGGCCAGCAAACCGGGGTTTCGCGCTGGCACTCATGACCTGCGGACCAGGATGTCCGCGCGGACGGCGGCGTGTCAACCGGTGGTCACGGCGTCTCGGATGGCGGGACGCGGCGCTCCGCGTCATAAGCCCGCGCGTCGGAGCCACGCGACGTCGGGCACCTCCACCCCGGGCCGCTCCCCGAGACGGGCGTTCCGCACGTCGGACGCGTGGCGTACGATCCGAGCCAACCATCCGGAGCGGCCGAGTGACGTGGCACGTCGACGCCGCAGCAACCCCCCGGACCGCCTCGGCGGCCGGGCGCAGGGTGCTACTGCCACGATCGATGGAGGAGGACTCTCATGAGCGACCAGTCCCAGCAGGCGTCGGCACCCCGGCCGGCACCCCCCGAGGCGCGTCCCGCCGTCGGCTACGCCGGCGACCTCACCCCGCAGCAGGCGTGGGACCTGCTCGCGCACGACGAGCGCGCCGTGCTCGTGGACGTCCGCACCGAGGGCGAGTGGCGCACCATCGGCGTGCCCGACGCCACGGAGCTCGGCCGCGACGTCCTGTTCGACGAGTGGGTGACCCCGGCGGGCCCGAACCCGCGGTTCCTCGACCGGCTCGTCGAGGCAGGTCTGACGCCCGGCGACGAGCGTCCCGTCGTGTTCCTGTGCCGCTCGGGCCAGCGGTCGATCGGCGCGGCGCGCGCGGCCACGGCCGCCGGGCTCGGGCCGTCGTACAACGTGCTCGAGGGCTTCGAGGGCGCCCAGGGGTTCTCGGGCCTGCGGGACGTCGAGGGCTGGAAGGTCCGCGGGCTGCCCACCACGACGTTCGACGAGGCCGCCCGGTGAGCGCGGTCGTGCCCGGGAGCGTGCCCGGCGGCTCCGGCCGCAAGCCCCTGCCCGCGAGCGCCCGCCCCGCGACGCTCGCCGTGCGCGGCGGCCACGCGCGCACCGAGTTCCAGGAGACGTCCGAGGCGCTGTTCCTCACGCAGGGCTACACGTACGACCGCGCGGCCGACGCCGAGGCCGCGTTCAAGGGGGAGCTCGACCGGTTCGTCTACTCGCGCTACGGCAACCCGACCGTGCACACGTTCGAGGAGCGCCTGCGCCTCCTGGAGGGCGCGGAGGCGTGCTACGCGACGGCGTCCGGCATGTCCGCCGTGTTCACGGCGCTCGCCGCGCTGGTGCGGTCCGGGTCGCGCATCGTCGCGGCGCGCGCGCTCTTCGGGTCGAGCCTCGTCATCTTCGACGAGATCTTCGCGAAGTGGGGCGTGCGGACGGACTACGTCGACGGCCACGTGCTGTCGCAGTGGGAGGAGGCGCTGTCCACCCCCGCGGACGTCGTGTTCTTCGAGACGCCGTCCAACCCCATGCAGGACATCGTCGACGCGCGGCGCGTGAGCGAGCTCGCGCACGCCGCCGGCGCGGTCGTCGTGCTCGACAACGTCTTCGCGACGCCGCTGCTGCAGCGTCCGCTCGAGCTCGGTGCCGACGTCGTCGTCTACTCGGCGACCAAGCACATCGACGGGCAGGGCCGCGTGCTCGGCGGCGCGATCCTCGGCACCGAGGAGTACGTCACCGGTCCCGTGCAGACGTTCATCCGCAACACCGGGCCGTCGCTGTCGGCGTTCAACGCGTGGGTGCTGCTCAAGGGCCTCGAGACGCTGCCCGTGCGCGTCGCCGCGCAGAACGCCGCCGCGGAGCAGGTCGCGGAGGCGCTGGAGCAGCTCCCCGGGATCGGCCGCGTGCGCTACCCGTTCCTCGCCTCGCACCCGCAGCGCGAGCTCGCGCGGTCGCAGCAGAGCGGTGGCGGGACCGTCGTGACGTTCGACCTCGCCGTGCCCGAGGGCACCGACCCCGAGACGGCGAAGAAGCGCGCGTTCACGTTCCTCGACGCGCTCCAGGTCGTCGACATCTCGAACAACCTCGGCGACGCGAAGTCCCTCGTCACGCACCCGGCCACCACGACGCACCGCAAGCTCGGCCCCGAGGGCCGCGCCGCGGTCGGCATCGCGGAGACGACCGTGCGCCTGTCGGTGGGCCTGGAAGACCCGCAAGACATCATCGAGGACGTCGCCCAAGCCCTGAACTCCTGACCCCGCCTCCCGCCGAGCAGGCGGTATCGGTTCGTCCCGGCGCCGGGACGAACCACGACCGCCTGCTCGGCGGGCAGGTGGGGCGTGGGCCCGACAGCGGCGGGTCCCTTTAGCCTGACCGGGTGACCGCCTACGTCCGCCCGCCGATCCTGCGCCAGGTGTTCCACGACGCCGACGGGGTGCCGTTCGAGTACGGCGGGCGCTGGGACCATCTCGACGGGCCGCCCGAGGACACGTACTCCGTGGACTCCCACCCGGAGCGGTTCGCGCCGCTCGCCGACGTCGCTGACGCGCTCGTGCGGCACCTCGCGGCGACGTACGCCGTCACGGTCGAGGACGTCGACCTGCGTGGCGTCGACCTGGCGTCGCACACCGCGGTCGGGCCCGCGCACCCCGTGCTCGCGGGGGTCCGGAACGTCGGTCCGGACGCCGTGCGGGCGGTGCGCGTCACGCCCGCGTCCGACGACGCCGCGGCGCTGGCCCTCGTCGTGACGGACTACCCGGGAGTCGTGGTGCGCGCCGGGGTGCTGCACGAGGACACGTTCCCGTCGTGCGGGTGCGACGCGTGCGACGACACGGCGGCGGGCGCAGCAGAGGCGCTCGAGGACCTCGTGCTGGGGGTGGCGGCGGGCCGGTTCTCGGAGGCTGTGCGGCGGGCGCTCCCCGGTCGTCACGAGTGGTGGGTGGCGCACCGCCTCGACGAGCCCGACGGCGGGTACTCCGCGGGCGAGGGCCGCACCCGGCTGGCGCGCGGCGTCGGGCAGCAGGCAAGACGGCGCCTCGCCACCCTCCCGGGCGGGCTCTGGCAGCCCTGGCCCGCCGCGGACTGAAACCCTCGCGCCGCGAAGGCGGACTCGCGTCGTCCGGGGACCGGAACGGGCCGCCACCGCGCGCTCGGCGGCCGGGCGCGCCTGATCGAAAGACGTGGCTCGTCGCCCGGGGTGCGGCCTACGGTCGTCGGGTGCCCGACGCCGTCTTCGACGACCCCCGCCTCGCCACTCTCTACGACCCGCTCGCCCCGGACCGGTCCGACCTCGACGCCTACGTCGCGATCGTCGACGAGCTGGGCGCGCGCCGAGTGCTCGACGTCGGGTGCGGCACCGGGACGTTCGCGTGCCTGCTCGCGCAGCGCGGCGTCGAGGTGGTGGGCCTCGACCCGGCGGGTGCGTCGCTCGACGTCGCCCGCACGAAGCCGGGCGCCGAGCGCGTGCGCTGGCTGCACGGCGACGCGACGACCCTCCCCCCGCTCCAGGTCGACCTCGCGACGATGACGGCGAACGTCGCCCAGGTGTTCCTCACCGACGACGCGTGGGCCGCGACGCTGCGGGGCGTCCACGACGCGCTCGTGCCGGGCGGGTGGCTGGTGCTCGAGACCCGTGTCCCCGCCCGTCGGGCCTGGGAGGGGTGGGTCCGCGAGGCGACGGTCACGCGCGTGGAGGTGCCCGACGTCGGCCCGGTCGAGTCCTGGACCGACCTCACCGACGTGTCGCTCCCCTTCGTGTCCTTCCACGACACGACCGTGCTGCCCGACGGCACCACGCTCCACTCCGACTCGACGCTGCGCTTCCGGGAGCGCGAGGAGGTCGAGACGTCGCTCGTGGCGTGCGGGTTCGAGGTCGTGGACGTCCGGGACGCGCCCGACCGCCCGGGTCGCGAGTGGGTCTTCGTGGCGCGGCGCGGCTGAACCGCGCAGCGCTCCCGCGCGCGTCAGCCGCGACGGTCGCCCAGCACGACGACGTCCTCCGGGCGTCCGCCCGACCGTGCGACGTGCGACCGGACCGCGTCCAACTCCTCCGGGAGCAGGAGGAAGGTCACCGACGTCCCGGTGTCGTTCACATCCCAGAGCAGCGTCCCGTCCTCGTCGAAGCCCGAGCCGCAGATCGTGAAGGGGGCGACGGCGAGGGCGAGGTCGAGCTCGCGGTCGTCGCGCGGGTCGAGCTCGAGCGAGATCGGGGGCTCCCAGCCGAAACGCCGGGCCAGGTGTCCGCGTCGTGCGCGGCGCAGCTCGTCCAAGGCGTGCACCGCGTCCGTCGCGTCCGGTGGCCACGGCTCGTCGGAGTACACGTCGACCTGGAGCCGTGCCACCCGGTCGCGCAGCGCCTGGAGCGCGCCGCGGCACGCGGCCGCGACGGTGCCCGGCGCGGCGCCGTCGGCGATCGTGCACAGCACGGCCGTCGTCCTCCGCTGCCGCATCGGGCCTCCCCCGGGTGCCGGTTCCGCCGCGGCCTCCGCGCGCGTGCGGTGCGGACACCGTAGTCCCCGGGCCGCCTGTGGACGGCGGTTCGACGGTGTGGGTCGCACCTCGTAGATTCCTCGTAGCGCACGGCCACGGGCCGGGCACACGATCACGCCACCACCACCGACAGGGGTCCTCTTGCTGCACGTGCACCGCTCCGAGCGTGCCGAGGCGCTCGTGGCGCCGCTCGCCGCCGTGCTCGCGGAGGTCCCGGCGGACCCGTTCACGCCGGACGTCGTGGCGGTCCCGACGCGCGGGGTGGAGCGGTGGCTCGCGCAGCGGCTCTCGCACCACCTGGGCGCGGGCGAGACGGCGGGGATCTGCGCGAACGTGGACTTCCGGGGCCCGCGGCGGCTCGTCGAGCAGGTCGTGGCCGACCTCACGGACCTCGACCCCGACGACGACCCGTGGCGGCCCGAGCGGCTCGCGTGGTCGGTGCTCGAGGTGCTCGACGCGCACCTCGCCGAGCCCTGGGCGGCGCCGCTCGCGCGCTACGTCGGCGACCCGGGCGACGAGGTGCGGCGGGGTCGGCGGCTCACGCTCGCGCGACGGCTCGCGGACCTCCTGGTCGACTACGCCCGCCAGCGGCCCGAGGTCGTGCTCGCGTGGTCGGCCCCGGTCACGGGGACCGCCGTCGCGCCGGACGACCTCGCGTGGCAGCCCGAGCTGTGGCGTCGCCTGGTGGAGCGCGTCCCGGCGACGGACCCGGCGCGGCGCGTGACGGAGGCGGTCGCGGCGCTGCGTGCGGACCCGGCGGCCGTCGACCTGCCGCCGCGGCTGTCCGTGTTCGGGCCCACGCGGCTCCCCGAGGACGAGCTCCGGGTCCTGCGCGCGCTCGCCGAGCACCGCGACGTCCACCTGTGGCTCGTGCACCCCTCGCCGGCGCTGTGGGCGACGGTCGCCGCGTCCGCCGGCGACCCCTCCACGGGCGGCGCGGAGCCGGGCTCGGACCACGCGGGCGCGCCCGTCCGGCGTCGCGCGGACCTGCCGACGTTCGCGCGCCACCCGTTCCTCGCGTCCACCGGCCGGGACACGGTCGAGCTGCAGCTCCGGCTGGCCGCGGGCGAGGCGCGCGAGACCCACCACGAGGCCGCGCCCCCGCCGCCCACCCTGCTCGGCGCGCTGCAGTCCGCGCTGCGGGCCGACGCACCGGACGGCGCCCACGTGCTGGACCCGACGGACCGCTCCGTGCAGGTGCTCGCGTGCCACGGCCGGGCCCGTCAGGTCGAGGTGCTGCGCGAGACGCTCGTCGGCCTGTTCTCCGCCGACCCGACGCTCCAGGCGCGCGACGTCATCGTCCTGTGCCCCGACGTCGAGACGTTCGCGCCGCTCGTCACCGCGACCTTCGGCGCCGTCCCCGAGCTCGGCGACGACGCGCACCCGGGCCAGCGGCTGCGGGTCAGCCTCGCGGACCGCGGCGCCGGGACGACCAACCCCGTGCTCGCGCTGCTCGCCACGCTGCTGCGCCTCGCCGACGGCCGCGTCACGGCGTCCGAGGTGCTCGACCTCGCGGCGAGCGGCCCGGTCCGCCGCCGGTTCCGCTTCTCCGACGACGACGTCGACCGCCTGCGGCAGTGGGCCGTCGAGGCGGGGGTGCACTGGGGCGAGGACGGCGAGCGGCGTGCCCGCTTCGGGATCGACGGGCACGTGCGGCAGGGCACGTGGGACGCGGCGCTCGACCGCATCCTGCTCGGGGCCGCGATGGCCGACGAGGACGCCCGGTTCGTCGGGCCCGCGCTCCCGCTGGACGACGTCGGCTCGACGGACGTGGACCTCGCGGGCCGGCTCGCGGAGCTCGTCGCGCGGCTCACGGAGATCCTGCGCGGCCTCGACGGCGTGCACCCGCTCGCGCACTGGCTCGACACCCTCGACCGCGCGCTCACGCTCCTGGCGGAGGCGCCGCCGACGGAGGCGTGGCAGATCGGCTCCGCGCGCCGCGTGCTGGGCGACGTCCGGGCGGCGGGTGCCGCGCACGGCGGCGTCGCGCTGCGGCTCGCGGACGTGCGGGCGCTGCTCGACGACCGCCTGGCCGGGCGCCCGACGCGCGCCGGGTTCCGCACGGGCGCGCTCACCGTGTGCTCGCTCGAGCCGATGCGCTCGGTGCCGCACCGGGTCGTGTGCCTCCTCGGGCTCGACGACGGCGTGTTCCCCCGCACCGCCGCGCCCGCGGGCGACGACCTGCTCGCCCGGCACCCCGAGATCGGCGAGCGCGACGCGCGCAGCGAGGACCGGCAGATCTTCCTCGACGCCGTCGCCGCGGCGGGCGACCACCTCGTCGTCGTGCACACGGGTGCCGACGAGCGCACCGGGGCGCCGCGCCCGCCCGCGGTCCCCGTGGCGGAGCTGCTCGACGCGCTGGACCGGGTGGCGACCACGGCCGACGGGCGCGCCGCGCGCGAGCACGTCGTCGTGCAGCACCCGCTCCAGACGGTCGACGAGCGGAACTTCACGCCGGGCGCGCTCGGCGTCCCCGGACCGTTCAGCCACGACGACGCCGCGTTCGCCGGGGCCCGCCAGGCGCGCCAGAAGCGTGAGCCGGTCGGGGCCCTCGTCGGCGCACCGCTCTCGCTGCCGACCGGTGCCGCCGTCGGCTCCGTAGAAGGACCGGGGTCGCCCACGGCGACCGGGGGCCGCGCGGACGTCGAGCTCGACGACCTGGTCCGCCTGCTCGAGAACGCACCCCGCTGGTTCGCGCAGCACACGCTCGACGTGGGTCTCGTGCTGGAGGAGGAGGACGTCGAGGACCGGCTGCCCCTCTCCCTCACGGGCCTCGCGGGCTGGGGCGTGGGCGACCGCGTGCTGCGGGCCGCGCTCGCGGGCGTCGACCCGAACCGCGCGATGCAGGCCGAGTGGCGCCGCGGTCAGGTCCCGCCGCGCGAGCTCGGCCGGTCGGCGCTCCAGGAGGTCGTCCGGGCCGTGGGGCCGCTCCGGGTCGCGGCCGTCGAGGCCGCGCGCGAGGCCGACGTCGCGGCCGGTCGTCCCGTGAGCCAGGACGTGCTGAGCTCCGCCGAGACGGTCGACGTGCGGGCCACCCTCCCGGACGGCGGCACGGTCGTCGGCAGCGTGCCGGGCGTGCACGGCGCGCGCGTGGTGCGCACGGAGTACTCGCGGCTCGGACCGAAGCACCGGCTGCGCGCCTGGGTGCAGGCGCTCGCGCTGCGCGTGAGCGACCCGGACCGCCCGTGGGACGCCGTCGCGATCGGCCGGTCTCCCCGCGGCCCGGGCGTCGCGTGGTCGACGCTCACGCCGCCCGACCGCGACACGGCGGTCGCCGTGCTGGCCGATCTCGTGGCCCTGCGCGACGAGGCCGCCCGCGAGCCCCTGCCGCTGCTGCCCGAGGTCGCGCTCCGCTACGCCGAGGAGCGGCGCACCACCGACGCGCGCGACGCCCTGATGCGCGCCGGGTGGGCGTGGAACAAGGGCTTCGAGCGCAAGGATCCGTACGTCGTGCTCGCCTGGGGTCAGGACCCGGCGCTCCCCGACCTCGCGGGCCACGCGACGACCGCCGACCTGGGCCGCTTCCCCGACGACCCGACCCGCCTCGGCGCGCTCGCGCGCCGCGTGTGGGACCCCCTGCTGGAGCACGAGCTGCGAGGTGCGCGATGAGCGGCCCGACGTCCGCACCCGCCACGCCCGCCCCGGCGTCCGGACCCGCGGTGCCCGGACCCGTCGCGGGGAGCCCGCGGCGCTTCGACCCGTTCGGCGACCTGCCGCGCGGGACGGTCGTGCTCGAGGCGAGCGCCGGCACGGGCAAGACGCACACCATCGCGACCCTCACGACGCGCTACGTCGCCGAGGGCGTGGCGGCGCTGCCCGAGATCATGCTCGTGACGTTCGGCCGGGCCGCGACGTCGGAGCTGCGGGACCGCGTGCGCGAGCGCCTCGTCGCGACCGAGCGCGCGCTGCGCGGGCCCGACCCGGCGCACAGCACCGACGAGCTCGTCGCGTTCCTCGCCGCGGTCGACGCCGACGAGCTCGCCCGCCGTCGCGAGCGCCTGCGCGTCGCGCTGTCCCAGCTCGACGCCGCGACGATCACGACGACGCACGGGTTCTGCCAGCAGATGCTCACCGCGCTCGGGACGGCGGCCGACGTCGACCTCGCGACGAGCTTCCTGCCCGACGTGGCCGACCTCGTCGAGGAGGTCACGGACGACCTGTACGTGAGGCGTTTCGCCGACCAGAGCGAGCCGATCCTCTCGCCGCGCGACGTGCGCGCGGTCGCCCGCGCGGCGGTGAGCGACCACGGGGCGGTGGTCGCGCCGTCGGACGCGGCCGAGGGCTCGGTGGCCGCGGCGCGGTACGAGGTCGCCGTCGCCGCCCGCCGCGAGGTGGAGGCGCGCAAGCGCGCGATGCACCTGCTCGACTACGACGACCTCCTCGTCCTGCTGCGCCGCGCCCTCACCGACCCGGAGCACGGTGCGACGGCGACGCAGCGCGTCCGGTCGAGGTTCCGCGTGGTCATGGTGGACGAGTTCCAGGACACGGACCCCGAGCAGTGGGCGATCCTGCGCACCGCGTTCCACGGGCGGCCCGACGAGAGCAGCGCGCTCGTCCTCATCGGGGACCCCAAGCAGGCGATCTACGCGTTCCGCGGCGCGGACGTCGTGACGTACCTGCAGGCCGTCGAGGACGCGACGGACACCGCGACGCTCAGCACGAGCTGGCGCAGCGACGGCCCGCTCCTTGCCGGCCTGCACGCGCTGCTCGGCGAGACGGCGCTCGGCGACCCGCGCATCGTCGTGCGTCCGATCGACGCGGCGCACCCCGAGTCGCGCTTCTCCGGCGGCGCGCCGGTGCGGCTGCGGCAGGTGACGCGCCGCGCCTACCGGCTGGGCGCCTCGTCGGCGCCGTCGGCCCCGGACGCGCGCGGCCTGCTCGCGAAGGACGTCGCGGCCGACGTCGCGAGCCGCCTCGGCACCGCGTCCGGCGGCGGCGACCGCGTGCGCGACGACGGCGGCGGGGCGGCGGGCGACGCGGCGCGCTGGCGCCCGCTCGAACCGCGCGACGTCGCCGTGCTGACGCGCACGAACGCCCAGGCCGAGGCGGTGCGCTCGGCACTCGTCGCGCTGGGCGTGCCGGCGGTCGTGTCGGGACCGTCGAGCGTGTTCGGGTCGGCCGCGGCGCAGGACTGGCTCACGCTCCTCGCGGCGCTGGAGCAGCCGGGCCTCCACCGGCGCGCGACGGCGCTCGCCCTCACGCCGTTCGTCGGCTGGGACGCACAGCGCCTCGCGACCGCAGGCGACGCGGACCACGACGAGCTCGGCGACACGGTCCGGGCCTGGGCGCGCCTGCTCGCCGACCGGGGCGTGGCCGCGGTCGCGGAGGTCGCCGCACGGCGCGGCGCCACCGCGCGCGTCATGGCGCGGGCCGACGGCGAGCGCTACCTCACCGACCTGCGCCACGTCACGCAGGCGCTGCACGAGGCCGCGACGACCGAGGGGCTCGGCACGGCCGCGCTCACGGCCTGGCTCCGGACCCGGATCGCCGAGGTCGGGACGGTCTTCACCGACGAGCGCACCCGCCGTCTCGAGACCGACGCCGCCGCCGTGCAGGTCGTCACCGTGCACGCCGCGAAGGGTCTGGAGTTCGGCGTCGTCTACGTCCCGTTCGGGTGGGAGCGGTTCGAGCCCGACGACCAGGAGCTGTTCGCGTTCCACGACGACCACGGGCAGCGCGTGCTGCACCTCGGCGGGGTCGGCTCCCCCGGGTTCGTGGACGCCAAGGCGCGCTGGCGCGACGAGGAGCTGGGCGAGGACCTGCGCCTGCTGTACGTGGCGCTCACCCGGGCTCGGCACCAGGTCGTCGTGCACTGGACCCCCACGAAGCGCAGCACGGGATCGGGGCCGCTCACCCGCCTCCTGCTCGCCGACCGGATGCTCGGCGGCGAGCCCGGGCGCCACGCGCGGCCCGACGCGATGCGCGACGACGCCGTCCGGTCCGCGTTCGAGGTCGTCGCGGCGCGGTCGGGCGGGACGGTCGTCGTCGAGCAGGTCGACGCGCGTCCGAAGGGCGAGCGCTGGTCGCCCGGCACCCGGTCGAGCACGGACCTCGCGCTGGCGACCGCCGCCCACCTCCCGGACCGCGACTGGCGGCGGGCCTCGTACTCGGCCCTGACCGCGGCCGCGCACCACGGCCCGGTCGGCGGGATCGAGAGCGAGCCCGAGGACCCGGGCGTGCAGGACGAGCCGGAGGAGACCACCGACGACGACACCGCCGCGCCCGCGTCCTCGACCTCGGCCCCGCGCCCCGGCGCGGACGTGCCGTCCCCGTACGAGGGCCAGCCGGGCGGCACCGCGTTCGGCACGCTCGTGCACGAGATCCTCGAGTACGTCGACACCGCGGCCGACGACCTGGACGCCGAGGTGCGCGCCCGCTGCGCCCAGGCGGCGACGGTGCGTGTGCCGGGCGTCGAGCCCGTCGCGCTCGCGACGGCGCTCGGCCTGTCGCTGCGCACGCCGCTCGGCCCGATCGCGGGCGGGCTCACGCTCGCCGACGTCGACCCGCGCGACCGGCTGCCCGAGCTCGAGTTCGAGCTCCCGCTCGCCGGGGGTGACGAGACGGAGGGCGTGCGCCCCGCGACGCTGCGCGACCTCGCGGACGTCCTGCGGGCGCACCTGCCCGCCGACGACGCGTTCGCGCGCTACCCCGACCTGCTCGCGGCGCTGGCCGACGAGTCCGAGACCGGCACGGGCACCGGTGGCGTCCCGCTGCGCGGCTACCTCACGGGCTCGATCGACGCCGTGCTGCGCGTGCCAACCCCGGGTCCCGACGGCGCTCCGGGCGGGGATCCGGGCGGCCGCCGCCGGTACCTCGTCGTCGACTACAAGACGAACCGCGTCGGGCCGCCCGGGGTCCCGCTCGCCGTGGGCGACTACCACCCCGACGCCATGCGCGACGCGATGCTCGCCTCGCACTACCCGCTGCAGCTCGTGCTCTACCTCGCCGCGCTCCACCGCTACCTGCGGTGGCGCGTGCGCGACTACGACCCGGACCGCGACCTCGCCGGCGGGGCGTACCTCTTCGTGCGCGGCATGGCCGGGCCGGACACGCCCCGCGGCCCGGACGGCACCCCGTACGGCGTCGTCGCCTGGAGCCCGCCGCCCGGGCTCGTCGTCGCCCTGTCCGCCCTGCTCGACGGAGGTCGCGCATGACCACGACCACTCCCGGGTCGGCGCTCCGGCCCACCGCTCCTCCTGCGGGCGACGCGGTCGACGAGGGCGACCCGCGGCTCGCCGTCGGCGTGCCGGCGGGCCTGGCGCCGTTCAACGTCGCGCGCGTGGTCTCGGCCGCCGACGTGCGCGTCGCGCTGAGGCTCGGCCGGCTCACGGGCGAGCACGACGACCGGGTGCTGCTCGCCGTCGCGCTCGCCGTCCGTGCCGTGCGCAGCGGCTCCGTGTGCGTGCGCCTCGACGACCTCGGCTCCCTGGCGCTGCCCGAGGACGAGGAGGCCGCCCGGACCGATGCCGCCGACCTGCCGTGGCCGGACCGCACCGCGTGGGTCGACGCCGTCGCGCGCAGCCCGCTCGTCGCCGTCGGGGTCGAGGGCGCACCCGACCGGCCCGCGCGCTGGGTCGGGGGCGCGCTGTACCTCGACCGCTACTGGCGAGACGAGCTCGCGGTCCGGCACGACGTCGACGGCCGGCTCGCGGCGCCCGACCTGCCGGTCGACGCCGACCGCCTCGACGCCGCGCTGGCCCGCCTCTTTCCCGCGGCGGAGGACACGCGCCAGCGGCTCGCCGCCGCGCACGCCGCCACGCGCCGGCTCACCGTCCTCACGGGTGGCCCCGGCACCGGCAAGACGACGACGGTCGCGCGGCTGCTCGCCGTCCTGCACGACGCCGTCCCGCACGACGCTGCCCGCCCCGCGGCCGCGGCGGCGCCCGCTCCGTCGCGCGCGGGGGCGAACGCCCCGGCCGACCAGGGCACGGCCCTGCGTGTCGCGCTCGCCGCCCCGACCGGGAAGGCGGCCGCACGGCTCCAGGAGGCGGTGCGCGAGGTCGTCGCCGGGTTCGGGGACGCGGCCGACCGCGCGCGCGTCGGGACGCCCGTCGCGACGACGCTGCACCGCCTCCTCGGGTACCGGCCGGGCAGCAGCACCCGGTTCCGTCACGACGCGCACCACCACCTGCCGCACGACGTCGTCGTCGTCGACGAGACGTCGATGGTCGCGCTGCCGCTCATGGCGCGGCTGCTCGAGGCGCTGCGGCCGGACGCGCGGCTCGTGCTCGTCGGGGACCCGGACCAGCTCGCCTCGGTGGAGGCCGGTGCCGTGCTCGGCGACCTCGTGCACCGCGAGCCCGTCACGCCGCCGGCCACCGCACCGGTCGTGCTCGCGGCGGCCGAGACCGCGCTGACCGACGCGCCGCCGCCCGCGGACGGCGAGGTCGACGACCGGGCGGTGCTCGGCAACGGCGTCGTCCGCCTGCGCACCGTCCACCGGCAGGACCGCGACTCGGAGATCCTGCCGCTCGCCGCCGCGATCCGGGCCGAGGACGCGGAGGCGACGCTCGCCCTGCTGCGCGCGGGGCACGGGTCCGTGGAGTTCCTCGAGACGCCCGACGACGAGCCCGACGACGCGGCGCTGGCCGCGGTCCGCGCGGACGCCGTCGCGGCGGGGACCCTGCTCGTCGAGGCCGCGCGCGCCGGGGACGCGGCCGCCGCGCTCGACGCGCTCGCGCGGCACCGCGTCATGGTGGCGCACCGGCGCGGGCCCGCGGGGCGCGGCCGGTGGGCGGCGCAGGTCGAGGCGTGGGTCGAGGAGGCGACCGGCCACCACGCGACCGACTCCCCGTGGGTCGCCGGGCGCCCCCTGCTCGTCACGACGAACGACGCCGAGGTCGGCCTCTACAACGGCGACACCGGCGTGCTCGTCGCGGAGCCCTCGGGCGGGGTCGTCGCCGTGTTCGGGGACCCGCGCGCGCCGCTGCGCGTGCGCACGCACCGGCTGCCGCCCGTGGAGACCGTGCACGCCATGACGGTCCACCGCGCGCAGGGCAGCCAGTTCGACCGGGTCACGCTCGTCCTGCCGCCCGCGACCTCGCCGCTGCTCACGCGCGAGCTGCTGTACACGGCGGTGACGCGCGCGCAGTCGTTCGTGCGCGTCGTCGGCTCCGAGGACGCCGTGCGCACCGCGGTGACGAGCCCGGTCCACCGGGCGAGCGGGCTGCGGACTCCGCTGCCCGGCGGTCAGTCCTCGGTACGCTCCGCCTGATCCCGCTCGCGCAGCTCCTTGAGGCGGCCCCAGGGCACGAGCACGATCCAGGCGACGGACGCGACGGCGGCGCCCATGATCATCGAGGGGACGTCCATGGCGACCATCCTGGCAGGCGTGCGCGGTCGCCCCGGGGAATGAGGCACGAGGGTGGCCGGTTGGCACCAGGGTGAGCACCCAGACCCCCCGCCTGTCCGTCCTCGACCTCGTGCCCGTCCGCTCGGGCCAGTCCAGCACCCAGGCGGTGCGAGCGTCGCTCGACCTGGTCCGCCTCGCCGACCGGCTCGGCTTCGAGCGCTACTGGTTCGCCGAGCACCACAACATGCCCGCGGTCGCGGCCTCGACCCCGCCCGTGATGATCGCCGCGGCGGCGTCGGTGACGGACCGGATCCGCGTCGGCTCGGGCGGCGTCATGCTGCCCAACCACGCGCCGCTCGTCGTGGCCGAGCAGTTCGCGGCGCTCGAGGCGATCGCGCCGGGGCGGGTCGACCTGGGCCTCGGCCGCGCCCCCGGCTCGGACCCGGTCGTCACGCAGCTCCTGCGCATCACCGGCCCCACGGCCGACGTCGACCGCTTCCCCCAGCACGTCACGGACATCCTCGCGCTCATGAGCCCGCAGGGCGCGACGCTGCGCCTCACGAGCGGGCAGGTCTACGACGTGCACGCGACGCCCGCCGCGGACGGCACCCCGACGGTCTGGCTGCTCGGGTCGAGCGACTACTCCGCGCGCCTCGCCGCCGAGCTGGGCCTGCCGTACGTGTTCGCGAACCACTTCTCGGGCCAGGGCGTCGACGAGATCCTCGCCCTGTACCGCGAGGGCTACCGCCCCAGCGAGGCGTTCCCCGAGCCCCGCACGTTCCTCACCCTCAACGCCGTCGTCGCGGAGACCGACGACGAGGCGCGCGCCCGGGCACTCCCCCAGGCCCGCATGATGGCGCGCCTGCGCACCGGGCAGGCGCTCACCGCGCTCGAGACCGTCGAGGAGGCGCAGGCCGCGCCGCTCGACGGTGCGGCCGGGGAGATGGTCGAGGACAGCCTGCGCCGCTGGGCCGTCGGGACGCCCGACGCCGCGGCGGCCGAGGTCCGTCGGCTCGCCGAGCGGCACGGCGTGGACGAGGTCATGGTCGTGCCCGTCGCCGCGTCCCGTGCGGACGAGGCGCTCGACGCGACGCCGGGCCGCGCGCGCACGCTCGAGCTCCTCGCGGAAGAGCTCGCCGCCTGACCCGGAACCGCCGAGCACGACGAGATTCTCCCGCCAGCGGGTACTTGCCACGCCGGGCGACTCAGTCGTCCTGCCCTACGCAAACACGACGGCGGACGCCGCCTACGACGGACACGACTGCTGACACCTTCAAGACCAACCATCGCGGTCCGGTGATGTTTGGCAGCACCGGACCGCGATGCTCGCTCTCCCCACCGTCTCAGGTGCACACCGGCACGACGACGTCCCGCGCGACCTCCTGGGTCGCTCTCCCCGGGCCGGTCGCTGTGACGGTCACGGGCACGTCCGCCCCCGTCTCCACACCGCGCACGGCGAACGACTGGTACGCGTGCGCACCGGCCGCCACCGCGGCGAAGGTCTTCTCCCCCGCGCCGGTGACGAGCGCGACGGCGACCACGCCGTCGGACACGTTGCGGGCGCGGACCGCGACGTACGGCGCCCCGGCGAGGCACCGCGCGGACGTCTCGACCTCGACGAGCGGCGCTGTCGGCTCGCCGACGACCTCGCCGTCCACGGTGAGCGTGCCGTCGGCGTTCACGACGACGTCCGCCGCCATGGCGGCCGCAAGGTCGAGGCGCTGCCACTCGGCCGCGCCCGCGACATCGAGCGCGTAGCCCGAGTCGAGCGCGGTCGCCGCGAGGACGAGCCGCCGCTGGTCGCCGGTGAGGTCGGGGAACGCCGTGCGCAGCAGGTCCTCGGCGCCCGCGGGCACCTGGATCTCCCGGCCCACCTCCCCGACCCGCGGGAACCCGTACGTGAGGCGCTGGTCATAGACCGCGAGCGCCTGGTCCGTCGCCAGGTACGGCACCTGGTCCTCGGCGCACACGGCGATCTCGTCGCCGCACGCCCGCTCCAGCAGGGTGACGAGCTCGGTGCGCGCCTGTTCGAGGAGCACGCGGAACGCGGGGTCGGACCACCGGAGCTGCGCGATGTTCTGCCCGGCCATGCGGCCGCCCATGACGTCGAGCGGGTAGTGGAAGCCGAGCACGAGGCGGTTGTCGCCGTACTCGGACGCGCGCGCGAGGATCTGCGGCGCGAG
This sequence comes from Cellulosimicrobium sp. RS, assembly GCF_046159675.1. Taxonomy (NCBI): domain Bacteria; kingdom Bacillati; phylum Actinomycetota; class Actinomycetes; order Micrococcales; family Promicromonosporaceae; genus Cellulosimicrobium; species Cellulosimicrobium sp. RS. The sequence goes on along the minus strand of NZ_JBJXVU010000002.1, from coordinate 508,159 downwards.
CTCCGGCAGGAGGGTGGCGAGCACGGTGCCCTGCGCGTAGCCGTGGTTGGTGTGGCCGCTGGGGAACGACCCGTTGTTGCGCAGCCCCTCGTAGCTCCCGGAGGTCTCGAACGCGTTGACGTGACCGCCCGCGGACGTGAAGCCGAGGCGGACGAACGGGCGCTTGTAGTCGTACGCGGCCTTGGCGGGCTCGTGGTTGCCGACCGACCTCTCGACGCGCCCGGACAGCAGGGCCTTTGTCTTGGGGAGGCGGCCGTCGGCGAGCGCGTCGCGGTAGATCGGCCCGAGCTCGCTGCCGAGCGCGTCCGCCATGGTCTCGTACGCGGAGCCGCGCCCGTCGGTCAGGGCGCGCTGCACCTGCAGGTCCCCGGCGACGTAGGCGTTGTTGCGGGCGAGCGAGCCGAGGTCGTTGGCGCTCGTGGGCTGGCCGGGCTCGTTGGGCGAGAGGATCTCGGGGTGGTTCGCGCGCAGGTCGGCGAACCCGCGCAGCATCCAGGTGAACCAGTCCTGCCCGGTCGGGGCCGACGGCGCCGCGTCGGACGCGTAGGTCCGGTCGAGGACGTCCTGCGGGAACGGCATCGACGGGTCGTCGGTGGTGGAGAGCGCGAGGGAGAAGTAGACGTCCGAGCTCGTCTCGTTGCACTGGTGGATCTCGACCGCGATCGTGTTCTCGCCCGGGACGAGCACGTCGGCGGGGATGACGAGCGTCTCGCGCAGCGGCGCGGTCGCGCCGGCCTTGTCCTGGTACTGGAGGTTCCGGGTGATCATCGAGTCGCCCCACCCCGCGACGCGCTCGCCGTTGACGTACACGGTGGCGGAGTCGTCGTAGACGAGCGTCCCGCGCAGGCCGGTGATCTCGTCGAGCGTCGCCTCGTCGAGGGTCACGGTCGTGCGGAAGAAGTAGGCGGGCACGACGACCTTGGGCGTCTGCGTGATCCAGTAGTCGAGCAGGGTCGTGATGGTGTGGCCGCCGCCGATGCCGCTCGCGGTCCCGTTGACCGCGCCGAAGCCCGGCCGGCCGGTCTTCCACGCGGCGTCGTCGAACGCCGGGTCGGCCCACACGGTCCGGTCCGCGTTCCCCGCAGCGGGGTCGGTGTTGTCGTCCAGGTAGCGCCAGGTCGTGCCGGCGCCGACCACCTCGGTCGGTGTCGACGCCTCCGCGGCGCGCGCCGCCGGCGCCTGGAGCGCCGCGGCGAGCAGGAGCGCGAGCGTCGTGAGCGCCGCCAGCAGGGCGAGCGGCGCTGTGGTCCGGCGGTCGCGGGGTCGCGGGGCCGGGTACGTCGTCGTACCGGTCATGGGTCGTCCCTCTCGTCGTTGTCGGTCGTGCGTCGGTGCGGTCGGTGAGACCGGTCCTGCGGTACTGCGGTCGTGCGGTGCTGCGGGTACAGCGGTCGAGCGCGACGGCGGGCACGCACCGAGCGCTCGGTGCGTGCCCGCCGCCGGTCAGGCGCAGCGCGGGACGACGACGGTCTGCGTGACCGTCTGCGTCCCCTCCTCCCCCGTGGCCGTCACGGTGACGTCGACGTCCCCGGTCGCGCCGCGGGCGGCGAACGACTGGTAGGCGTTCGCGCCGGGGGCGACGGCCGTGAAGGACCGCGAGCCCACGCCCGTGGTGAGGTCGACGTCGACGGCCCCGGCGGAGACGTTCGCCGCGCGCACCGCCAGGTACGGGGTCCCGGCGAGGCAGCGCGGGGAGACCGTCACGTCCACGAGGTGCACGTCCGCGGCCGGCTCAGCCGCGATCGCGAAGACGTGCAGGTCGTCGACGTCGGGGAACGTCACCGCGACCACCCGCCGGCCCTCGGGCGCGGTGTACGGGGCGGTGGCGAACACGAACGCGCTGTCCTTGTCGCCGTTGCGCCGGTTCATCTGCGCGACGACGGAGTTGCCCTCCACGGGCGACCCGTCCGCGCTGGGCAGCACCCAGTCACCGAAGCCGATCCTCGTGGACGCGGTGCTGCCGTCGTCGAGCGTGACGACCGCGGTCCCGCGGTGGGTCCCGTCGGTCGCCGCGCCGACGAACGCGAGCCGGCTCGTCGGCACGTCGAGCCGCACGGTCTCACCGGTGAGCGTGACCGAGTCCGGGCGCCCCACGGGCGAGGACGGCCACGTGAACGCCAGGCCGTCGACCTCGTGCACCGACCCGGGCGTGAGCCCGGCGTCGGCGAGCGCCTCGCGCGAGAACGAGTTGCCGGCCGCGTCGAAGTTCCCGACGCCGCGGTTCGCCTCGGGCGCGGTGCCGACCGTGTCGTACGCCGCGACGAGCGACCCGGGCGCGGCGACGAGGACGGTGAGCGGCACCTCGACGTCGTCGTCCCCGGCCGCGACCACGAGCCGCGCGTCGTGGTAGCCGGACGCGACGCCGGCACCTACCTGGACGGGGACCGTGCCGGTGAGGTGGCCCGAGCCGTCGTCGACGAGCGCGGGCTCGCCGACCCCGATGCCGTCGGGGGCGTCGACCGCGACGCGCACGTCCGCGGCGTCGGCGCCGAAGAGCTGCACGGCCACCGACGCGTCGGCCGACCCGCCGGGCGCGACCGTCACGAGGCCCGGGTCCGCCGCGGCGACGACGGCGGACTCGCCGTCGCGCCACGACGGCGGGGCGTCCGCGACCGCGGTCCCCCACGTGGTGTCGCGCTCGGTCGACATCGCGAGCTCGACGACGCCGCCCTCGTGCGCGATGTGGCGCGGCAGCGAGGTCCCGTCCCAGGCCGCGCCGTCGATGGTGACGCCGCTGATGTAGCGGACGCCGGTCGAGGCGCCGGTGGCGCGCAGGTCGAGGGTCTCGCCCTCGCCGAGGTCGACCACGACGCGGTCGAAGCGCGGCGCGTTGAGCGCGAGCACGTCCGTGCCCGGCGTGGTCGGGTACAGGCCCATCGCGGCCCACACGTACCAGCCGGCCTGGGCGCCGAGGTCGTCGTTGCCGGGCTTGCCGTTCGGCTCGGGGCGGAACAGCGTGGACGTGAGCTCGTCGACGAGCTCGCTCGTGCGCCACGGCTGGCCCACGTAGTCGTACAGCCACGGGACGCCGAAGTTCGGCTCGTTGCCGATCCACAGGTACGGCTCGTTCGGGCCGGCGTTGTGCTGCGCCGTGAAGGCGTCGAGCCGCTCCGCGACGGCCTCGCGCCCCCCGAGCGCGTCGGTGAGCCCCGCGACGTTCTGCGGCACGAGCCACGTGTACTGCTCGGCGTTGCCCTCGTCGAAGCCCTCCTGCCCGAACCCGCCGCCGCCCTGCGACCGCACGAACGTGCCGTCGTCGTTCCGGGCGCCCGCCGTGCGGGTCACGGGGTCGTGGACGTTCTGCCACCACTGGCCGCGCGCGGCGTACTCGGCGGCGACGTCGTCCTGGCCGAGCGCGGCCGCGAGCTGCCCGATCGCGAAGTCGGCGATCGACCACTCGAGCGTGATGGACGCGCCCACGACGCGGTGGTCGCCCCGGAACTCCTCGGTCTGCGGCGCGTACCCGCGCTCGAGATACGTCTCGATCCCACGCCGCTGCACGTAGCCGTTCGCGGTCGGGGCGGCGCTCGTCGCGCCCTTGACCATGTGCGCGAGCGCCGACTCCGCGTCGAAGTCGCGCGCCCCGAACGCGTACATGCTCGCGATGAGCGGCACCGAGGAGTCACCGGTCATCTGGCCCGTGTGCTGGTTCGCGACCGGCCAGCGCGGCAGCCAGCCGGACTGGTCGGCGACCTCGACGAGCGACTGCGCCATGTCCGACGCCCGGTCGGGCGCCAGCAGCGCCTGGAGCGCCCCGAGCGACCGGTACGTGTCCCAGTCCGAGAAGTTCGCGTACCGCTCGTGCCCCTCGGGTGCCTGGTGGATCTCGCCGTCGAACCCGACGTACCGGCCGTCCACGTCGGTGAACGTGTTCGGGTGCAGCAGCGAGTGGTAGAGCGACGTGTAGAACATCGTGAGGTCGTCGGCGTCCTCCCCCGCGACGCGGACCTTCCCGAGCAGGTCGGACCACGCGGCGCGGTTCGCGTCCCGGACGGCGTCGAAGTCGAAGCCCGGGATCTCGGCCGCGAGGTTGGCGCGCGCGCCCTCGACGCTCACGTAGGACATGCCGACCTTCGCGTGCACCGTCGCGCCGGGCGCGAAGGTGAGCCACGCGCCCGCGCCGTTGCCGTCGGCCGACGGGTCGCCGGGCGAGACGGTCGAGCCCTGCCACGTGCCGAACGCCTGCGCGTCCTGGTCGAGCTCGATCGCGAAGTACGTCGTGTGGGTGTTGTTCTTGCCGCAGAACCCGCCGCTCGTCACCGAGCCGGTGACCGTGCGCGCGTCCTCGACCTCGACCGTCGCGTTGCGCACGCTCGCGAGCGAGCCCGCGGCGTTGACGATCACCTGCGACGCGGCACCGCCCTCGGGGTAGTCGAACGTCAGCCCGCCCGAGCGGGTCGCGGCCGACAGCTCCGCCTCGATCCCCGACGACTGGAGCGCGACCGCGTACCGGCCGACCTCGGCACTCTCCGCGTCGTGGCTGAACGACTCCTTGCGGTCCCACGGGTACTGCCCGACGTCGCCCGTCACCGGGAGGATCGGGACGTCGCCGAAGATCCAGCACCCGGCGGCCGCGTGAGTCATGGAGAAGCCGCGGATCGCCTGGTGCGAGTAGCGGTAGCCCGCGTACGCCTTGTCGCCGTTGCCCACGGAGACCTGCGTGTCGGGCGAGAGCTGCATCATGCCGAACGGCATCGACGGCCCGGGGAAGTTGTTGATCTCCCCGACGACACCCGTCGCCTGACCGGTGCCGACGAACGGGTCGACGAAGGAGACGGGGTCCTCGACGAGGTCGGGTGCGGCCGCGACCGCCGGCACCGCGAGGCCGACGGCGGGGGCGAGCGAGAGGCCGGCGGCCAGGACCGCCGTGGCGGAGAGCGCCGCGACGGTGCGCCGCACCGTGGTGCGCGCAGGACGTGTTCGAGACATGCGGGTCCTCACAGGACGAAGGAGCGGGAAGGAGCGTGGAGGACGGTGGCGCGGGACCGTACGGCCCCGCGCCACCGTCGATCAGGAGCAGGCGGCGGCGTCGTACGCGGCCGTGACCTGCTGAGGCTCACCGTTGGGCGTCGTCACGGTCACCGTGACCTCGCCCGCCTCGACGGCGGCGGCGCGGGTGGCGAACGACTGGTACGCGTTCGCCCCAGGCGCCACGTCACCGTAGAGCTTCGAGCCGTACGGGGTCGCGAGCTCGATCGCGGCGGGCCGCTCGCCGGTGTTGAGCGCGCGCACCGCGACGAACGCCTTGCCGCCGAGGCAGCGGGCCTGCGCCGTGACCTCGACCTGCGGCGCGGGGACGACCCCGGTCGCGTCGGTCGCGATCGCGAACACGTGGAACCGCTCGTCGTTCGGCAGCGTGACCGACGTCAGGACCTTGCCCTCCGGGATCGCGACGGGCGCGGTCGCGTAGAGCCCGCATCCGATCTTCTGCACGTTCTCGCGGTCGCCGCGCGCCCCGGCCTTCGCGACCGTGATGTTGCCGGGCTCGGGCGAGCCCGTGCACCAGTCGCTGAGCCGCACGTCGACGGTCTGCGACGTGCCGTCCGCGAACCCGAGCACGAGGCCTCCCCCGTGCGTGCCGTGCGTGCTCGTCCCGACCACCGAGAGGTGGCGGGCCGAGCGCAGGTGCTCGGGCACCTCGATGACCTCGCCGCTCGCGGCGACGTTGTCGGGCGCCCCCGCCGACGGTGCCCCGAGCGTGTAGGTCAGGTCCGTGCCCGGCACGGTGAGCTCGAGGCCCTGCACGGCCCCGAGGTCCGCGAGCAGGTCGCGCAGGAGGTAGGCGCCCGAGCCGTCGAGGTTCGCGTTGGCCGCCCCGGCGTCGCCGATGCCGACGTTGTCGAACGCGCCCTCGATCCACGACTCGTCCGAGACGACGACCTGCACCTCGCGCACCGCCTCGGTTCCCGCGGCGTCGCGCACGACGAGCCGCACGGTGTGGAGACCCGGCTCGGCGTCCGCGGGCGCGGCGAGCGTGACCGTGCCCTCGACCGTGGCCGGCAGGCCGTCGGACTCCGCGGTCCAGTCGGCGAGGTCGGTCGTCGCGGTGACCGCGCCGTCTGACGCCACCTCGAGCGTCCCGCTGGACGTCCCCGCTCCCTGCGCGACGACCTGGACGGCGACCTCGGTCTGCCCACCCGGGGCGAGCACCGGCTGACGCGGCGTCGCGCCGACGAACAGCCGCTCCACCGTGCCGTCCGCGGGCACGACGGCGCCCGGCGACGCCTCGGGCGCGGTCGCCCAGGCCGACGGCTCGGAACCGACGGTGACGTCGACCGACCCCGCCGAGGTCAGCTCGTCGCCAGTCACCCACGCGCGGTCGAGCGGCTCGCCACCGAGCGAGACGGACTGCGTGTAGTGGGCGTCGGGGGCGACGCCGTCCGCCGTGAGGTGCAGCGCGTCCCGGTCGAACACGTCCGGGTCGAGCGTGACCGTGACGTCGTCGAAGAGCGGCGTCGTCAGGCCCCACAGGTCGGTACCGGGCACGATCGGGTACACACCGATCGAGGACAGCACGTGCCAGGCCGACATCGTGCCGAGGTCGTCGTTGCCCGTCACGCCGTCGGGACCGTCGGTGAAGAGCGTCGCCGCGGCCCGCACGACGTCCGTCGTCTTCCACGGCTGACCGGTCCACAGGTACACGTACGGCGCGTGAAGGTTCGGCTCGTTGTTCGGGTTGTAGGTCTCCCAGCCGTAGTAGTCGTACGTGCCGTTGACCCAGACCTCGCTCGCGACGCGCGCGGGGTCGGTGACGAGCTCGTCGTACGCGAAGAACGCGTCGAGGCGCTCGATCGCGGCGTCGGTCCCGCCCATGAGGTCGAACAGGCCCGGCACGTCCTGCGGTACGAGCCACTGGTACTGCACCGCGGTGCCCTCGTGAAAGCCGTCCGAGTGCGCAGGGTCGGGATCGCCCACGAAGAAGCCGTCAGCGTTGCGCGCCCGGAAGCTCTCCGTGCGCGGGTCGAACACGTTGCGGTAGCTCTGGCCGCGGGCCGCGTAGCGGTCGGCGTCCTCGTCGTGGCCGAGGCCGCGCGCCATCGTCGAGAGCATGGCGTCCGCGAGCGCGTACTCCATGGTCGCGGATCCGCCGTGCTGCAGGTCGTAGTCACCGGGCTTGCCGGACCGGGCCGGCTCGTGGGGCACGAAGCCGTCACGCAGGTACTCGACGTTCGCGGCGCGCCCGTTGAAGGGCGAGTCTCCGGGCGGCACGCCGTCCGCGTTCTGCCGCAGGACGGCGTACGCCTCGTCCTCGTGCCCGTCGAGCAGGCCCTGCTGCCACGCGCTGACGAGGAACGGCGTCGCCGGGTCGCCGGTCATGATGTTCGTCTCGACCATGCCGTAGCCCCAACGCGGCAGCCAGCCGCCCTGCTCGGCCTGGCGCACGAGCGAGAGCGCCATGTCGGCCGACTCGTCGGGCGCGAGCAGGTACAGGAGCTGCTGCTGGGTGCGGTACGTGTCCCAGAGCGAGTAGTTCTGGTAGTAGGTGAAGTCCGGTTCCGCGGCGTGGACCTCCTGGTCCCAGCCGCGGTAGCGCCCGTCGACGTCGGAGCCGACGTTCGGCGCGAGGAAGCTGCGGTAGAGCGAGGAGTAGAAGGTGCGCAGGTCGTCCGGGTCGCCCTGCGCGACCCGCACGAGGCCGAGCCGCTCCTCCCAGGCCGAGCGCGCGGCGTCGTGCACGGCGTCGAACGTGCCGGCCTCCGCGGCGAGGTTCGCCGCGGCGCCGTCGGCGCCCACGTAGCTCATCGCGGTGACGGCCTCGACGTCGAGGTCGCCGCCGGTCGTGTCGAACGTGACGTACGCGCCGCGACGGCCCTCGCCGCCGGACGCGGCGTCCGCGCCCGCGGTGACGACCTGGCCGTCCCACGTGCCGTGCGCGACGAAGGGCCGGTCGAAGGTCGTGCGGGTCCAGATCGTCTGCGGCTCGGTGTCCTGGCAGAAGCCGCGCACGGTGATGCGAGTCTCGACCGTACGGTCGTCGACGACGCGCACGTCGGACTCCGTGACCCTGTTGAGCGCCTGGCCCGCGTTGAGCAGGACGTTGGCCTGTGCCGTCGCGGGGAACGTGTAGCGCTGGACGCCCGTGCGCGCGGTCGCGGTGAGCTCGGCCTCGATCGTGCCCTCCGGCGCCTGGAGACCCACGCGGTAGTAGCCGGGCGAGGCCTCCTCGTCGTCGTGCGTGAAGCCGAGGGCGTACTGGCCGTAGTCGGTCGAGGTGATCGCGCCCGTCGTCGGGAGCGTGGGGAGCGGGCCGCCGAGCCCGCAGCCGACGCCCGACAGGTGCACGAGGGAGAAGCCGCGGACCGACGTGCGGTCGTAGTCGTACCCGACGTTGTGGCCGTTGTCCGGCGAGAGCTGCACCATGCCGAACGGGACGGCTGCCCCCGGGTAGGTGTTGCCGTCGTCCTTGGTCCCGATGAACGGGTTGACGTAGTCGACCAGCGGGCCGTCGACGACCGCAGCGGCGGCGTCGGACCCCGTCGCTGACTCCGTCCCGGCGGTGGCCGTGGGCGACGTCGCGAGCCCGGGCGCCGCGTACGCGGTCAGCGGGAGCGCCAGGCTCACCGCGGTGGTCAGCGCGACGACGGCGCCCGCGCGACGCCGACGCCCGCCGGGACGCGACGGGCGAGAGCGTGACGGTCCGGTGCTCGAGAATAGATCGCGATCAGCGTTGACAGCGCTGTCTCTCCGCATGCGGTGCTCCCCTTGGTCCCACGGCGGCGTGGGGTCGGTGGTCATCTATGACTCGGAGGCCGGAGCCTGGCCACGACGCCGGTCCCCGCGGCATACCCTCGCACAGGTTGACAGCGCTATCAAGGCCATCGCGACGACCCACCGTCGGTCGCCGCCATTCGACAGCCCACGGCCGACCACCGTCCGTGCAACGGCGCTGGCCCCGTCCGCACCGACGTGCACCCGCGCAGTCGGTGCCGCCTGCGTGGCCGCGCTGGTCGTGAGCGGTGCCGTCGCCTTCGCACTTTCTGCGTCCTCCTCACCAGGGCAGAGCGTCACGTCGCTGCGCTGCTCGAGGCCGAGGATTGACTGATGCCAGATCTTCCCCGAGCGGACGCCGGACCGCCGGCCCCTTGCGGGTTGACCAGACGCAGGATCGGTCAAGGTAGCCCGCATCTCGACAGTCGTGGTGGGCGTCGGCGGCGTCGGCAGGACGCGGTAGCGTCGCGCGCATGACCACGAAGTACGACGACGCGTCCTGGCACTTCGACGGCGAGGGTTACCCGCCCGAGGCCGGTCCCGAGGCGGGCGCGACGCACATCGGCATGTTCCTCGCGTGGGCGGCGCTCGCGGGGCACGTGTCCCCGGAGCTCGAGGAGGACTCCGAGGACGAGCTCGCTGCGCTGCGCGAGCGCACCACCACGCCGGGCGCGTTCGTGCACGAGTCGTGCGACGGCAAGCTCGTCGACGTCGACCTCGACGACGTCGGCGCCGCGTTCGCGAGCGCCTACTACGCGGGCGACGACGAGGACGAGGACGACGGCGGCCTGTACCTCGAGGACTACGTGGACGCCGTGAGCCCCGGCGACGGGGAGCCCGAGGACGTGTACCGCGTCCCGGACACGTGGGAGACGTACGAGCTCGTCGCGCCGCTGATCGACGCGCGGTTCGCCCAGTGGGACGACGAGGGCCGCCCGGCGGTCCTGCGGCACCGCGCGTGACATGAGCGCCCCGACGCCCGTCACGCGCCTCGCCGCCGTCCTGCGTGCGGACAACCCCGGCCCCATGACGCTCGACGGCACGCGCTCGTACGTGCTGCGCGCGCCGGGCTCGGCGTCGTGCGTCGTCGTGGACCCGGGGCCCGACGACGCGACCCACCTCGACGCGCTCGCCGCCGCCGGGCCGGTCGAGCTCGTGCTCGTGACCCACCGCCACGCCGACCACACGGCCGGGTCCCCCGGCCTGCGCGCGCGCACCGGCGCCCCCGTGCGGGCCGCCGACCCGGACCACTGCCACGGCGGCGCGCCGCTGCGCGACGGCGAGGTGATCGAGGCCGCGGGCCTGCGGGTCGTGGTCCTCGCCACGCCCGGCCACACCGCAGACTCGGTCTGCCTCGTCCTGCCCGACGACGGCCCGGTCGCCTCGACCGACGACCGCGCCCGCCGCACGGCGGACCCGGGCCCAGCGGGCTCCGGCACCGGCACCGCGGGCTCCGGGACCGCGGCGGACGAAGGCGCGCGGACGCCGTCGGGCACGACGATCCTCACGGGCGACACGGTGCTCGGGGCGGGGACGACGGTGATCGCGGCGCCCGACGGGTCGCTCGGCGCCTACCTCGCGAGCCTCGACGCGATCGAGGCCGTGGCGGGCGGTCCAGGCCTGGTGACCGGCCTCCCCGGCCACGGTCCGGTCGTCGACGACCTCGCGGCGCGCGTGCGCGCGTACCGGGAGCACCGTCACGAGCGTCTCGCCCAGGTGCGGGCCGCGCTGACCGCGCTCGGCCTGGCCCCAGACGCGCCGGGCGCGGTCGACGAGGTGGTCGCGCGGGTCTACGCCGACGTCGACCCTGCGGTGCGAGGAGCCGCCCGGCAGTCCGTCGCCGCGCAGCTCGCGTTCCTCGCCGGCCCAGACACCGACGCGGGCACCGGCACCGGCACCAGCACCAGCACGATCGCCGACATCGGAGCGGACGCGGCCGACGACACCCCCGGCGCCCCGAGCCGCGACGGCTGACTGTCGGTGCCACGGTGCACGATGACGGGATGACGACACCACGGCTCGGTATCGCGTTCGTGCCCACCTACGCACCCGAGAGCCTGCGGCGGCTCGCGACGACGGCGGAGGACGCCGGCCTCGACGACCTCTGGGTGTGGGAGGACTGCTTCAAGCAGTCCGGCCTCGCCTCGGCGGCCGCTGCCCTGGCGTGGACCGACCGCGTGCGCGTCGGCATCGGGCTCATGCCCGCCCCGCTGCGCAGCACGGCGATCACGGCGATGGAGGTCGCGACGCTCGCGCGGATGTTCCCCGGTCGCCTCGTCGCGGGGGTCGGGCACGGCGTCCAGGAGTGGATGGGGCAGGCGGGGGTGCGCGTCGCGTCGCCGCTGACGCTCCTGCGCGAGCACGCGACGGCGCTGCGGAGCCTGCTCGCGGGCGAGGAGGTCACGACGGACGGCCGGTACGTCACGCTCGACGCCGTCCGGCTCGACTGGCCGCCCACGGAGCCCGTCCCGCTGTGGCTGGGCGGGTCCGGGCCGCGGACGCTCGCGCTGGCCGGCGAGCTCGGCGACGGTCTCATCCTCACGAACGCGCTGACCCCCGAAGACGTGCGGGGTGCGGCGGCCGTCGCGCGCGAGGGCGGCGCGGGCCCCGGGTTCGACGTCCACGCGACGCTCATCGCGGCGACGGGACCGGACGCGCAGGCACGGGTCGACCGCGAGCTGCCGGTGTGGGGCGCGGAGCCCGGTCGGGGCATCGGCGCCGCGGGCGACGCCCACGCGGTGGCGGCGGGAGTCCTGGCTCTCGCGGAGGCGGGCGCGACGGCCGTGGCGGTCCAGCCGACCGCGGACGAGCCCGACGTCGAGACGTTCGTGCGCTTCCTCGGCCACGAGGTCGCGCCGCTGCTCAGCTCTCGGTGACGCGCCCGGTGTCGCCCTCGGTGCCCGCGGCGCCGGGCCGCTGCCGCAGGCCGTGGACGAGGGCGACCACCGCGCACACCAGAGCGACGGCGCCGACGGCGAGCGCGAGGCGGACGGGGAAGTCGGCGTAGAGGTCGGTGACCTCGCCGACCGGGAGGCCCCAGCCCGCCGCGGTCTCCCGCACTTCCGCCGCGAGCGCACCGATCCGTCCGGGCACCCGCGTCACGGCTGCGGAGACCCACCCGAGCAGCTCGAGGACGACGGAGGCCACGGAGTGGGCGCCGGACGCGAGGGGGATCACCGGTCCACCCTAGCGGAACCGGACAGCGCGGTCATATGCGGCACGGCGGGGTATCGCCTCAGGTCAGCGGCTTGGCGAAGCACAGCGCGACGTGGTTGTCGCCGTCGTAGGGCGGGAAGTGCGCGACGGCACGGAAGCCGAGCGAGCGGTAGAGCGCGATGGCGCCGGGCTGGCGGATGCCCGTCTCGAGCAAGAGCGTGGAGGTCCCGCGCTCACGCGCCGCCGTCTCCAGCCCGTCGAGGAGCCGACGCGCGGTCCCCGTGCGGCGCGCGCTCTCGCGCACGAACACCTTCTTCACCTCGAGCGCGTCCTGCGGCGCGCCGGGCTCGGGCCGTCGCAGCGACGCGCACCCGAGCGCCTCGCCGTCCCGGTACGCCACGAGGGTCACCACGACGTCGACTCCCAGGTGCGCGTCCACGGTTTCGAACCCCCCGGCGGAGTCGAGGCGGCCGAAGAGCTCCGGGTACAAGACGGCCGACGACGTCTCGTGCATCTCGCGGCGCAGCGCGGCCGCGTCGGGGTCGTCCCACGGGACGGCACGGAGCTCGACCGCGGCTCCCCCGACGACCGGGCCGCCCGCCGCGGTGCCGGACCCTGACCCCGCGCCGTCCGGCGCAGCGCCCCGCGGTCCGGTGGCATCCGGCGCGGCGGTCCGCGCTCCGGCGGCATCCGACGCAGCGGCGGGCGACACGCGCAGGTCGAGCGCGAAGCAGCGCGACAGCGGCTGCCCGGCGTAGTGGCCGTACGACTCGATCGGCACGTACCCGAGCGCGAGGTAGAGGTCGATGGACTCCGGCTGGAGCGTGCCCGTCTCGAGCACGAGCCGGTCGAGGCCCGCGGCGACCGCGCGCTCGTGCAGCGCGCGCATCGCGGTGCGTGCGTGCCCGCGACCCCGGTGGGCGGGCTCGACGTACAGGCGCTTCACCTCGCCGGTCCGCGCGGGGTGCGTGCCGCCCCGTCCGTCCGGCGTGCCGGAGACGTCGCGCAGCGCGACGAACGCGACCGGTTCGCCGTCCTCCCGGACCACGACGTTCGCGAGCGCCGCCTCGGGGGCGAACGTGCCGGCGTCGGGCTCGCCGTAGCGCACCGCGAGCTCCGCCTGCTGCCGCGACCGCAGCCGCTCGGCCGCGGCGTCGTCCGCCGGGACCGTCGCCACGGTGACGACCCCGGTCCCGGGGCGCCCGACGGCGTCGGGCAGGACGCGCGGGAGCGTCACGCGCGGACGAGCGCGCCCAGGACGGACGTGAAGAACCCGAGGCCGTCGGTGCCGGCGCGCGGGCCGGCCTCGGCGGCCGGGCCGAAGCCGGGCTCGACGGCGTGCTCCGGGTGGGGCATGAGGCCGACGACGTTGCCCGCCGCGTTCGAGATGCCCGCGATGCCGCGGCGCGACCCGTTCGGGTTCCAGCCGTCGTAGCGGAAGACGACGCGGCCCTCGGCCTCGAGCTCGTCGAGCGTCCGCTCGTCGGCGACGAACTGCCCGTCCTGGTTCTTCAGCGGGATCGTGATGCGCTGGCCGGCCGTGTAGTCGCGCGTCCAGGCGGTGTCGGCGTTCTCGACCACGAGGACCTGCTCGCGGCACACGAAGTGCAGGTGGTCGTTCTTGACCATCGATCCCGGGAGCAGGTGCGCCTCGGTGAGGATCTGGAAGCCGTTGCAGATGCCGAGCACGGGCATGCCGCCCTTCGCGGCGTCCACGATCGACTCCATGACCGGCGCGAAGCGGCTGATCGCGCCCGCGCGCAGGTAGTCGCCGTAGGAGAAGCCGCCGGGCAGGACGACCGCGTCCACGCCGTGGAGGTCGGCGTCGGCGTGCCAGAGCGACACGGCCTCGCCGCCCGCGAGGCGCACCGCGCGCGCGGCGTCGCGGTCGTCGAGCGTGCCGGGGAAGGTGACGACACCGACCGTGGCCGTCGCGAGAGCCGAGGCGGTCATCAGGCGAGACCCTGCGACGTGATCGTCGCGGCGGCGTCCGTCTCGATGTCGGCGACGCGCACGACGTCCTCGATGACGGGGTTCGACAGGAGCTTCACCGCGGCCTCCTCGGCGGCGGCCAGGACCTCCGGCGTCACCGGGCCCTCGACCTCGAGCTCGAACCGCTTGCCCTGGCGGACGGACGTGAACTGGGTGAAGCCGAGGCGCGGCAGCGCCCCGACGACGGCCTTGCCCTGCGGGTCCAGGATCTCGGGCTTGGGCATGACCTCGACGACGACGCGTCCCACGGGGGCTCCTTGGCGAGAGTGTTGGGAGGGCCGGGGCTCCGGGATCCCGGCCACGTCACGGGCGTCGAGGACGCCCGGGGGGGACGGGACGAGCGGGAGCCGACGGCGGGATTCCGCGCTCAGTCTAGCGGGCGCGCGCACCCGCCCGGTCGGGCGTCCGCACGGTGAGCGGGCGTGCTCACCCGCCCGCGGCGCGGCGCCGGTCCGGAGTGTCGACCGGGATGTTGCCGTCGAGCACGTGCTTGCGCCAGGCCCGGTCGACGTGGGACCGCCGGAACAGGAACCCGCTCAGGAGCGAGACCGCCATGAGGAGAACCGCAAACCAGAGCTCGGGCCGGTTGACGTCGTTCGAGAAGAGGACGTGGCTCAGGACGGGCCACCCGTAGAGGATCGCCAGCGCGCTCCCCAGGCTGCCCAGGGTGACGCGCCACGGGTAGAGCGCCCCGTGGATGTCGTCGGCGACCCACCACCAGTACCGCGCGGGGAGCCGCAGGTCGAGCGACCGGTAGAGCAGCCAGCGCCCGAGCGGCGGGTGCTCGCGCCACCGCAGCGCCCACCCCGCGCGGACGAGGCCCCACGCCTCGCGGGCGCCGATGCCGCGGGGAGCGGCGCCGTCGTCCGGCTCGGGCGCCAGGTCGAGCAGGACGGCGAGCGCCTCGTCCCCGTGCAGGTCGCGCCAGCGCCGGGGGTAGGCGCGCAGCCAGATCCGTGCGGACCGCTCGTACCGGTCGGCGCCGCGCGCCCCGCGGGCAGGGCGGCCGGGCTGCGCGCCGTCGGCGGCGGCCCGCCGCCCGGTCACGCGCCGCTCCCGGCGAGACCGTCGGCGGCACCCCGACCGGCACCGCGGGAGAGCGACCGACGCGCGCGCTCCGCGAGCTCGGCGAGGCGGAGGGTCTCGGCGCGGGCGGCGCGGCGCCCGTCGTCGGTCGCGCGGTAGTAGCGACGCAGTCGGCCGTCGACGACCTCCTCGCCCGTCGGCTCCACGAGACCGGCCGCGACGAGACGGTCGAGGTTCCCGTAGAGGGTGCCCGCGCCGAGGCGGGTACGGCCGTCGGAGAGGTCGCGCACCGACCGGATGACGGCGTATCCGTGGAGCGGCTCCCCGCTGAGGGCGAGGAGCACGAGGTACGCCTGCTCCGTCATGCGGAACGGGGCCGAGGAGACCATGGTCGATATATATCGCTCGGCGACCTATGCGCGCAAGCGCCCGGCGCGTGTCGGAGGGTGGGGCTAGTCTCGAACACGTGTTCGAGACGCACGCTCGAGCACGGTGCGAGGGCGGGGTCCTGCCCCTTCCCCGCCCTCGCACGACACCTCGCCCGACGACGCACGGAGGCTCCCCATGGACGCACCGGCAGCACCCGTCCCGACGATCGACCGCGGCCGTTCACGGCCCGCGCCGGCCACCGTGGCCCGCGTCCTCGCGCGCGACGGGACGTGCGTCTTCCCGGGCTGCCGCGTACCGGCGTTCCGCTGCGACCTCGACCACGTGGTCGCCCCGCGGCCGGTCACAGGCACGGGCACCGGCACCGGGATGGACGACGACGCGGAGTCCGCGCACGGGGCCGACAACCTCGTCGCCCTGTGCCGCCACCACCGGGTCGTCCGCGCACGCGACGGCTGGCGCCCGGCGCTGCTCGCCGACGGGTCGGTACGGTGGACCGCGCCGAGCGGGCACACCTACCTCCGGCCCGGCACCCTCCGGACGGCGTGAGGCGTCAGGCGTCAGGCGTCAGGCGAGCGTCGACCCGGTGAGCCGCTCGTACGCCTCGAGGTAGCGCGCGCGGGTGCGCGCGACGACGTCGGCCGGGATCGACGGCGGCGGGGTGTCCGCGGCGCGGTCCCAGCCCGACGCGGGCGACGTGAGCCAGTCGCGCACGAACTGCTTGTCGAAGCTCGGCTGCGCGCGACCCGGCTCCCACTGGTCCGCGGGCCAGAAGCGCGACGAGTCGGGCGTGAGCACCTCGTCGCCGAGCACGGTCTCCCCCGTCGCCGGGTCCACGCCGAACTCGAGCTTGGTGTCCGCGAGGATCACGCCGCGCTCGCGCGCGATCTCCTCGGCGCGCGCGTACACGGCGAGCGTGAGGTCGCGCAGGCGCGTGGCGTCGTCGAGGCCGATCTGCTCGGCCACGACGTCGAACGAGACGTTCTCGTCGTGCTCGCCCACGGCAGCCTTCGTCGCCGGCGTGAAGATCGGCTCGGGCAGGCGCGACCCGTCGACGAGGCCGTCGGGCAGCTGCACGCCGCAGACCTCGCCGCCCGCGCGGTACTCCACGAGGCCGGAGCCCGTCAGGTACCCGCGCGCCACGCACTCGACCGGGAACATGTCGAGGCGGCGGCAGATCATCGCGCGGCCGGCGACGACGTCGGGCACGAGGCCGTCGCCCGGCACCGCCGAGACGGCGGTCGAGACGACGTGGTTCGGCACGAGGTCGGCGAGCTGCTCGAACCACCACAGGCTGAGCTGCGTGAGCACGACGCCCTTGTCCGGGATACCGGGCGACAGCACGTGGTCGTAGGCGCTCACCCGGTCGCTCGCGACGACGAGCACGACGTCGCCCAGGGGGTGCACGCCCCCGACGGCCGGCAGGTCCGGCGTGTACAGGTCGCGCACCTTGCCGGAGTACGCGTGCGTCCAGCCGGGCAGGTCGAGCGCGGCCATGTCGAGGGCGTCGGCCTCGCCGAGCGAGAGGGCCGAGCCGGGGTCCTGCGGGGTGTGGGTCACGGCCCCTAGTGTCGCACCATGCGACGCGAACCCGGCCCCTCGTCCATCTCGGGAGCCGCCCCCGGCGGCGCGCTCGACGGCACGCTCGACCAGGGCGAGGACGCCGAGCGCGCGACGCACGACCCGGGGGTGCGCGACTTCCTCGCCACCTTCTCGGCCTTCATGGAGACCGCCAACGAGCAGGCCCAGCGGCAGCGGACCGACGCCGGGCCGTCCGTCGCGGACGTGCTGCGCGAGCACCTCGGCACCGACCCGCGCTCGATCGCGGTCGTCACCGAGACGGTGTCCGCTCTGCGCGGCGTCGACGCGGACGTCGCGATCGAGGCCGTCGTCGCCCGCCACGGCGGTGGCCGCGTCGTCGGCGTCGGTGGCGGCGAGCAGCGGATGCACACGTCCTTCTCCGAGATCGTCGAGCACTCCGCCCTGTGGCGCCAGTTTCCCGTCGGCGCGGTGGACTACGCGCGCGCGGCGACGGGCCCCGAGAGCGAGCGCCGCACCGTCTCCTTCGGTCTGCACCTCTTCGCGTACGCGGGCACGCCCGTCGCGCTCCTGCAGCGCGCGGCGAACCCGCGGCACGGCGACGAGGGCAGCGTCGAGGTCATGTGTCCCCAGGAGGACGCCGCCCTGTCGCTCCTCGCAGAGCTCCGGGCGGCCATGGTCGAGCACAGCGTGCTGCGCGGCCAGGTCGTGACGTTCACGGCGTCGGACTACGGCGCGCAGGCCGGCGGCATGACGTTCCTACCGCGGGACCGGGTCCCGGCGACCGACGTGGTGCTCCCGGACGGCACGCTGAGCAGGATCGAGCGTCAGGTGCTCGGCGTCGCGCGGCACCGCTCGGAGCTCCTCGCGGCGGGTCAGCACCTCAAGCGCGGCGTCCTGCTCTACGGTCCGCCGGGGACGGGCAAGACCCACACCGTCCGCCACCTCGTCGGCGAGAGCCCGGGCACGACCGTGATCGTCCTCGCAGGGGGTGCGCTCCGGCTCGTCCGGCTCGCCGCGGAGACGGCCCGTGCGCTCCAGCCCGCGATCGTCGTGCTCGAGGACTGCGACCTCATCGCCGAGGACCGCTCGTTCCACGACGGCCCGCAGCCCCTGCTGTTCGAGGTGCTGGACGCCATGGACGGACTCGGCAGCGACTCCGACGTCGCGTTCGTCCTGACGACGAACCGCGCCGACCTCCTCGAGCGCGCGCTCGCGCAGCGCCCCGGCCGGGTCGACCTCGCGGTCGAGATCCCCCTGCCCGACGCGTCGGCGCGGCTCCGGCTGTTCGAGCTCTACCGCGGCGAGCTGCCGTTCACCTCCGGTGCGCTCGCCGACGCCGCCGACCGCACGGACGGCGTGACCGCCTCGTTCGTCAAGGAGGTGGTCCGGCGCGCCGTGCTGCGCGCGGTCGAGGCCGGGCACGACGTGGGAGACGAGGACCTCGGGTCCGCCGTGCACGAGATGACCGCCGACGCCGAGCGCATCACGCGCTCGCTGCTCGGCTCGTCGCCGGACCTCCTCGCCGAGGAGACGTTCGAGCCCTGATCGGGCACCAGCGCGGCGCTCCCCGCGCCGGACGTCCTCCGCACCACACCCGTCGCGCGTGCCGATCGACCGGCGTGCCGATAGCCTGCTCGTCAGGACGGCCGTGGGAGCGCTCTCCCGCCGTCAGGGGGCCGCACCGGAGCGACTCCTGCGGGGGCGCGTGCGCTGCTGTCCGGGCCTGCCGACGGCGGCGGGCCCCATCCGCACGGAGGAGGCAACGATGCACCACCGCACGATGCACCATCGCCTGACAGCGCTAGCTGTACTGACCGGACAGGTTGGTCAAGCGCGTGATGGGTGGCTTGTTCCCGCAGGCGGTGTGGGGACGGTGGTGGTTGTACTCGTGGAGCCATGCTTGCAGGGCGCCTCGCCGTTCGTGTTCCGAGGTGTAGCAGCGGGCGTAGCCCCACCCATCGGCCATGGTGCGATGGAACCGCTCGATCTTGCCGTTGGTCTGCGGCCGGCGGGGCCGGGTGCGTGAGTGTGTGATCGCGAGCTCGAGGCAGGTGTCGCGCCACAGGTGGGAGATGTAGGGCGCGCCGTTGTCCGACAAGACCCGCTCGGTGGTGATGCCGCGGGCGGCGAACCACGCCGCTGCCCGGCGCAGGACGCCGGTCGCGGTGACGGCGGTCTCGTCGTCGTGGACTTCGGCGTAGGCCACCCGGGAGTGGTCGTCGATCACGGTGTGCACGAACGCGTGACCCATCTTCGGGTTGTGGTGCTTGTTCTTCGGCTTGTCGGGGGTGGCGGCCCGGTTGCGATCGCCCTGGGACCGGCCGACGAATCGCCACCCTCCTCCGTCGGGGATGTTGCCGAACTTCTTGACGTCCACGTGCAGCATCGCGCCGGGGTGGTCGTGTTCATAGCGGCGCACCGGCTCGCCCGTGGCCCGGTCCACGTAAGACAGGCGGTTGAGCCGGCAACGGACCAGGATCCGGTGCGCGGTCGAGGGCGCGACCCCGGCAAGGGCTGCCAGCTGGACCGGGCCCAGGCGCTTGCGCAGCCGCAGCGACACGATCCGCCGCGCCGTGGCCGGGCTGGTCTTGGCCGGCATCCGTCGCGGCCGACTGGAGCGGTCTGCCATCGGCTCACCGGCGGCATACCGGTCCGCCCACCGCTTGACCGTCGGCCACGAGCACTGGAATCGGGCCGCGACCTCCGCGATCGGGACCTTCTGATCGACAACGAGCCGGGCGACCGTGAGCCGAGCCCGTGGAGTCAGAGCAGCGTTAGCGTGGGACACGAGGGCCTCCTGTGAGCGAAGCGGATACCTAGGCAGTTCCACTCCACCGCGGGAGGCCCTCTCGCGCTACCAACTCAGATCAGCGCGTCACACTCCCTCGACCAACGTGCCCGGTCAGTACAGCTAGCGGCCGGAGTGGGGGTGGTCGTCGCGAGCGTGGGCCTCGCGACGACCGCGCACGCGGGCGCTCTCGGTCCCGCGGGCGCGCCCCTGTCCGCACCGAGCCCGACCCCGTCACCGACGGGCGCCGACGCCGCCGTCCCCGGCCCCGACGACCTGTCGGAGGGGCAGCTCCGCGCCTTCGAGCGTGACCTGGGGCTCGATGCCGCGGGCGTCGCCGACCGGCTCGCGCTCGACGCCGCGACGGCCACCGTCGAGCGCGCGCTCAGCGACGGGCTCGGGACGGCGTACGCCGGCACGTGGGTCGACGCCGCGGCGGGCGCCCCCGTCGTCGCCGTGACCGACCCGGCGGCCGTCGCCGACGTCGAGGCGGCCGGCGCTACGGCCGTCGTCGTGGAGCACGGCCTGGCTGAGCTCGACGACGTCGCGGCCCGGCTCGACGCGACCACCACCCCCGACGCCGTCCAGGCCTGGTACGTCGACGTCACCACGAACGAGGTGGTCGTCGAGTCGCTCGACCCCGCGGCAGCGCAGGCGTTCGTCGCCGCGTCCGGGGTCGACGCCGCCGCGGTGCGCACCGAGGTCCTCGCGGCGCCGTACGAGCTCACGGCCGACGTGCGCGGCGGCGACCGCTACATCACCCGGGACCCGGGCGCGTCGTCGGGCTCGGCCTGCTCGATCGGGTTCGCCGTCCAGGGCGGCTTCGTCACGGCGGGGCACTGCGGCGCGGCGGGCAAGGAGGTGCTCACCGCGAGCTGGGCGCGCATGGGGACGGTCCAGGCGGCGTCGTTCCCCGGCCACGACTACGCGTGGGTGCGCGTCGACGCCGGGTTCTCCCCCGTCCCGCGGGTGAACAACTACGCCGGCGGCACCGTCGACGTCGCCGGCTCGGCCGAGGCGCCCGTGGGTGCGTCGGTGTGCCGCTCGGGCGCCACGACCGGCTGGCGCTGCGGCGTCATCGAGCAGAAGAACATCACCGTCAACTACGGCAACGGCGACGTTCCCGGCCTCGTGCGCGGCAGCGCGTGCGCGGAGGGCGGCGACTCGGGCGGGTCGGTGATCTCCGGCAACCAGGCGCAGGGCGTCACGTCGGGCCGCATCAACGACTGCTCGAACGGCGGCAAGTTCATCTACCAGCCCGTCAACCCGATCCTGTCGGCCTACGGCCTGTCGCTCGTGACCACGGGCGGCGGGTCGGGCAGCGCGCTCGTCGGGCTCGCTGGCAAGTGCATCGACGTCCCCGGGTCCGACTTCAGCGACGGCAAGCGCCTCCAGCTGTGGACGTGCAACGGGTCGAGCGCGCAGCGCTGGACGTTCGAGGCCGACGGCACCGTCCGCGCGGGCGGCAAGTGCATGGACGTCGCGTGGGCGGCCACGGCCGACGGCACGGCGCTCCAGCTCGCGAACTGCAGCGGCAACGCGGCCCAGAAGTTCGTGCTCAGCGGCGCGGGCGACCTCGTGTCGGTGCTGGCGAACAAGTGCGTCGACGTGCCGAGCAGCAACAGCGCCGACGGCACCAAGCTCCAGATCTGGACGTGCAACGGCACTGCGGCCCAGAAGTGGCGCCGCGCCTGACGCCTCACCCCTGAGGTGCTGAGCACGGCACGGCGGTCGCTCCCCCGCGGAGAACGAGCGCCGTGCCGTGCTCGACGGCGGGGTTGTCAGCCCGCGAGCGTGACCTCGCCCGCGGCGGCCCGCGCCGCGATGTCGGTGCGGTGGTGCGAGCCCGGGAGCACGATGCGGTCGACCGCGGCGTACGCCCGGCGGCGCGCCTCGGCCAGGTCCGCGCCGCGCGCCACGACCGACAGCACGCGGCCGCCCGAGGCGACCAGGCCGCCGTCGTCCGCGCGCGACGTGCCGGCGTGCAGCACGTGCACGCCCTCGACGCCCTCCGCCGCGTCGATCCCCGTGATCGGGTCGCCGCCACGGACGGCGCCCGGGTAGCCGTGCGCCGCGACGACGACGGTGACGGACGCGTCGTCGTGCCAGCGCAGCGGGCCGACCTCGGCGAGCCGCCCCTGGGCCGCCGCGAGCATGACCGCGGACAGCGGCGTCGCGAGGCGCGTGAGCACGGACTGCGTCTCCGGGTCGCCGAAGCGCGCGTTGAACTCGACGACGCGCGTGCCGCGGCTCGTCAGCGCGAGGCCCACGTAGAGCACACCGACGAACGGGGTGCCGCGGCGCGCCATCTCGTCGATCGTCGGCTGCGCGACGCGCGTGACGACCTCCTCGACCAGGCCCTCGGGCGCCCACGGCAGCGGGCTGTAGGCGCCCATGCCGCCCGTGTTCGGGCCCGCGTCGGCGTCGAACGCGCGCTTGAAGTCCTGGGCGGGCGCGAGCGGCACGACCGTCGCGCCGTCGCTCACGCAGAAGAGGGAGACCTCGGGACCGTCGAGGTACTCCTCGACGACGACGCACGGGTCCTCGGGCGCGCCGTCCGCCGCCCGGCGGGGCGTCGCGAAGCACGCGGCGGCGTGCTCGAGCGCGGCCTGACGGTCCTCCGTGACGACGACGCCCTTGCCCGCGGCCAGGCCGTCGTCCTTGATGACGTAGGGCGCGCCGAACGCGTCGACGGCGGCCGCGACCTCGTCGACGTCGGTGCACACGTGCGCGAGCGCCGTGGGGACCGACGCGGCGGCCATGACGTCCTTCGCGAACGCCTTGGAGCCCTCGAGCCGCGCCGCCTCGGCGCTCGGCCCGAACACGGGGACGCCGGCCTCGCGCACCGCGTCCCCGACGCCGGCGACGAGCGGCGCCTCCGGACCGACGACGACGAGGTCGACACCCAGGCCCGTCGCGAGGGCGGCCACCGCGGCGCCGTCGTTCTGGTCCACCGCGTGCAGCGTCGCGAGGTCGCCGATGCCCGGGTTCCCCGGGGCGGCGTGCAGCTCGTGCCGCTCCGCGCCCGGGCGGTCGGCCTCGTGCGCGAGGGCGTGGACGATGGCGTGCTCGCGGGCACCGGTCCCGACGACGAGGATCTTCACGGGCGCCGAGTCTACCGAGACGGCCCGGACGCCCCGCGGGGCGTCCGGGCCGTGGTCGGCTGGCGTCGTCGGCTCAGTGGATGAGGTCGTGGCGCGGGATGATCGCGTCGCGGCTCGGGCCGACGCCGATCGCGGAGATCCGCGTGCCCGACATCTCCTCCAGCGCGTGCACGTAGCGCTGCGCGTTGACCGGCAGGTCGTCGAACGTGCGGGCGCCGGAGATGTCCTCCCACCAGCCGTCGAGCTCCTCGTAGATCGGCTTCGCGTGGTGGAACGCGGTCTGGTCGAGCGGCATCTCGTCGTACCGGACGCCGTCGACGTCGTACGCGACGCAGACCGGGACCTTCTCGAAGCCGGTGAGGATGTCGAGCTTGGTGAGCACCATGTCGGTGATGCCGTTGACGCGGGTCGCGTAGCGCGCGATCACCGAGTCGTACCAGCCGCAGCGGCGCGCGCGGCCCGTCGTGACGCCGTACTCGCCGCCCTGCTTGAGCAGGTACTCGCCGTTCGCGTCGAACAGCTCGGTCGGGAACGGGCCCTCGCCCACGCGCGTCGTGTACGCCTTGATGACGCCGATCACGGAGCTGATGCGCGTCGGCCCGACGCCCGAGCCCGTGAGCGCGCCGCCCGCGGTCGCGTTGGACGACGTGACGAACGGGTACGTCCCGTGGTCGACGTCGAGCATCGTGGCCTGCCCGCCCTCGAAGAGGACGTTCTTGCCCGCGTCGAGCGCCTTGTTCAGCTCGAGCGCCGTGTCCGCGACCATCGGCTTGAGCCGGTCGGCGTACTGCAGCAGCTCGGCCACGGTCTCGTCCACGGTGATGGCGCGGCGGTTGTAGACCTTCACCAGCAGGTGGTTCTTCTGGTCGAGCGAGCCCTCGATCTTCTCCGCGAGGATCTTCTCGTCGAACAGGTCCCAGATGCGGATGCCGACGCGGTTGATCTTGTCCGCGTACGCCGGCCCGATGCCGCGGCCCGTCGTGCCGATGCGGCGCTTGCCGAGGAACCGCTCGCTCACCTTGTCGATCGTGCGGTGGTAGCCCGCGATGACGTGCGCGGAGCCCGAGACGAGCAGGCGCGAGACGTCGACGCCGCGCGAGATCAGGTCGTCGAGCTCCTGGAACAGCACCTCGATGTCGACGACGACACCGTTCGCGATGACCGGCGTGACCCCCGGGGACAGGATGCCCGACGGCAGCAGGTGGAGCGCGTACTTCTCGTCCCCGATGACGACCGTGTGGCCGGCGTTGTTGCCGCCGTTGAACTTGACCACGTAGTCGACCCGGGACCCGAGGAGGTCGGTCGCCTTGCCCTTGCCCTCATCGCCCCACTGGGCACCGACGAGCACCACGCCTGGCATGGAATCCCCACTTTCGCGCTGCCTGTTCCTCGGGCCGGTCATGGTCGTGGGCGCGCACCGGCGTCCGGAGCGGAGCGGGCACGGCGTGCCCGACGGCGCCGGGCCCGCGGGCCCGAGGCGTCACCCGGGCGGCAGAGACCCGGGGACCGGCGCCGAGTTTACCGGTCGGATGACGGAAATTGACCTTCGAGGCGGCTATCGACCGCGTCACGCCCGGGATGGGCAGAATGGCCTCATGAGCGACACCCACCCGAACCTCCTCGACGGCCCCGCACCCGTCCGCCTCCCCGACGACTACGCGCACGTCCGCGACGCCATCGCGGCCGACGGCGACCCGTACGAGATCGCGGGCCGCTCGCCCGCGAGCTCGCTCGCGTGGGCCTACCTCGCCGAGGACTTCCTCCACGAGAACGGCTCGCGCGGCGCGGTGACGGCCTACGCGTTCGCGCGCACCGGCTACCACCGCGGGCTGGACTCCCTGCGGCGCGCCGGCTGGCGCGGCCAGGGACCGATCCCGGCCGACCACGTGCCGAACCAGGGCTTCCTGCGCGCGCTCCTGGCCCTCGCCGAGTGCGCCGCGTACCTCGGCGAGGTCGAGGAGGCGGAGCGGTGCGAGCAGTTCCTGCGCGAAGCCGGGACCTCGGCCGACGAGGTGCGCGCGCTGCGCTGACCGGCCGCGCGCCCGCCCGGCGACCACCGGGTGGGCGCGCGACGCACCCGGGCGGCGTCTAGAGTCGTGGGCATGATCGAGATCGCCACGTCCCCCGCGACGACGACCCTCGTCATCGCCGGAGACCTCGATCTCGCCGAGCGCGACCAGTTCCCGGAGATCGCGGCACGCGTCGTCGGGCTGCGCCGTCAGCTCCTCGTCATCGACATGTGCCGCGTGACGTTCATGGACTCCACCGGCGCGGCGTTCCTCATCTCGCTCGCCGACGCCGGTCGCAAGCGCGGCGGTGCGACGGTGCTGCGCGGCTGCGACGACAGGGACCTGTTCGTGCTCGAGGTGTGCGGCGCGCTCGAGCTGTTCCGCATCGACAACGACCACCGCTGCGAGCCCGCGACGCCGCCGTCCGGCTTCGCCAAGGTCGAGCCCCCGGCCTGACGCCCGCGGGCCGTCCTAGCGCCCCGAGGGCCGCAGGGTCGCCCACACGAGCTTGCCCGACGCCGTCGGGCGCCACCCCCAGTCGGCGAGCCGCTCGACGATCTGCATGCCGAAGCCGCCCATGCGGTTCGGGTGCCCGTCCGTCGGGACGGGCGGCGCGGGGTTGGAGTCCTCGACCTCGACGCGGATGCCGTCGCCCGTGTCGAACAGGCGCAGCGCGAGGTGGCCCCACCCGTGCAGCACGCCGTTCGCGACGAGCTCCGAGACGACGAGCTCCGCGTTGGCGCTCTCCCGCACGCCCCACGCCTGGCACGTGCGCACGACGGCGTGCCGCGCCCGCCCGATCGACGCCGGCTCGCTCGGCAGGAGCCAGCGGCGGCTGCGCGGGCTGAGCACGACGGCGGACGCGTCCCGCTGCGGGTCGGGGATGCGCACGACGACGAGCGCGACGTCGTCCTCGGGGGCGTCGGCCAGGCGCGACAGCAGCTCCTCCCCCACGCCCGCGGCGTCGACGGCGGTGACCGCCTCGGACGCCGCGACGAGCGCCTCCAGCCCGACCCGCAGGGCGCGGTCGCGGCGCTCGATGAGGCCGTCGGTGTAGAAGACGAGCGTGTCACCCGGCAGGAGGGTCGCGACGCCCGTCGAGCGGCTGCGGCCGCCGAAGCCGACGAGCGCTCCCCCGGCGTCGTCGAGCTGCGTCACGGTGCCGTCGCGCAGCAGGAGCGGCGGCAGGTGGCCGGCGCGCGAGTACTCGATCCGCCACGCGTCCTCGGGCTGCGCGGCGTCCGGCTGCGTGAGCGCCGCGTACACGAGGCTCGCGGAGCGCGGGATGCGCATGCCCTGGACGAGCTGGTCGACGCGCTCGAGCACGGGGCCGGGCGTCGTGAGCTCGTACGCGTACGAGCGCACCACCGAGCGGAGCTGGCCCATGGCGGCCGCGGCCTCGACGTCGTGCCCCACGACGTCGCCGATGACGAGGCCGACGACGTCCGGCGCGATCTGCAGGACGTCGTACCAGTCGCCGCCCACCTGGGCGTGCTCGGAGTTCGGCGCGTAGTACGTCCACACGTCGAGGCCCGTGACGTCGGCCTGCTCGGGGAGCATCGCGCGCTGGAGCGTCTCGGCGAGGCGGTGCTCGCGCGCGTAGAGGCGCACGTTGTCGATCGCGGTGCCGGCGCGGCGGGCGATGACCTGCAGCAGCGTGCGCACGCCCTCGCGGGCCTCCGCGTCGGTGCCGAACCCCTGCGGCGGCGTGTCGGGCAGGTCGCCCGTGACGAGCAGGCCGAGGATGCGCCGGCGCCCCGGGACGGCGGACACCGTCACGGAGCCCGGCCGCCGTGGCAGCCCGGAGAGGCGGTGGTGGAGGTCGCGCTGGAGCCAGCCCGAGGCGGACCACTGCGGGTACGTGGCGGAGAGGTCGAGCGTCACCGGCCCCTCGATGCGCCCGTCGAGCACGTCCTGGACGCGGTCGGGCACGTCCACGCGGACGCGCGGCACCGAGCCGGTGACGGAGGCCGAGTCGCCGAGCGCGTCGGTCGTGTGCACGCCCGGGGCGAGGGGCAGGACGCCGGGCGTGTAGCGGCCGTGCCGCTGGCCGCGCCCGCTCGGGGGCGCCGCCGTGTCGACGCCCTCCGCGTACCGCAGTCCGTCGTCGTTGAGGTAGAAGCCCGCCCAGTCGACGACGTACCCCGCGAGCAGCGCCGTGATGTCGCGCAGCGCGTACGGCTGGTCGAGGTCGGCGAGGAGGTCGGAGCTGCGGGCGACGACGTCGAGCACCGCGCGCTCGCGCCGCTCGAGCGCGAGCGACGCGACCTGGGCGGCGTACCGGTCGAGGTGCTCGGAGACGTCGACCTGCGCACCGACCCAGTGGGTCACCGCACCGTCTGGGCCGGTCAGGGGCGCGAGCGAGAGCTGCGTCCACACCGCCACCCCGTCGCGCCGGAACGTGCGCACCGTGTAGGTGAGCTCGCGCTCGTCGGCCACGGCGGCGCGGAGCTGCTGCGCGTCGACGGGGTTCGCGAGGAGCGACTCGAGGACCTGCGGGCTGCGACCGAGCACCTCGGCGGCGGTGAAACCGGTCTGCCGCTCGAACGCGCGGTTGACCCAGACGATCGGCATCTCGGACGACCGCGGGCCCGTGACGAACATCGCGACCCCGGTGGCGTCCATCGCGCGCGTGCACAGCTCCTGGACGTGCGCGGGCAGGTCGGTGCCGAGCTCCGGCGAGCTGCCCATCGTCACCTCCGACGGTCCGAGCGTCGATCGTCTGGAAACGGACGCCACGGTCGCGTTACTGTCCCGACTGGACATTCAACCGTAGATTGGTGCTTCCCGAGACCGGAACCGGTCCGGACCACGCCAGAGAGGAGCGCCGGTGCGCGAAGGTACACCCCCGGCCGCAGACCGCCCGGTCGGCGTCGCCGGCGACCCCGCAGGAGCGGGCGACCCCGCGAGCGTGCACGTCATCGTGGGCACGACGCGAGCCCGCATCGTGCTCTCGGGCGAGATCGACGCCGACCTCGGCGCCGACCTCCAGGAGGCGACCGCCGCGGCGGAGGACTCCGGCCTGCCCGTCGAGATCGACGCCCACCACGTGACCTTCATGGACTCGTCGGGTGTGGCGTTCCTCGCACGTCTCGCGTCGCGCGGCCCGCACCGCGTGCGCGTCCTCCGCGCCCCGCCCACGGTGCGGTTCCTCCTCGAGGTGACCCGCATCGGCGAGCTGCTCGACATCGTCGACGTGGACCCCGGCTTCGACCTCGACGAGCCTCCCGGCAACGGCGCGGGCACCACCGACTGACGCTCGTGGCCGCCTGACGCCCGTCGTCGGGCGCGCGCGGCCGCAGCACGACGAAGGCCCCCGGTCCTCACGGACCGGGGGCCTTCGTGCGACGCGGGCCCGGAGCGGACTCCGGGCCGTGCGGCGTCAGCGGATCTTGTTGCCCGCGGAGCGCAGCTGCTGCGACGCCTCGATGATGCGCGCGGCCATGCCGGCCTCGGCCAGCTTGCCCCAGGCGCGCGGGTCGTAGGCCTTCTTGTTGCCGACCTCGCCGTCGACCTTCAGGACGCCGTCGTAGTTCGAGAACATGTGGCCGACGACGGGGCGCGTGAACGCGTACTGCGTGTCGGTGTCGATGTTCATCTTGATGACGCCGAAGTCCACCGCCGCTGAGATCTCCTCGGCCGTGGAGCCGGAGCCGCCGTGGAAGACCAGGTCGAACGGGTTCTCCTTGCCGACCTTCGCGCCGACGGCCTCCTGGATCTCCTTGAGGATCTCCGGGCGGAGCTTGACCGCACCCGGCTTGTACACGCCGTGCACGTTGCCGAACGTGAGGGCCGTCAGGTAGCGGCCCTTCTCGCCCGTGCCCAGCGCCTCGATCGTCGCGAGACCGTCCTCGACCGTCGTGTAGAGCTTCTCGTTGATCTCGGCCTCGTGGCCGTCCTCCTCGCCGCCGACGACGCCGACCTCGATCTCGAGGATCGTGCGCGCCGCCTGCGAGAGCTCGAGCAGCTCGGCCGCGATGGTGAGGTTCTCGTCCAGGGGGACGTCCGAGCCGTCGTACATGTGCGACTGGAACGTCGGCAGGCCGCCGTTCTTCACCTGCTCGGCCTCGATGGCCAGGAGCGGGCGGACCCAGGAGTCGAGGTTCTTCTTGACGCAGTGGTCGGTGTGGATCGCGATCTGCACCGGGTAGTTCTTCGCGACCTCGCGCGCGTACGCCGCGAGCGCGAGCGAACCGGCGATGCGGTCCTTGACCGTCGAACCCGAGCCGTACTCGGCGCCGCCCACGGAGACCTGGATGATGCCGTCGGACTCGGCCTCGGCAAAGCCCTGGAGCGCGGCGGTGATGGTCTGCGACGAGGTGATGTTGACGGCCGGGTAGGCGAACGAGCCTGCCTTCGCCCGGTCGATCATCTCGGCGTAGACCTCGGGGGTTGCGATGGGCATGCGGAGCTCCTGTGGAGTCGTGCGGGGTGGACTGTCAGGTCAAAGTCTGGCATGGATGACAGCGCGAGGTCAGGGCCGTTCGACCTGTGGTCCCCGGATGACCACGCCTCTACCTCGGCGGCCCTGTGGGCCCCAGGTGCTGCGCCGCCCAGGCGTGCAGGGCGATCGCGCCGGCTGCGCCGGCGTTGATCGACCGGGTCGACCCGTGCTGCGTGATGTGGAGCACCGCGCGGCACGCCTCGACCGCCTCGGGCGTCAGCCCGGCCGACTCCTGGCCGAGGAGCAGCACGCACGACGCGGGCAGCGCGTAGCCCTCGATCGGCACCGACCCCGGGACGTTGTCGACCCCGAGGAGCGGCAGCGCCTCCCCCGCCGCCCAGTCCGCGAGGTCCGCCACCGACGCGTGGTGGTGCACGTGCAGGTAGCGGTCGGTGACCATGGCGCCGCGGCGGTTCCACCGCCGTCGCCCCACGACGTGCACCCCGGCCGCGTTGAACGCGTTGGCGGTGCGGACGACGGAGCCGATGTTGAGGTCGTGCGCCCAGTTCTCGATCGCGACGTGGAGCCGGCGGGCCGGGTCGCGGCGCGCGTCGAGGTCGGCGACGACGGCCTCGACCGTCCAGTACCGGTAGGCGTCGACGACGTTGCGGCGGTCGCCGTGCGCGAGCAGCTCGGGGTCGTACCGGGGGTCGAGGCGCGTCGCCCCGCCCGGTCCGGCGGGGTCCGGGACGCGGGGCCACGACTCCGGGCCGCCGGGCCACGGGCCGACGCCGACCTCGCGCTCGTCCGCCTCCCGCTCGCCCGACTCGCCCGCGCTGCTCGCCATGGCGCACATTCTGCCGGGCCCCGCAGGTCCGCCGTCGCCGGACCTCCACGGCGGGTGCACACCCACCTCCGGGCCGCGCGGCCGCGCCCGGCTACGCTGGTGACCCGTGACCACCCTCGCCGAGCTCGCCGCCGCCCTCCCGGGAGCCGCGCACGCCGCGAGCCTCGGCGCCGCCGGACCGGTCGCCGCCCTGGGCCCGGACTGGATGGACCCGATGACGCTCATCGAGCGCTTCGGCGACGCCGCGCTCGTCGGGATCGTCGTCGTCATCTTCGTCGAGACGGGCCTGCTCTTCCCGATCCTGCCGGGCGACTCGCTGCTGTTCACCGCGGGCGCGCTCGTCGCGCAGGAGTCGCTGCAGATCAGCCTGCCCGTGCTGCTCGTCCTGCTGTTCGCCGCGGCGTTCCTCGGCGACCAGACGGCGTACCTCATCGGACGCACCGTCGGGCCCAAGGTGTTCGACCGGCCCGACTCCCGGTTCTTCAAGCGCAAGTACATCGACCAGACGAACGCCTACTTCGAGAAGTACGGCGGCCGGACGATCGTCATCGCGCGGTTCGTGCCCATCGTGCGCACGTACGCCCCCGTCGCAGCGGGCGTCGGCAAGATGCACTACCGGCACTTCGTCGGTTTCAACGCGCTCGGCGCGCTGCTCTGGGCCGTCGGCCTCACGTGGCTCGGCTACCTCCTGGGGAACATCACGTTCGTCAAGGAGAACATCGAGGCGCTCGTCCTCCTCATCGTCTTCCTGTCCGTGCTGCCCATGGTCGTCGAGGTCTGGCGCGGGCGGCGGGCGGAGAAGCGGGCGGCGGCGCTCGAGGCGCAGATCGCGGCCGACGCCCAGCAGAGGACCGGGGTCGCGGAGGACGCGACCGCCGTCGGCCAGGCCGACACGGACGGGAAGGACGCCTGACATGACCCGAGAGATCACGAGCTGGCTCACCGACATGGACGGCGTGCTCGTCCACGAGGGCCACGCGATCCCCGGCGCCCCGGAGTTCGTGCGCGCGCTGCGCGACAAGGGCCGGCCGTTCCTCATCCTCACGAACAACTCGATCTTCACGGCACGCGACCTGCGGGCGCGGCTCGCGACGTCGGGCATCGACGTGCCGGAGGAGTCGATCTGGACGTCGGCGCTCGCGACGGCGCAGTTCCTCACCGACCAGATCCCCCAGGGCAGCGCGTACGCCGTGGGCGAGGCCGGGCTGACGACCGCGCTCTACGAGGCCGGCTACACGCTCACCGAGTCCGACCCGGACTACGTGGTGCTCGGCGAGACGCGCACGTACTCGTTCGAGGCGATCACCAAGGCGATCCGCCTCGTGCTGGGCGGGTCGCGGTTCATCTGTACCAACCCCGACACGACCGGGCCGTCGCAGGAGGGCCCGCTGCCCGCCACGGGCGCCGTCGCGGCGATGATCACGTCGGCGACGGGCCGCAAGCCGTACTTCGTCGGCAAGCCCAACCCGATGATGTTCCGCTCCGCGCTCAACCGCATCGACGCCCACTCTGAGACGACCGCGATGATCGGCGACCGGATGGACACCGACGTCGTCGCGGGCATCGAGGCGGGCCTGTACACCTACCTCGTCATGACGGGCTCCACGACGATGTCCGACGTCGACCGCTACCCGTTCCGGCCGAGCAAGGTCGTCGACTCCGTCGCGGACCTCGTCGACCTCGTCTGAGGGCACGCCGGGCCGGTCCGGCCGTTCCAGCTCCCCGGGGAACCCCGCACGCACGACGACGCCCGGTCACCGCGAGGTGACCGGGCGTCGTCGTGCCGGGGACCGGGGTCAGCCGGCCGCGGCCACCTCCACGCGACCCGCGCGACGGCGGCGCACCGCCAGGAGGGCCGCACCGGTGAGCAGCAGCGTCCCGGCCAGGAGCGCGAGGCTCCCGGCGTCGGAGCCGGTGGTGGCGAGCGCCCCCGAGTAGGCGTCGCACTCGACGTCGCCGCCGACCGGGAAGCTCACCGTCACCGGCGAGAGCGCGGTCCCGGCCTCGTAGAACCCGGCGAACGCCTTCGCGCCGGCGGCCGTGAGGGTCGTGGGGACGCCGCTCCACGTGATCGTGGAGCCCGACGTCGCCTTCTTCCCCGACAGGTCCAGGCTCGCGAACGCGACGCCGGTCGACGAGGACTTGTTGCCCTCCATGTCGCTGCTCTGCACGTCGACCACGAGCGTGCCCGACGACCCGTCCACGACCACCCGCGGGTTGCTGATCCGCAGGTCGAGGATGCCCTCGTGCCCGGAGAACGACACCGACCCGCCGAAGCTCGCGCGGCCCTTGCCGAGATCCGTGTTGAACGAGCCCTTCCCGCCGCTCCACGTGAACGCCGAGCCGCCGTCCCGCACGCCGTCCGTCGAGACCGAGCCCTTCGCGATCGGGCCGGTGACGTACGACCGGAACCGGTCGCTCACGCCCCACGAGAGAGTCGCGCCGTTGACGCCCTGCGCGAAGCACTGCTCCGCCGCGCCGCCCGACCCGGTGCCGGTGCCGGTCGTGCCGGCGCCCACGATCGTGATCGGCGCGGACGCGGTGTGGTCCGCACCGACGAGGAGGAGCGTGTGCTCGCCCGGGGCGACGTCCTTCGGGATCGTCACGGTCGAGGTCGAGGCGCCGCCGGCGTTCGCGGTCGTGCCCGTCGCGAGCGTGCGCGGCGTCGAGCGGAGCTCCGTGCGGATCCCGGACTCGCGCGCACCGAACCCGACGCCGCTGATCGTCACCTCGTCGCCCGGGCGCGCCTGCGCCACCGAGAGCGTCGCCTTCGTCAGGTCGGTCGTGCCACCCGGGAGCGGCACCTCTGTCCCGCCGCCACC
Source organism: Cellulosimicrobium sp. RS (assembly GCF_046159675.1). Taxonomy (NCBI): domain Bacteria; kingdom Bacillati; phylum Actinomycetota; class Actinomycetes; order Micrococcales; family Promicromonosporaceae; genus Cellulosimicrobium; species Cellulosimicrobium sp. RS. The sequence continues at coordinate 475,393 of NZ_JBJXVU010000002.1, read as the reverse complement.
GCCGCCCGGTGCGGCAGAGGCCGCGCCCACGGTGAACGTCACGGGCGCCAGAGGATCGCCCGCTGCGTAGAACCCCGAGAAGGCGGCGGAACCCGCGGCCGTGAGGGTCGCCTCGGCGGCCCGGTAGGTGACCGCCCCGTCCTTCGCCGTCGACGGAGCCGGGAGGGACAGCGTCGCGAAGGCGACACCCTTCTTCGCGAAGGTCGTCCCGTCGAGGTTCCTCGACGAGACGTCGAGGACGAGCGTCGCGGACCGCGGCCCGTCGATCCGCACGCGCGGCTCGGAGACGGTGAGGTGCAGGAGACCGCCGTGGCCCGAGAACCGCACCGTCCCGTGGTAGCCGGTCGTCGTGCCCGCTGCGGGCGCCGCCCACGGCGTCGACTGGCCGAACACGAACGCCGACCCGTCGCGCGTGGCCCCCGCGCTCACCGCCACGTCGCCCTTCGCGACCGGGCCCTCGATGTAGCCCACGAACGAGCCGCGCACGCCCCAGGTCAGGCTCCCGACGGTCGTCGGGACCGCGGGCTGCGGGTCCACGGGAGGGACGACGACGGGCTTGGTGGTCACGGTCAGCGTGGTGCTGCCGGTCCGGCCGAGCTCCGACGTGACGACCACGGAGACGGGCCCGGCGGCGGTGTCGGCGGGGACCGTGAGCACGAGCGTCGCGCCGTCGCGGGAGTACGACGCCGGGGCGCCGCCGAGCGTCACGGCCTTGACCGCGTCGTCCGCAGCGAGGCCGCGCACGGCGAGGCGTACCGTCGAGCCGGCCTCCACCGTGGTGGACGCGGGCGTGACGGTGAGCGTGCCCGGCGCGTCATACGCGACGGGGACGAAGAGCTCCTGCGCGGCGTTGTTCACGCCGCCGGCGCCGTACGTGTAGACGCCGTAGCGCCCGCCCTCGAGCGCGGCGGGGTTCTTCACGACGAGGCGTGCCTCGAACGTGCCGTCCGGCGTGATGTCCGTCCACTGCGCCCGGACCACCGACTGGTACTGCGCGGGGACCTGGTCGAGCACGGGCTCGGCGAGGGCCCACACCTGCGAGCCGACCTTGCGGGTCGACGCCGCGGCGCCCTCGGACGGCCGCCACTGCTCGGCGAAGCTCCCGAACACGACGTAGGTGCCCTGCGGGAGCGTCGCCGGGATCGGGACGCCGCGGCCGCCGACGTTCGCCGCCGGGTCGAAGCCGGTGCCCCGGACGACGATCGTGTCGCCCACCGCGACCGGGGTGTCGCCGAGGGGCGTCGTGCCGTCCGCGGCGAGCACCGAGATCTCGGGCTCCCACACGGGCGCCTCGGGCTCCGTCGTGAACGCGACGGGCGCGTACAGCTCCTGCGCGGCGTTGACCGTGCCGCCCGCGGCGTACGTGTAGACGCCGTACCGGCCGCCCTCGCGCTCGAGCTCGCTCGCGACGAGCTCGGCGGTGAACGTGCCGTCCGGCGCGAGCTCGGCCCACTGCCCCCGGATCGCGGACTGGTAGCGCGGGTCCACCTGGTCGAGCACCGCGGACGAGAGGGCCCACTGCTGCGAGCCGGCCGTGCGCGCGCTCGACGGGGCACCCTCCGACGGGCGCCAGTCGGTCGCGAAGCTGCCGAAGACCACGTAGGTGCCGGCGGGGATGCCGCCGGAGATCGGCGGGCGGTTGCCCGCCGGCGCGACGTTCGCGGCCGGGTCGAAGCCCGAGCCCTTGACGACGATCCTGTCGTCCGGGCGGACGGGCGCGTCCCCGAGCGGCGTCGTGCCGTCGGCGGCGTAGAGGGTGATCTGGGGCTCCCAGACCGGCTCGGGCGCCGTGCCGCCCTGGACCGCGACGGGCGTGAACGTGTCGAGGCTGCGGTCGGTCGCCGAGAGGCCGTGCGCGGCGGACGTCGCCACCACGTACTGCTTCGCCGGGTCGAGCTTTCCGGCCGGGACGGTCAGCGTCGTCGTGAACGCGCCGTCGCGCACCTGCTGCGGCATGACCCAGCCCTGGGCGAGCCAGCCGCTCGCGACGAGAGGGCCGCTGCCGTCCCAGATCGAGGCGTCGCCGAGGAGCACGTACGCGCCGTTCGCGGCGCCCGCGCCGACGAACCCGGTGCCCTGGATCGTGAACGTGTTCTCCACCGCAGGGTCGACGGGCGCCGACGGCGACACCGTGACCGCGGGGTCGACGGCGGGCTCCGGCTCCGGCTCGGGCTCCGGCTCCGGGGCGGTCACCGTGTGCGCGACGGCCGCGGAGGCCGAGGCGACGAACGCGGCCGGGTCGGCGGGCGCGAAGGCGGCGCTCAGCTGGTGGGTGCCCGCGGCGAGGGCCGCGGTCTCGAGGCGCGCGACGCCGTCGGCCACGGGAGCGGTGCCGAGGGCGGTGCCGCCGTCGCGGAACTCGACCGTGCCCGCGGCGGCGGGCGCGACGGTCGCGGTGAGCGTCACGCTCGCCCCGGCCGCGGACGTGCCCGCGGGCGCCGCGGCGAGCGTGGTCGTCGTCGCCTGCGCGGGCGCCACGGGCTCGGGCGACACGACGCGGGCGGTCAGGGTCGACAGGGGCTCGCCCGCGTACGACGAGAAGTACGGCGAGACGTTCCCGAGCGTCCCGACGACGCTCCCGTCCGCCACGAACGTGACCTCGTCACCGGCACGCGTCGCGGACACGGTGACGTCGGCGACCTTCACGTCGTCCCCCGCGCCAGGGTTGACGGTGCCCGCGAAGTCCGCGTAGACCGCGCCCGTCGTGGGGCCGGTGAGGTCGAGCCGCACGTCGGAGATCGTCACGTCGAGCGCGCCGTGGTGGCCCTCGTACCGGGTCGAGCCGCCGAGACGGACGGAGCCCGTCCCGGACGCGTCGTCGTAGCTGCCGGACGCGGGGCCGTAGGACGCCTGGCCGCCCTGGAGCGGCGGGGTGATCGTGCCCTGGGCGATGCCGCCCGTGACGTACGACGTCCACGAGTCGACGAAGTTCCAGGTGGCCGACCCGCCGGTCACGTCGGCCGCGGCCGCCTGGGCCGGGGCGCCGGTGCCGGCGACGGTGAGGCCGGCGGCGAGCGCCGCGGCGAGCAACGAGGCGAGGGCGCGTCGGACGCGTCTCGACGATGAAGTGCGCACAAGGTCTCCCGTGCTGGTCCGGGCGAGGTCCCGGCGGGGAGCGGGACCGAGAAGGGAGCGTGCTCACGCTCCGTCGTGACGGACCATATAAGGGTCGCCTCACCAAAGCAAGGTAAGCCTGACCTATCGTGATGTGACGCGCGCCTCGTCGCACGACGACGCCCCGCGGCCCAGGAGGCCGCGGGGCGGTGCGCCGCGTCGAGCGGAGGGAGACGGAGCGGAGGAGCTCAGGCGAGACCCAGGTCCTCCAGGCTGAACAGGTAGTGGTACGGGACGCCGAGCGCCTCGATCTTCGCGCCCGCGCCCGTGGCCCGGTCGACGATCGTCGCGACGCCCGCGACCTCGCCCCCGGCCGCGCGCACGGCCTCGATCGCCGTGATCGGCGAGCCGCCCGTCGTCGTCGTGTCCTCGACCACGACGACCCGCCGGCCCGCGACGTCGGGGCCCTCGATCTGGCGCTGCATCCCGTGCGCCTTGGCCGCCTTGCGCACCACGAACGCGTCGAGGTCCTGGCCACGGGACGCGGCGGCGTGCAGGAGGGCGGTCGCGATGGGGTCGGCGCCGAGCGTCAGCCCGCCCACCGCGTCGATCTCCGCCGTGCCGAGCCCCTGCTCCTCGAGGAGGTCGAGGAGCTGGTGGCCGATGAGCGGCGCCGCGCGGTGGTGCAGCGTGACGCGGCGCAGGTCCACGTAGTAGTCCGCCTCCTTGCCCGAGGAGAGCGTCACGCGGCCGTGCACGACGGCGAGCTCGCGGATGAGGCCGAGCAGCTGCTCGCGGGGGGTCGAGGCGAGCGTCGAGGCGGGGTCGGTAGTCACGACCGCCAGGGTATCGGGCCCGCCCCGTGCCTAGCGGTACTTGCCGATCGCGCGGACGGCCGAGCGCGGCATCGCGCGCAGGGCCGCCGAGGCGACCCGGTACCGCACCGACGGCGTGGAGATGACGACACCCCGCCGCACGTCCGCGAGCGCCTCCGCGACGACCCGGTCCGCGTCGAGCCACGCGAGGTCGGGGAGCACGGACTTGTCGATGCCCGCGCGGTCGTGGAACTCGGTGTGCGTGAAGCCGGGGCACAGCACGGTCGCGGTGACGCCCGTGCCGTGCAGCTCGACGGCGAGGCCTTCCGTGAAGGACCGCACCCACGCCTTCGCCGCCGCGTACGTGCCGCCCGCGGTGAGGGCCGCGACCGACGCGACGTTGAGGATCGCACCGCGCCCGCGCTCGGTCATCTGGCCCGCGGCCGCGTGGGACAGCACCATGACGGCGCGGACCATGACGTCGAGCGCCTCGAGCTCGACGTCGAGGTCGCCCCCGACGAAGTGCTGGTGCGTCGCGAAGCCCGCGTTGTTGACGAGCAGCCCGACCGGGCGCTCGTCCGGCCCGCCGGTCGTGGCGAGGCGCTCCGCGACGCGCGCGACGTCGTCGGGCACGGAGAGGTCGGCGCGCAGCACCTGGACGCGCACCCCGGCCGCGGCGCGGATCTGCCGTGCGGTCTCCTCGAGGCGCGCCTCGTCGCGCGCCACGAGGACGAGGTCGTGCCGCGCCGTGGCGAGCTGCCACGCGAACTCCAAACCCAGGCCGGCGCTCGCGCCGGTGATGAGTGCTGTCGCCATGGTCACAGCCTACGGGCGCCCGGGTGACCCGGGCGCCCGCAGGCGGGGTGGAGTCGTGTCACCGGGCCGGCGGCTTCACGGCGAGCACGGGGCACGCGGCGCCCAGCAGGATCTGCTGGGCGGTGGAGCCGAGCACGAGCTTGCCCACGGGGGTGCGGTGCCGCACCCCGACGACGACGAGGTCGGCGTCGACCTCGGCCGCGACACCGAGCACGACCTCCGCGGGCAGCGCGGAGGACTGCAGGTGCCGCACCTCGTGCTCGACGCCCGCCTCCTCGAGGATCGTGCCGACCTCGACGAGCTGGTCGTGGTCGGCCCAGCGCGGGTCGACGAGCCGGTCGCCGCGCGTCGTGTTGACCACGACGACGCCGGCGCCGAGCAGGACGGCCGCCCGGGCCGCGGCCCGCGTCGCGGCGGTCCCGAGCTCGCCGGGCGCGTAGGCGAGGACGACGGTCATCAGCGCACCTCCTGGTCCTGGGCCTCGACGCGGACGTCCTCCGCGAGCGCCGCGAGCTCGGCGCCGGTGCGGCGCTCGCGCCGGCGCAGCCAGAGGCCCGCGAGGACCACGACGGCGACGAGGGCGTAGGCCGTCGCGGCGAACGGGCTGGTGACGAGCGTCGTCAGGTCGCCCTGGCTGATCGCGAGCGAGCGGCGCAGGCGGTCCTCGGCCATGGGCCCGAGGATCATGCCGACGACCATGGGCGCGACGGGGTAGCCGTAGCGCCGCATGAAGAACCCGATCGCGCCGATCACGAGCAGGATGAGCACGTCGACCGGGGAGAAGTTCAGCGCGTACGAGCCGAGCGCGCCGAACAGCAGGATGCCCGCGTAGAGGTAGTGCCGCGGGATCTGGAGCACCTTCACCCACATGCCCACGAGGGGCAGGTTGAGCACGATGAGCATGAGGTTGCCCACGTAGAGGCTCGCGACGAGCGCCCACACGAGCGCGGACTGGCTCTCGAAGAGCAGCGGGCCCGGCTGGATGCCGTACGACTGGAACGCGACGATGATGATCGCGGCGGTCGCCGTCGTCGGGAGGCCGAGCGTGAGGAGCGGCACGAGGACGCCGGACGCCGCGGCGTTGTTCGCCGCCTCCGGGCCCGCGACGCCCTCGATCGCGCCCTTGCCGAACTCGTCCTTGTGCTTCCCGGCGGACTTGCGCTCGGCGGCGTAGGACAGGAAGGTCGCGACGTCGGCGCCGCCCGCCGGGATGGTGCCGACCGGGAACCCGATCGCCGTCCCGCGCAGCCACGGCTTCCAGGACCGCCGCCAGTCCTCGCGCTTCATCCAGGAGCGCCAGCCCTTCTCGACGGGGATGACGTGCACGGGACCGTGCCGCAGGCGCGACCCGACGTACAGCGCCTCGCCCACCGCGAAGAGGCCGACGGCGACGATGACGACGTCGATCCCGTCGGCGAGCGTCGGGACGCCGAACGTGAACCGCTGCTGGCCGGTGAGCGTGTCGGTGCCCATGAGCCCGAGGAACAGGCCGAGCGACAGGGACGCCATGCCGCGCGGCACCGACGACCCGAGCAGGGCGCCGACGGTCACGAACGCGACGACCATGAGCGCGAAGTAGTCGGGCTCGCCGAGCTGCACGGCCCAGCGCGCGACGTACGGCGCGACGAACGTCAGGGCGACGGTCGCGATGGTGCCCGCGACGAACGAGCCGATCGCGGCGGTCGCGAGCGCGGCCGCCCCTCGGCCCATGCGGGCCATCCTGTTGCCCTCGAGCGCCGTGACGATCGACGACGACTCGCCGGGCGTGTTGAGCAGGATCGACGTCGTCGACCCGCCGTACATGCCGCCGTAGTAGATGCCGGCGAACACGATGATGGCGGCCGTCGCGTCGAGCGAGTACGTGAGCGGCAGGAGCAGCGCGATCGTCATCGCGGGGCCGATGCCGGGGAGCACCCCGACCGCGGTCCCGACGAACACGCCGAACAGCGCGTAGAGCAGGTAGACGGGCTGGACGACGGTCGCGAACCCGTCGAGCAGCGCGGTGAGGTTATCCACGGAACCAGGTCACCCCCTCCAGGAGCGGGCCGGGCGGGAGCGACAGCCCGAGCACGCCCCCGAACAGGACCTGGATCACCAGGGCCAGGACGAGGCCGAGCACGGCGGCGCGCCACCACGGGCGAGCGCCGAGGACGATCGCGGCCCCGGCGAACAGGAGCGTCGCGGCGAGCGGCCACCCGACGAGGTTGATCGCGTAGACGTGCACGAACAGCACCGCACCGAGGAGACCGACGGTCAGCCAGTCGGTGCGGGCGTCGGGGTCGACGTCCTCGCTGTCCTCCTCCTGGCCGCCGTGCCCCCGCCAGACGGCGACGAGCAGCACGAGGCCGGTGGCGAGCAGCATCGCGCCCACGAGGTAGGGGAACGCCCGGGGACCGAGCGTGTTCGCCGAGCCGGGCACGACGATCGTCCCGGCGTCGAGGAGCACGAACACCCCGAGGGCGGCGGTGACGCCGGCGACGACGAGCTCGCCGGGTCGCCGCCGGGGACCCGCGGCGGGGGTGGCGCCTGCGGGGTCCCCGGCGGCCGGGCCGTCGGCGGGGTCGCCGACGGCCGTCGCCGGCGCCGGCCCGGGGCGGGGCTCGGCGTCGGACGGTCCAGGCTCGGGAGCCGCGGCGGACGACCCCGCGGACGGAGCCTGCGACGACCCCGGCTCGCGCGACGCGTCGGGTGGCGCGTCGCGCGAGGCGCGACGCCTCGTCACGGCGTGACCAGGCCGACGTCGGTGAGCGTCATCTGGATGTCGGCGATGTTCTCCGTGAGGAAGCCGTCGAACTCCTCGCCCACGAGGAACGCGTCGTCCCAGCCCTTCTCCTCGAGCGTCGCCTGCCACTCGTCGGACGCGACCATCTCGCTGACGAGCAGCTCGAGGGCGGCGCGGTCCTCGTCGGAGAGGTCGCCCGGCGCGACGACGCCGCGCCAGTTCGTGAGCTCGACGTCGTACCCGGCCTCGGTCATGGTCGGCACGTCGGGCAGCAGGTCCGTGCGCTCGGCGCCCGAGACCGCGAGCGCCCGGACGGTCCCGGCCTTGACCTGCTCCGCGTACTCGCCGACGCCGGAGATCCCGGCGCTGACCTTGTTGCCGAGCAGCGCGGCGAGCGACTCGCCGCCGCCCGAGTAGGCGACGTAGTTGAGGAGCCCGCCCACCTCGGCCGACGGCACGTCGGCCGCCTGGAGGAGCATCCCCGCGAGGATGTGGTCGGCCCCGCCGGCGGAGCCACCGGTGATGGAGACGGACTTGCCGTTCGCCACGACGTCGTCGACGAGGTCCTCGAGCGTCTGGTACGGCGACGACGCGGGCACGACGACGACGAGGGGCTCCTCGGTGAGGCGCGCGATCGGGGTGGTGTCCTCGATGCGGGCCTGCGACTCGTTGGTCTCGACCGCGCCGACCATGACGAGGCCCATGACGAGCAGCGTGTGGGGGTCGGTGGTGTTGGCGAGCGACGCGAGGCCGACCGTGCCGCCGGCGCCGCCGACGTTCGTGACGGTCGCGGTGCGCACGAGCCCGGAACCCTGGAGGTCCTGCTGCATCGCGCGGCCGGTCTGGTCCCAGCCCCCGCCGGGGTCTGCCGGGACGACGATCGCGAGCTCGTCGACGGACGCGGCGGCCTCGCCGGACGCGTCGCCGGAGCCGCCCGTCGTGGGGGCGCTGGGCTCGAGGCCCGAGCACGCGGCGAGACCGAGGACGAGTCCTGCGGCGAGCGTCGCGGTGAGTGCGTGCCGCGGGCTGACGGTGTGCCCGGAGCGCGGGCGGACGACGGATCGCATGTCTCCTCCTTGAGCGGGGCCCGCAACGGCGCGGGCCTCACGACCTGATCCGGGGAGCCTAGGAGCGCGGGGCGGCACGGCGAGGGCTGCGGTCGTACTGGACGTTGTGGTCGATCCGGTGGTTGCGGTCGTTGTGGTCACGGCCGAGGCCCGGGTGCGGCGGACCTGGGGCACACTGGTGCGGTGGGTCGAGCAGTGTCGCTCCGGGTGCAGCTTCTCGTGCTGCAGGTCGCCATCGTGCTCCTGGTCGTGGCGTCGGCGGGGGCGGTCGCCTCGACCCTGCAGCACCGCCAGCTCCGCGACGCCTACCTCGACCGCATGACCGCGGTCGCGTTCTCCGTCGCGCGCCTGCCCGCGATCATCGACGCGTTCGACGACGACGACCCCGCCGCGACGATCCAGCCGATCGCGGAGGTCATCCGCGAGGCCTCCGACGTCACGTACGTCGTCGTCACGGACGACGAGGGCGTGCGGTACTCCCACCCCGACCCGACGCGCATCGGCGAGACGGTCTCGACCGACCCGTCGGTCCCGCTCTCCGGCGAGGTCTGGACGGGCACGCAGACCGGCACGCTGGGCGAGTCGTGGCGCGTCAAGGTCCCGGTGTTCGGGCCCGAGGGGGACGTCGTCGGGACGGCGAGCGTCGGCATCCTCGAGTCCGACCTGGCCGACGACCTCGCCGACGACCTCGGGTGGCTGCTCGCGGCCCTCAGCGTCGCGGCGGCCCTCGGCGTGGTGTGCGCGGCGTTCGTGACGCGCGCCGTGCGCCGCCGCATCTTCCGGCTCGAGCCCGAGGAGATCGGCCGGCTGCTCGAGACGCGCGACGCGATGCTCCACGGCATCTCCGAGGGCGTCGTCGCGCTCGACCGCGACGGCGCGGTCGTGCTCGTCAACGACGAGGCGCAGCGCCTCCTCGGGATCGCGGCGGCCGACGCCGTCGGGCGGCCCGCGCACGACGTCCTCGACCCGCAGCTTCTCGCGCTCGTGCCCGACGCCGCGGGGCCCGCCGACGCCGACGCGCCCGCCGCCGGGCCCGAGGAGGGCGGCGCGCTCGTCCTCGCGGGCGAGCGCGTGCTGCTCGCGCGCGCCGACCGGGCCCGGGTCGCCGGGCGCGCCGTGGGGACGGTACTGCTCCTGCGCGACCACACCGAGCTGCACGCGCTCCTGCGCGACCTGGACGGCGCGCGCGGCCTCACCGACGCGCTGCGCGCGCAGTCCCACGAGTTCGCCAACAAGCTGCACGTCGTCTCGGGCCTGCTGGAGCTCGGGCAGGCCGACGAGGCCGTCGCGTTCATCGAGCGTGCCGGGCACGGCGGGCTGCTCACCGCATCGGGCGTCGCGCCCGGCGTCCACTCCCCCGAGGTCGCGGCGCTGCTCCTGGTCAAGGCCACGACGACGCGCGAGCGCGGCTCACGCCTCGAGGTGTCGCCGTCCGCGCACCTCGCCGCGCCCACGGGGCCCGACGACGCCGCCCTGCACGGCGACGCCCTCACCGTGCTCGGCAACCTCGTCGACAACGCGGTCGACGCCGTCGGGCCCGGGGGGCGCGTCCGCGTGCTCGTGACCGACCGCGCGCCCGACGGCACCGGTCCGACGCCGGGCAACCGCGTGGTCGTCGTCGTCGAGGACGACGGGCCCGGCATCCCCGCGGGCTCCCGCGCCGACGTCTTCGCCGCCGGGTACACCACGAAGGCGGGCCCGCCCGGGCGCGGGATCGGTCTCGCGCTCGTGCGGCGCGTCGCCGCGCGGCGCGGCGGGACGGTCGAGGTGACGACCTCCGTGCTCGGCGGGGCGCGCGTCGCCGTCGCCCTCCCCGCGGAGCCCGTCGACGCCGCCGCGGGCGCCCGGGCCCGGACGCCGGAGACGGCGTCGTGACCCCCGCCGGCCGCTCCCCCGCCCCCACCGGCGCGCCCACGGCGCCGCCGGGCGACCGGCTGCGCGTCCTCGTCGTCGAGGACGACCCGACGATCGCGCGCCTGCACCGCGGCTTCGTCGAGTCGCACCCGCGCTTCGTCGTCGTGGGTGAGGCGCGCACCGCGGCCGAGGCGCTGCGCGCGTTCGCCGTGCTCGACCCGGACGTCGTGCTGCTCGACATCTACCTGCCCGACGCGACCGGGCTGCACGTGCTGCGCCAGATCCGGCGCCGGCCGTCCCCGCCCGTGGACGTCGTCGCGACGACCGCCGCGCGCGAGCTGGAGAGCGTCCGCCAGGCCATGGCGGGCGGCGTGCAGCACTACCTCGTCAAGCCGTTCACGGCCGCGGCGCTGCGCGGTCGGCTCGACGAGGTCGCCCGTCTGCGCGACTCGCTGCGCACCGCGGGCGACGAGCTCGACCAGGACGCCGTCGACCGCCTCGTGCGGCGCGGTTTGCCGGAGGCCGCGGCGCTGCCGAAGGGGCTGTCCGAGCGCAGCCTGCGGCTCGTCGTCGAGGCGCTCGCGGCGGCGTGCGCCGACGCGGGCGACGCGTCGGCGGGCGAGGTCGCCGCACGGACCGGCATGTCGCGCGTGAGCGCTCGCCGCTACCTCGAGCACCTCGTCGCCACGGGGCGCGCCGACGTCGCGCCCCGGTACGGCGCGGCCGGGCGGCCGGAGAACGGCTACCGGCCCGCCTGACCGTCGGGACCGCTGCGGGTCGCTGCGGGTCGCGCCCGCGACGCCGTACGGTGGGGCCCGTGCGCCTCGCGACCTGGAACATCAACTCCGTCCGTGCCCGCGTCGACCGCGCGGTCGCGTTCCTCGAGCGGACGGGGACCGACGTCCTCGCGCTCCAGGAGACCAAGTGCACGGACGCGCAGTTCCCCGTCGCGCCGTTCGAGGCGGCCGGGTACGAGGTCGCGCACGTCGGCGTGAACCAGTGGAACGGCGTCGCCGTCGTCTCGCGCGTGGGCCTGGACGACGTCGAGACGTCGTTCCCCGGCCAGCCCGCGTTCGGCGACACGGTGGAGGCGCGCGCGCTCGGTGCCACGTGCGGGGGCGTGCGCGTGTGGAGCCTGTACGTGCCGCACGGGCGCGAGGTCGGCGACCCGCACTACGCCTACAAGCTGCGCTGGCTCGACGAGCTGCGCGCGCAGGCCGCGGGCTGGCTCGCCGCCGACCCGGCGGCGCAGGTCGCGCTCGTCGGGGACTGGAACGTCGCGCCGCTCGACACCGACTTGTGGGACGTCGCGTACTTCGCCGGGAAGACGCACGTCACCCCCGCCGAGCGGGACGCCTTCGCCGCGTTCGGCGCCGCCGGGTACACCGAGGTCACGCGCGAGGCGATCCCCGCCGAGCGCACCTACACCTACTGGGACTACCAGCGGCTGCGGTTCCCGCGGAACGAGGGCATGCGCATCGACTTCGCGTACCTGTCGCCCGCCGCCCGCGCGCGCGTCACGGGCGTGACGATCGACCGCGACGAGCGCAAGGGCAAGGGCGCGTCGGACCACGTGCCGGTCGTCGTCGACCTGGCGGACTGACCTCCGGGGCGTCCGCCGTCGGGCTCGGGCCGCGGGTCCGCGCCGCGGGTCCGGGCCGGACGGGGCGCGTCCCCTCGCTACGGTGTGTCCATGACGACGCCACCCGTCCCTCCGTACGGGTCCCCCGACGAGCCCGCCGACCCGTACGCCCCGCGGCGTCCGCACCAGCCGCCGCTCACGCCGTACCACCCGCCCACCGAGGACGCCCCCGCCGCGCCGGACGACGGCGGGTTCGTCGCGCCGTCGGGCGCCGGGGGCGGGTACGGGAGCACGCCGGGCGGCGGGAGCGGGTACGGGAGCACGCCGGGCGCCGGCGCCCCGTACGGCGCGCCGGCCGCGCCCGCCGGGTCGCCCTACGGCCCCGGCTCCCCCTACGCCCCCGGGGCGGCGCCGTCGTACGGCGGGACGCCCGGGTACGCGGCGCCGCCCGGACCCGCGGCGTACCCGGCGCCGGGCTACGGGGGCTACCCGCCGCCGTACGGCGCGCCCTACGCGCCCCCGCCGCGGACCAACGGGCTCGCGCTCGCGTCCATGATCGTGTCGATCGCGAGCCTCGTGCTCTGCGCGGGCTTCCCCGGCCTCGTCGGCCTCGTGCTGGGCATCGTGGCGCTCAACCAGGTCATGCGCGACGGCACGCGCGGGCGCGGTTTCGCGGTGACGGGGATCGTCGTCGGCGCGGTCGGCACGGCGTTCGCGATGCTCGTGGTCCTCGCCGGGACGCTGGGGGACTCGGCACCGTGAGCGACGACGACCTCTTCGCCCCGCCCGGCGGCCGCACGTCCGGGCCCTCGGGAGGCCCGCCCGTCCCGCCCCCCGCGGCAGCGCCCGGGGCCCCGGAGCCCCGCGCCGCGGACGGCGCGCCCCAGGCCGGCCCGACGCCGTACGACCCCTCGGGTGCGGCGGCACCCGTGCCGCCGCCCGGGCCCGGCGACCGGCCCGGCTTCGCCCCGGAGACGTACTACGCACCCGGGTGGCAGCCCGCGGCGCCCGGCGTCGAGCCGCTCGCCGTCGCGAGCGTGCCGGCGGGCGTGGTGCTCGGGCCGGTCGGGGTCGGCCTCGGCGCCGCGGCCCTGTCGCGCGTCCGCTCCCGCGGCACCCGCGGACGCGGCCTGGCCGTGACCGGGATGGTGCTCGGCGCCGTCGCGACGCTCGGATGGGTGGTGGGCGGGATCGCCTGGTGGCAGGGCGAGCAGGCGCGCACGCCGCTCGCGGGCGACGTGGACGCGCCCCGTACGGTGAGCGCGGTGCAGCTCGTGCTGGGGACGTGCCTCGACGAGCTCCCGCCCGACGGCGAGGTGTCGCGCGTGCGCGCCGTCCCGTGCGCCGACGAGCATCGGGCGCAGGTCGTCGGCCGCACCGACCTGGGCGCGGACGAGGTCTGGCCCGGCCAGGACGCCGTGGACCGCCGGGTGGCGCGCGTGTGCACGCCCGACACCCTCGGTCCGGATGCCCCGGAGGACGTGCGGCTCGTGGTGTGGGCACCGACCGAGGCGTCCTGGCGCGGCGGCGACCGCACCGGGCTGTGCCTGGCGAGCAGCGAGGCCCCGCTCCCGGCGGACCTGATCGGCTGACGTCCCGGGCGGACCGCGCCGTCAGCGTTCGGCGTCGGACAGCACGAGGCGCAGGTACGCGCGCAGGTCCGCGGCCATGTCCACGCGCTCGGGCCGCGGGCGGTCGAGGGACAGCAGCCACTGGACCTGAAGACCGTCCATGAGCGCGACGAGCTGGCGGGCCGCGACCTCCGGCTCGACGCCGTCGCGCAGGCCGCCCGCCCGGGCGCGGCGGGAGAGCTGCTCGCCGATGCGCGCGACCGTCGACTCGTAGCGCTCGACGAAGTACGCGTGCGCCGGGTGGTCGGGCGACGTCGCCTCGGCCGCGAGCGCCGTGAACAGCTCGACGATCGGCCGGCGCAGGGCGTTGCGCTCGACGAGCCGCACCAGCGCGTCGAAGAAGTCGGTCCCGCGCGCGAGGTCCTCCTCGAGGTCGGCGCGGTCGACGGTCTCCCGGTGGTCGAGCACCGCCTCGAGGAGCGCCGCCTTCGTCGGGAAGTGGTGGAGCAGCCCGGGGTGGGACATGCCCACGCGGGACGCGAGCTCGCGCAGCGACGCGGCGTGGAAGCCGACCTCGCCGAAGAGCACGACGGCCGCCTGGAGGATCTCCTCGCGCTTGGCGCGCCCCTTCGCGTACCCGCGGGCGGGGTCGGGCGCCGCGGCGCGGCGGGAGCCCGTGGGGTCCTGCCCGGCGCCGATGGCCGCGCTCGTCATGGCACTGCTCCGTCCGTCGTCCGACGAGGGCACACCCTACCGACCGCGGTGCGGCCCGGCGGGGTGCCCGCGCCCGGGCGGAGAAGGTTCAGGGTGCGGGGGCGAGCGTCGGGGCGGGCTCGTCGGCGCTCGACGACGGCCCGGGCACCGCCACCGACGGCCGGTCGGTGGAGGGCGTCGGCGCGGGCTCGGCCGGGGGCGTCGGGCCAGGTCCGGTGGGGTCCTCGACGTCGGGCGGCGCGGCGCGCAGGGCCTCGGCGGTCGCCGCGGTGACGGTGCCGTCGGGTGTGAGGCCGTGCGCCTTCTGGAACGACCGCAGCGCGGTGCGCGTGGCGTCGTCCATCGTCCCCGTGACGGCGACGTCGGCACCGTGCACCCGGAGCCGCTCCTGGACCCACGAGACGGACCCGGTGCCGGGGTCGGTCGTCGGGGAGGACGTCGGGGCGGGCTCGGTCGGTGCCGGGGTCGGCTCGGACGCGGTGGGAGCGGGCGCGGGCTCGGTGGTGGGCGCGGGCGCGCCGGGCGCGGCCTGCTCTCCCTGGCCGCTCGCGGACGGGCGCGGGGACGGGGCCGGGCGCGCGTCGTCGGACGTGCCGTCCGCCGCGTCGGGCGGAGGGATGCGGGTCACCTCGGGGCGGGGGGTGTCGGGGCGCGGCGTGACCGCGGGGACCGTGTCCTCGCCGTTCGCGCCGCCCTCGGCAGAGACCCCGCCGACGACGACCGCCTCGCCACCGCCCGTCGCGGCACCGACCATGCCCGCGACGGCGACGACGAGCGTCACCGCCCCGGCACCGGCGGCGACCGTGACCCACGGCGTGGCGGTGCGGCGCGCGGGCCGCTGGAGGGGGGCGGTGCGGTCCCGCTCGGCGGGTCCGGACCGGTCGTGGCGTCGGCGCACGTCGCCTCCTTCCGGGGCTGTCGAGGGGGCGGACGGCGCGACACGCTGCCCGCCGGGGCGGTCGGGTGGACGTCCACCCTGCCCCATCCCGGCTCGTGTGTCACGCCCGACGCCCTCACCTGCGGCGATACCCGCCACGGCTCCCCCGGTCCAGCGGGGCGGCGCCGCGCCTCCCACGGAGGTCGCAACGCAGGTTCCGCCCTGCGCCGCAAGACCCGGTGGGGGCCCGCGCGACAGCCTGGTAGGGCACCGCACGGGAGGCCCGTGCGGGACGCACGAGGGAGGGACCGGCATGACCACCATCCACGTCTCCGGGCTGCGCAAGGCGTACGGGGCGTTCGACGCCGTGCACGACGTGACGTTCACCGCCGCGCCGGGCCGCGTCGTCGGGCTGCTCGGCCCGAACGGCGCCGGAAAGACGACCACGCTCCACGTCCTGCTCGGGCTCGCGGCCCCGACCGCGGGCACCGCGACGTTCGACGGCCGCGCGTTCGCGGACCTGGCGCACCCGGCCCGCACCGTCGGCGCGCTGCTCGACGCGGGCGGCCTGCACCCGGGACGCACGGGGCGCGACCACCTGCGCGTGCTCGCCTCCGCCGGGCGGATCCCGGCGCGGCGCGTCGACGAGGTGCTCGCGCTCGTCGGCATGACGCCCGCCGCGGACCGCCGCGTGCGCACCTACTCGCTGGGGATGCGGCAGCGCGTCGGGATCGCGGCCGCGCTGCTCGGCGACCCGGAGGTCCTCGTCCTCGACGAGCCCGCCAACGGTCTCGACCCCGCCGGGATGCGCTGGCTGCGCGACCTCGTCCGCGCGTTCGCCGACGACGGCGGCACCGTGCTCCTCGCGAGCCACGTGCTGTCCGAGGTGCGGCAGGTCGCGGACGACCTCGTCGTCGTCGGGCAGGGGCGCGTCGTCGCGGAGGGGCCGCTCGACGAGCTGCTGCACGGGGAGTCCCTCGAGGACTTCTACCTCGACCTGACCGCCACGACCGAAGGGGTGCGCTGATGTACCGCGCCGAGATGCTCAAGCTCCGCACGACCCGCGCGACGTGGGTCGTCGCGGCCGTCGCCGTCGCCGGGATGCTCGTCGTCCAGGCCTTCACCCTGCTGCTCCCCACGATCCTGCGCAGCGCCGACGCGGCCGGCAGCGGCACGACCGTCGGGCTCCAGGCCCCGCCTGAGATGGTGGCCGAGCTCGCGCCGGACCTCGGTGCGCTCGCCGACGTCTCGCAGCCCGCGTTCC
Source organism: Cellulosimicrobium sp. RS (assembly GCF_046159675.1). NCBI lineage: Bacteria > Bacillati > Actinomycetota > Actinomycetes > Micrococcales > Promicromonosporaceae > Cellulosimicrobium > Cellulosimicrobium sp. RS. The sequence continues at coordinate 459,057 of NZ_JBJXVU010000002.1, read as the reverse complement.
AGCGCTCGATGCTCGACCTCCTCGGCACCGGCCTCGGCGGCTCCGGCTCCGTCGGCGTCGCGACCGTGTGCATGCTCCTGCTCGGGGTGCTCGCCGTGACGACCGACTTCCGCACGGGAGGCATCGTGCCCACGGCGCTCGTCCAGCCGTCGCGGCTGCGCATCCTCGGCGCGAAGGCGGGCGCGACGGCGACCGTCGCGCTCGGCGTGGGCGTCGTCCTCGCCCTCCTGGGCGCCCTGGGCCTGCTCGTCGCGATCGTCACGACGCCGGGCGCGGGCCTCGCGCTCGGCCCCGGCGACGTCCTCGGCGTCTGGGCCCGCGGGCTCGCGGTGCTCGTCCTGCTCGCGTGGCTCGGGCTCGGCATCGGCACCCTCGTGCGCGGCCAGGTCGCGGGCGTCGTCACGGTCGCCGCGCTCGCGCTCGCCGAGCCGATCGTCCGCGGCGCGGTGACGCTCCTGTCCGGCGGCGACTCGGCCGCGGCCGAGTGGCTCCCGCTCGGGCTGGGCGCGCTCGCGTCGACCGGCGGGTCCGCCGCGACGCTCCTCGGCGGCGCGGCCCCGCTCGGCGCGCTCGCCGCTCTGGCCGGTCTCGCGGCGTGGGCCGCGATCCTGCTCGGCGGGGGCGCCGTCAGCCTGCGGCGACGCGACCTCGTCTGACCACAGCCCGTCCGGCTCCCGACGCGACGACCCGGTCGTCCACAGGCCAGGAGCCGCGCGGCGCCGTCGGCCCGCCCGCCCCGTAGGGTGGGCGGGCCCGACGGCGCACCCCGTCCCCGCACCCGTCGCCCGTTGGAGGAGGACCGTGACCGAGACCCTGCGCCGCGCGCTCGACCGGGCGGGCGTCCGCACCGACACCGGCCGCGACGCCGTGCTGGCCGGTGTCGTCGCCCTCGCGACCGTCGCGCTGTTCCTCGGCATCGAGCGCGTCCTCGCGACGGAGGTCGGGGCCACGTTCGGTGCGGGACCGGGCGAGAGCGTGATCAGCCCGGGCGTGCGCGCAGCCGTGCTCGCGCTCGTCGTCGGCCAGGCCGCGGCGCTCGTGCTCCGCCGTCGGGCGCCGCTGGTCTGCCTCGCGCTGACCGTCGTCGCGCAGGTGGCGATCACCGCCCTCCTGCCGCCGTACGTCGGGTTCCAGGCCCCGGCGACGCTCGTCGCCGCCTACTCCGCCGGGGCCTACGCGCCCCGCCGCGCGCGCCTCGGGGCGCCGGCGCTCGCGGCGCTCGCGCAGGTCCTGCTCGTCTTCGCGCTCGGCGGGTTCGGCGTCCCTGCCGGGGCCGGGCCCGCGCAGCACGCCCTCCAGGTGGGGGGCGCCCTCCTCTCGGCGGTGCTCACGTTCGTGGGCGCGGCGCTCGTCGGCTCGTACGTCGCGACGCGGCGCGAGCTCGTCACCGAGCTGCGCGACCGCGTGGTGCGCGCCGAGCGCGAGCGCGAGGCGCTCGCCGCGCAGGCCGTGCTCGAGGAGCGCGCCCGCATGGCCCGCGAGCTGCACGACGTCGCGGCGCACCACCTCTCGGGCATCGTCGTGCAGGCGTCCGCGGCGGAACGGCTCGTCGACGCCGACCCGGAGCGCGCCAAGGAGTCGGTCCGCTGGATCCGGTCGCAGGGTCGCGAGACGCTCGACGACCTGCGCCTCGTGGTCGGCATCCTGCGCGGGCGCGAGGACGAGGGCGACGCGCGCGAGGCTCCGCAGCCCACGCTCGCCGACCTCCCCGCGCTCCTCGAGACCGCCCGCGCCGCGGGCACGACGGTCACCGTCGAGACCGAGGGCGAGCCCTGGGACCCCGCACCGACCGCCCAGATCGCCGTGTACCGCGTGCTGCAGGAGGCGCTGGCCAACGCGCGGCGGCACGCGCCCGGACGGCCGGTCGCGGTGCGGCTCGCGTGGAGCCCGACGGCCGTCGTCGTCACCGCGCGCAACCCCGCCGGTCGCACCGCTCCCCCGCAGGACTCCCGCCCGGGCCACGGCCTCGTGGGGATGCGCGAGCGCGCCGCCGTGCTCGGCGGCACGCTCGACGCGCGGCGCACGCCCGACGGCGCGTGGCTCGTCCGGCTGACCGTCCCCCGCGCCCCCGCGCGCGACCCCCGCACCCCCGCCCAGGAGGCCTCGTGACCCGTGTCGTGCTGGTGGACGACCAGGCCGTCGTCCGCGCCGGCTTCACCGTCATCCTCGAGAGCGAGGGCCTGGAGGTCGTCGGCGAGGCGTCGAACGGCGCGGACGCCGTGCGGGTCGCGCGCCGCGAGCGCCCCGACGTCGTGTGCATGGACGTGCGCATGCCCGGCGGCGACGGCATCACGGCGACGCGCGCGCTCGCCGGGCCCGACGTCGCGGACCCGGTGCCCGTCCTCGTGGTGAGCACGTTCGACCTCGACGACTACGTGTTCGGGGCGCTGGAGGCCGGGGCGAGCGGGTTCCTGCTCAAGGACGCGGAGCCGGAGGTGCTCGTGGACGCCGTCCGCCGCGTCGCGTCGGGCGACGGCCTCGTGGACCAGTCGCTCACGCGCCGCGTGCTCGGCGAGTTCGCGCGGCGTCGTGCCCCGGTGTCGCGGGACGACGACGCGGCCGCGCTCCTCACGCCGCGCGAGCTCGACATCGTGGCGCTGCTGTGCCGGGGGTCGTCGAACGCGGAGATCGCGACGGCGCTGTTCCTCGAGCCGAGCACCGTGAAGTCGCACCTGAGCCGGGCCATGACGAAGACGCGCGCGCGCGACCGCGTGCAGCTCGTCGTGTGGGCGTTCCGGCACGGGATCGTCGACCCGGCCGCCTGACCTCAGCGCACGGGCCGCGGGACCGCGAACCGAGCGTGCACCGGCGCGGCGACGTGCACGAGCGGCGGGTCGGCAGGCGGCAGCCCGAGGCGGTCGAGCAGGTCGGTGTCGAGGACGTCGAGGGTTCCGCGTCGCAGGGTCCACGGCTCGTGCACGACGGGGAACCGCCACAGCCGCCCGGCCCGCGCGCCGTACGCGGACCACCGTGCCGTGAGCCACCGCACGAGGCCCGACGACGCATCCACCTCCTCGTGCGCGCGCACCTCGGCGTGCAGGGAGAGGTCGCGCAGCCCCGGGTGCTCGTGCGGCACGTGCAGGGGCCCGCGGCCGTCGGACCGGAACCGGTAGCGCACCGCGGACGGCGCCCCGGCCCGGTCGCCGCGCGCGTGCACCGCCGCGCGGGCCGGGTGGTACGGGACGCCGGCCGCGCGCGTCGCGGCGACGAACGCGCGCGACGTCGCCCACAGGCCGAGGAACCACACGCCCTCGGCGCCCGCACGGTCGCGCACGTACACGCGGACGTTGAGCTCGGGGAACGCCGACCACGCGCCCAGCGGCGGCAGCGGCGGGACCCGGACGCCCGCCATGCGGAACGGGTCCACCCCGAGCCACGTCGTCCCACCCGCCTGCTGCACGGTGAGGTCGGGCGGGAGCCAGCCCTGCACGACGGCCGGGTCGACAGGCCAGTGCAGGAACGTCAGGGCCTCCCAGCGCTGGGCGTTCACCACCACCCGCGGTGTCGGGTGCGGCGACGCGCCGGGCGGCGTGCCCCGCCCCGCACCGGGCGCGCTCGGGTGGTCGCTCACCGCGTGCCCGCCGCGTCGGCCGCGTCGGCCGCGAGGCGGAGGTCGTCGACGAGCGCGGCGAACGCCGCCTCGCGCTCGGCGCGGTCACGTACGCGCAGCAGCGCGGACGGGTGGGTGGTGAGGACGACGCGCGGCGCGTCCGTCGGCCGGGGCAGGTGGGCGCCGTCGGACGGCTCGGTGGGCCCACCGCCGCTGGGCGCGCCCGGGGAGAACGGCGACGCCGGCTCCGCGTCGCCGAGGTCGAGGACCCGTCCCCGCTCGGCGGTCACGCGCACGGGCCGCCCCAGGACGGCGCGCCCCGCGGTCGCGCCCATCGCGACGACGACGCGCGGCCCCACGGCGGCGACCTCGGCGGTGAGCCACGGCAGGCACGCGCGGACGTGCGCGACGTCCGGGCTCTTGTGCAGGCGTCGCCCGCCGCGCTGCTCGAACCGGAAGTGCTTGACGGCGTTCGTCAGGTACACGTCGTCGGCCGCGAGCCCGGCCGCGTCGAGGGCGTCGTCGAGGAGGCGCCCGGCCGGGCCCACGAACGGCTCGCCCTCGCGGTCCTCGTGGTCGCCGGGCTGCTCGCCGACGAGCGCGAGCCGCGCGTCGTGCGACCCGCGCGAGAACACGACCTGCGTCGCGTCCGCCCAGAGCTCGCACCCGTGGCAGTCGTGCGCCGCCCGGTCGAGCGCCTCGACGTCGTGCACGGCGCGGCCGCGGGGCAGCCACTCCTGCGCGCCGGGACGCTCGGGCGGTCGTGGGCTCATGGCCCTACGGTGCTCCCCCGCGCCCGCCCTCGCACGAGGTCGGCGCACCGGTCAGAACAGGCTCAGCGGTTGCCGGGAGCGCCGCGCGTGAGGTCCTCGGACTCCTCGGGGTGGTAGACGCACACGTGCAGGGCGTCGGGCCGGACGCTGACGTCGAGCCGCTCGTCCGGATCGATGACGTCGCCGTCGAGCTGGCGGGGCTGCGGCCGGTCGGACACGACGGACACCTCGCGCCCTCGCACGACCTCGCGGCTCGGCACCCGGCTCTTGCCGCGCACCACGCCCCACAGGAGCTGGACCCAGTGCTGGAGGTTCCGGGGCGCGATGATCGCGACCTCGAGCTGGCCGTTGTCGGGTTCCGCGTCCGGGAGGAGGTTCGTCCCGGCCTGGAGCCGCCCGACGTTCCCGACCACGACGGTGCGCGCCCGACGGCGGCGCGTCCGCCCGTCGACGGTGACCTCGACGTGCATCTCGTCGTCGGCCAGGTGCTTGAGCGCGGAGAAGACGTACGCGATCGAGCCCGCGCGGGCCTTGAGCGCCGTCGGCGCGTCCTGCATCATCGCGGCGTCGAGGCCCATGCCCGCCATGATCGCGAACGTCTGCCCGTCGGCCACCCCGACGTCGATCGTGCGCCGACCGCCGCGCAGCACGAGCCGGATGCCCTCCTCGGCGTCCGACGGGACCCCGAGGTTGGCGGCGAGCAGGTTCCCCGTGCCGCCCGGCAGGATCGCCAGCGCGGCGTCGGTGCCCGCGAGCCCCTCGACGACGGCGCGGACCGTGCCGTCGCCGCCGCTCACGAAGACCACCTCGGCGCCGTCCTCGACGGCCTGGCGCGCCTGCCCCGTCCCCGGGTCCTCGGCCGTGGTCTCGAGCCACGCGGGCTCGGGCCACCCGGCGTCCGTGAGGCGCGCGACGATGAGCTCGCGCAGCGCGTCGAGCCCCTCGACGCGGTTCGGGTTGACGATGACCGCGGAGCGGCGCGGGACGTCGTCGGGCCGCCGCTGCGCGGAGGTGGTCGCGGAAGAGGTCGTCTCGTCGGTCGGCACGGACCGAGTATGTCCCGGTCGCCGCGAGGACGCGCGGCCGAGGACCGCCGAGGACCGCCGAGGCGCGAAGACGCCGCGGCCCGTGCCGCGGCCCGCCCGCGGGGGCAGGGCGCGGCACGGGCCGCTGGTCGGTCAGGCCGTGAGGATCTCCGTGCCGAGGGCGAGGCCGTCGCCCTCGGGGTCGCGGTCGACCCGCACGACGTCGCCGTCGGCGACGTCGCCCGAGAGCAGCATCCGCGCGAGGCGGTCGCCGATCTCGCGCTGCACGAGGCGGCGCAGCGGGCGCGCCCCGTACGCCGGGTCGAACCCCTCGAGCGCGAGCCACTCGCGGGCGGCGGTCGTCACGTCGAGCGTGATGCGCCGGTCCGCGAGGCGCCGGCCGAGCGCGGCGACCTGGATGTCGACGATCCGGCCCAGCTCCTCGATCGTCAGCGGCTCGAACACGATGACGTCGTCGAGCCGGTTGAGGAACTCCGGCTTGAAGGACGCGCGCACCGTGCTCATCACGGCCTCGCGCTTCTCCGCGTCGTCGAGCATCGGGTCGACGAGGAACTGCGAGCCGAGGTTCGACGTCAGCACGAGGATGACGTTGCGGAAGTCGACCGTGCGACCCTGGCCGTCGGTGAGACGGCCGTCGTCGAGCACCTGCAGCAGGATGTCGAAGACCTCGGGGTGCGCCTTCTCGACCTCGTCGAGCAGCACGACCGAGTACGGCCGACGCCGGACGGCCTCGGTGAGCTGGCCGCCCTCCTCGTAGCCGACGTACCCCGGGGGCGCGCCGACGAGCCGGGCGACCGAGTGCTTCTCGGAGTACTCGGACATGTCGATGCGCACCATGGCGCGCTCGTCGTCGAAGAGGAAGTCGGCGAGCGACTTCGCGAGCTCCGTCTTGCCGACGCCCGTGGGGCCGAGGAAGAGGAACGAGCCCGTGGGGCGGTCCGGGTCGGCGACGCCCGCGCGCGAGCGGCGGACGGCGTCGGACACCGAGCGGACGGCGGCCTGCTGGCCGATGAGGCGCTCCCCGATGACCTCCTCCATGTGCAGGAGCTTCTCGCTCTCGCCCTGGAGCATGCGGCCGGCGGGGATGCCCGTCCACGCGGACACGACCTCCGCGATCTCGTCGGCGCCGACCTTGTCCGCGATCATCGGCGCGGCCTCGGGGCCGGACGCGGCGAACGCGTCGTCGGCCTGCTCGGCCGCCTCGGCCTCGTCGAGCTCGCGCTGCACCTGCGGGATCTCGCCGTACTGCAGCCGGCCCGCGGTCTCGAGGTCGCCCTCGCGGATCGCGCGCTCGACCTGGACGCGCAGCTCGTCGAGCTTGGCGCGCAGGTCGCCGACGCGGTTGTGGCCCGCCTTCTCGGCCTCCCACCGCGCGGTGAGTGCCGCGAGCTCCTCACGACGGTCCGCGAGGTCGGCGCGCAGCTTCTCGAGCCGTTCGAGCGACGCGGGGTCGGTCGACTCGGACAGCACGACCTCCTCCATCTCGAGGCGCGTGACGGCGCGCTGCAGCTCGTCGATCTCGATCGGCGAGGAGTCGAGCTCCATGCGCAGGCGCGACGCCGCCTCGTCGACGAGGTCGATCGCCTTGTCCGGGAGCTGGCGGCCCGTGATGTACCGGTCGGAGAGCGACGCCGCCGCGACGAGCGCCGAGTCGGCGATCGTCACCTTGTGGTGCGCCTCGTACCGCTCCTTGAGGCCGCGCAGGATCGCGACCGTGTCCTCGACGGACGGCTCCCCGACGAACACCTGCTGGAACCGGCGCTCGAGCGCGGGGTCCTTCTCGATGTACTCGCGGTACTCGTCGAGCGTGGTCGCGCCGACGAGGCGCAGCTCGCCGCGCGCGAGCATCGGCTTGAGCATGTTGCCCGCGTCCATGGCGCCCTCGCCGCCCGCGCCCGCCCCGACGACCGTGTGCAGCTCGTCGATGAACGTGACGACCTCGCCGTCCGAGGACTTGATCTCCTCCAGGACGGCCTTGAGGCGCTCCTCGAACTCGCCGCGGTACTTCGCGCCCGCGACCATGCTCGCGAGGTCGAGCGACACGAGGCGCTTGCCCTGGAGCGAGGTCGGGACGTCGCCCGCGACGATGCGCTGGGCGAGACCCTCGACGACGGCCGTCTTGCCGACGCCCGGCTCGCCGATGAGCACCGGGTTGTTCTTGGTGCGGCGGCTGAGCACCTGCACGACGCGCCGGATCTCGGAGTCGCGACCGATGACGGGGTCGAGCCTGCCCTCGGCGGCCCGCGCCGTGAGGTCGGTCCCGTACTGCTCGAGCGCCTTGTACGTGCCCTCGGGGTTGGGGCTCGTGACGCGCGCGCTCCCGCGGACGGCGGGCAGCGCGGAGCGCAGGGCCTCGGCGGTCGCGCCGGCCTGCTGGAGGATCGTCGCGGCCTGCGACGACCCGGCCGCGATACCGAGGAGCAGGTGCTCCGTCGAGACGTACTCGTCGCCGAGCGCCTGGGCCTCCTTCGCGGCGGCGTCGAGCGCCGCGGACGTGGCGCGCGACGGCGTCGGCTGCGCGACGGCCGAGCCGCTCGCGGTGGGCAGCGCGACGAGCGCGGCGCGAACCTTCTGCCCCACGGCCTGCTTGTCCGCGCCGACGGCGTCGAGGAGCCCGACGGCGACGCCGCCCTCCTGAGTGAGCAGCGCGGCCAGGAGGTGGGTCGGCTCGAGCTGGGGGTTGCCGGCGGCCGACGCGGTCTGGATCGCCTCGCCGATCGCCTGCTGCGACATCGTGGTGAACTTCGTTTCCATAGGTGCTCCGTGTGCTGCTCGAAAAGATCGTCTGACCAGTGGAACGACTCCTAAGTTGAGTGTATTCCGCTCAACTTCGATCGGCACCCCCGGACGCCCTCTCCCCGCCCGCCCGCGTCCCGGAGCGGATGAAGTCCGGCCGCATTCCGTCTCAAAACGGCATCGACCCTCGCCCCGGGCGACGATCCGCGACATGCTGGGCGGGTGAACTCCTCACCCTTGCGCAGACGACTCGGCCTCGGTGCCCTCCTCGCCACCCTCGCACTGTTCCTCACGGGGTGCATGAGGATGGACATGGCCATCACCCTCAACGAGGACGACACGTTCGACGGCAGCGTCGTCATGGCGTTCTCCGACGAGGTCGCCAAGTCGATGGGGTCGGACCCCCAGGAGCTCTGGGACCAGTTGGGCTCCGAGATGGAGTCCGAGATGCCGGAGGGCGCGACGCAGGAGCCGTACGCGCAGGACGGCTACACCGGCACCAAGATCACCTACGCCGACCAGCCGATCGCGCAGCTCGACACCGGCGCCGCCGACTCGATCTCCGTCACCCGCGAGGGCGACGACTACGTCGTGAGCGGCTCGATGGACATGACGGGCGAGGAGTTCAACCCGGACACGGGTGACGCGGCGACCGACGAGATGTCGCGGCAGATGATGGAGGGTCTCGACATCAAGATCGCCATCACGTTCCCCGGCGAGGTGGCGGAGTCCAACGGCGAGGTCGACGGCAACACCGTGACGTGGACGCCGGTGGTCGGCGAGGTCAACGAGATGACGGCGCGCGGCTCGGCCCTGCCCGGCGGCTCCGCGGGCTCCGGCGCCGGCTCCGACGAGGGCACGGACGAGGGGACCGACGACGGCGCGACCGCGCCCGACGCCGGGAGCTCCGACGAGTCCGGCTCGTCGGCGTGGATCTGGTTCCTGGTCGGCGGCCTCGTGCTGCTCGGCATCATCGGCCTCGTGCTGTGGCTCGTGCTCCGCTCCAAGCCCGGCACGCAGGACGGCCAGGGCACCGGCTTCCCGCAGGGCGGGTACCCCGGCCAGCCCGGCCAGCCCGGCCAGCAGGGCGTCTACGGCGCCCCGGGGCAGTACCCGGGTCAGCCCGGTCAGCAGGGCCAGTACCCCGGCCAGCAGCCGTACCCGGGCCAGCCCGGCCAGCAGGGCCAGTACCCCGGTCAGGGCCAGCAGGGCCAGTACCCGGGTCAGTACGGCCAGCCCGGCGCGCACCCCGGCCAGCAGGGCCAGTACCCCGGAGCCCCGGGCCAGCCGGGTCAGTACCCGGGTCAGCCCGGCCAGTACCCCGGCCAGCAGGGCCAGTACCCGGGTCAGCCCGGCCAGCCGCAGGGCTACGGGACGCCGTCCGGCCCGGGCCAGCAGGGTGGCCCGTACGGCGGCCAGCCGCCGGCACCGCCGCAGCAGGGCGGCTACCCGGGCGCCGCGCCGTTCGCGCCCCCCGGCGCGCCGCACCCGCAGTCGTCCCCGACGACGCCGCTGCCCGCCCAGCCGCCCGTCCCGCCGGGCGCGACCCAGCCGCTCCCGCCGCACCAGCCGCCAGCACCGACCCAGCCGCTCCCGCCGCAGCCGGGCCCCGCGGGCCAGGACGGCCCGGGCGCGCAGGCCGGTCCCGACGACGAGATCGACGACGCGACGCGCCTGCGCCCGCCGACCGACTGAGCGGTCCGCACCCCGCACGACATGACGGCCCGCCCCGGGAGACCGGGGCGGGCCGTCGTGCGTCCGGGACCGCTCAGGACTCGACGGTGACCTCGAGGACGTCACCGACGGCGTCGAACCGCACGGCAGGCCAGTAGCCGTCGAGGAAGTGCTCGCCGCACGTGTCGGCGAGGTGCACGACGACGCTCCCGTCCTCGTGCCGCTCCACGAGCTCGACGACGAGGTCGTCGTGCGCCGCGGCGAGCTCGTCGGGCGTCGGCTCCCCCTCGCTGAAGCGGCGCACCACGGCCTCGACCGCGCGGCGCGCGAGCCGCGGGCCGAGGGCGTCGTCCCACAGCGCCTCCGCGGGCACGTAGGCGAGCGCCTCGGCGCCGAGCGCGGGGTCGACCTCCGCGAGCGTCGCGGGGCGCCACGACGGGTCGCGGTCCTTGTCGACCACCTGCGCGCGGATCCCCTCGACGAGGTCGGGCTGCGTGTCGACGAACCAGCAGACGAGCCCGTACTCCTGGGCGAGCGCCGCGCGGAGGTCGGGTAGGCCGCGCGCGCTGCGGACGGCCGCGAGCGCGACGGTGACCGCCGTGGGCGACAGCCGTTCGAGCTCGTCCGCCTCGGCGCCCGCACGCTCGTCGCCGTCCGCGGCGGCCGCGCGCAGGCGGGCCACGATCTCCGGCACCGTGTCCGCCGCGTACGCGGCGTCGATCGCGGCGCGGCGCGCGACGAGCCCGGACACCGGCGCCGGGAGGGCGTGCCGCCGCACGACGTCGCGCACGGCCTCGACGTCGAGCGGGTCGACGCCCGCGCTCGCGAGCGCGGCGAGGTCCGCGCCGAGCACGGGCAGCCGCTCGCTCGGCACGTAGTGGTCGGCGAACCCGGCGTGGATCGCGTCGGCGGCGTCCATCGTCACCGCGCCGAGGGCGAGCATCTCCCCCAGCCGCCCGGGCGCGCGGGCGAGGAGCCACGACCCGCCGACGTCGGGCGTGAAGCCGATCCGCGTCTCGGGCATCGCGACGCGCGAGCGCTCGGTGACGACGCGGACCGGCGCGTGGGCCGCGAGGCCGACACCGCCGCCCATGGTGATGCCGTCCATGATCGTCACGACGGGCACGGGCAGCTCCGCGAGCGCCGCGTCGACCGCGTACTCGCGCCGGAAGTACCGGCGGCCGTCGGCCTGCCGCCCGGCGACGACCGACGCGTGGAGCTCGCGGATGTCGCCGCCCGCGCACAGGCCACGGTCGCCCGCGCCGTCGAGCAGCACGAGCCGCACGGTCGGGTCGACGCGCCACTCGTCCAGCACGTCGGCGATCTCGCCGAGCATCGAGTACCCGAGCGCGTTGAGCGCGCGGGGCCGGTCCAGGGTGAGGTGCCCGACGCCGTCGTCGACGCGGGCGAGGATCTCGCTCGTCATCCGCGTCACGCTACCGCCCGTCGGCGGCCGCGGGCACGCACGACGTGGGACCCTGGCACGGCAGAGGGGTCGGGCCGGCGGTGCCGGCGGCAGCGAGGAGGCGGCGGTGGACGAGGCGACGCGGACGGACGGGACCTGGCGGCCCGACGTGCTGGGCGGGGACTGGGTCGCGCGCGACCTCGACCTCCCGGACGGCGCGGTGGCGACCCTGGTGCGGCGCGACGCCGCGGCGCCCGCGGGCGACCGGCCCGCGGTGCTGTACGTGCACGGGTTCATCGACTACTTCTTCCAGACGCACGTCGCGGAGGCGGTCGAGGCGCGCGGGTACCGGTTCTACGCCGTCGACCTGCGCGGCTACGGGCGCTCGATCGGCCGCGGCTCGGGCGCGCCGTCGCGGCCCGACGACGACCCGAACTTCGTCACCGACCTCGCCGTCTACGCGCAGGACCTCGACGCGGCGGCGCGCGCGGTGCGCGCCGAGGGGCACGACCGGCTCGTGGTGCTCGGCCACTCGACCGGCGGTCTCCTCGCGAGCCTGTGGGCCGACGCGCGGCCCGGCCGGCTCGCGGCGCTCGTGCTCAACAGCCCGTGGTTCGACCTCAACAAGCCGTGGCTGTTCCGCGGCCCGGTGACGTGGGTGGTCGACGTCGTCGGGCGGGTCGCGCCGCGGCTCGTCGTGGGCGCGCTCGACCCGCACTGGGCGGAGGCGCTGCACGCGAGCACGGGCGGCGAGTGGGACTTCGACCTCGCGTGGAAGCCGATCGAGGGGTTCCCGGTGCGCGCCGGGTTCCTGCGGGCGGTGCGCCGGGGCCACGCCCGCGTCGCGCGCGGGCTGCACGTCGACTGCCCGGTGCTCGTGCTCGCGTCCGCGCGCAGCGGCCCGGCGTCGGGCTGGCACGACGCCCTGCTCACGACGGACAGCGTGCTCGACGTCGGGCACATCACGTCGCGCGCCGAGCGGCTGGGCGACGACGTCACGGTCGTCGGGGTCGAGGGCGGCGCGCACGACCTCGCGCTCTCCCCCGAGCCCGCCCGGTCGACGTACCTGCGCGAGGTCCTCGACTGGCTCGAGGCGCGGGTCTGACGCCGCCCCACCGTCGTGTCCGAATCCCGCTAGCCAGGGCGTGGTCCGGCGGGTGAGGATCGAGACATGACGACGACCCCCGCGACGCCCCCGGCGACCACGGACCCCGTGTTCGCCGAGCGCTACCGCGCCATCGCGTCGCGCGACCGCCGCTTCGACGGGCAGTTCATCACCGCCGTGAGCAGCACCGGCATCTACTGCCGGCCGTCGTGCCCGGCGCGCACCCCGAAGCCCGAGAACGTCACCTTCTACCTCACCTCGGCCGCCGCCCACGAGGCTGGGTACCGCGCGTGCAAGCGCTGCCTCCCGGAGGCGGTGCCGGGCACGCCGAGCTGGGACCTCGGGCACGACCTCTCGGCCCGGGCCATGCGGCTCGTCGCAGACGGCGTCGTGGACCGCGAGGGCGTCGACGGCCTCGCCGCCCGCCTCGGGTACTCGGCCCGGCACGTGCACCGCGTGCTCGTCGCGGAGCTCGGCGCCGGCCCGGTCGCGCTCGCCCGCGCGCTGCGCGCCCAGACGGCGCGGGCGCTGCTCACGGGGACGGACCTGCGGCTCGCCGACGTCGCGTTCGCCGCCGGTTTCGGGAGCGTGCGCCAGTTCAACGACACGATCACCGAGGTCTTCGACACGACGCCGGGCGAGCTGCGGCGTCGGGCCCGGCCCGACCGGGCGCCGTCGACCGGTGACCCGCGCCGCCCGCCCGCCGCCGCTCCCGCCGGGTCCACCGCGGACGACGGCGGCGCCACCGCCGCGCTCGACCTCACCCTCCCCCTGCGCGAGCCGTTCGACGCGCGCGGCGTGTTCGCGTTCCTCGCGGCGCGCGCCGTCGACGGCGTCGAGGTCGTCGACCTCGGCGGCCCGCTGCTCTCCTACGCGCGGACGCTCGCGCTGCCGCACGGGCCGGGCGCGTTCCGGGCCACCTACGGGCCGCCGCCCGGGAGCCGACGGCGCGCACCGCGCTTCCACGTGGAGCTCGAGCTGACGTCCGTGGCCGACCTGCCGGCCGCGATCGCACGCGTCCGGCGGCTGTTCGACCTCGACGCCGACCCGGCGGCCGTGGACGCGGCACTCGCGGCGGACCTCGCGCTCGCCGCCTCGGTGCGCGCGCTGCCGGGCATCCGCGTCCCGGGAGCGGTGGACCCTGCCGAGATCCTCGTGCGCGCGCTCGTCGGGCAGCAGATCTCGGTCGCGGCCGCGCGGACGCACCTGTCGCGGCTCACCGTCGCGCTCGGGACGCCCTTCGCGTCGCGGTTCGGCCCGACACGCCTGTTCCCGACCCCCGCGCAGCTCGCCGCCGGGGGCGCGGACCACCTGCGCGGCCCCGCCCGGCGCACGGCCGCGGTGCTCGGCGTCGCGCACGCCCTCGCCGACGGGTCGCTCGCCCTCTCCCCGGCCGACGACCCCGCGGCCCAGCGCGCGGCGCTCGAGGCGATGCCCGGCGTCGGGCCGTGGACCTCCGGGTACGTGGCGATGCGCGTGCTGCACGACCCCGACGTCCTGCTCGACGGCGACCTCGCGCTCCGCGCCGGTGCCGCCGCGCTCGGCCTGCCCGACGACCGCCGCGCGCTCGCCGCCCGCGCCGAGCGCTGGGCGCCGTGGCGCTCGTACGCCGCGATGCACCTCTGGCGCGCCTCCGCGCCCACCCCGACCCCTGCGAAGGAGACCCCGTGACCACCGCACCCGCCCCCACCACCACTACGACGGCAGGCACGAGCCCGGCCGTCACCACGACGCTCACCACGCCCGACGGCCCGTTCACGGTCGTCGTCGATGCCGCCGGCGCGGTCCTCGCGTCCGGCTGGACGGACGAGCCCGCGGACCTCGTCGCGCTCGTGCACCCCGGCCTGCGCCCCGCGACGGTCTCCCCCGTGCCCGACGACGACCCCGCCGTCGCGACCGCCGTCGCCGCCGTCCGGGCCTACTACGCGGGCGACGTGCGCGCGATCGACGCCGTGCCGGTGCGGCAGGCCTCGGGCCCCTACCGCGCGCACGCGTGGGACGTGCTGCGCACGGTCGAGCCCGGCGACCCGGTGACCTACACCCGGTACGCCGAGCTGTCGGGGCGGCCCGCCGCCGTGCGCGCCGCCGCGGGCGCCTGCGCGATGAACGCGGCGGCCCTGTTCGTGCCCTGCCACCGCGTGCTGCGCACGGACGGCAGCCTCGGCGGCTTCCGCTACGGACTGGACGTCAAGCGCAGCCTCCTCGACCGCGAGGCCCGGGCGACCGTCACGGCACCGGCGCGCTGAGCCCGCCGCGGACGGCCCGCCCCGGCATCACGCCGCCGGAGCGCGCGCCGGCTCCGCGGCAGCGAGCGTGAACCGGGCCCCGAGCGTCGCCGCCGCCACCACCCCGGCGGCGGCGACGAGCACGACGTCCTTGAGCACGTACTGACCCATGAGGGTCATGCCGTCGCCGAACAGGTCGCCCGGGAAGAGCGCGACCGGGGAGAGGACGCCGGCCAGCGTGACGGCGAGCACGACGAGCCCGGCCCGCAGCGCGCGACCGGTGAGGAGCGCGAGCCCGACCGCCGTCTCGACGACCGCCGTGAGGACCACGGCGGCGGTGCCGTCGACGAGGCCGAAGGTCAGCGCCTCGACCGTGCGGCGCACGATCTGCTCCGCCGGGCTCGCGCCCGGGAAGAACTTGAGCACCCCGAAGACGAGGAAGACGAGGCCGAGGGCGACCCGCAGGGCCGGCACGGACCAGGCGGCGAGGCGCTCGCACAGCCCCTCGCGGAGCCGCCGGGCCGCGGCGGGGGCGGGGGTGGGCGGGGTCGGTGCGGCGGGTCCGGTGGGGGCCATTCTGAACTCCTCGTCGAGCAGTAGCGTTCCATTTTCCGGCGATAAGATAGCGGACCTGCGATATTCACCGCGCGTGGCCCCGCTCCCGCGAGACGCGGGACGGGCGGTGCGCCGCCGACCAGGGGGGCCGGGGTTCAGCCCCAGCCGAAGACCTGCGTCCAGGCCCCGTTCGCGTGCCCGACGCCGATCTCCCGCAGGTCGCAGTCGAGGATGTTCGCGCGGTGGCCCGGCGAGTCCATCCACCCGCGCACCACGTCCTGGGCGGTCCGGTAGCCCTTCGCCACGTTCTCGGCGCCCGGGTTCGGGTAGCCCTGCGCGTGCGCCCGGTCCCACGGCGAGCGGCCGTCGAGGCTCGTGTGGTCCATGTACCCCTGCGCGTCCATGTCCTCGCTGTGGAGCTGCGCCGCGGCGGTGAGCCGGTCGTCGACGGCGAGCGGCTCGCACCCGGCGGCGGCCCGCTCCGCGTTCGTCAGCTCGACGACCGCCGCGCCCTCCGCCGTGATCGTCCCCGGACCGGCTCCGCCGGGCGCCGCCACCCCGGCGGCCGAGGCGGTCCCGGCAGCCGGCGCGACGCCGTCGGCCGTTCCGGTGCCGGGCGTCGGGCCCGACGCGGTCGCGCCGTCCGGGCCGGCCGGGTCCGCCGGGCCCTCGGCGGGCGGCACGTCCTCCGGGGTGGGCGTCGGCACCGGGTCGGCGGGAGGCTCCTCGGTCGCCGCGGGCGCGGGCGCGGTCTCCGCGGGCGGCGCGTCGTCGGCCCCGGGCGCACCGGGCGCCGTCGGGGCGTCCGCGGGGAGGTCGTCGCGCGCGTCGGCCAGGGTGCGCGACGCGCGGTCGTCGCGCGGGTCGCGCCCCGCGAGCCACTCCTGCGGCGCGCTCCCCTGCCACGGGAGCGCCGCGACGACGGGGCCGAGCGGGCCCACGTTCTCGGGCCGGATCTCGCCCGTCACCGTCGCGGCCGTGAGGCCCAGCGGAGGGCCGAGCAGCAGGGCGGCGGCGACGCCCGCCGTCACCGCGACGCGCGGACCGCTCCGCAGGTGCCGGGCGAACGGACCGCCGCGCGGTCGTGCGGGCGCGGCGGAGGACGCGGGCTCGGGAGACGGCGCGGGCGCCGCCCCCGCCGAACGGTGCCGGGGCGTGCGCTGCGAGGCCATCGCTCGACCCTACCCATCAGGACCACGGATGTGTACCGCTTCGTCCGTTCTGCGCCCGTTCGACGGCGGGGGTCGGCCGCCGGGTCAGACGATCGACGGCTCCTCCGGCGCGGAGACCGTGAACACCGCGCCTGCGATGAGCGGCACGGACGTCACCCGGCGCTCGAGCTCGTCGAGCCGGCGGGCGACGGACGTCTCGGACTCGTCGCCGCGCAGGTCCACGCTCGCCACGAGGTACAGCGCGCGCGGCCCGACGTACTCGAGCCGCAGGTACGTGACGCGCTCGACCTCCGGCAGGTCGCGGATGCCCGCGAGCACCGCGGCGCGCGTCGCCGGCATCGCCGCCTCCCCCACGAGGAACCGCCGGTTGCGGTCGATGAGCACGACGGACACCACCGCGAGGACGAGGCCGACGACGATCGACCCGACGGCGTCGGGCACGGGCGACCCGGTGAGCTGATGGGCCAGGACGCCCCCGAACGCGACCACGAGGCCGATCAGCGCGGCGGCGTCCTCCGCGAACACCGCGCGCAGCGTCGGGTCCGACGTGACGAGCACGTGGTGCAGGGTGTCGCGGTCCGCCGCCCGCGCCTCGGCCCGCGCCTGCCGCCGGGCGCGCAGGAACGACACCCCCTCGAGCACGAACGCCAGGGCGAGGACCGTGTAGGCGACCACGAAGTCGTCCGCCGGCTGCGGGTGCACCAGCTCCTGGATGCCGTGCGTGATCGACACCCCCGCGCCGACCGCGAACAGCCCGATCGCCGCGAACATCGACCACACGTACGCCTCGCGGCCGAACCCGAGGGGGTGCTCGGTGTCCGCCGGGCGGCGCGAGCGCCGGTCGGCGACGAGGAGGAAGATCTCGTTGCCCGTGTCCGCCCACGAGTGGACGGCCTCCGCGAGCATCGACGCCGAGCCGGTCACCGTCGCGGCGACCGTCTTCGCGCCCGCGATGAGCGCGTTCGCGAGGAACGCGACGATCACCGTGACCGTGCTGTCGCCGCCGCCCTCCGGGCGCGCGACGCGCGGGTTGCGCGACTCCGGCTGCGGCGGGGCGGGCATGGGGGCGTCGGGCATGCTGCCGGTCTACCAGCCGCGTGCACGACCCGCGCGCGGAGGCCGGTGGCGCACAGGCCGAGCGCGCACGGGCCGGCCCGGTCCGGCACCGTGCGTGCGCGCGGCGGCGTCAGCGCGCCGGGCCCTCCGCGTCGGCGGGGCGACCCGCGTCGTCGGGCCCGGGGTCGCCCGTGTCGGCGAGCTCGACGCCGCCGGTGGTGCCCGGCTCGCCGTGCCGGTCCGCGTCGTCGTGCTCGCCCGTGTCCTCGCGCTCCGCCGCCTCCTGGTCGCGCGTGAGCTCGTCGACGACGAGCAGGTCCGTGCGGACCTTGCCCGTGCGGTAGCCCGCACGGCCGACCATGTGCGCCGCGACGGGCGACGTGAGGAGCTGGAACACGACGACGAGGAACAGCGTCGCGACGGCGCCCCACGAGCGCAGCCGCAGGCTCAGGCCCGCGAGCACGAGGATCAGCCCGAGCACCTGGGGCTTGGTCGCCGCGTGCATGCGCGCCAGCAGGTCGGGGAACCGCACGACGCCCACGCCCGCGGCGAACGCGAGGAACGCGCCGCACAGGAGGAAGACCGCGGACACAACGTCGGCGATCGTGTCCCACAGGCCGGTGGTCGGGTCCATCAGCGCACCTCCCCGTCGGGCGCGCCGCCGTGGTGCTCGGCGTCGACCGCCGAGTCCCGGTCGGACTCCTCCGCCTCGCGGCGGGCGGCGTCCTCGGCGGCGATCTCCTCGGCCGTGCGGATGCGACCCTCGTCCTCGGGCTCGACCGACGCGAACCGCGCGATCGTCACCGAGCCCACGAACCCGACGAGCGAGAGCACGACGAGGATCGGGATCGTGTCCGTGCGCCGGGAGAACGCGGCCTCGAGCGCGATCGCCCCGACCAGCGTCGTGGTAAAGACGTCGAGCGCGATCGTGCGGTCGAGCATCGACGGACCGCGCTCGGCACGCGCGACGGCGAGGCTCGCCCCCGCGGCGAGCAGCACGGCGCTCACCACGACGATCACGAGGTAGACGGTGTCGCTCATGCCTCGGCCACCTCTCGCGCGGACGGGACGTCGTACAGGCCGGCGGCCCGCAGCTCGTCGTTCGACGCGAACGCGTGCAGCACGCGCGCCTCGAGCGCGAGCGTGTCCTCGCGGACCTTCTCCACGCCGCCCGCGGTCTCGACGTCGAGCACGTGCAGGTAGAGCATCCCGGTGAGGCGGTGCGCCTCGACGACGATCGAGCCGGGCACGAGCGA
This sequence comes from Cellulosimicrobium sp. RS, assembly GCF_046159675.1. Lineage (NCBI taxonomy): Bacteria > Bacillati > Actinomycetota > Actinomycetes > Micrococcales > Promicromonosporaceae > Cellulosimicrobium > Cellulosimicrobium sp. RS. The sequence goes on along the minus strand of NZ_JBJXVU010000002.1, from coordinate 440,504 downwards.
CGACAGCTCGGCCGTGATGGTCAGGTAGATGTCGGACGGGTTCCGCAGCCGCACGCCCACGACGGCACCGCGCGGCGTGTGCCGCGGGTTCAGCGCGAGGAGGCTCACCTGGAACGACGCGACGACGAGGTCGGAGACGAAGCGCCCGACGAGCACGAGGAACGGCCACGGCCGGAACTTCCCGCGCGCCGCGATCGACGGCAGCGGGAAGAACGTGATGACGGCGAACCCGATGATGACGCCCGCGAGCACGTTGCCCACGGACAGGTCGCCCCAGAGCATGACCCAGACGATCGTCAGCCACAGGATGGTGCGCCACTGCGTGGTGACGCGGGCGAACCAGCCGGAGGCGAGCGCGCGGCGGCGGCGGTGCAGGCTCATCCGTCCGCACCTCCGCCCGTGCCGGCGGGTTCAGTGCCGGCGGGTTCCGTGCCGTCGCTCTCGCCCGTCGCGACCTCGTTCGACTCGCCCCGGCCCCGGTCGGAGTCGCCGGGGAACACGGCGTCGACGTACGTGTGGCCGTCGAGCAGCGTCGCGGCGGCGCGCTCGGTGTACGAGTAGAGCGGGCCCGCGACCACGGTGAGCGCGAGGCCGAACGCGACGAGCGCCGTCGCCGGGCCCACCATGCCGCGCGGCAGGCGCGCGTCCGCGGGGATCTCGACGGGCGCCGTCTGCCAGAAGGCCTTGTTCCACGCCTTGACGATCGCGTACAGGGTGAGCAGCGACGTCACGACGGACCCCACGACGAGCGCCCACGTGAGCGGCGTGCCCTGCGCGACGCCCTCCTCGAGGAGGCCGACCTTGCCGAGGAAGCCCGACAGCGGCGGGATGCCCGCGAGGTTCATCGCCGGGATGAAGAACAGGATGGCCAGCCCGGGCGCGAGCTTGGCGAGCCCGCCGAGGCGGTCGAGCGACGTCGACCCGCCGCGGCGTTCCACGAGGCCGACGACGAGGAACAGCGTCGTCTGCACCGTGATGTGGTGCACCACGTAGAAGATCGCGGCCGCCATGCCCGGCTCGGACGCGAGCGCGATGCCGAAGATCATGTAGCCGATGTGGCTCACGAGCGTGAACGACAGCAGTCGCTTGATGTCATTCTGCGCGACGGCGCCGAGGATGCCGACGACCATGGTCAGCAGCGCGAGCCACATGAGGACGTCGTCGACGACGCTGTCCTCGGGGAAGAGCAGCGTCTGCGTGCGGATGATCGCGTAGACGCCCACCTTGGTGAGCAGGCCCGCGAAGACCGCGGTGACGGGCGCGGGCGCCGTCGGGTAGGAGTCGGGCAGCCACGCGGACAGCGGGAAGATCGCCGCCTTGATGCCGAACGCGAGCAGCAGCAGGAGCTGGATGGCGAGCGCCGTCCCGGGGTCGATCTCCGCGTACCGCTCCGAGAGCTGGGCGAGGTTGACCGTGCCGGTCGCGGCGTAGGTCAGCGCGATCGCGACGAGGAAGACGATCGAGGAGAGCAGCGCCACGACCACGTAGATCGACCCTGCGCGGATGCGCTCGCCCGTGCCGCCGAGCGTGAGGAGCACGTAGCTCGCGGCGAGGAAGATCTCGAACCCGACGTAGAGGTTGAACAGGTCGCCCGAGAGGAACGCGTTGAACACGCCCGCCGCGAGCACCATGAACGTCGGGTGGTAGATGGCGACCGGCGCCTCCTCGTCGCCGTCCGCCACGCCCTGCGCGAGCGAGTACAGCAGGACGCACAGCATGACGAAGCTCGACACCACGAGCATGAGCGACGAGAGCCGGTCCGCGACGAGGTCGATCCCGACCGGTGCCGCCCAGCCGCCGACGTCGACGACGATCGGCCCCGAGTCGGCCGCGACCAGGAGACCGACGGACGCCGCGAGGACGAGCGCGAGCGCGGCCACGGTGATGATCCGCTGGGCGCGCGGGTGCCGCCAGAGCGCGAGCGCGAGGCCGGCCGCGACGAGCGGCAGGACGACGGGGAGCGGGACGAGGGCCGCGGCGGTGAGGCTCATCGCGGCTCCTTCCCGTCGGTCCGTCGGTCGTCAGATCGTGCGTCGTCGTCCCGGGCGTCGGAGCCGCCGGTGCGGCCGTCCGTGGCGTCCCCGGCGTCCTGCCCGGCCGGGCCCGACGGCGGTTCCTCGCCGTCCGTGACGCCGTCGCCGTCGCCGTCGGTCTCGTCGCGGACCTGGGCGGCCTCGTCGTCCAGGGTGGCGCCGCTCTCCTCCGTGTCCGCGTCCTCGAACGCGGGCGCGTTGCGCGCGGCGTGCCGCGCGACGCGGCGGTCCTCGAGGTCGTCCTGCACCTCGTCGTGGCCGTGGAGCTGCCACGAGCGGTAGGCCATCGCGAGCACGAACGCCGTGATGCCGAGCGTGATGACGATGGCCGTGAGGACCATCGCCTGGACGAGCGGGTCGCTCATGTCCTCCTCGGGCGTCGTGCCGATGAGCGGCGCGCCCCCGGCGCGCCCGCCGGCGACGAGGAAGAGCAGGTTGGCGCCGTTCCCCATGAGGATGAACCCGAGCAGGACGCGCGTGAGGCTCCGCTCGAGGAGCAGGTAGACGCCCGCGGCGAACAGCACGCCGATCGCGAGGACGAGGACGACGCTGGGCGTCATGTCGATGACGTTCACCGGCGGCCACCTCCGATCGAGTCGGGCTCCATGGCCTCGAACGGCCCCGTGTCCTCGCCGGGCTCGCGGCCCGCCGCGGCGCGTTCTGCGTGCCGGTCGATCTCGGCGCCGAGCGTGCGCAGGATGTCGAGGACGAGGCCCACGACGACGAGGAACACGCCGACGTCGAAGAACAGCGACGTCACGAGGTGGATCTCCCCGACGAGCGGGAGCGCGAGGTCGTAGGCCTCGCTGCCGAGCACGTTGCCGGTGAGCAGGAACGCGACGAGCCCCACGCCCGCGGACAGGAACAGGCCCGTCCCGAGGAGCAGACCGGGGTGGACGGGCGCGGCCTCGCCGAGCTCGTACCGCCCGCCCGCGAGGTAGCGCACGATGAGCGCGATGCCCACGACGAGCCCCGCCGCGAACCCGCCGCCCGGCGCGTTGTGGCCGGAGAACAGCAGGAAGAGCGCGAAGACGATCATGGCGTGGAACAGCACGCGCGTGACGACCTCGAAGATCACCGAGCGCCGTTGCGGCGCGAGGGTACGGCCGGCGCTCAGCCACACGAGCATGCGCGGCTGGTCCTTCTCCGTGACCCCGCGGCGGCGCAGCGCGGCACCCGGGTCGTCGGTGTCGCTCCAGACGCCGGAGCCGGTGGCCGTGGTCGCGGGCCGGGCCCCCGACGCGCGCAGGATCTCGCCGCTGCGCGAGCGCAGGAACACGAGCGACGCGACGCCCGTCGCGGCGGCCAGGAGGACGGAGATCTCGCCCATCGTGTCCCACGCGCGGATGTCCACGAGGGTCACGTTGACGATGTTCTTGCCGTGCCCGAACTCGTAGGCCTCGGCCGGGAAGTCCACCGAGATGGGCGTCGCGACGCGCGCGAGCGGCGCGACGAGCGCGAAGCCCATCATGACGACGGCCACCGCGAGGCCGATCCCCAGGCGGACCCACCGGCTCGCCGCGAGCGGCCGGTTCGAGAAGTACGCGGGCAGGCGCCGCAGCACGAGCACCATGACGACGAGCGTGATCGTCTCGACGAGGACCTGCGTGAGCGCGAGGTCGGGCGCGCCGTGCAGGAGGAAGAGGACGGCGTTGCCGTACCCCGCGATCCCGACGAGGATCACGGCCTTGAGCCGGCGGCGCGAGCGCGCGGCGAGCACCGAGGCGATGCAGATCGCGGCGACGGCGACGAGCTGCGCGGGACGGTCCCAGGCCCGGAGCTGCTCGGGCCACGCGGTCTGCGCGACCATGACGACGCCCGGGCCGAGCACGAGGACCACGAGGATCGCGCCGAGGTAGAACGGGAGCGAACCACGCTGGGTGACGGCCGTGACGTCGGCGGCCAGGTCGTCGAGCTTGCGCATGACCTTGCGGTACGTGACGTCGGCCTCGGGCCCCGTCCACAGCGACGCCTGGAACCGCTCGACGCGCGACCGCTGCCAGAACAGCGCGACGCCGACCGCGAGCACGAGGACCGTCAGCGCGAGCGCGGGCGTGAGGCCGGCCCACAGGACGAGGTGCCCGGGCTCGCCGACGGGGTACGTGTCCGCGTACGGGGCGAGGAGGTCCTCGCCGAAGTGCGGCACGAGCGCCGTCGCGAGGCCGAGGACCGCGAGCACGACGGCCGGGCCCACGAGCAGGAACGGCTGGCGGTGGATGCGCGCCGGGTCGATCGGCGGCTCCTCGGCCTCGACGGCGGGGCGGCGCGCGGCGCCGACGCCCCACGCCTTCTCGTGCGCGTTGGCGCGCGCGGGCGACCGGCCGAGGTGCGGCTTGGACGCGAACGCGCCCCACCAGAAGCGCAGGCCGTACGCGACCGTGAACATCGAGCCGACGACGACCGACCACAGCACGACCGTGTCGACCCACACCGGCCCCTCGCCGTGCAGGAGCGACTCGAGCGCCGCCTCCTTCGCGACGTACCCGGCGAACGGCGGCAGGCCGATCATCGACGCGGTGGCCAGCCCGCCCGCGACCGCGGTCCACGGCAGCGCCTTGCCCACGCCCGTGAGGCGGCGCAGGTCGCGCGTGCCGGCCGCGGCGTCGACCACGCCGACGACGAGGAACAGCGAGGCCTTGAACATCGCGTGCGCGCCGATCATTGCGAGCCCGGCGAGCGCGGCCCCACGCGTCCCGAGGCCCACGAGCAAGATGATGAGGCCGAGCTGGCTCACGGTGCCGAACGCGAGGACGAGCTTGAGGTCGTACTGCCGCAGCGCGCGGTAGCCGCCCACGAGCAGCGTGCCCGCGCCGAGCACGACGACGAGCGTGCGCCAGACCGTCGTGTCCGAGTAGGCGGGCGCGAAGCGCGCGACGAGGTAGACACCGGCCTTGACCATCGCGGCCGCGTGCAGGTAGGCGCTCACCGGCGTGGGCGCCGCCATCGCGGCAGGCAGCCAGAAGTGCAGCGGGATGAGCGCGGACTTGCTCGCCGCGCCCACGAGGAGGCAGACGATCGCGGCGGTCACGGCGCCGCCCGTCGGGGGGTCCGCGATGATCTCGGACATGCGGAACGTCCCGCCCTGGACGCCGAGGATCACGACCCCCACGAGCATGGCGAGGCCGCCCGCGGTGGTGAGGATGATCGCCTGCATGGCGGCACGACGGCTCGCCTTGCGGTCGGCGTAGTGGCCGATCAGCAGGTACGAGAAGACGGTCGTGAGCTCCCAGAACACGAACAGGAGCAGCATGTCGTCCGCGGTGACGAGCCCGACCATCGCCCCCGCGAACGCGGTGAGGACGCCGCCGAACCGCCGCAGGCCCTGCGCGGTGGGCGAGAAGTAGGCCGAGCAGTAGACGAGGACGAGGGCGCCCACGCCGCCGACGAGCAGCAGCATGAGCCACGACAGCGTGTCCATGCGGAAGGCGAGCTCGAGCCCCAGCCCGGGCACCCACTCGATGACCTGCGTCGGGTGCTCCCCCGACATCACGCGGTCGGTCCAGGCGAGCGCGTAGGCCGCCGCGGACGCCGGCGCGAGCGCCATGACGAGGAACGCCCGGCGGCCGAGGAACGAGACGAGTGCAGGCGCGCCCAGTGCCATCACGAGATGGGCAAGGAGCACGTAGAGCACGGGCCGCTCCGTCCGGGTCGGGGGCGGGTGGGCGAAGTTCTTGCTGGACTTGTCATCGCCGCGCCCGGGCGGGGGGAAGCCGCAGGGCACGACAGTTCACGGCGCCGACGAGGCCGGGCCGAGAACCATTTTACCGACTCCTCAGCCGTGCGGGGCGCCCGTAGCCCCGTCCGTGACCGATTCCTCAGTCGGCCGTCACAGATCCTCGGGGTCCACGAGGAACTCCGCCTCGTCCGCGATCTCCCCGCCGACCGCCTGGTGCAGCGTGCGCGTGACCTGCGTGACCACCTCCGCGGCGCGCTTGCGCGCGATCTGGTGGTCGAGCGAGGGCTGCTCCCGCTGGGACTCCGCGAGGTCCTGCGGCTCCCAGCGCACGCGGTAGCTCACCGCGCCCCCCACCGTCCACGGCAGCCCGCGCAGCAGGAGGGGCAGCGCCTCCTCGCCGCCGACCTCGACCGCGACGAGCCCGTCCATGCCCAGGTCGACGAGGAGGCCGTACCCGTCGAGCACCGCACCGGTGGTCAGCGCCTTGATGTCGACGTCGTCCGCCGCGGCGTGCAGCGCTCGCCGCAGCTCGGGGTCCATCTTCTCGCCCGGGTAGAGCGGCAGCTCCGCGATGCCCTTCGGCGGCCCCTCGTACGGCTTGCCCTCCGTCGCGAGCCGCGTGCGGGGGTGGAGCCGTCCGACGAGCGCGAGCGCGGCGTGCGGGTCGAGCCACACGTCCGAGTACAGCGTCATGTCGACCGCGACGCCCGGGTCCGGCGTGAGGACGACGCCCGCCCCCGCCGGGTTGCCGACGTCGGTCCGGACCGACCCGCCGAGGCGGCGCGCCGCCGCGACGAGGAACGCGACCACGCGCTCCTCCTCCCGGACCGGCAGGCCGCCGGGGAACGCGCGCCCGACGCCGTCCCGGTCCCCGCCGCCCGGGTAGGGGACGTCCCCGCGCTCGCGGGGGCAGACGACGTCGAACACGAGCGCGGTGCCCGGCACGCCCGAGCCGGGGCCCGCGTACGGACCGGTGAGCGTCGTGTGGCGCGACGTGCGCAGGACGCCCGGCTCGCCCGGCCGCGCGGTGCGCGCAGGCGGCACGAGGGGCTCGGTGCCCTCCGGCGCGACGTCCCAGCGCGCGCCCGCGAACCGCGAGAGCGCGAGCGTCTCGACCTCGTCCACGAGGACGTCGGCGGGCAGCCCCAGCACGTGCCGCGCCTGGTAGGACTGCGCAGCGCCGGGCCCGGCGGGGTGCGGCAGGGGCGGGAGCGGGCTCATGCGGTGCGGTCCTCCGGTCCTCGGGTCCTGCGGGGTCGAGCGGCGTCCGACGCGGCGAGCCGCGCTCAGACGTCGGTGCGGTGGAAGTTCTGCCACGAGCGGGAGGCCGTCGGGCCGCGCTGGCCCTGGTAGCGGGAGCCGTAGACGCTGGAGCCGTACGGGTTGTCGGCGGGCGAGGACAGCCGGAAGAAGCACAGCTGGCCGATCTTCATGCCCGGCCACAGCGTGATCGGCAGCGTCGCCACGTTGCTCAGCTCGAGCGTCACGTGCCCGGAGAAGCCCGGGTCGATGAACCCCGCCGTGGAGTGCGTGAGGAGGCCCAGACGGCCCAGGCTCGACTTGCCCTCGAGGCGCGCCGCCACGTCGTCGGGCAGCGTGACCGTCTCGAACGTGGACCCGAGCACGAACTCCCCGGGGTGGAGCACGAACGGCTCGGCCGGGTCGACCTCGACGAGCCGCGTGAGGTCGGGCTGGTCCTGCGACGGGTCGATGAACGGGTACTTGTGGTTGTCGAACAGCCGGAAGAACCGGTCGAGGCGCACGTCGATGCTCGACGGCTGGAGCATCGCTGGGTCGTACGGCTCGAGCTGGACGCGGCCGGCGTCGAGCTCGGCCCGGATGTCGCGGTCGGAGAGCAGCACGGGCCCACGCTAGCCGACGCCGGAGCGTGCCCGGACCGGGCTCCGCACCGTGGATCGGTGCCCTGGACCGGCGCCCTGGATCAGCGGGTGCCGGGCGCCGTCGGGCGCGGGGCCGCGCCGGCTCGTCGTCGAGGCGGCGCGGCCCCCGCCCGCGGACGGGAGGTCAGGCGCGCAGCGGACGGCCCGTCGAGTCCACGGAGTAGTAGCCCGTCTTCGAGGTCAGGTAGAGGATGCCCTCGACCAGGCCCCAGATCGCGATGACCGGCGCCGCGAACCCGAAGGACAGCACCGACACGAGCAGCATCGTCAGGCCGATGCCGGTGTACCCGAGGTAGAAGCGGTGGATGCCGAGGCTGCCGACGAGGATGCCCAGCAGGCCCGCGGCGAGGCGCGACTTCGCCTGGGGGTCGTACGCCGGGTCGTAGCCGGGCTGGCCGTACTCGCCGGGCTGACCGTAGGCGCCGGGCTGCGCGTAGCCCGGCTGCTGGGCGTAGCTCTGCTGCGGGGCGGAGCCGTAGCCCTGGCCGGGCGCCTGCTGGCCGTAGCCGGGGGCGCTCGGCGTCCCGTACGCCTGCTGGCCGTACGCGTCACCGGCCCCGGGCTGCTGGCCGTAGCCCGGCGTCGGGCCCGACGGCGTGGCGGAGCCACCGTAGACCGGGTCACCGGGGGCGGTGCTCCCCTGCGACGGCTCGGGCTGCTGCTGGTACGGGTTCTCGGACAAGGCGGCTCCTCGGGCGGCGCGCCGCTCGTCGGCGCGGGACTGGTCGTGGTGCGGGCGGTTCTGGCATCACCGGCGTCGTCCGCTATGATCGGGTCGCGCGCTGGTTCGCCGAGGATCCTCCCAGAGGGCCCGGGGCGGACGCCACCGGCGCCGCGCGGGTGTAGTTCAATGGTAGAACTTCAGCTTCCCAAGCTGATAGCGCGGGTTCGATTCCCGTCACCCGCTCAGCCTGCGAGAGCCCCGCACCGGTCCGGTGCGGGGCTCTCGTCGTCGTGGGCCACAGGCCCGACGCGCTTCGTCACGGCCATGCCGCCAGCAGATCGTCTGCCGTCCACACCCGGGACAGGCGCGGATCGCCCTCGGCGGCGACGTCACGCGCGGCGAAGGGCGTGCGGGCGTGCCACGGGACGCTCCCGACGAACACCGAACCCCCAGCAAGAAGACAACTCTTGATGGGGGTGTCGTCGCCGAGCCCGAGGTCGCGCGCCACGGCGACGGTGACGTGGCGCGCGACCCCGGCCTCGGCGGTCCGAGGCCCGGGCGTCAGCCCAGGATGCTGCCCGCGGCCTTGGCCGAGGCGGCGAGGGAGCCGGTGAGCGGCAGGTCGGGCAGGATCACGGCCTGGGCCGCGTGGTAGACGTCGGGCTTGCCGACCCACGTGACGCCGTCGGGCCGGTTGGCGGTGTCGAGCTCGTGGTGCCACGACCCGCGCTCGTGGTCGACGAGGTGCGCGTCGATCCACGCCCACCAGCCCGCGGCGGCCTCGGCGAACCGGGGGTCGCCCGTGACGCGGCCCAGCACGTCGGCGGCCGCGACGGCCTCCGCGGCGACCCAGTGGTAGCGCCGGGGCTCGACCGGCGTGCCCGACCAGTCGACCGTGTACACGAAGCCGCCGCCGTGCTCGCCGTCCCAGCCGTCCGCGACGGCCCGGTCGAAGAGTGCGACCGCGGCGTCGGTGCGGGCGCCGGGCGTCCCGGCCGCGACGTCGACCTGGAGCAGCAGGCGTGCCCACTCCAGGCCGTGGCCCGGCGTCGACCCGTAGGGCTTGAAGGGGTCGCGGGGGCGGTCCGCGTTGTAGTCCGGCAGGGGGTTCCAGCCGGCGTCGAAGTGCTCGGGGATGCGCCAGTCGTTCTCGCGCGCCCACCCCACGACGCGGTCCGCGACCGACGCCGCGCGCGCGAGCCACTCGGGGTCGCCCGTCGCGTCGTGCGCGGCGAGGAGCGCCTCGACGGAGTGCATGTTCGCGTTGACGCCGCGGTACTCGTCGAGCACGGTCCAGTCGCGCGACCACTCGTCGGCGTGCATCCGCGGCCCGGGCTCCCAGAACCGCTCGTCGAGCACGGCGAGCGCCGCGTCGAGCAGCTCGCGCGCGCCCTCGCGGCCCGCGATCGTGCCCGACGCCGCGGCGAGCACCACGAACGCGTGCGCGTAGGCGCTCTTCGTCCCGTCCACCGGGACGGCCTCGCCCTCCGCCGGGTCGTGGCCGTCGCCCGGGCGCCGCGCGGGGCCGCGCGAGGAGACCCAGCCGCCGTTCTCGGCGTCGACGAGCACCGCCCGCAGCCCGTGCAGCGCGGCGTCGGCCCGCTCCCCCGCACCCGGCGCGCCGAGGAGCGACGCGAACGCGTAGACGTGCGCCATGCGCGACGTGATCCACGTGTGCACCGGCTGCGACAGGTCGGGGCGCCCGTCGTCGTCGAGCCACTGCGCGGCGCCGTCCGCGCGCAGCGACGCCTCGCCGAAGCGCAGCAGGTCGGCGAGCTGCTCGCGACGCCAGCCCCGCAGGTCGGTCGCTGGCGTGGGCTGCTCGGTCGGGTGCTCGGTCATCTCTCGGTCCTTCTCGTGCTGGGTGCGTGGCGCCGCACCGGGCGCGGTGCCCGTACGGCGCGGTGCCCCGGGACGATCATCCCGGGGCACCGCCGGTGGTGCATGCCTGCCTCACCCCGGTCGGACGCGGGGCGGGGCGGACTCAGGAGTTCAGCCGCAGGTCACGGCGGCGTAGTCGGCCTGGATCGACGCCGTCACCTCCTCGTCGCCGGTGCCGCGCGTCGCCTCGACGGTGACGGTGCCGGCCTCGACCGCCGCGGCCCGCGTCGCGAACGACTGGTAGGCGTTGGCGCCCGGTGCGACGGCCGCGACCTCCTTGGTGCCGAACGGCGTGACGAGCCGGATCGCGAGCGGCACGTCCTCGCCGTTCTCGGCGCGGACCGCGACGTACGCCTTGCCGGCGAGGCAGCGGGTGCTCACCGTGACGTCGACGGCGAGCGCCGGCTCCGCCTCGGTCACGGTCACGGGGACCTCGACCACGTGGCTGGTCCAGCCGTCGTCGACCACGACGTACGCCGTGTACGTCCCGGCCGCCGTGTAGGCGTGCGAGCCGGAGACCGACCCGTCGGCCACCGTGCCGGCCGCGACGTCGGAGCCGTCGCCCCACGTGACCGCCGCCCGGAGGTCGGCGCCCTCGCGGCCGCCGGCCACCTGGGCGAGCGCCACGTCCGTGGTCTGCCCGACGGCGAGCGTCACGCCCTCCGCGGCCGTGACCTCGAGCGCGGGGTGCTCGGCGAACGTGCCGTCGTGCGCGACCGCGACCACGTGGATGCGGCCGTCGCGCGAGAGCTCGCCCGGCTGGTCCGGGAGCGTGATGCTCACGGGCCGCTTGCCCTCGGGCAGCGTGATCGGCGCCGTCGCGAAGAACGCGGCGGGGGTGCCGGTCTGCGGGCTGCCGCCGCGGAGGCGGCTGTCCGTCACCGCGACGGGGATGTTGCCGAACACGGGGTTGCGGGCCGCGCCCGACCAGTCGCCGAAGCTCAGGTCGATCGGCTGGGTCGAGCCGTCGTCGAAGGTCAGCGTGCCGGTGGCCTGCTGGTTCTTCTCCGTGCCCGTGCCGATCACCGAGAGCTGCTCCGCGTCCGCGGGGACGTCGAGCTCGATGGTCTGCCCGTCGCCCGTCGCGTTGTCCGGCTGACCGGCGGGGACCGCCGGGACGTCGAACGCGAGGTCCGTGCCCGGCACCGTCGCGCGCTCGCCCTGGACGAAGCCCTTGGCCGCGAGCTGCGCCCGGTCGAAGAACACGCCCTGGCCGTCGCACGAGCCGACCGTCGTCCCGGCGTCGCCGATGCAGACGTTGTCGTACGCGGCGAGCAGCGAGCCCTCGCGCAGGAGGGAGACGTTGACGTACGAGGAGGTCGAGACGGTCTCGATCCCCTCGCCCGAGACCGTGACGGTCACGGGGTAGACGCCGGGTGCGGTCCACGTGTGCGCGGCGTCCACCGCGTACCCGCCGAACGCGCCCGCCCGCAGCGTCCCGGCGACCGGCTCGGAGCCGTCGCCGAACGCGACCTGCACGTCGAGCGCCGCGACGTCGCCCTCGACCCCGGTGAGGGTCGCGAACGAGCCCGAGACCTCGCGGCCCGTGACGCCGTCACGGTCCGGCGCGGCCGAGAGGGTGAGCTCCTCGGCCCCCGACTCCTTCGGGTCGGCGAGGAGCTCGACCTCGGCGAGCGACAGCGCGCCGGAGCCCGACGTCGCGGCCACCGTCAACCGGTACCGCGCGAACGCCGTCGGCTCGGCGACCGTGAACGGCCGCGTCTGCAGGGCCCAGCGGAACTGCTCGCCGGACCGCTCGTCGAGCGTCGTCCACGTCTCGCCGTCGTCGGAGCCCTCGAGGGTCCACGCGGACGGCGACGCCGTCCCGCTCGCCCCGGAGGTCAGCGTGTACGACCCGACGGTCGGGCGGATGCCGTTGCCCGCCCACGTGATCGACGGCGTCGTGGTGGCGAACGTCGTGCGCGTGCCGGACGTGTTGTCCGTGAGCGCCGCGGCGCTCGTGGTCGCGTCGCCGTCGGCGACGGTCGTCGTGCCGAGGCCCGCGGTCGTCGCGTCCTGCACCGGCGTCGGGGGCTCGTCGCCCTCGGTGAGCGACGGCGGCGCGTCGTCCTCGCCCGTGCCCCAGTCCGACGGCTCCGGACCCATGACGAAGTCCAGCGTCGCGCCGCCCGAGAGGTCGGCCTGCGAGAGCGACGTCGAGGTGCGGGCCTCGCCGTCCACCGCGAGGGACTGCACGTAGACGTTGTCGACCGAGTTGTTCTCGGCGTTGACGACGAGGTCGCCGTCCGGCAGGTGCACGGTCGCCTTGTCGAACAGCGGCGAGCCGACCGCGTACTGGTCCGAGCCGACCTGGAGCGGGTAGAAGCCGAGCGAGGCGAAGATCCACCACGACGACATCTCGCCGTTGTCCTCGTCGCCCGGGTAGCCCTGGCCGATCTCGCTGCCCACGAACAGGCGGCGGGTGACCTCGCGGACCTTCTCCTGGGCCTTCGACGGTGCGCCCGCGGCGTCGTAGAGCCACGGGATGTGGTGCGACACCTGGTTGCTCATGCCCCACTGGCCCATGCGCACGTCGCGCGCCTCGCGCTGCTCGTGGATGCCGCCGTTGCCGGCGCCCTTCTCCGGCGTGGAGAAGAACTCGTCGAGCTTGTCCTCGAGGCCCTGCTTGCCGCCGTAGAGGTTGGCGAGGCCCTGGCCGTCCTGCGGGGCGTGGAACGCGAAGTTCCAGCCGTTCGTCTCGGTGTACCCGCCGCCCCAGGCCTCCGGGTCGTACGTCTCGGGGTCGACGGCCCACGTGCCGTCCTCGTGCCGCGGCACGAAGAAGTCGACCTCGGGGTCGAACAGCTCGACGTAGTGCGTGGCCCGCTCGAGGAAGTACGCGGACTCCTCGCGCAGCGTCTCGCGGCGCTCGTCCGGCGTGGCCGGGTCCTCCGCGAGGGCGGCGGCCATGTTGCCGATGCCGAAGTCGTTGACCAGTCCCTCCAGGCCCCACGACACGGACTCGTGCGTGGACTCCGGCGTGAACCCGAGGAACGGCGAGGTCTGCAGGCCCTTGCGGCCCACGGCGTTGCTCGGCGGCGCGACGGTCGCGTTGCGCAGCGCGGCGTCGTACGCCTCGAGCGCGGTGCCCGTGGGGAGCGATCCCTTGAGGTACGCGTCCGCGAACGCCACGTCGGAGCTCGTGCCCGTCATGAGGTCGGCGTAGCCCGGCGAGGACCAGCGCGCGATCCAGCCGCCGTCGCGGTACTGCTGGACGAACCCGTCGACCAGCTCGGCCGCGATCTCCGGGTAGAGGAGCGAGTACGCCGGCCAGGCCGTGCGGTACGTGTCCCAGAACCCGTTGTTCACGTAGATCTTGCCGTCGACGATCTTCGCGTTGGTCTGCGTGTCCGTCGCCGAGCCGGTGGTCGCGGAGACCGGGCTCGCGTACTTGTACACCGGCTCCTGCGCCGTGCCCGTGTTCTCGAACTGCGAGTTCGGGTACAGGTTGAGGCGGTAGAGGTTCGAGTACAGCGTGACGAGCTGGTCCTCGCTCGCGCCCTCGACCTCGATGACCCCCAGGCGGTCGTTCCACGCCTGCGCGGCGGCGGCCTTGACCTCCGTGAAGGTCTTGCCGGTCACCTCCAGGTCGAGGTTCTTGCGCGCCTGGTCGAGGCTGATGAACGACGTCGCGACGCGCAGCTCGACCGTCTTGTCGGACGACGTGTCGAACGTCGCGAAGCGCGCGTCCGCGCGGTTGCCCGCCGCCGTCCCGACCGCCGTCGGACTACGGTCGAAGGTGCCGGCGACGAACATGCGCGTGCGGCCCACGGACAGGCCCGAGCCGTTCTCGACCCAGCCGGAGATCGTGCCCGTGGCCTGGTCGTACGTGAGCTTGGAGGAACCGTCCACCTTGTCCACGAGCACGTGGCCCTTGGCTCCGGGGTAGCTGAAGCGGAGCACCGCGCCGTGGTCGGTGGGCGTCGCCTCGATCGCGGACCCGTTGGTGAACGTGACCCCGTAGTAGTCCGGCCGCGCCGTCTCGTCCGCGTGGTCGAACTCGAGGCCGCGCGTCGAGAGCGTGGCGTCGGGCGTCCCCGACGCCGTCGACGGGAGGAACGTCAGCTGGTTGCGGTCGCCCATCCACGGGCTCGGCTCGTGCGAGATCCCGAAGCCCTGGAGGACGGGCTTGTTGTTGGCGTTGTTGGCCTTGTGGTACTCGTACAGCCAGCTCTGCGAGGAGGCGTTCGTGTACGGCGTCCAGAAGTTGAACCCGTTGGGCGTCGCCGTCGCGGGGATGTTGTTCCCGCGCGAGAAGCTGCCCGACGCGAGCGTGCCGCGGCGCGTGTCCACGTAGTTGGCGAGGCTCGACCCGTCGATCGTGGCCGGCTCCGCCGTGATCGCGACGTCGTCGAGCCAGCCCGCGAACTTCGTCCCGGCGTGACCGCCCGGGTTGTCGTACCCGAGCAGCACCTGGTCCACGGTCTTGCCCGCGGCGACGTCGCCGAGGTCGACCCGCACCGAGTTCCACTGGTCGGCGTAGAGGATCTTGCCCTCGCCCTGCGCCTGCGCGGTCGCGACCGTCTCGTGCGCGTCGCGCGCGCCGAGGTCGGACAGGTAGGTCCCGTCGGTGAACAGGACGTCCACCGCCGCGTACGTCGACGGGTACTGCAGGTCGTCGAGCAGCTCGGGGAAGATCGTGTAGCTCAGGCGCGTGTCCTCTCCGACGACGACGTCCACGTCGTCGTAGAGCACGTTCGTCGCGTAGGTCTCGCCGTCGGCGAGGTGCGAGCCGTCGTACCGGAGCGAGTGCAGGCCGGAGAACCCGACGCCCGCCTTGTTGGTGAAGCTGACGCGCGGCCCGGTGCCGACCTTCGTCGTCATGGGGGCCGCGGACGGGCCGGCGCTCAGGTCGGCCGAGAGGTCCCACCCGGCGAGCTGGACGATGGAGTCGCCCGAGTTCGCCGTGACGTTGAGGCGCAGGTACGTGTACGCCGCGGTGGGCGCCTCGAGCTCGAACGTGCGCGTCTGCTGGCGGTTCGGGAAGTCCTCGTCCGTCCGGCGGTCGAGCGCGGTCCACGTGGACCCGTCGTTCGACCCCTCGACCGTCCAGGTCTTCGGGTCGCGACCGGCGGCGTCGTCGCCGGAGGTCATCGTGTACGCGACGAACGAGACGGGCTCGGCGAACTCGTACCGGACCCAGCCGGTCGACGCGAACGCGAGCCACTTGGTGCCCGAGCTGCCGTCGGCGAGGTTCGCCGCGCCCTCGTTGGGCAGGTTCTGCGCGCTCGCCGTGACGCCCTTCAGCTGCCCGAGGACGCTCCCGGGCAGGCCGGCCGTGAACGAGCCGACGTTCGCCTGCCAGGGCGCGCCGTCGCGCTCGGCCACCGTGGTGGGCAGCGCCGCCGGGTCGCCGGACTCGAACGACGACGAGAAGTCGCCAGGCTCCGCGGCCGCGGCGGGGGCGGCGGCGAGCGCTCCCGCGGGGGCCGCGAGAGGCACTCCGAGCGGGACGGCGAGAGCGGCGGCGAGCACGAGGCCGAGAGGCCGGGCGCGGCCGCTGCCGGACCGCGCGACCGCGCGTCCGGACGGGAGTGGTCTGGTCATGCCGCGATCTCCTTCGATCGTCTGACAGCGCTGTCAGGCTGCAGGGGTGCCCCTGACAACGCGCAGGGGGGAAGCGTTGTCAGGGGCGACCTGAACCTATGCGTCGGTTCCAGGCTTTGTCAACGCGGTCAGGGCTCTGCCGGGAGGGCGCGGACGAGAGGACCCCCTGGCGCGAAAGTCACGCTCGGTGTGACTTTCGCGCTACCCGCTCGACCGCCGAGGGCGTCGCGCGCCGTCAGCACGACCGCGCTCGCACCGACACGCGCACGAGTACCGCGGCCACGTTTAGGCCGCGGGGCCGGGGACCTCCCCCGTGCCGCGGACGACGAGTCGCGTCGGCACCACGACGAGCCGTGGGGCGAGCTCCGGGTTCTCGGCGCGGGACACCGCGAGCGCCGCCGCCTGCCGGCCCATCTCCACGACGTCGTAGCCCACGACCGTCACGTGCAGCAGGTCCGCGAGCTCGAAGTCGTCGAAGCCGACGAGCGCGACGTCCGCCGCTCCGCCCGTCGACTCGCGGTCACGCAGCGCGTGGAGCGCGCCGACCGTGATCTTGTTGTTCGCCGTGACGAACGCCGTCGGCGGCTCGGGCAGCGCGAGGAGCTCCGCGACGAACACGCGTGCGAGGTCGGCGTCGTGCGCGCCGTCCCGCACGTAGCGGCCCGGGTCCTCGACGCCCGCGGCCCGCAGCGTCGCGACGAACTCGTCGCGACGCTCCTGGAACGTCCACAGGCGCGACACGTCGCCCACGAGCGCGATCCGGCGGTGCCCGTGCGCGAGGAGGTGCGTCACGGCGTCGCGCACTCCCCCGCGGTTGTCGATGACGACCGTGTCCGCCTCGACGCCGCGCGCGGGGCGGTCGATGAACACGACTGGCAGGCCGTCCTCGAGCTCGCGGCGCAGGCCCGAGTGGTCCGTCGACGTCGGGGTGACGACGAGCGCGCCGACGCGGCGCTCGACGAGCGCCTCGGTGAGCGACCGCTCGCGCTCCGGCTCCTCGTCCGAGCTCGTGGTGATGAGCTGGAGGCCGTGGTGGCGGAGCTCGCGCTCGATACCGCTGGCCAGCGCGGAGTAGAACGGGTTCGCGAGGTCGCCGGTGACGAAGCCGACGAGCCGCGACGAGCCGCCGCGCGCGAGGTCTGCGGCCACGGCGTTGCGCCGGAAGCCGAGACGCTGCGCGGCCTCCTGGACCTTGGCGCGCGTCTGCGGCGCGACGTTCGGCTCGTCGTTGAGGACGCGCGACGCCGTCTTGAGGCTCACACCGGCGACCTCCGCGACGGAGGCGAGCGTCGGGCGCCGGCCTCCGCGTCCGCCGTGCGGACGCGCCACGGCCACCTCCGTCGGGGTGTCGGGCACCACGACCCCGACCTCGCCCGGCGGGACCGTCCCCGCGCTCTCCCCCTGCATCACCATCTCAGACCTCCCGTCGACCACGAATCAGCATGTCGACGACGATAGCGAGCAGCAGGACCGCTCCGGTCACGATGTACCGCGTGGCCGTGTCGAGGTTGAGCAGCGTGAGCCCGTTCGCGATGGACTGGAGCACGAGCACGCCGAGCAGCGCCGACCACGCGCTCCCGCGCCCGCCGAACAGGCTCGTGCCGCCGATGACCGCGGCCGCGATCGCCGTCAGGTAGGTGTCCGCCGCGCCGGTCCCCTGGTTCGCCGCCGCGAGCCGTCCCGCGGCGAGGACGCCGCCGAGCGCGGCGAACGTCGAGCACGCGACGAAGCACGAGACGACCGTGCGGCGCACCGCGACGCCCGCGAGGAGCGCGGAGCGCCGGTTGCCCCCGACGGCGCGCACGGAGCGTCCCCACCGCGTGCGGCGCAGCAGCACGTCGACCACGACCACGAGCGCCACGAAGAGCACCACGGTGTAGCCGATCCCGCGCGCCGTCCCGAGGTACGCGACCGTCGCGACGAGCACCGCCGCGAGGACCGTCGTCCGGACCGCGACGCGGGCCAGGCCCGGGCTCGGGAGCTCCGCCCGGACGCGGCGCACGTGGTCGGTCACCCGCAGCGCGGCGTACCCCGCCACGACCACGACCACGAGGCCCCACGCGACCGCGGGGGCGAGGAAGCCCTGCTGGACCGTGCGCACGAGCCACGACTCGAACGGCAGGTTGATCGATCCCTTGGGACCGAGGACGCGCAGCTGCACGCCCGCGAGGATCAGGAGCCCCGCGAGCGTGAAGACGAACGACGCGAGCCCGAGGCGTGTGGACAGCAGCCCGTACCCGAGCCCGACGACGACCCCGACGGACAGCGCCGCGACGATCGCGATCCCGACCGGCCAGCCCAGCCCGACCGTCCCGACGGCGAGCACCGCCGCGGCGAGCCCGCTCACCGAGCCGACCGACAGGTCGATCTGGCCGACGAGCAGCACGAGCACGACGCCGAGCGCGATGATCCCCGTGGGGGCGCTCTGGAGCGTGAGGTTGACGAGGTTCTCCGCGGAGAGGAACGCCGGGTTGATCGCGCCGAGCACGACCCAGATGAGCACGAGCGCGGCGACGATCGGCAGCATGCCGAGGTGCGCGCCGCGCAGCTGCTGCACGACGGACCCGGACAGCGCGCCCGTCAGGGGCCGGTCGAGCGCCGCGCCCGAGGTGCGGCCGGGGACGCTCATCGGTGCACCGCCCCGGTGCCGCCCGCGCACCGCTCGCGCTCGGCCCCGCCCGAGCCGCTCGCGCGCGCCGGGCGCACGGCGCCCGTCATCGCGGCGAGCAGGTCCTCGTAGGACGTGTCGCCCGGGAACTCGCCGTGCACGCGGCCGAGCCGCAGCACGAGGATGCGGTCGGCGACGGCCTGGAGGTCGCCCGCCTGGTGGCTGATGAGGACGACGGCGTGCCCGCGCTCGCGCAGCTTCTCGATGAGGTTGAGGACCTCGGCCGTCTGCCGGACGCCGAGCGCCGCCGTCGGCTCGTCGAGGACGAGGACGCGCGGCGACCCGAGGAGGGCGCGCGCGACCGCCACGACCTGCCGCTGGCCGCCCGAGAGCGTGCGCACCGGCTGCCGCACGGACGGGACGGTCGCGGCGAGCTGGTCGAGCAGGCCCCACGCCTCGCGCTCCATCGCGATCTCGTCGAGGAACGGCCCGTGGAGGACCTCCTGCCCGAGGAACACGTTCTCGACGACGTCGAGGTCGTCGACGAGCGCGAGCTGCTGGAACACCGCCGCGATCCCGTGCTGGCGCGCGGCCGCCGGCGAGTCGAGCACGACGGGCGCGCCGTCGAGCAGCACCTCGCCCGCGTCGGGGCGGAACGCGCCCGCGACGACGCCCGCGAGCGTCGACTTGCCGGCACCGTTGTCGCCCACGACGGCGAGGACCTCGTGCTCCCGCACCTCGACGTCGACGTCGACGAGCGCCCGGACGCCGCCGAAGCTCTTGGAGACCCCGCGCAGGGTCAGGACGGGGGCGCTCACGGTGCCGCCTCCAGGAGACCCGCGTCGACGCACGCGTCGACGTAGGACGGGGTGCAGATCTCGTCGACCGTGTAGACGCCGCCGTCGACGAGGACGCGCCGGACGTCGTCGACGCCGACCGCGCGCGGCGCGAGCAGGAGGCTCGGGACGCCGTCGATCACCGCGGTCGCGCGCGGGTCCTCGCCGCGCAGCACCCGCACGGCGAGCTCGGCGGCCGTGCGCGCCTGCTCCGTCGTGGCCTTGTAGACGGTCATGTACTGGTCGCCCGAGACGACGCGCTGGACGGCCGCGAGCTCGCCGTCCTGGCCCGTGGTGGGCGGCACCGGGTCGAGGCCGGCGGCCTTCATCGCGGCGATGGCGCCGCCCGCGATGCCGTCGCTCGCCGCGAAGACGCCGTCGACGCGACCCGGGTACTGCGTGAGCTGCCCCTCGACCCACTCGGTCGCCTTGTCGGGGCTCCAGTCGGGCGTGTCGTACTCGGCGAGCACGTCGATGTCCTCTCCCTCGAGCGCGCGGTGTGCGCCGGCGGCGAGCTCCGCGGCGTTCGGGTCGGTCGGCGAGCCCTGGACGAGCAGGACGCCCGGCCGCCGGCCCTGCGCCGGCGGGTCCTGCTCCGCACGGTCGAGGACCGCGCCGACGAGCGCCTCCCCCATGAGGTACCCGATGAGCTCGTTGTCGAACGAGACGTAGTAGTTCGCGCCGTCGACGAAGCGATCGTAGGCGATGACGGGCACGCCGAGGCGCTGGGCCTCGGCGACGACGCTCACCGCCGCGACGGCGTCGACCGCGTCGAGCACCAGGACGTCCGCGCCGCGCGCGAGCATCGACTCGGCCTGCTGCTGCTGGTTCGCGGCGTCCTGGGCGGCGTTCGCGTACAGCACCTCGCACGACGGGCAGCGCCGCTCGACCACCCCGACGAAGGTCGGGCGGTCGGTCGTCTCGTAGCGGGCGGTCTTGGCCTCGGGCAGCAGGAGCCCGATGGTCCCCTCCGACGGCCCGGCGGGCTCCTCCGGCGGCGCGCAGCCCGCGAGCGCCAGGAGGGCGACCACGACCGCCGTGACGGCCGTCGTCACCGCACCCCGCGCGCGACGGCGGGCGCCCCCGGCCGGGACGAAGGCCCCCGTCATGCGGTCACCCCCAGGGAGCCGCTCACGCGCGCGAGGTCGAGCGCGACGGCGAGCGCGCCGCGCACCTCGGCGGCCGACCCCAGCTCGGACGCGACGACCTCGACCGGGCCCGCCGTGCTGGGGACCGTGCGCTGCTCGAGCGCGGTGCGGAGCGGGCCAAGCAGGGCCTCGCCCGCCTCGGCGAGCTGCCCACCGACGACGACGATCTCCGGGTCGACGAGGTTGCACAGGTTCGCGGCCGCGACGCCGAGGTGCTGCCCGGCGTCGAACAGGACGCGACGGCAGCCGGGGTCGCCCTCCTGGGCGCGCGCGATGACGTCGCGCAGCGTGAGGTGGCCGCGGCTCTCGGAGAGCATGGACAGCAGCACGCCCGCGCCGACGTACATCTCGAGGCACCCGCGGTTGCCGCACCGGCACACGGGGCCGTTCTCGTCGATCGTCACGTGCCCGATCTCGCCCGCGACGCCTGCGCGGCCGTGCACGACGCGCCCGCCGAGGACGAGCCCGCCGCCCACGCCGTGGGACACGCGCAGGTAGGCGACGGCGTCGTGCCCGACGGCCGCCCCGAACCGGGTCTCGGCGAGGGCGCCGAGGTTGGCGTCGTTGTCCACCGTCACGGGCGCGCCGAGCTCGGCCTCGAGCAGCTCGGGGACGACGACGCCATCCCAGCCGCGCATCATGCCGACGGTCGCGATGCGCCCGGCGCGCACGTCCACGGGGGCGGGCACCCCGACACCGACGGCGAGCAGCTCCTCGGGGGACGCGTCGACCGACGCGACCATCTCCCCCACGAGCAGCGCGGCGCGCTGGAGGCCGGTGTCGGCGCGGTGGTCCGGGGCGAGCGGCATGCGCTGGTCGGCCAGCACGCGCATGGACGCGTCCGCGAGCGCGACGCGCATCGAGCGCGTGCCGAAGTGCACCCCCGCGACGAGCCCGAGGTTGCGCGCGAGGGTCACCTGGAGCGCGCGGCGCCCGCTGCGGGTGGAGGGCGAGGTGTGCAGGACGCCCGCGCCGGTGAGCTCCTTGACGATGTTGGAGACGGTGGCCGGGGACAGCCCGGTGACGCCGGCCAGCTCGATCTGCGTGAGGGAGCCACGCTGCTGGACGGCGCTCACGATCCGGGCTCGGTTGGCCTCACGCAGTGAAGTCTGCGAGCCCGGTGTCACCCGGTCAGCGCGCACGTCGGCCAGGATACCGCCGGGACGTACCCCTCCAGGTGAGGCGCCTCGCCGCCCAGGTGGGGGCGGGCGGCTCGACAGGGATCGGACAGCGCTGTCAGAATGATCCCGCCCACGCGACCATGGGGCTTGGATCCATGTTCTGACGCGTACATCACGATTCAGCGTCGCTTGAGTTCATTTCTTGACATCAAGCGCCGGTCGCCGTTGTATGGGCCTCGGGTTCGAGGGCGCGCCGGTGCGCCCGGCCGGTGCGACGTGGTCGTCCGCCGGTCCCCCACGACCGAAGAAGGCGTAGGGATATCACGATGCGAATCGATCGCAGGACGAGCGCGACGGTGGCGACGGCCGCCCTCGTGGGTCTCGCACTCGCCGCGTGCAGCGGCGGTGGTTCCGGTGACGGGGGCACCGGTGACGGGGGCGCTTCGGGGGGCGGCGACGAGGTCGAGGTGTTCACCTGGTGGGCTGCCGGCTCCGAGAAGGCGGGTCTCGACGCGCTGGTCGGCGTGTTCGAGGAGCAGCACCCCGACGTGGAGTTCATCAACGGCGCGGTCGCCGGCGGTGCCGGCTCGGCCGCCAAGGACCTCCTCCAGTCCCGTCTCCAGGCGCAGGACCCGCCGGACACGTTCCAGGCGCACGCCGGTGCCGAGCTCCAGGACTACATCGACGCCGCGCAGATCGAGGACGTCTCCTCGCTCTACGACGAGTTCGGCCTCACCGACGTCTTCCCCGCCGACCTCGTGGACCGCCTCAAGTCCGACGACGGCGCGATCTACTCGATCCCGTCGAACATCCACCGCGCGAACGTGGTCTGGGCGAACCCGACGGTCCTCGAGGCCAACGGCGTCGACCCGGCCGCGACCTACGCGGACCTCGACGCCTGGATGGCGGACCTCGACAAGCTCAAGGCCGCGGGCGTCACGCCGCTGTCGGTCGCGACGACCTGGACCCAGGTCAACCTGCTCGAGACCGTGCTCCTCGCGGACCTCGGGGCCGAGGGCTACAACGGCCTGTGGGACGGCTCGACCGACTGGGAGGGTGCCGAGGTCACGGCCGCCCTCGAGGACTTCGAGAAGCTCATGAGCTACACCAACACCGACCGTGACGGGCTCGACTGGCCCGAGGCGACCCAGATGGTGATCGAGGGCAACGCCGCGTTCAACGTCATGGGCGACTGGGCCGTCGCGGCGTTCGAGGAGCAGGGCAAGACGCTCGGCACCGACTTCACCGCGTTCCCCGTCCCGGGCACCGACGGCGTGTTCGACTTCCTCGCCGACTCGTTCACCCTCCCGGTGGGCGCCCCGCACCCCGACGGCGCCAAGGCGTGGCTCGAGACCGTGGGCTCGCTCGAGGGCCAGGTCGCGTTCAACAAGGCCAAGGGCTCCATCCCGGCCCGCACCGACGCCGACCCCGCGGAGTTCTCGGAGTACCAGCAGACGGCGATCGAGTCGTTCGGCAACGACACGATCGTCTCCTCGCTCGCGCACGGCGCCGCCGCCCCGGTCGCGACGCTCAACGCGATCTCCGACGCGACGAGCAAGTTCACGTCGGGCGGGTCCGACCTCGCGACCTACCAGTCCGAGCTCGCCGCCGCCACCGCGCAGGGCTGACAC
The DNA here is from genome assembly GCF_046159675.1 of Cellulosimicrobium sp. RS. Classification (NCBI taxonomy): domain Bacteria; kingdom Bacillati; phylum Actinomycetota; class Actinomycetes; order Micrococcales; family Promicromonosporaceae; genus Cellulosimicrobium; species Cellulosimicrobium sp. RS. Next base: position 417,458 of record NZ_JBJXVU010000002.1, on the reverse strand, counting down.
CGCTCCGCCGGAGCCGCCGCGCGTCGTCGGGCACGTCCCGACGGCGCGCGGCGGACCCGCGCGGCCGGAACACGTCCCCGGGACGCCGGCGCTCCCCCGCGCCGCGGCCCACGCCCCCACGACCGGGAAGTCCCACCATGCTCAAGTCACTGCGACGCGCCGGCCCAGCGCTGCTGCTGCTCGCGCCCTCGCTAATCCTCGTCGGCGTGTTCGTCTACGGCCTGATCGGCGCGAACTTCCAGACGTCGATCACGGACAACCACACCGCGGCACAGGCCACGGGCCAGAAGCCGTCGGTCGTCGTGTGGTTCGAGAACTACACGGCCCTCCTCGGCAGCGAGGCGTTCCAGCACTCGCTGAAGAACCTCGTGCTCTACACGGTGGTCTTCCTCGCCGGCACGATGCTCATGGGCTTCCTGTGGGCGTGGATGCTGGACAAGCCCGTCAAGGGCGAGGGGATCTTCCGCTCGGTCTACCTGTTCCCCATGGCCGTGTCGTTCGTCGCGTCCGGTGTCGTGTGGCGCTGGCTCCTCAACTCGAACCAGGGCGAGCAGGCGAGCGGCCTCAACCGGTTGTTCCAGATCGTCGGGCTCGACTTCCTGCAGAACAACTGGTGGAACAACGTCACGTGGGGCATCACGGCGATCGCGATCCCCGCGATCTGGCAGCTCTCCGGGTACGTCATGGCGCTGTTCCTCGCCGGGTTCCGCGGCATCCCCGACGAGCTGCGCGAGGCCGCCCGCATGGACGGCGCGAGCGAGTGGAAGCTGTACCGCCACGTGCTGTTCCCGCAGCTCTCGCCGATCGCGCTCTCGGCGCTCATCATCATCGGCCACATGTCGCTCAAGGCGTTCGACCTCATCATGTCGATCTCGAAGCCCGCGAACTACCAGACCAAGGTTCCGGCCGTCGACATGTACGTCTTCAAGTCGAGCTTCGACTACGCCAACGCGGCGGCCGTCGGCTCGATCCTGCTGATCATCGTGGCCGTCGTCATCGTGCCCTACCTGATCCGCACCAACCGTCAGGAGAAGCGATGACGACCACCTCGACGCCGGCCGTCCCCGCCCCCGACGTCGTCGGCACGCCGCGCCAGCCGGCGCGCCGCACGCCGCGCGAGCGCTTCTCCGTCGGCCGCACGCTCAAGTACGCGGCGCTGGTCCTGTTCCTCGTCATCGTCCTCATCCCCGTCTACGTGCTCTTCGTGACGAGCTTCAAGGGCGCGGGCGACGCGTCGCCCGCGCGCGCGTGGTCGCTCCCGCAGACGTGGACGACGGAGAACTGGCAGACGGCGTGGACCGCGCTGTCCCCCGCCATCTGGCGCACGGTGCAGATGGTCGTGCCGTCGGCGATCATCGCGGCCTTCCTCGGGTCGCTCAACGGGTTCGTGCTCTCCCGCTGGTCGTTCAAGGGCGCGAACATCGTCTTCACGCTGATCCTCTTCGGGATGTTCATCCCGTACCAGGCCGTGATGATCCCGCTCAACCAGCTCGTGCTGGGCCTGGGCATCCCGAGCGGCGTGCCGTCGCTGATCCTGCTGCACGTCGTCTACGGCATCCCCATCACGACGCTCATCTTCCGCAACTACTACATGACCGTGCCGCACGAGCTCGTCGAGGCCGCGCGCGTCGACGGCGCGGGGATGCTGCGCACCTACTGGTCGATCATCCTGCCGATCTCGATCCCGAGCTTCGTGGTCGTGCTCATCTGGCAGTTCACGTCCGCGTGGAACGACTTCCTCTTCGCCGTGTTCTTCTCCTCCAGCCAGAACGGCCCCGTGACGCTCGCGCTGAACAACCTCGCGAACGGCGCGCTGCTGCAGAACTACGGCGTCTCGATGGCCGGCGCGCTCTTCGCGTCGCTCCCGACGCTGCTCGTGTACATCGTCCTCGGCAAGTACTTCGTCGGGGGTCTGATGTCCGGCTCGGTCAAGGGCTGACCCGACCGACCGCCCACCGCGGTCCCGAGGCCCGTCGGGGAGCATGGTCACCACCACGCTCCCCGACGGGCCTCGGCGCGTTCCCCGCCGCCCGCGGCTTCACCCGCGGCAGTTTCGCCGAACCTCTGGACTCTGCCAGACAGCGCTGTCAGGATGGCGGGCACCGGAGCTCCGCACCCCCGCACCCGCACCCCGCACCCGCACCCCGCGCCGCACCGCCGTCCACGGCGGACCCGCTCCCGACGACGACGACGAGAGACCCCCACCATGACCCGATCACCCGCCCGGCCCCCGGCCGCGCGCCGCGCGCGGCGCCGCACCACGACCGCCGTCCTCGCCCTCGCGACGGCCGGCTCCCTCCTCCTGGCCCCCGCGACCGCCCAGGGCGCGCCGACCGCTCCGCCCGCGGCCCCGGCGTCGACCACGGCCGATGCCACGCCCGCGTACGGCGCCCCCGACGAGACCGCCGCCGACTACTACGGCGCCCTCCTGCGGCACACCCGCTGGGTCGAGACCGTCTGGGACGAGTCCGCCGGGGTGTACCAGCTCAAGGACTTCAACTTCGCCGTCGTGCTGGGCAACGCCGTGCTCCTGACCCACGGCGAGTACGACGCCGAGCTCGCGGGCGTCTCGGAGGAGACGCTGCGCGCCCGCACGCTCGCGACGATCCGGCACTACGCGGCCACCAACCGGTTCGTGGACCCGGCAGGCACGTGGGGCAAGAAGCTGTTCTGGGACTCGACGTTCCAGTCGTACTTCCTCGCGGCCGGGACGCTGCTGTGGGACGAGCTCGACGCGACGACGCAGGCCAACCTCACGACCATCGCGACCGGCCAGTCGAAGTACACCGCCGACCTGGACTTCGGCAAGGACCCGCTCTCCGGGTCGTGGACCGCGGACTGGCCGACGGGCAAGCACGAGGGCGACACCGCGCAGGAGGAGGTCGGCGTCTACACGCAGGCCCTCGCGCCCGGCCTCGCGTGGGCGCCCGACGACCCCGACGCCGCGCGCTGGGCCGAGCAGCTCGGCGACTGGGGCCGCAACGCGGCGGGACAGCCGACGGCCGACCGGAACAACCCGGCCGTCGTGGCGGGCAGGCCCGTGTCGACGAACACCATGCAGACCATCCACGACACGTACCTCGTGGAGAACCACGGGTCGTTCGGCCCGCACTACCAGTCCGACATCTGGCGGTCCGGCGGGCGCAACGCGATCCACTTCCTGCTCCGCGACGAGCCGCTGCCGGAGATCCTCACGCACCAGCCCAACTCGGCGGAGCTGTGGGAGTCGATCAAGCTCGTCATGTCGGACGCGGGCGAGCCGTTCATGCCCATGGTCGCCGACCGCGAGTTCCTCTACGGCCGCGACGCCATCCCCATGGCGTTCCTCGGCCAGGTCCTGCGCGACCCCGACGCCGCGCGCGCCGAGGCGAACCTCGCCGCCGCGCTCGAGGACTACCAGTCGTACGCGCCGGTCCACCGGCTGGCGAAGTTCTCGGGCGAGCCCAAGTACGAGCCCGAGGCGCGCGCGGAGATCGCGATCTCCTACCTCCTGCACGTCGAGGCGGCCGAGTCGCCCGAGGGCCCCGTCGAGCCGACGCCGCAGGACGAGTTCTTCGAGCGCCTCGCCGGGGTGCGCGACTTCGGCGCCGGGCCCGGCCTGACCGTCCAGCAGACGGCGGACGCGTGGGCCGCGGCGTCGAGCCGCAAGGGCTTCGTGAAGTTCCCCTGGGTCCCGTCGCACGACTCGTGGCTGTTCCACGTCTCGGGCTCGACCCCGTTCCTCTACCCCACGACCGGTGCCACGGTCGACGACCGGCACGTGCGGACGTACACCGGCCCGCGCGACGGCTTCGAGGGCACGTCGTCGGTGTTCCGGGTCGGCAGCGGCTACGCGGGCCAGGTCACGCTCCCGACCGGCGCCGCCGTCTACGCGTCGACCGGGGCGGGCACGGAGGACGCGAGCCTGTCGGTCCGCAACCTCGCCATGAACGGCTACTCGGGCCTCGACGGGTCGCGCACCTACACGACCGCCGAGGGCGAGACCACCGCGACGCTCCCCGTGACGCGTCCGGCCGACCCCGCGGACGCGAAGGCCGCACGCGTCGACGACCTGTCGTTCGCGCCCGTCACGGCGCGGTACGTCCGGCTCCTCGGGCAGCAGGGCCACCCGCAGTACGGCTACTCGATGTTCGCGTTCCACGCCTACGGCGACGAGGGGTCGACGACCGACCTCGCCGCCGGGAAGGTCGCGACCGCGTCCAGCCAGGACACGGCGGGCGGCCGCACCGCGGCGCGCGTGACCGACGGCAACCCGTCGACCCGCTGGGCCGTCGCGGTCGGCGAGCGCACGCGACCGGACTCGTGGATCCAGGTCGACCTCGGCGAGGAGACGACCGTGGGCGCCGTGCGGTTCGCGTGGGAGGCGAGCGCGGGCGCGCGGTACCTCGTCCAGACGTCGACCGACGGCCAGACGTGGACCACCGCGACCGCGTACGGCAAGGCCCCGGCGGACGTGAACGTCGCGCGCCTCGACACCGTCGACCTCACCCCGGAGGGCGCGGACGAGCCCGCGCCGGTCACCGCGCGCTACGTCCGCATGCAGGGCGTGCGCGGCGACGCGGCCTACGGCTACTCGCTCTACCACCTGCGTGCGTTCTCGTCCACGGGGACGGACGTCGCCGCGGGCAAGCCGGCCACCGCGTCGAGCGCCAACGGGTCCAACCCCGCGAGCGCCGTCACCGACGGCTCCGCCACGACGCGCTGGGCGGTCGCGGTCGCGGACCGCACGCGGCCCGACTCGTGGGTCCAGGTCGACCTCGGCGCGCCCACCGCGGTGAGCCAGGTCCAGCTCGGCTGGGAGGTCGCCGCGGGCCAGGAGTACCGCGTCCAGACGTCGCTCGACGGGCAGACGTGGCACGACGCCGCGTCGTTCCGGTACACGGGCGACCAGGTGCTGCGCAGCGAGGGCGACTGGCTCAACGTCGAGGGCGAGGCCGGGTTCGTCGTGCGCGGCTCGGACGCCCCCGTGACCGTCTCGCGCGCGACCGACACGCGGCACGTCGTGCGGCTCACCGACGGCGCGACCGGGCCCCGGCTCGTCGAGATGGTCCCCGGCGACGCCGCGGCGACGGCCGCGCAGGCGGGGGTCCGCGTGCCCACGGCCGACGCGGCGGGCGTGCTCGTGAGCGCCGTCGACGGGTACGTCGTCGTGTTCAACCTCACGGGCGCCGACGTCACGACGACCCTCACCGTCCCGCACGACGGCGGGGCCGTCCCGGTCTACGCCGGCGCCCAGACCGTCGGGGCGGACGCCTCGATGCTCGCGGTCACCGTCCCCGCGGGCGACGCCGTCGTCCTCGCACCGCGCGCGACGGTCGCGACGCCCGCCGGGCAGACACCGGCCGGGGTCACGGTCGCGGTCGACGACGCCCGCTCGTTCCGCGTCAGCGGCGACGGGTCGCCGGTCGAGCTGCGCCACGCCGAGACGGGCGCGACGCGCACGGTCGGGGCGACGCCGTCGGGCACGCGGGTCACCCTCCGGGACGCGACGCCGTTCCCGGTCGCGGACCACGCGCTCAGCACGCTCACGTTCCCCGCGTCCGTGCTGCCCACGGGCATGACGTCGCCCTCGCTCGCCGTCGACGGTGACGCCGCGACGTCGTGGGTCCCCGGACCGGACGGCCGCATGGTCACCGACCTGGGGTCGCCGCGCGAGATCGGCACGGTCGTCGCCGCGTGGGAGCGCGGCGGCGCGCCGGGGTCCGTCGTCTCCGTGAGCGACGACGGCCTCACCTTCACCGACGTCGGCACGATCAGCGCCGGTGGCGTGCGCGGCACGCTCGCCGTCGACCGCACGGCGCGGTACGTCGCGCTGAGCACGTCGTGGCAGGACGGCGACCCGGGCCTCACGGCCCTCCGGGTGCTCGCGCCCGGCGCGGCGGACCCGGCGTCGCCGGCCGCCGTCGCCGTGACCGCGACGGCCGAGGTGCGGTGCCTCGCGGGCAAGGCGTACGTGGCGGTGCGCGTCGTGAACGACGACGACGTCCCGCTCGACGTCGACGTCGCCACCCCGTGGGGCACGAAGAGCTTCCCCGCGGTCAGCCCGGGGAAGAACGCGTACCAGTCGTTCGCCGTCCGCGGGGCCACCACCGGCCCCGTGACCGCGACGGCCGCGCCGTCCGACGACGCCGACGAGCGCGAGACCGTCGCGACCCCGGAGCACGGCCAGCCGACCTGCGGCTGACCGTCCCGGTCCCCCGGACCCGGGGTCGTGCGCCCGCCCAGGGCGCGCGGCCCCGGGTCCGCCGCGTCCGGCACGCGCGTCCCGCGTGGCGCCTGCGTCGGGCGCGGATCGGGCCTGCCAGGTCGGGACCTTCGGCCGGTCCGGCGCGGGGGCCCGCGAGGATACGTTCGAGGTCCTGACGGCACCGCCGTCAGGAGGTCCGGACCGCCGGGCCGTCGTGGTCCGAAGGAGCCGCCGATGACCCGCCCCGGCCTCGTGGTCGCCGGACTGGACCGGCTGTCCGTCACGGACTGGCCCGGCCGACGGGTCGCCACCGTCCTCACCCAGGGCTGCCCGTGGCGCTGCGGCTACTGCCACCACCCGGGGCTGTGCGCGGTCGCCGCGCTCGGCGGCCCGCCGCCGCGGGACACGGTCCCCTGGTCCGAGGTCGTCGCGTTCCTCGCGCCGCGCCGTCGCCTGCTCGACGGCGTCGTGTTCTCGGGCGGCGAGCCCACCCTGCACCCCGGGCTGCTCGGCGCGATCGACGACGTGCGGGGCCTCGGCCTCGACGTCGGCCTCCACACGGCCGGCCCGTGGCCGGCGCGGCTCGCTCGGCTGCTGCCGTTCGTCGACTGGGTCGGCCTCGACATCAAGCACCTGCCGTCCCGCTACCCCGTCGTGACGGGCACGATCCCGTCGGGTCGGCGCGCGTTCGAGGCGCTGGCCGTGATCCTGCGCTCGGGCGTCGACCACGAGGTGCGCACGACCGTCGACCCGAGCGTCCACTCGCGCACCGAGCTCCTCGCGCTCGGCACGCACCTGCGCCGCCTCGGCGTGCGCGAGTGGGTGCTCCAGGAGGCCGTGCCCGACGGCGCGTCCCCCGCCTGGGCGCGCGGCCTCGCGGGCCGCCGCCTCACCGACGTGCTCGACGCGACCGACCTCGCCTGGGCGCGGCGGCGGGTCGCCGCCTGACGTCGCGCCGCGGGTGCGCGGGGTCGGGCCGCACGCGACGGCCCGATCGGGCGTGCCGGCGCCGCGCGGGCCCGCCCGTCAGACCGGGCGGACCGGCTGGCGGAGCACGGTGCGCAACTTCGCGGGGTCGGTGCGCCGGACGTCGCTCAGGTAGATCTCGTGGTGCGGCCCGGCGAACGTGAGCCCGTGCTCGGGCAGGTAGACGTCGTGCAGCTCGGCGAGCACCGGGCCCTCGTCGTCGTACGGGCCGACGTGCAGCGTCTGCACCGACCGCCCCTCCGTGAGGCTCGTGCGGCGCACGAGGTCGAGCGCGACCGGCGGCTCCTTCTTCGCCCGGAGCGTCTCCGTGGCGGCGACCACCGTGTCCTCGTCCACCCAGTCGGGCTGGAGGACGAGGAGGGTCCACCGCCACGCGCCCTTCTCGCGGCGCACGAACGTGCCCGGGTCGTCGGCCGTCCACAGCCCCTCGAGCGGCCCGACGACGTAGTCCCGCCCCGCGCGCTTGCTCGCGAACTTCACGGCGTAGGACAGCGAGAACAGCGCCTCGACCGCCTGCGCGTAGGCCGACGCCGTGTTGGGGTCGCCCTCGCCGTCGACGGCGAGATAGGCCAGGGTCGGCACGTCCACCTCGACGAACCGGCCGCGGGGCGGCGCGTAGAGCTCGCGGTGGGACGCCTTGAGGTCGACCTTGTCCGACGGCATGGCCCGACGCTACCGGGCCCCTCCGACACGCGAGCGCGCCGCCGGACGGTCCGCGCACGATGCCCGCACGCCTGATATCCAGGACGGGTGACCTCACCGCCGCCCCACCCCCCGCACGACCCGCGGCACGGGTCCGCGTACGGCGGCCCCCCACCGGGGCCGCACCCCGCCTACCCGCCGCACCCCGGGCACCCGGGTCCCGGGTATCCGCCGCAGCCCGGGCACGCGGGGCACCCGGGGCTCGGGTATCCGGCACCGGGGTATGCACCGCCGCCCCCGCCGCCGGCGGCCGCCTTCACACCGAGGTACCGACGCACCGCCTGGGTGCTCATCTGGGTGCCGGTCGTCCTCATGGTCGTCGCGGGCGCGCTGAGCATCGGCCTGCTCGCCTACGCGGACAGCGACCCGTCGAACAACTCGGCCGCCGGCTACCTCGCGCTGATGATGTGGGCGGCGATGCTCGTCGTCGGGCCGCTCCTGCTCGGGGCGTTCGTGCCAGGCTGCGTGATGCTCGCGCGCTCGAACCGCGCACGGGCGCTCACGCAGGTCACCGGCTACCGGCCGCCGGCCTGACGACGGGCTCCGGGTCGGGCCGCGCGGCGGGTGGCGTCACGTAGTCGACGACCGCCCGCACGACGTCGGGGTCGCGCAGCAGCCGGTGGTGCCCGAGCCCGTCGGTCGTGAGCAGCTCGCCCTCGGGCCAGGCCGCCGCGAGCGCGGCACCCACGGGGTACGGGACCTCCTTGTCGGCGCGGTCGTGCACGACGAGCGCCGGCGGCACCGGGTGGGTGCGCAGCGTCTCGCGCACGTCGAGCTCGGGCAGCGGGCGCCCGGCCAGGTCGGAGAGCCGGCTCTGGAGGAGCTCGCGCGTCGGGCGCGACAAGCCCAGCAGGTCGGCGAACCCGTCGAGCTGGCCGAGGACGTCGGCGATCGCCGCGACGAGCACGAGACGCCCCGCGGGCAGGCCGTCGCGCACCGCGAGCACGGTCGTCGCCGTGCCGAGCGAGTGCCCGACGACGGCCGTCGCCTCCCCGTGCTCGCGCACCACCGCGGCGAGGGCGTCCGCGAGCTCGGGCATCGTGCTGCGCCGCGGACCGAGGCGGCCGGGCCCGGAGTCCCCGTGGCTCGGCGCGTCGAACGCGACGACGCGGTGGCCCGCGGCACGCAAGGGCTCGACGAACGCTCCGAGCTGGCCGCGCCGCCCGCCCCACCCGTGCGCGAGGTAGACGACGCCGGCCCCCGCCCCGTGCCCTGCGGTCCCGTCGGCCGCGTCGTCCGCGGAGGCGTGCGGGTCCCACGACTCGACGACGACCCGCGCGCCGGACGACGTCGTCACGGTGCTCAGCGCACCGGCGACGGCGCGGTCGTCGCGGCGACGACCTGCGCCGTCGGGCGGGGTGCACCACAGGTCGAGGGCGAGCCGGGCGGCACGCCCGGGCGACACCGTCTGGAGCACCGCGAACCGGGCGCGCACGAGCGCGAGTCGAGCCGCGGCCTTCCGACGACGCGCGGCGCGCCGTCGGTCCAGGCGAACGGTCGTGCTTTTCTCGGCTCGCGAGGTGGTCACGAGGATCCTCTCCGTCAGGATGGGTCGGGTGCGGGGCAGGTGCTCAGGCGACGGGCACGGGTGCGCGCGACCCGTCGAGGAGCGCCTCGAACGCGCGACGCGCCCGGTCCTCGGCCAGCGGGTCGGCCATGAAGACGTGCGCGTGGTGCAGCGCGAGCATCACCCCGTACAGCTCCGACGCGAACTGCTGGGGGTTTACGTCGTCGCGGAAGCCGCTCTCCGCGACGCACGTCCGGTAGACCTGCGCGACGGTGTCGTACAGGTCCTGGTGGTCGCGCACGAGCTGGTCGCGGACCGGCCCCTCCTGGGCGGCGAGCTCGGTCGCCGCCTTGACGAACAGGCAGCCGCCGGGCTGCTGCCGCAGGTCGCACACGAGCCAGCGCTCGAACAGCTCGCGCAGGCGGCGCTCGCCCCGGGGCGTGCGCAGCGCGGGCGCCACGACCGTGTCGACGAACTCCGCGCGCGCCTGGTCGAGCACCGCGAGCTGGAGCGACTCCTTGGAGCGGAAGTGCGCGTAGAGCCCGCTCTTCGACATGCCCGTGGCGCGCGCGAGCTCACCGATCGTCAGGCCCGAGAGGCCGACGCGGTACGCCGCCTCCACGCCGCGGTGCAGGATCGTCTGCCGCGTGTCGTCGCCCTTGGTCACCCGGCGAACGTAGCACGACCGTGCGGAAACCGAGAGAGTCGGCCGCCCGGCCGCGGCGTCACGCGACGCGCGGGAAACGACGAACGGCCCCACCCGTCGGGTGAGGCCGTTCCGCTGTGCGCCCGGAGGGATTCGAACCCCCAACCTTCTGATCCGTAGTCAGATGCTCTATCCGTTGAGCTACGGGCGCTGGTCGTGCTGGCCGTTGATCGCTCACCGGCCGTCGAGAACACTACCGCGTCCTCGCCCTGATCCCAAACCGGGTCCGGGCCCGGAGGCCGCGGCGTGACGGACGCCACGCCGTCCGACCCTCGCCGCACCGACGACGCCCCACGGTCCCCCCACGGTCGGACCCGGGCCGGGCGACGTCCCGTCCCCAGCCCGACGCGGCGGCACCGCTCCCCGGCGGACGATCGACGCATGACGTTCACCGGCCCCACTCCCGTCCCCGGCGGCTCGCCACTCGTCGCGAGCGCGCTCACCAAGGTCTACGGCTCCGCGCAGACCGCGACGCACGCCCTCGCGGGCGTGAGCCTCACGGTCCGTCCCGGGGAGTCGCTCGCGATCATGGGCCCGTCCGGGTCCGGCAAGACGACGCTCCTGCACTGCCTCGCGGGCATCATCACGCCGACGTCCGGCTCGGTGTCGTGGCGCGGCGAGGACGTCGCGACGCTCTCGGAGGCGCGGCGCACGATCCTGCGCCGCCAGGACTTCGGCTTCGTCTTCCAGTCGGGCCAGCTCCTGCCCGAGCTGCCCGCCGTCGAGAACGCGGCGCTGCCGCTCATGCTCGCCGGCACGGCCCGCGCGGAGGCCACCGCGGTCGCCGCCCGCTGGCTCGCCCACCTCGGCCTCGCCGGGATGGAGCAGCGCCGGCCGGGCGAGCTCTCCGGCGGGCAGGCGCAGCGCGTCGCGATCGCGCGCGCCCTCGTCGGGTCGCCGGGCGTCGTGTTCGCCGACGAGCCGACGGGCGCCCTCGACCAGTCGACCGGCGCGGAGGTGCTCGACGTCCTGACCCGCGCGACCCGCGACTCGGGTGCCGCGCTCGTCGTCGTGACGCACGACGCCGGGGTCGCGCGGCACTGCTCGCGCACGGTGACGATGCGCGACGGGCTCATCTCCGGCGAGTTCTTCGCGCCCGGCCACGACGTCGCCGCCCCGGCCGTCCCCGGTCAGGAGAGCGCCCGATGAGGACCGTCGACCTCTGGTGGCTCCTGCGCCGCCGCAGCGCCGACGAGCGCGACCCGCAGGGCCTGACCAACGTGCTCGCCGTCATCGCGTTCGCCACGACCACCGCGATCCTGCTCGTCGTCGTGGGCGGGTTCGGGGCGTTCCTCGGCCGCGCGGGCGGGATCGAGGGCATGCAGGAGGGCGTGGACGCGGCCGTGACGTCCTACGACACGCAGTACCCGATCTTTGCCGGCATCGCCTCGCTCCTGCTGCTCATCCCGCTCGTGACGCTCGGCGGGGCGGCCGCGCGGCTCGCCGTCGCGCGCCGCGACGCGCGCCTCGCGGCGCTCCGGCTCGCAGGGGCGACGACTGGCCAGGTCACGTCCCTCACGGTGCTCGACGCCGCCGCCCAGGCCGTCACGGGCGCGCTCGTCGGCCTGGTCGGCTACGGCGCCCTCCTGCCGCTCGTCGCGCAGCTGCGCTTCCAGGGCCGCACGTTCGACGTCGCCGAGCTGTGGGTCGGCGTGCCCGCCCTGCTGGGCGCCGTCGTCCTCGTAGTCGCGGTCGCGCTGGTGTCGGCGCTCGTCAGCCTCCGGCGCGTCGCGATCACGCCGCTCGGCGTCGCCGCGCGCGTCACTCCCCCGGGCCTCAAGGCGGTGCGCCTGCTCGCGACCGGGCTCGCGGCCGTCGCGATGATCGTCGCGACCAACCTGTCGTTCGGCTCGGCCGCGGTGGGGATCACCGTCGTCGTCGTCATCCTGCTGATCGGCTTCGCGACGCTCAACCTCGTCGGGCCGTTCGTCATCTGGGTCGTCGGCAGGATCACCGCCGGCTCCGCGCGCCGCGTGCCCACGCTGCTCGCCGGACGGCGGATCGTGGACAACCCGAAGACCGCGTGGCGGTCCGTGGGCGGGGTCGCGCTCGCGACGTTCATCGCGGGCCTCGCGAGCATCTTCGCGCTCTTCGACCCGGGCACCGCGTCCGACCCCGCGGAGGCCCAGTTCCTCGTCGACATCAAGACGGGCGGCTTCCTCACCCTCGCCATCGCGGGCGTCCTGGCCGCCGTCTCGACGGGTGTCATGCAGGCGGGCCGGGTCATCGACCAGCGCGGCGAGTACCGCACGCTCGTCCTCGCGGGCACCGACCTGCGGACGCTCGACCGGGCGCGCTTCCGCGAGACGCTCGTGCCGCTCGTCGTCAGCGTGGGCGTCGCGACCGCGGCCGTGCTGCTGTTCATGGTGCCCGTCCTCGGCATCAACGCCTTCACGAACGCGAGCGTCGCCCTGCAGTTCCTGCTGTGCGTCCTGGGGGCGTCCGCGCTCGTGCTCGCCGGGGCGGGCGCGTCGCGGTTCGTCGTGCGGTCGGCGCTCGCGACGACCGGCACGGCGTAGGGCACGGCCCACGGCGCAGGGACGACGTCGGGGCGTCACGCAGGGCCGGTGACGGCACCGGGGCGGCTGGGGCTCGCCACGAGCCCGGCCGCCCCGCCCGCGCGTCGGGCGGTGGAGGCCGCACGATCCCGGGCAACAGAAAAGGCCCCGGGTGCGTGCACACCGAGACCTTCCTGAGCGGAGACGGAGGGATTTGAACCCTCGAACGGGTTGCCCCGTTACCACCTTAGCAGGGTGGCGCACTAGACCTGACTATGCGACGTCTCCTCGCAGGACTCCGCGGAGAGCCTGCGTCGCCCAGGGTACAAGGGCGTCGCCACCAGACCAAACCGCCGGCCCGACGGCGTCCCCTCCTACCGCTCGAACGTCCACTCCCGGTCGGTGAGCATCCGCGCGACGGCGAGCCCGATCGCGAGCGCGACGATGACCAGGCCCGCCTCGACCGCGTAGGCGAGGGCCTGCGCCGTCGCGCCGGTGTTGAACTCGTACACCGCCCGGTACGCCGTGACGCCGGGGACCATGATGACCACGGCCGGGACGGACACCGTGATACGAGGGACGCGCAGCGCGGGCGCGACTGTCGCCGCGAGCAGGCCCACGAGCAGCGCCGCCGCCGCGGCGGCCGCCTGCGGGACGACGTCGCCGTCGACGAGGAGCAGGCGCCCCACGTTCGCCACCATGCCGATCGAGGCCGCCCCGAGCGCCATCGCCCAGGGGCTGTTGAACATCAGCGCGAACCCCAGCACCCCGAGGAAGCTCGCGACCGCGCGCAGACCGAACAGCAGCGGCTCCGCGAGGACCGGTGCGGGCACCGGGTCCGGGGCGAGGCCTGCGGCGGCCGAGACGCCCCACACCGCCAGCGCCGCCGACGCGAGGATCATCAGCGCGTACGTCACGCGCGCGACGCCCGCCGAGAAGTCGAGCTTCGCGAGGTCGAGCGCTCCCGTCACGAGCGCGAACCCGGGCACGAGGAACAGCACCGCCGAGACGTACCCCGCCTCGTGGCCGCCCTCGACCCCGGCCAGCGCCGAGAGCCCCAGCACGAGCCCCAGGTACGCGACGCTCGCGACCGCGGCCGCGAGCATCGTCACGCCGAACTGGTTGATGCCGCGGTGCAGCATCGCGCGCCGGACGCCCTGCCCCAGCGCCGCCGCGACGAGCACCGCGCCGCACTCGACGAGGCCCCCGTGGTTGAGGAACGCGAACGCGGCGCACGCGACCCCCGCCCACAGGGCGTTGAGGAACGCCCCGTAGAGCGGCGGTCGGCGCGCGATCCGGTCGAGCTCCGCGTCGACCTCGTCGAGGTCGGCCCCCGCCGGCAGCGTGGCCGAGAAGCGCTCGAGCTGCGCGAGCCGGTCCGCGTTGATCCCGATGGAGCGCACCTCGGTGAGCTCCGTGCGGAAGATCGGCCCGCGGTAGGACGTCGCGGTGATCTCCGTCAGCGTCACGTGCGCCGCGATGCGGTCCAGGCCCAACGCCCGGGCCGCGCGCGTCATGTGCGACTTCACGCGGTAGCTGCCGGTGCCCGCGGACAGCGCGAGCCGACCGATCCGCAGCACGGTGCCCGACCGGCGGATGAGGTCGACGGGCTCGAGACCGGCTTCGTCGGCCGGGGAGGGCTCAGGCGTCACGACGCCATGATCCCGTACCGCCCCGCGACCGGCACTCGCCGAAGGTCCCGGACCTCCCGGCCAGAGCCCCGCGCCGTCGTGGCGTACCGTCTGCCCATGGCCGCCGACGTCCCCCGCACCGCCCCCGCCGACGTACCCGGGCGCGGTGGCCCGCGCGTCCCGACCGACTTCGACGTGCTGGTGGTCGGCTCGGGGTTCGGCGGCAGCGTCGCCGCCCTGCGCCTCACCGAGAAGGGCTATCGCGTCGGCGTCCTCGAGGCGGGCCGCCGCTTCACCGACGAGGAGCTCCCCCGCACGTCGTGGCGTCTCCGGTCGTTCCTGTGGGCACCCGCCCTCGGGTGCTTCGGGATCCAGCGCATCCACCGCCTCCGCGAGGTGCTCGTCCTCGCCGGCGCCGGTGTCGGCGGCGGCAGCCTCGTGTACGCGAACACGCTGTACGAGCCGCTCGACGACTTCTTCACGGACCCCGCCTGGGCCGACGTCGCCGACTGGCGGTCCGAGCTGGCGCCCTGGTACGACCAGGCGCGCCGGATGCTCGGCGTGACCACCTACGCCGGACGCACCCCCGCGGACGACGTCCTGGAGGACGTGGCCCGCGAGACCGGGGTGGGCGACACCTTCGTGAAGGCGCCGGTCGGTGTGTTCTTCGGCCGAGGCGGGACACGGGAGCCGGGGGTCACCGCCCCCGACCCCTACTTCGGCGGGGCCGGGCCCGAGCGGCGCGGCTGCACCGAGTGCGGCGCGTGCATGACGGGGTGCCGGGTCGGGGCGAAGAACACGCTCGTAAAGAACTACCTCTACCTCGCCGAGCGCGGCGGCGCCCAGGTCCTGCCGCTCACGACCGTCACCGAGGTGCGGCCCGTGCCCGACGGCGCGGGCGGCGTCGTGCACGAGGTCCTCGCCCATCGCTCGGGGCGCCCCTGGGCAGGACGGCGGCGCTACACGGCACGACACGTCGTGCTCTCCGCGGGGGCGCTGGGCACGCAGAGACTCCTCCACGCCATGCGGGACTCGGGACGCCTGCCGGGGGTCTCCGAGCGACTGGGACACCTCACGCGCACCAACTCCGAGGCCCTGCTCGGCGCCACGGTCCGGCGTCGCGACCACCAGCGACGGTCCGACGCACCCGACTACTCGCGCGGCGTCGCGATCACGTCGTCGTTCTACCCGGACGCCCGGACCCACGTCGAGCCCGTGCGGTACGGGAAGGGGTCGGGGGCCATGGGGCTGCTCCAGACCGTCCTCACGGACGGTGGCCCGGGCAGGTGGCGCACCTGGATGCGGGAGCTGTGGCGCCGGCGTCGGGACCTGCCGGCGATGGCCGACCTGCGCGGCTGGTCGTCGCGGACGATCATCGCGCTCGTCATGCAGAGCCACGACAACTCGCTCACCACCTCACTGCGGCGCGGGTTCCTCGGCCGCAAGGTCCTCACGTCCCGCCAGGGGCACGGCGCGCCCAACCCGACCTGGATCCCGGCCGGGAACGACGCCGCGCGCCGCATGGCCCGGCGCATGGGCGGCATGCCGGGAGGGACCGTCGGCGAGCCCTTCGACGTCCCGATGACGGCCCACATCCTCGGCGGGTGCGCGATCGGCGCCTCGCCGCGGACGGGTGTGATCGATCCGTACCACCGTGTCCACGGTCAGCCCGGCCTGCACGTCATGGACGGGTCCGCGGTGAGCGCGAACCTCGGGGTGAACCCGTCGCTCACGATCACGGCGCTCGCGGAACGGGCCTGTGCGCTCTGGCCCAACGCGGGGGACGAGGACGTGCGCCCGCCGCTCGGCGGTGCGTACGCCGTGCTGGACCCGGTGGCACCGCGGCACCCGCTGGTCCCGGCGCACGCCCCGGCAGCACTGCGCCCGGCGCGCGTCAGGCCGGGACGGAGCACGGCTCCCGACCCGGCCTGACGGCACGACTGGCGGAGGGCGAGGGATTCGAACCCCCGGTGCGTCGCCGCACAACGGTTTTCAAGACCGTCACATTAGGCCGCTCTGTCAGCCCTCCCGGCGAGCCATTGTGGCACGCCCCGCCCGTGCACGACGACGGCGGGCCGCCCCGCGGAGGGCGGCCCGCCGTCGTGCGGTGGCGCGGGGTGCGGGAGCGGTCAGGCCGCGCCGCGGAGCTGGCGCATCGCGAGCTGGACGAGCGCGATGAGCGTCTGCTTCGTCGCCGCGCGCGAGCGCGCGTCCGTGTAGAGCATCGGCACGTGCGGCGGGATCTGCAGCGCCTCGCGGACGTCCTCGAGCTTGTGCTTGGCCACGCCGTCGAAGCAGTTGACGCCCACGACGAACGGGATGTTGCGCGACTCGAAGTAGTCGATCGCCGGGAAGCACTGCTCCAGGCGGTCGGTGTCGACGAGCACGACGGCGCCGATCGCGCCGCGGACCAGGTCGTCCCACATGAAGAGGAAGCGGTCCTGGCCCGGCGTGCCGAACAGGTAGAGCCACAGGTTGCCCGGCAGCGAGACGCGGCCGAAGTCCATCGCGACGGTCGTCGTCGTCTTGCGGTCGGACACGCCGCCCGCGTCGTCGACGCCCACCGAGTGCTCCGTCATCGCGGCCTCGGTGTTGAGCGGCTCGACGTCCGAGATCGAGCCGATGAACGTCGTCTTGCCGACGGCGAAGCCGCCCGCGACGACGATCTTCACGACCGTCGGCGCGGTCCGGGACGCCGCCGCGCCCCCGGGCTGCGCCGCCGCGGCGGGCGGAGCCACGGGCGCTGCCGCGACCGGGCGCGCGGGGGCCGCCTGCTGCACCGGGGCGACCGGCTGAGCGGGCGCCTGCTGAGCAGGCGCCTGCTGAGCGGGAGCCACGGGCTGCGCGGCAGCCAGGGGCTGCGGCGCGGTGCGCGGCTGGGCCGCGGCCTGCGCGACGGGAGCCGACGCAGGCTGCGCGGCGGCCGGGGACGGCTGCGCGGCGGCCGGAGCAGGAGCGACCGGCTGCGGTGCGGCCGGAGCCGCCGCGGGCTGCGTCGCCACCGGCGCGACAGGCTGCGGTGCCGCCGGCTGCGGTGCCGCCGGAGCGACGGGCTGGGCCGCGGCCGGCTGCTGCGGTGCCGCGGGCTGCCCGGGCGTCGCCGGAGCCGTCTGGGTCGGCACGCCGACGGGGGCGCTCACCGGAGCCCACGCCGTCTGGCGCAGCGCCGGCTGACCGCCGGGCGCACCCCCGCTCGCCCCGGACGGCTGCCCTGCCTGCGGCCCGCTCCCCGAGCCGTCAGAGGGTGGAAATGCCATTGAGAACACTCTCCAAGACGCTCAGGGACAGACCCGAGTGGTTGCTGCCGTGACCCGTGTGGACGTTGAGCGGGGTCGACGTGTGGACGGTGATGTAGTTGTCCTCCTGCAGGTCCGCGACGAGCACCTTCGTCACGCCGAGCGGCAGGCGCAGGAGCGCGGAGAGCTCGGCGATCGAGACGTACGTGTGCGCGGCGTGCTGGAGGATCGAGCGCTTCTCGGGCGGCAGCCCGAAGCTGTTCACGGCACCCGGCATGACCTCGACGAGCGCCTCGAGCGGGAGGTCGGACGTGGCGGACCGCACGCGACCACCCGTCACCGCGTACGGGCGGACGGTCGCCGCCTCGTACCCGTCGTGGGCTCCCATGCTGCCGAAAGGTACGTTCGTCATCGATCAGTCCTCATCCCACCGGGGTTCGGGTCGCACCGTCGACCGGAAGGCTACCCCGCATCTCCGAGATGAGCTGCGGCGTCAGGGTCGCCTCCGTGCGCGAGACGAGGAGCGCCATCTCGTAGCCGATGAGGCCGATGTCGCAGTTCGCCTCGGCCACCACGCCCAGGACGGAGCCGTTCGACACGTTCATGAGGAACAGGAACCCGTTGTCCATCTCGATGATGGCCTGCCGGACGTTCCCGCCGTTGAGCTGGCGGGCCGCACCGCGGGTCAGGCTCGACATGCCCGAGACGATCGCGGCGAGCTGGTCACCGCTCGTCCGGTCGAGCTGGTCGGACATCGCCATGAGCAGGCCGTCCGCCGACACCACGAGCGTGTGCCGGCTGCCCGGTACGGTCCGCACGAAGTTGTCGAGCAGCCACCCGAAGTTCGTGGCCTCGGTGCTGAGCGCGTTCACTGTTCCTCCTCGTCAGTTGCCGCAGACGGCATGTCGTCACCGCGCCTGCGGCGCTGAATCAGGGACATAATCCATGGCCTCGGGGTTCCACGTCGAACTCGTCTCGTCCTGCCCCTCGACACGCCCGCGGGCGGTCGCCGACTGGAACGCCGACAGGCGCGCCCGCAACTGCTCCGGGTCGCGGTCGATCCGCGCCGTGAAGCGGTCGACGTACCCGTCGCGCTCCTCGCCGCGCGAGCGTCGCGCGAGGCCCGACGCCGCGGCGTCGACCTTGAGCGGCTGGTAGATGCCGTCGTTCGGGTCCGCCAAGGTCGCTTCCTGGAAATCGGTGCTGCCCTGCAGCAGGGTGGACATCTCCTCGTACAGCACCGCCGACGCCATCCAGTCCGACCGCGCCTCGACGGAGTCGGACACGTAGCCCGCGTCCAGCGGCTCGAGGGACTCCGCGACCGGGCGCCGGGCGAGCGGGCTCGGCGGACCGTAGCCCGACGCCGCGTCCCTGGCGGGAGCGGCGTCCCACGCGGCGGCGGGGGCCGGCTCGGGCGCGGACGGTCGGACCGCGGGGTACGGGTCGTCCTGGACCGGGGGGAGGCTCCGCGTCTCCTGCACCGGAGCCGCCGGCGCCTCGGGGGCGAAGGACGGCGTGGGCGCAGCAGGGAGGTCGGTGCGCGGCGCGAACGCGGACGTGCGTGCCGGCGCGCCCGGCTCCTGCCGCGCGGCCGGGGCCCCCTGGACCGGGGCGGGCGCCGCGGGCGCAGGTGCCACCGGGTTCGACGCCGCGGGTGCGGCCGCCGCCGGTGCCGGCGCCGGCGTCGAGACCGCCGGGCGCGAGGCGAGCGCCTCCGCCGAGGGGCCGGCGGGTCGCGTCGCCTGCGGCGTGGCGGTCGTCCGCGGACGACGCCCGAAGAGACCGCGCTTGCGCGCCTGGCTCTCGCGCAGCGATCGGCGCGTCGGGAGGTCGGCCATGAGCTCCTCGAAGCGCGGCAGCGCCTCGAACGAGAGCTCGGCGGGGATCTCCTCTGCGCCGTCCCCGGCACGACCCTCGGCCACGACAGGGACGTCCGTCGTCTGCTCCGGGGCGGAGGGCGCCACGGGCCGGACCTCGGTCGCGGCCTGGCTCCGGTCGGCGAGCGGCGCGCGCTCGGCCGCGGGCTGCTCGGGCTGCACCGCCACGGGCGGGACGACGCGGGTCGCGTCGAGCGGCTCGTCGGCGAACGACGACGGCGCCCAGCCCGCAGACGCGGTCTCCTGGGCAGGCTCGGGCTCCCACGCCTGCTCGGCGGGCTGCTCCGGGGTCCACGCCTGCTCGGCGGGCTGCTCCGGGGTCCACGCCTGCTCGGCGGGCTGCTCCGGGGTCCACGTCTGCTCGGCGGGCTGCTCCGGGGTCCAGGCCTGCTCGGGCGCCCAGGCCTGCTCCGTGCCCGTGGCCGCGCTCGGAGCGGCCGGCTGCTCCGCGACCTCCGGCGGGGTCCAGACGACCTCGTGGTGGACGGCGGCCTCGGCCGTCGGCACGTCGCTCACCAGCGGGATGTCGGTCGCCGTGACGTCCGGCGCGACCGGCAGCTCGACCGGGTTCTCGGTGACCGGCCGCTCGCCCACGGGGCGGAAGCTCGAGAAGAGCGCGCTGCGGGTGCTGACGTCGAGCACCGGGATCTCGGCCGAGACGGGCTCGACCGGGGTCGTGGCGGCACGGGACCGGCTCGGGAGCGCCGACGCGGCGGGAGCCACCTCCGCGGGCGGGATCCAGGCCTCGTCCGCGGCGGGCAGCTCGTCCGGGAGTGCCGGGGTCGCGAGCGGCGGGAGCACGATGGCGCCCGTCTGCGGGCCCGACGCGAACGACGCGCTGGGTGCGGCCGCCGCCGGGTCGACCGTGCGGGAGCGACGGCGCGGCATGCCCGTCTGCGTGGTCCCGTCGGTGAGCGCGTCGAGGTCGACCGGCACGGCGGCGGGCGCCTCGGGCTCCACGGCCGCGGCGGACGCCGCCGGGACGGGTGCGGGTGCGGGAGCGGCGGGCTCGGCGGGGAGCGCCGGCATCACGCCCGTGCTCGTGAGCTGCTGTGCGGCGGCCTGGGTGCTCGTCTCCAGCGGGTCCGTCGGCTGCGGGAGCGGGACGTTCGAGTCGGGGACGAAGAGGACCGCCGGGAAGGACACGACGACCTCGGTGCCCTGCTCGTCGCCCCCGGCGCTGAAGCGGACCTTGGCGCCGAGCCGCTCCGAGAGGCGGCCGACCACGAACAGGCCCAGGCGCTGGGCGCCGACGACGTCCGAGGCCGCGTGCGTCGCGACCTTGCGGTTCGCCTCCGCGATCTCCTCGGCCGTCATGCCCAGACCGTGGTCCCGGACGGTGATGTGCACGAAGTCCGCGTCGCGGCCGGTGGTGACCTCGACGGGCGTGTGCGGCTCGGAGAACATCGTCGCGTTCTCGAGGAGCTCGGCGAGCAGGTGCGCCGCGTTGAGCGCGTTGTGCCCCAGCATGAGCGGGTCGACGACGAGGTTGAGGCGCACCCGGTCGTACAGCTCGATCTCGGAGGACGCGGTGCGGATGACGTCGGAGGCCGGCATCGGCTGGCGCACCCGACGGCCCGAGTCGATGCCGGCGAGCACGAGCAGCGACTCGGCGTTGCGGCGCATCCGGGTCGCGAGGTGGTCGAGGCGGAAGAGGTTGGACAGCGTGCCCGCGTCCTCCTCGGAGCGCTCGAGGTCGTCGAGGAACGCGAGCTGGCGGTTGAGGAGCACCTGGTCGCGGCGGGCCACGTTGACGAACATCTCGGCGATCGAGCCACGGAGCGCCGCCTGCTCGCGGGCGACCTTGATCGTCGTCTGGTTCACGTCGTTGAACGCGGTCGCGAGCTGGCCGACCTCGTCGCTGGACTCGACGGTGATCGGCGCGAGGTCGATGCCCGGGCCCTGGCCCGGCACGGCGACCTGCTCGACGAGCTTGGGGAGCTGGTCACGGACGTCCTCGGCGGCGTCGGTGAGGCGCCGGAGCGGGTTGACGATCGCGCGCGCGATGAAGCCCGCCACGAGGATCGAGGCGACGACCGCGGCGAGCGTCACGAGGATGGTGATCACGGCGCGGGTCGTGGCGGCCGCCGCGAGGTCCGAGGCCTTCTCCGCGGTCTCGGTGCGCACGGCGTCGCGCACGGGGGCGGTCTGGTCGCGGTCCTCCTGCGAGAGGGTCGGCCACTGCGCTGCCTGGCTGGGCGGGGTGGCTGCCGGGCGCGACCCGATGAGGTTCTCCCGGATCTGGTTGTAGGTCGCCGTCGGCGTCTCGAGGCGGAACTCCCCCGGCAGCTGGCGGACCGCGGCGCGTGTCCGACCAGCGAGTGAGTTACCGGTGGTGATGAGGACGGCGGCCTGCTGGTTGGTGGTGTCGCTCTGCTGCCCCGCCTGCGCGGCCTGGAGCACCGCTCCGGCCAGCGGCTGCTCGAGCGCCTGCTGGGCGAGCAGCTCGTCGAGGAGCACGTAGGTGTCGAGGTACTGCGCGAGGCTGCGGTCGGGAGTGGTGTCCGCGAGCGTGCGCGGCACGTCCAGCGCCGCGTCGATGAGGTCGCCGTACAACGAGTTGCGCTGCAGCTGGCCGAGGCCGGACCGGTCGATCGCCTGGCGGACACCGACGAGCTCGGACCGGTCACCGATCGTGTCGGCCACGGCCTTGCGCACGCGAGGGTCGAGCGCCGACGTGTCGAGCCGCTCGTACGCGCGGTCGCGCGCGTCCAGCGCGCGGTCGGTCTTCTCGCGCTGCGCCATCATCTGCGCCTCGGCCTCCTCGGCCGTGTCGCGCGTGCTGTTGGCGTCGAGGAACGAGTACGTGCGCTCGGCCGCGATCTCCGTCCCGGCCGCGTCCTGCGCCGCGAGCGCCGCGACGAGCGCGCTCGTCTGGCTCGCGTCGCGCGCGGTCCCGATGGCCTGGGCCGAGATGATCGCCGCGGCGGCGAAGAGGACGAGGACGGGCACCGCGAGTGCCGCAAGGATCTTCCCGCGGACGCTCAACCTGCGGAGCATACGAACCTGCCTCCATCACCTGGTCCACCCGTTCGGCGGCATGGTCGACGCGCGTGGCAGCGGCGCCTCCCGGGCTCGCTCCCCGGTCGTGCGTACTAACTATCGGTGCACTTCTCCCGGACACCTAATCCGCGAGGAGGACGAACAATCGCCCTCGTCACGCGGTGCCCCCGTCGGTGATCCGGCGCCTCCCGGGCCGTCCACGTAGTCTCGGCGAGATGCGAGGCGTCACGATATCGGGCCCCGGTGGCCCTGAGAAACTAACGGTTTCCACGCTCCCTGACCAGACCCCTGGGCCGGACGAGCTCGTGGTGGACGTCGCTTCCGCTGGCGTGAACCGTGCTGACCTGCTACAACGCGCTGGATCTTACCCTCCGCCGCCCGGCGCACCCGACTGGCCGGGCCTCGAGGTCTCGGGCACGGTGGCCCGCGTCGGGGACGCGGTGTCGGGCTGGTCGGTCGGCGACCGGGTGGTCGCGCTGCTCGACGGCGGCGGCTACGCGGAGCAGGTGCGGGTGCGCGCGACGCAGGTGCTCCCCGTCCCCGACGGCGTCGACCTCGTGGACGCGGCCGCCCTCCCCGAGGCGGTGTGCACCGTCTGGAGCAACGTGGTCGACGTCGGCCGTCTGGCGCCCGGAGAGTGGCTGCTCGTGCACGGCGGCTCGGGCGGCGTCGGGACGGTGGGCGTCCAGCTCGGCGCGGCGCTCGGGGCGCACGTCGCGGTGACTGCGGGCGGTCGCGACCGCGCCGACCGGTGCCTCGCGCTCGGGGCGAGCCTCGCCGTCGACCACCGCACGGAGGACTTCGTCGCCACGGTGCGGGACGCGTCGGGCGGCCACGGCGCGGATGTGGTGCTCGACGTCGTCGGCGCGGCCTACCTGCCGCGCAACCTCGAGGTCCTCGCCACGGGCGGGCGCCTCGTCGTCATCGGCATGCAGAAGGGACGACGCGCGGAGCTCGACCTCGGCCTCCTCCTCGCCCGCCGCGCCACGGTGGCCGGCACGACGCTGCGGGCCCGCCCGCCGCAGGAGAAGGCGCGCATCGTGCACGAGGTGCTGACGCACGTCTGGCCGCTGGTGGAGGACGGCCGGGTGCGGCCGGTCGTGCACGCACGGCTGCCGCTCGACGAGGCGGCGCGCGCGCACGAGCTGCTCGACTCGGGCGAGGTGTTCGGCAAGGTGCTGCTCGTCCCGTGACGGCGGGGGGCGCCCGTCGGTGCGCGCGGGGGTGGCACGCGCAAGACTGGACCCATGGCTGACGAACCGCGCGACCCCCGTCCCGACGAGCCCACCGCTCCCGACCCCGCGGCGACCGCGCAGGGCGACGACGAGCCCGGCCGTTCCACCGTGGTCATGCCCGACGGCACGGGGGTGAGCGTCGTCGAGAGCGACGACTCGACCGACCCCGACCGCAACCCGGCGACCGTCATCGAGGAGCCGGCCAAGGTCATGCGCATCGGCGGCATGATCAAGAAGCTCCTCGACGAGGTGCGCGACGCCCCGCTCGACGAGGCGGCGCGCTCGCGGCTCGCGGAGATCCACGAGCGGTCCCTCACGGAGCTCGAGGAGGGCCTCTCGCCGGACCTCGTCGAGGAGCTGCACCGCATCACGCTGCCGTTCTCGGACGACAGCGTCCCGACGGACGCGGAGCTCCGCGTCGCGCAGGCGCAGCTCGTGGGCTGGCTCGAGGGGCTGTTCCACGGCATCCAGACGGCGCTCGTCGCGCAGCAGATGGCCGCGCAGGCGCAGCTCTCGCAGATGCGCCGGGCCCTCCCGCCCGGCTCGCTGCCGCCCATGGGCCCCGGTGCGCCCGGCGGCATGCCGGGGCAGCAGCCGCGACCGGACGAGCACGACGGCCGCCCCTCGCCCGGCCAGTACCTCTGAGGACCCGGTCCGCTCAGGCGGGCGGGGGGTCGGTCGGCAGCACGTCGTCCGGCTCCCCGCGCCCGCCCGCGCCCGGGCGCGCGGCGGTCATGGCGATCGCCCCGGAGACGAGCACGAGGCCGACCAGCTCCAGGGGGCTCGGGACCTGCCGGAGCACGACGGCGCCCACGACGGCCGCCGTCGCCGGGAGCAGCGCGAGGAGCACCGAGAACGTCGCCGCGCTGACGCGGCGCAGGATCACCTGCTCGAGCGCGTAGGGCACGACGGACGAGAACAGCGCGATCCCCACGACGGCCAGGGCGTGCCGCCAGTCGCCGAGCACCGGGACGGCGTCCGGCGCGAGGAACGGCGCGAACGCGAGCGCGCCCACGGTCATCCCGACCGCGAGCGACGTGACGCCCGAGCCCCCGACGGCGACCCGACGACCGAGCACGATGTACGCGGCCCAGCACGCGGCGGCGACGGCGATCGCCGCGAGACCGAGGACGGCGTCGTCGTGCGGGAGGTCGGACCCGACCGTCACGCCGGCGAGCAGCACGA
Organism: Cellulosimicrobium sp. RS; assembly: GCF_046159675.1. Classification (NCBI taxonomy): domain Bacteria; kingdom Bacillati; phylum Actinomycetota; class Actinomycetes; order Micrococcales; family Promicromonosporaceae; genus Cellulosimicrobium; species Cellulosimicrobium sp. RS. Next base: position 392,704 of record NZ_JBJXVU010000002.1, on the reverse strand, counting down.
CCCCGGCCGCCGCGACCGCGATGGCGCCGCGCTCGCGCCAGCCGCTGCCCGTGACCGCCGCGACCGTGACCGGGCCGAGGAACTCGATCGCGACGGCGGTGCCGAGCGGGAGGTGGTTGATCGCGACGTAGAACGCGAGGTTCATCGCCGCGAGCGCGACCCCGAAGACCGCGGCCCACGCGAGGTCGTGCCGCGTCCAGCGGCGCCGCCACGGGCGGCGCCAGGCCAGCAGGAGCAGCGCGGAGGCCGCGATGCGCAGCCACCCCACCGCGACCGCCCCGGCGACGGCGAACAGCCCGACGGCGATCGCCGCGCCCAGGTACTGCGTGAGGCCCGAGACGACGAACAGCGCCGGTGCCGGGACGCGGTCGAGGGCGGCTGTTCGGGTGGGCACCGACCGACTCTACGACCGCGCCCGCCAAGGCACGTCGCACGCCGGTCGTGCGACGGCGGCCCGTCCGCCGTGCGGGACGGGCCGCCGCCACCGGCTCGCTGCGGCCGGCGTCAGCCCTTGACCGAGCCGGCGAGCAGGCCGCGCACGAAGTACCGCTGGAGCGCGAGGAACACGACCACGGGCACGACCATGGAGATGAACGCGCCCGCCGGGAGCAGGTGCCAGCTCGCGCCGCGCGAGCCGGACAGCTCGGCGAGCCGCACCGTGATGGGTGCGGTGTCCTGGCCGGACGCGAACGTCAGCGCGACGAGCAGGTCGTTCCACACCCAGAGGAACTGGAAGATGCCGAACGCCGCGATGGCGGGGACGAGGAGCGGCATGAGGACCTGGAAGAAGATCTTCACGTGCCCCGCGCCGTCGACGCGGGCGGCCTCGACGAGCTCGCGCGGGATGTCCTTCATGAAGTTGTGCAGCAGGAAGATCGCGAGCGGCAGCGCGAAGATCGAGTGCGACAGCCACACGGGCCAGAACGAGCCGTCGATCCCCCAGTCCACGTACTGGGTGAGCAGCGGGACGAGCGTGACCTGGATGGGCACGATCTGGAGCGCGAAGACCGCGACGAACAGCAGGTTGCGGCCCTTGAAGTTCACCCACGCGAACGCGTACGCGGCGAGCGACGCGAGCGTGATCGGGATGATCACCGCGGGCAGCGTGATGACGAGGGAGTTGACGAAGTACGTCGCGAAGCTCGTCGAGCCGCCGAACAGCGCGTCCGTGTAGTTGTCGACCGTGAACTCGGGGTTCGCGAACGCCTCCCACCACCCCGACCGGCGGATCTCGCGCGGCGGCCGGAACGACGTGACGAGGAGCCCGAACGTCGGGATCGTCCACAGGACGGCGAGCACGATCGCGATGATCGACGCCGGCCGCGAGGAGACCTTGCGGCGCACCTTGTCGGCACGCGCGTCGAGGCCGGCGACGACGCCCTTGCCGCTGCCCTCCTCGACCGTCTCGTCGACGAGCGGGGCGTCGGGCACGGAGGCGGACAGTGGGGTGCTCATCGGATCTCCTCCGCCTGCTTCAGCTGCCGCACGTTGTACACGATGATCGGGATGACGAGCACGAAGAGGATGACGGCGAGCGCGGCGCCCAGACCCTGCTCGCCCTGGCGCAGCGCCTGCGTGTAGAACTCGTTCGCCACGACCGACGTCTCGAACCGGCCGCCCGTCATCGTGCGGACGATGTCGAAGACCTTGAGCGTGCCGATGGCGATCGTCGTGAGGACGACGACGAGGGCCGGGCGGATGCTCGGCACCGTGATGTAGCGGAACATCCGCATGCCGCCGACGCCGTCGAGCCGGGCCGCCTCGACGATGTCGTCCGGGATGGCGCGGATCGCGGCGGCGAGGATCGTCATGGCGAACCCGGCCTGGATCCAGATCATCACGAGGATGAGGAAGAACGTGTTCGCCGGCGCGCTGAGCAGGAACTGCTGCGGCTCCAGCCCGAGCCACACGAGGACCTGGTTGAACAGGCCGATCTGCGGCTGGCTGGCCGGCTTGTACTCGTACATGAACTTCCAGATGATGCCCGCGCCGACCATGGAGATCGCCATGGGCAGGAAGATCAGGGTCTTCGCGAGCTTCTCGAAGCGGGACCGGTCGACGACGACCGCGTACACCAGCCCGAGGAACGTCGAGACGAGCGGGACGACGATGACCCAGATCGCGGTGTTTCGCAGGACGATCTGGAACTCGTCCCGCGTGAACGCGGTGACGTAGTTGTCGAACCCGACGAACGCGGAGCCCGTGCGGTTGTAGAACGAGTCGCGGATGGTGCGCAGCCCCGGGTACAGCAGGCCGAACGCGAGCATGACGACCGCGGGCCCGGCGAACGCGATCGCGACGACCCAGCCGGGCACGCGCTTCGGCCGGTCGACGAGGAAGAGGATCAGACCCATGACGACGACGAAGAGCAGGATCGCGACGACCATCACCGCGAGCTTGCCCCCCGTCCCGGAGGGTTCGAGCAACCAGTCCATGTGAGGCTCCTGAGGTGGCCGGCGGCGGCCGGGACGACGAGGTGGACGACGAGGGGCGGTCGCCCGAGGGCGGGCCGCCCGGGTCCGGCCCGGGCGACCCGCCCCCGGGTCGACGCGCGGGCCCGGGGCCCGACGACGGGGCTCGCGCCGCGCCGTCAGCCCCCGGGCCGCCCGCAGGTCAGGACGTCGGCCAGGACGCCTCGATGGCGTCGAGCACGGCCTGGTCGGACTTGTCGCTCGCGATCCACTCGGTCATCTCGGACCAGAACGAGCCGGCGCCGACGGCGGCGGGCATCATGTCCGAGCCGTCGAAGCGGAACGTGTAGCTCTCGTCCGTGAGCAGCTCGTACGCCTGCTGGTCCATCGGCGACTGCAGCAGCTCGGGGTCGAGACCGTTGTTCGCGCTGATCCAGCCCTGCGGGGTCACGCTCGCCTTGGCGTTGGACCACTCGGGGCTCGACAGGTACGCGTGGAAGGCCTGGACCTCGGGACGGTCGTTGAACGCCGCGACGAACTCGCCGCCACCGAGCAGCGGCTTGTCGTCGGCCGACTCGCCCGGCAGGTAGAACGCCCACACGTCGCCGTCCTCGGCGACCTCGAGGTCGGGGTCGAGGGTCGTCCAGTTCGCCTGGTAGAACGTGGCCTGGCGGTGCATGTAGCACAGGCCGTCGATGATCGGGTACCCGCCCTCGGTGAACTCGGTCGTCGCGATGCTGCTCACGTCGCCCAGGCCGCCGTTGACGTAGTCCTCGTTCTTCAGCACGTCGCCGACCGCGGCGAGGGCCGTCGCGATCTGCGGGTCGTTGAACGGGATCTCGTGGTTGACCCACTGGTCGTAGACCTCGGGGCCCGCCGTGCGCAGGACGACGTCCTCCATCCAGTCGGTGGCCGGCCAGCCGGTCGCCTCGCCGGACGCGATGCCGGCGCACCAGGGCTTGACGTCACCCTCGGGGTTGTCGGCGACGATCTGGTCGGAGAGCTCCATGAGCTCGTCCCACGTCGTCGGGACCTCGTAGCCCGCCTCCTCGAACATGGACGGCGAGTACCAGACGAACGACTTGACGTTCGCGCCGAGCGGCGTCGCGTACAGCGTGCCGTCGACGGTGCCGTACTCCTTCCAGGACTCGGTGTAGTACTGGTCGACGTTGGCCGCGGCCTGGTCGCCGACCGGCTGGATCGCGTCGGGGAAGTCCGCGACGATGCGGCGCAGGAGGCCGGGCTGCGGCAGGTACGCGATGTCCGGCGCGCTGCCGGACTGGATGCGGACGGGGAGCTGGGCCTCGAACTCCTTGGAGCCCTCGTAGTCGATCGTGGCGCCCGTGCACTCCTCGAACGGCTCGTACGACGCCTGCTGCTGCTCGGCCTCGGTGTCGACGATCGTCGAGTAGACCGAGACGGTCTTGCCGGACAGGTCGCCGTACTGCTCGAAGTCGGCGCAGTCCACCTCCGCGCTGGGCGACTCCTCGTCGCCCCCGCCGCCGCCCCCGCTGCTGCACGCCCCGAGCACGAGCGCGAGGCTCGCGCCGCCGGCGGCGACCGCCAGCGTGCGGCGACGCGCCGCGCTGGTCCTCGTGGTCCTGGTCATCTCAGCCTCCACCTCGTCGTGGGTCCGGACGTCGTCACCCCGGTCCGGTGAGGACCGGGCGCATCGCGACGTCGCGAGCGCGGGTGCGCTCTCGCCCTCCCACCATGCAAGCGGTTGCATGCCGCGGGTGCAAGCACAGCAGAGGTGAGTTTGCGTAACGATTCCGTCACGCGGGCCGGGTACGCGCTCTCTCGGGCCGCGTGCGGCTGGTCGCGCTCCCACACCGTGCTCGTGCCGAGGCGTCCCGGCGCGGGCCCGGGACGCGGGCGGGCCTACGCGCTCGGGGCGAGCGGCGCCGTCGAACCGCGCCGGACGAGCTCCGTCGGGTACGTCAGGCTCTCGGGGACGGGGGCACCGTTGATCATGTCGAGGAGCAGGAGCGCCGCGTCGAAGCCCTGCTGGTAGGCGTCCTGCGCGATCGTGGTCAGACCGACCAGCTCGCCGAGGTCGTGCCCGTCCACGCCCACGACGGACAGGTCCTCCGGCACGCGCAGGCCCAGGTCGCGCGCCGCGAGGATCGCCCCCATCGCCATCTCGTCCGACGCCGCGAACACCGCGGTCACGTCCGGACGGCGGCGCAGCAGCTCCGCGGTCGACTCGCGGCCGCCCGCGACGTCGAAGTCGCCGTTCACCTCGAGGTCCGGCTGCACGACGACGCCCGCCTCCTCGAGCGCCCGCACGTACCCTCGCGCGCGCTCCACGGGCGGGGACCACGACGACACCAGGTCCGGGACCCCGGTCACGTGCCCGATCACCCGGTGCCCGAGGTCGAGCAGGTGGCGTGTCGCCGCCCGCCCCGTCGCGACGTCGTCGAGCCGGACCGTCACCTGCTCGGCCGGCCCCGACCCCACGAACGCCAACGGCCGCGCGAGCCCGACGAGCGAGCGCACCTCGTCGTCGTCCAGCGGCAGCCCGACGACGAGCGTCCCGTCCACGCGGTGGCGCAGCACGCTCGGGTCGACCCGGCGGCGCGACGACGTGCGGCGGACGTCGAACGTGTAGAGCAGCACGTCGTAGCCGAGGTCGCGCAGAGCGCGCTCGGCGCCCTCGATGACGTTGGCGAAGAACCATCGGTTCACCCACGGGGTCAGCACGCCGATCGTGCGGGTCCGCCCCGTGGCCAGGGACGACGCCGACGGCGTGGGCACGTACCCGAGCCGCGCCGCCTCCGCGAGCACCCGCAGGCGCGTCGCCTCGGAGACGTTCGGCAGGCCGCGCAGGGCGCGCGAGACGGTCGCCGTGGACACCCCGGCGGCCTGGGCGACGTCGTCGATACCTGCCACGACGGGTGATGCTGCCACGCCGGGACGGACCCTGGCGAGGCGCCGTGCCGCATCGTGAGCAGATCGATGCAAGCGCTTGCCCTCGCCGGGACCGATATCGTGGTCGGGCCCGCCCCCGGCACCGCTCGGCACGCCCGAGCCCGCCGTGCCGTCGTCGGGCACCACCACCTGCGAACCGGAAGGACCACGATGATCGAGCTGAGGACCCCGCGGGAGATCGAGCAGATGCGGCCCGCCGGACGGTTCGTCGCCGACGTCCTCACCACGGTGCGCGCCGCCACGAAGGTCGGGACGAACCTGCTCGAGCTCGACGAGGTCGCGCACCGGATGATCCGCGACCGCGGGGCCGAGTCCTGCTACATCGACTACCACCCGTCGTTCGGTGCGAGCCCCTTCGGCAAGGTGATCTGCACGTCCGTGAACGACGCCGTGCTGCACGGCCTGCCCCACGACTACGCGCTGCGCGACGGCGACCTGCTGAGCATCGACTTCGCCGCCTCCGTCGACGGGTGGGTCGCGGACTCGGCGCTGTCGTTCGTCGTCGGCACGCCGCGCGCGGGCGCGCTCGGCGAGGCGGACGCCCGGCTCATCCAGACGACCGAGCGCGCGCTCGAGGCGGGCATCGCCGCCGCGCAGCCGGGCAAGAAGGTCGGCGACATCTCCGCCGCCATCGCCGACGTCGCGCACGCCGCGGGCTACTCGGTGAACACCGACTTCGGCGGGCACGGCGTCGGCCGCACCATGCACGGCGAGCCCCACATCCCCAACGACGGCCGCCGCAAGCGCGGGTTCCCGCTCAAGCCGGGCCTCGTCATCGCGATCGAGCCCTGGTTCCTCGAGACCACCGACGAGATCTACACCGACCCCGACGGCTGGACCCTCCGCTCCGCCGACGGGTCGCGCGGCGCGCACAGCGAGCACACCGTCGCGATCACCGAGGACGGTCCCGTCGTGCTCACCGCGCGCGAGCCCCGCGACTGACCGTCCCCGAGGTAGAGCCGCGGTCCGCCGAGGTAGAGCCCCGGTCCGCCGAGGTAGAGCCGCGGTACCGCGGGTCGGCGGGCATCGTCACTGCGGGCGCCGAGCGACGTCCGAGCACCGCCAGACGTCGCCACCCGCCCCCTTCCGCCGCACCGTCCGGGACGCGCCTGACGCCGGGACGCGCCTGACGCCGTGGCGCCACGTTCCCGTCGTCGATCGAAGAGGATGCAGGGATGACGCACGACGCTCACGGACGCGACCTCGACCGAGGCTCCGGGGAGGCGCGGACCACGGTGGCCGGCCGCCCCCGCGACGCTCGGCGGCGGCGAGCCGCTGCCCGCCTCACCGGCGGTCTCGCCGTCTCCGTCGTGCTCGCCGGGTGCGCACCGGGCGCGGTCGACACCGACACCACCGAGAGCGTCACGGTGGTCGAGGACTTCTTCGCGAGCCTGGAGGCCGGGAGGGCGAGCGACGCCGCGGCGCTCACCACGATCGACCTCGACGAGGATCTCGTCGACGACGACTTCTACCGCGCCTCCGTGGCTCGGCCCACCGACGCGCGCGTGGTGGCGTCCTCCGGCTCGTCGGCCGGCGCGAGCGTGACGGTCGAGTTCACCCTCGACGGCGTCGACGGCGCCGTGCGCCTGGAGGTCCGGACGACCCGCGACGGCGACCGCACCACGATCAGCGACCTGGGCACCGCCGACACGATCGGTGCGGGTCAGCCGGTGTCCGGCACGCTGACGGTCAACGGCCAGGTCGAGTACCCGGCGGCGGAGCTCACTCCCGTCACGTTGCTCCCGGGTGCCTATGCCGTCGAGTACACCGACCCGACCGGTCTCCTCGAAGGGTTGCGCCGGGGCTCGTCGTTCACGGCCTACGTGCCCGACGTCGTCCGGGAGGACGGGGTCGTGGCCGAGGGCTTCGCGTTCACCCCGACCCTGCGGCCCGACGTCGAGCCGGGGGTGGAGGAAGCGGTCGAGGGACTGCGGGCCGCCTGCGAGGACGAAGGCCTCGCCGGTCCGTCCTGCCCGTCGGAGCTCGTCGAGAACGCGCGCGAGACCTCCCGAACGGAGTGGTTCGCCGAACCCGGGCCAGAGATCCGGTACGTCGACGGGGCGTACGAGGCGACGGCGGAGTACACCGTCCTGCTCTGGGACGACGGCGACCTGCCCGTCGAGGTGCGCGCCTCGTACACCGGGACCGTCGCACGCGACGCAGCGGGGAAGATCACCTTCACACGACCCTGAGGCGTGCGGCCCCGGTCGGGCGCCTCTCCCCCGGCGCCCGGGCGCTACCGCGCGGGCAGGAGGCTCTGGAGGACGCGCGCCGCGCCGTCGTCCTCGATGGTGCCGGTCACCTCGTCGGCCGCCGCCTGCACGACGTCGTCCGCGTGGCCCATCGCGACGCCGCGGGCCGCCCAGCGGAGCATCTCGACGTCGTTGCGCCCGTCGCCGACGGCCACGGTCCGGTGCGGCTGGACGTGCAGGGTGCGACGCACGAGCTCCAGGCCGGTCGCCTTCGTGACGCCGAGGGGCGCGAGATCCATCCATGCCGTCCAGCCGACGGCGTACGTGACGTCGTCGAGGCCGAGCCGCTCCACGAGCTCGTGGAACTGCTCGCTCGTCGACCCCGGCGCCCGCACGACGACGCGCGTCACCTCGCCGGACCACAGCTCGTCGAACTCGACGACGCGATGCACGCCGTCGAGCTCGCCGTCGGGGAAGAGCTCGTTCATGCGGAACCCGACGCCGACGTCCTCGACGGCGTACCGCGCGTCGGGCAGGTGCTCGCGCAGGAGCCGCAGGGCCGGGCCCGGGTCGAACGTCACGACGTCCTCGAGGACGTACCCGTCGGGCTCGTCGGGGTCCAGCCGCGCGGTCACGGCGCCGTTGGACGCGACGACCCAGCCGCGGTCGATCCCGAGGATCTCCGCGACGGGCGTCATCGCGATGAGCGACCGGCCCGACGCGAGCACCACGTGGTGCCCCGCGGCGCGCAGGTCCGCGACGGCGTCGCGCACGTCCTCCGACAGCTCCTGGTCGTAGGACATGAGCGTGCCGTCGATGTCGAGCGCGACGAGCAGCGGCTCGGCCGCATCGGTGGTCTCCCGGGCGTCCGTCACGCCACCACCGGCTCGAGGACCTCGAGGCCGCCGAGGTACGGCCGCAGCCCCTCGGGCACGCGGACCGACCCGTCGGGCTGCTGGTGGTTCTCGAGGATCGCGACGATCCAGCGCGTCGTGCCGAGGGTGCCGTTCAGCGTGGCGACGGTCCGCGTCTCCGTCTTTCCGTCCGCCTCGACCCGCTCGCGGACGTTGAGGCGGCGCGCCTGGAACGTCGTGCAGTTCGACGTCGACGTGAGCTCCAGGTAGCGCTGCTGGGTGGGCAGCCACGCCTCGCAGTCGAACTTGCGCGCGGCGCTCGACCCGAGGTCGCCCGCCGCGGTGTCGATGACGCGGTACGGCAGGTCGACGAGGCGCAGCATCTGCTCCTCCCAGCCGAGCAGGCGCTGGTGCTCCGCGGCGGCGTCGGACGGGTCGCAGTAGGAGAACATCTCGACCTTGTGGAACTGGTGCACGCGGATGATGCCGCGCACGTCCTTGCCGTGCGAGCCGGCCTCGCGGCGGTAGCACGCGCTCCACCCGGCGTACCGCAGCGGGCCGCCCGACAGGTCGACGATCTCGTTCGCGTGGTAGCCCGCGAGCGCGACCTCGCTCGTCCCGACGAGGTAGAGGTCGTCCTTCTCCAGGCGGTAGATCTCGTCCGCGTGCGCGCCGAGGAACCCGGTGCCCTGCATGACCTCGGGCCGCACGAGGGTCGGCGTGATGACGGGCGTGAAGCCCGCCGCGACCGCCGTGTCCATCGCCGCGTTGAGCAGCGCGAGCTCGAGGCGCGCGCCCACGCCCGTGAGGTAGTAGAACCGGGCGCCCGAGACCTTCGCGCCGCGCTCGGTGTCGATCGCGCGCAGGCCCTCGCCCAGCTCCAGGTGGTCGCGCGGCGTGAACCCCTCAGCCGCGAAGTCACGGATTGTGCCCTCCTCGCGCAGCACGACGTAGTCGTCCTCGCCTCCGGGAGGCGCCCCCTCGACGACGTTCGAGATGCGGAACAGCAGCCCGCGCAGCTCCTCCGAGGCGGCGTCCGCGTCGGCCTGCCGCGCCTTGACGTCGGCGGCGAGCTGCTTGGTGCGCGCGAGCAGCTCCTGCTTCTCCTCCCCCTGCGCCTGCGCGACCTGCTTGCCGAGGGACTTCTGCTCGGCGCGCAGGCTCTCGAACTCGCTCAGCGCGGCGCGGTGGCGCGCGTCGGCGTCGAGGGCGGCGTCCACCAGCGCGGGGTCGTCACCACGGGTGACCTGGCTGGCACGGACGATGTCGGGGTTGTCGCGCAGGAGGCGGAGGTCGATCACGCCAGCAGCCTAACGAACCCCGCGGCGCGGCGGTCGTGGTCCTCCACAGGCGGAGGTCGATCTCCCCAGCAGCCTCACGAACCCGGCGGTGCGGCGGTCGTGGTCCTCCACAGCCACGACCCCGCTACGGTGTCGCCATGGCCTGGACCCTCTGGGTCGCGATCGCGGCGCTCGCCGTCGCCGTCGTGGCCCTCGTCGTCGCGCTGGGGCTGCGCGCCCAGCAGTCGCGCCTGCGGCGCGCGCACGGCGCGGACCTCCCCGTCGAGGAGACGCCCCCCGACGACGACCCGCGCGAGCTCGTCGCGTTCGTCGCCAACCCGTCGAAGCCCGACGTCGTCGGGCTGGAGGCCGTGGTGCGCCGCGCCTTCGCCGACGCCGCCCTCCCGGACCCGCTGTGGTTCGAGACGACGATCGCCGACCCGGGCGTCGGGCAGACCCGCGCCGCGCTCGCCCAGGGGGCGGACGTCGTCGTCGCCGTGGGCGGGGACGGCACCGTGCGCGCGGTCGCGGAGGGCATGGTCGGCAGCGGCCGCACGATGGGCCTCGTGCCCGTCGGCACCGGCAACCTCCTCGCGCGCAACCTCGACCTGCCCGTGGGCGACGCCCGCGCGGCGCTCGCCGTCGTGATCGCGGGGTCGGACCGCCCGATCGACGTCGGCTGGGTCACGGTCCTGCGGTACGCGGACCCCGCGGGCCCCGGGGACGTGGAGGGCACGACCCTCGACCCCGTCCGGGAGCCCGGCAAGGAGCACATCTTCCTCGTCATCGCGGGCCTCGGGTTCGACGCCGCGATGGTCGCCGACGCCGACGACGAGCTCAAGGCCAAGGTCGGGTGGGTCGCGTACTTCGTCGCCGGGATCCGCCACCTGCACGGCCGCCGCATGCGGGCCCGCATCCAGCTCGACGACTCGCCGCCCGTCGACGCACGGCTGCGCTCGCTCATGATCGGCAACTGCGGCCGGCTCCCCGGCGGCATCACGCTCCTGCCCGACGCCGTGATCGACGACGGCGTGCTCGACGTCGCCGCGGTCGACACGCGCGGCGGCGTCGTGGGGTGGGCGCAGCTCTTCGGCGAGGTCGTCATGCAGGGCCTCGGCGTCCGGAACGACCTGCCCGCCAAGATCGGGCGCATCGACCACGCGCGGGCCCGACGGGTCCGGGTGCGCGTCGAGGAGGGCGAGCAGGCGCAGGTCGACGGCGAAGTGCTGGGGCTCGCGGTCGAGATCGAGACGCGCGTCGACCCCGGTGCCCTCGTGGTGCGCACGGCCTGACGCGCGGCGGCGGGCGACGGGCCCGGTCCGCGGACGGTGCCGCGCGGACGGTGCCGCGCGGTCGGTCCACGAGATCAGTCCGCGCGGGCCGTCTCCGCGTCGATCGCCGACCGCATGACGGCCGCCGGCGGGACGACCCGCTCCCCGCCGACGCGGGTGAGGCCCGCGAGGCCGACGCCGACCATGAGCAGGCGTCCCGCAGCCTCCCGACGCCGCGCGTCGCCGCGGTCGCCGAGGACGTCCGCCAGGACGTCGGTCAGGAGCCCGAGCGTCTCCACGTACGCCCGCGCGACGGCGGGCCGCAGCTGCGCGTGCGCCCCGGCCTCCGCCCACCGGGCGAGCGCCCGGCCGTCGCCGCCGGGCCCGAGCAGGTCCTCGAAGAAGAGCTCGAGCGCGGCGCGGGCGGAGCGGCCGCGGGCCGCATCCTCGAAGGCGCCGATCTCGACGTCGGCGTACCGCCGCCACGCCTCGGCGACGAGCTCGTCCGTCGACGCGAAGTGGTGGTGGATCTGCCCCGGCGACCCGCCCAGCTCGTCGGCGACGACGCGCGCGGTGACGGCGCCGAGCCCGTCGCGGCGCACGACGGCCGCCGCTGCCGCGACGATGGAGTCCCGACGCTCCGCGCGCGGCAGGTAGGCCATCAACGACTCCTCGTCCGCGCCGTCGGGGCGCCGTCGGTCAGGGTGTGCAGGAACGCGACGGTACGCGCCCGCAGGCCCTCCCGACGAGTCCGCACGACCTCGTCGGGCGGGGGGTCGAGCGGACCGCCGGACCGGACGGTCCGGACGTTGCGGTGGCAGTCGAGGTCGGTGCACAGCAGGAGGCCCACGCTGCTGAGCCGCTTCCGCGGGTCGCGCGACGGCCGGTGCGCCGCGAACAGCGCGACCTCGTTGAAGCGCCGCGAGAAGCGGCACAGGGCGCACATCACGGCGCGCGACCCGGCCTCGGCGTGGCTCGGGCTCTGGCGCAGGAGCGCCCCGACCGCGCGCCCGTCGACGTCCGCGACGAGGAACGCGCGGGAGGGCGCGCGCGGGTCGCGCCACCCGAGGTAGTCGAGCTCCTCCCAGCGCAGCGCGTCGAAGTGGCCGGGCAGGCGGACCTTCCCCTCCGCCGGGTCGACGTTGACGATCGCGGACCGCGCCTCGGCGCGGGTCAGCGCACGCACCGTCGCTCCTTCAATTTGTACATAGATACAATTTGTACACGCTCCCAAGTCTGCCCGTCCAGAAGATTGCGCGCAGCCCCCGTGGAGGCCGCGTGAGCGTCGCGCGCGGACCTGCGCAGACGTGGCCGGGCCGGTCGGGGGCGGCGCGTCGCGCCCCCGTAGGCTGGTCCGGTGACGTTCCCGGCCGCCGCGCTCCCCCCTGCCCGCACCCAGCCCGTCCGCCGGGACCGGGGCCTCGGGCGGCGGACGGCGGCGCTCGCCACCGCCGTCGCGCTGCTGCTGACGCTCCTCGCGACGGCGGGCCCGGCGGCGGCGACCGCCACGGCGGCAGCGGCGACCGGGGCGCCCCCGGCGGTCGCGGCGGGAGGCTCGGGCACCGCGGCCGGCGTCGCCGAGACCACGAGCCCGCTCGCCGCCGCACCGACGCACGACCCGCGGCCCGTCGTGCTGGTCGCGGTGGCCGGCCTGTACTGGAGCGACGTCTCCCCCACCGCGACGCCCACGCTGTGGTCGATGATCCGGACGGGGTCCGTCGCGTCGCTCAACCTCGGGCGCACGGCGTGCACGACCGACGCGTGGCTCACGCTGTCGGCGGGGCGCATGGTCTCGGCCCAGACGGCGGAGCAGCCCGCGGAGCCCCTCCCCGCCGACGCCGAGGAGCCCGCGAGCGGCTGCCTCCCTCTGCCCGTGCCCGCCGTCGCGACGACCGGCACGACCACGCCCGACGCACGCCCCGCCGACGTCCCCGGCTGGGCCGTCCTCACGACGCCCGCCACGGAGGAGACGCCCGCCCAGGCGGCGCGGCACGACCCCGGGACCGCCGCGGCCCGGCTCGTCGAGACGGGCGTCTGCACGACCGCCGTCGGGCCGGGTGCCGCGGTGATGCTCGCGGACGCCGTCGGGCACGTCGAGCGGTACGCGCCCTCGCTCGCCGCCCTCCCCGACGGCGGCCTCGACGCGTGCGACGTGACGGTCGTCGACCAGGGCGAGATCGTCGACTCGGCCACCGGCCGCGGCGAGAGCCTCGACGAGCTCGACGAGGCGCTCGCCCGGGTCATGGACGAGGTCGACCGGGGCACGCGCGTCGTCGTGGCCGGCGTGTCGGCCGGACCGGTCAGCGAGGCAGGGCTCCAGGTCGTCGTCGACTGGCGCAAGGGACAGCCGACGAGCCGCTGGCTCCACTCGCCGAGCACGCAGCAGGACGGCATCGTCCAGCTCGCGGACCTGACGGCGACCGTCGTGGAGTCGGCGGGCGGCAGCACCGAGGGGCTCGAGGGCGCCGCGCTCGAGCAGGGCGAGGTCCGGCGCATGGACGTGGCCCGCACGGTCGAGAACCGGCAGTACCTCAACGTCCTCACCAGCACCATCCCCACGCTCTACCCCGTGCTCGTGGGCCTCCTCGTCGCCACCCTGGTCATGGCGCTCGGCGGCGTCCTGTGGGCGCGCCGCGCCGCCGTCCGCCGCGGGCGCGAGCCCGGCCCGGGACCGCGCGGCCTGCGCGTGCTCTCCGCCGTGCTCATGGTGGCCGCGGCGGCTCCCGTCGCGGCGTCGCTCGCGAGCCTGTCCCGCTGGTGGGTGTGGAGCGCGCCCGCCCCGGCGCTCACGCTCGCGCTCGCGGTGAGCGCGGTGGTCGTCGCCCTCGTCGCGTGGGTCGTCTCGCGCCTCCTCCCGCGGCGCCCCTGGGCGCTGCCGTCGGCCCTCGCCGGGGTGACGTGGCTCGTGCTCACCGTGGACGGCGCGACCGGCACGACGCTCCAGCAGGCCTCCCTGCTCGGGACGTCCGCCGTCGTGGGCTTCACGCGCTTCTACGGCTTCAACAACGTGACCTTCGCCGTGTACGCCGTCGCCGGCCTCGTGCTGGCGGGCGGCCTCGCGTCGGCCGCGACCGCCCGCGGACGACGCCGGCTCGCGGCCTGGTCCGTCGTCGCCGTCGGGGTCGTCACGGTCGTCATCGACGGCTGGCCCGCGTTCGGCGCCGACTTCGGCGGCATCCTCGCCCTCGTCCCCGCGTTCGCCGTCCTCGCGCTCCTCGTGGGCCGCATCCGCATCACGTGGCTGCGCGCGCTCGTCGTCGCGCTCGCGACGGTGCTCGTGGTCGTGGTCGTCGCGGTCGTCGACTGGCTGCTGCCGGGCGGGCGGTCCCACCTCGGCGGGTTCGTCCAGACCGTCGTGGACGGCGCCGCGCTCGACGTGATCGGCCGCAAGGCGCTCGGCGCCTGGGCGACCCTCGCGAACCCGCTCGGCGCGGTCGCCGCGGTGCTCGTGGTCCTCGTGGCCGTCGCCGTGCTGCGCCCCGAGCGCTTCCGCCTCCCGGAGGTCGCGCGGGCCTACGAGAACTGGCCGGTGCTGCGCCCGCTCGTCGTCGCGCTCGTCGTCGTCGCGGGCGTCGGCTCCGTCCTCAACGACTCGGGCGTCATCATCGCCGTCATGGTCGTGGTGGTCGCGACCGCGATGATCGTGCCGGGGTTCCTCGCGCGCCCCGCGCCCCGGCAGACCGCGGGAGCCGTTCCCGAGCCGGGGATCCGGCGCATGCCGACGATGCTCGCGACGGTGGGGGGCGGGCTCCTGCTCGTCGTCCTGCTCGCCGCCACGGTGCTCGCCTCGGCGGGGCTCCGACCGGCGGCCAGCGCCGCCCCGGCGGGCGGCGAGGCGTCGGTGACCCGCTCCGACGCGATCGCGACGGACCGGCCGGTCGTCGTCGTCGGGACCACGGGCGTCACGTGGAGCGACGTCACGTCGTCCGCCACCCCGACCCTCCACGCCCTGCTCACCGACGGCGCGGGAGCCGGCGGCGTCTCCCAGCCCACGGGCGCGGCGAGCCGCTGCACCGTCGGCGGCTGGCTCGCGCTCTCCGCCGGGCAGCTCGCCGAGGTCACGACCGAGCGCGCACCCGACGGCGCGTGGGCGTGCCCGACGGCGCAGCCCGCCCCCGACGGCGCGGACGGTGCGCAGGTCGAGGGCTGGGACGACCTGGTCGCGCTTCAGCGCGGCTCGGGCTACCAGGCGCGCCTCGGCGTCCTCGGCGACGCGCTCGCCGCGGCCGGCGCCGACGGCGCGGTGTGCGCGACGGCGGTGGGCCCCGGCGCGGCGGTCGCCCTCGCGGACTCCACGGGCCAGGTCGCGCGCTACCGGGACCTCGCGGACGCGACCGCACCCGGCTCCGACGCGTTCGCGTGCCCCGTGACCGTCGTCGATGCCGGCGACGCGACCCCGCCGGTCGTCGACCCCGACCTCCCGGCGGACGAGCGCGCCACGCTGCGCAGCACCCTGCGCGCCGACCGCCTCACCGCGGTCGACGCGACCGTCGGTGCCGTGCTCGACGCCGCTCCGAGCGGCACGACCGTGCTCGTCGTGGACGTGGCCGGGACACCCGGTACGCGGCCCGCGCTCGGCACGACGCTCGTGCGCCCGTCGTCCGACGGCCCCGACCAGTCGCGCTACCTGACGAGCGCCGCCACCCGGACCGACGGCGTCGCGCGCGTGCTCGACGTCCCCGCGACGGTGCTCGACGCCGCGGGCGCCGCCACGCCGGCGCGGATCCAGGACACGCCGCTGGCCTGGGGCTCGCCGCGCCCGGCCGACGCGACGTCGACCGCCGACGCCCTCGCCGACCTCACGACCCGCGACCACGTGCGCCGCGCCGTCTACACCGCGTTCGTCGACGTGCCGCTCTACGCGGGGCTCGTGATCGCCGGGCTCTGCCTCCTGCTCGCGCCGCGCGCCGCGCGCGCGACGGGTGACCGTGCGCGCGCCCGCTGGGCCCGGGCGGCGCACTGGGCCCGCGGGTCCGCGCTCGTCGTCGCCGCGGTGCCCACCGCCGCCTTCCTCGTGTCGCTCACGGGCTGGTGGCGGTTCGGGAACCAGACGCTCGCGATCGTCGTCTCCACGGTCCTCGCGACGGCGGCCGTCGCCGGCCTGGGCGCGCTCGCGCCGCGTCGGCCGGTGTGGCTCGGGCCCGGGATCGTCGCGGGCATCACGTTCGCCGTGCTCACGCTCGACGCGCTCGTCGGCACCCCGCTCAACCGGGCCAGCCCGCTCGGCTCGGCACCCACCTTCGGCGCCCGCTTCTACGGGTTCGGGAACCCGACGTTCTCCGTGTACGCGGTCGCGGCGCTCGTCGTCGCCGCGGCGCTCGCGCAGTGGCTCGTCGCACGCGGCCACCGGTACGCCGCCGCCGCGACGGTGGGGGTCATCGGCCTCGTGACGATGGTCGTGGACGTGTGGCCGACGCTCGGCGCCGACCTCGGCGGCGGCCTCGTCGTCGTGCCCGCGTTCGCGGTGCTGGGACTCGCCGCCTCGGGCGCGCGCGTCACGTGGCGCCGCTTCCTGCTCGTCGCCACGGCGGGCGTCGCGCTCGTCGCCGCTGTCGGCGTGCTCGACTGGCTGCGCCCGGCCGACGAGCGCTCGCACCTGGGCCGGTTCGTCGGGCAGGTCGTCGACGGGTCGGCGTGGGAGACGCTGCTGCGCAAGGCGGGCTACGCGGCACGGTCCGTGCTCGGCGGGGTGCCGGTGTGGCTGACGATCGCCGTGCTCGTCGCGGCCGCGCTGCTGCTGTTCTGGCCCCGACGCTTCACGCCGCGCTGGTTCGCGCGGACGGAGGCCGCCTGGCCGCTCGTGCGCCCGACCCTGCTGGCCCTGTGGATCGTGGCCGTCGCGGGCTCCCTCGTCAACGACTTCGGCGTGCGGATCGCGCTCATCGCGCTCATCCCGGCGGTGCCGCTGCTCACCGTCGCCGCGCTCCATGCGGCGGACGACGCCGACGGCACGGCCGAGGGCGAGGGCGAGGACCCGGACGAGCGCACCGGGGCGGGCTCCGCGTCGCGAGTCGAGAGCGCCACGTCGTGACGCGCTACACGAGGACGAGCTCCGTGCCGCCCGTGGCGTGGTCACCGAGGGCGACGCTCCGGATCGCCGGGTCCTCGTAGGTGTTCCAGTAGTACGTCGAGGTGCGGGACGAGAAGAGACCGGTGTACACCGTGATCTCGAACTCGCCCGACCCCATCGCGGCGCAGCCGTCGACCATCGCGACCTGCTGCAGCGTGTGGAACGCGCGGCTGACGTTCTCCTCCTCTTTGCCCTTCGTCGGGTAGTGGGAGTTGACGTACGCGGCCCGGACGAACCGGGACGGCGAGTAGTAGTCGCCGGGGACGCCGCGCATGTGCGAGCCCGAGCCGAACGGGGCGAGGTGGGCCCGGCCCACGACCGTGTCCTCGGGGAAGTCCGGCGAGACGTTGAGGTAGTTGCGCAGGTTCTCGTGGTGCCAGTCGAACCCGGGCTGGTTCGTGAGCACGTCGACGTCGTCCTGGAACACGTGCAGGCCGTCCGCCGTGTGCTCGAGCACGATCGCGCGCTGCGCGTCGGCGACGATCCAGTGCAGCATCGAGCTGGGGTACTTCTCGTTGATGGGCCGGTCGACGACCACCACGTCCGCCAGGGCCGCCTCCACCTCGTCCACGCTCGCGAACTGCGCGCACACCCACAGCGGGAGCTCGAACGCGGCGACGTTGACCGCGCCGTCGACCGGCCCGGGCGCGTAGGCCGCGTAGCCCGGGAAGTTGAGCCCCGCGACGGCCAGGCCCGCGTCGTTGCCGCAGTCGAAGTAGAGCGGGGTGTCCTCCTCCACGATGCCCATGCCGATGACCGCGTGCTCGATCGCGCGCACGGCACCGAACGGCGAGCGTGGCGCGTAGCCCGTGGGCGTCACCACGACCTGCTGCCCGTAGCCGCTCGTCCAGTCGAGGTTGCGTGCCAGGTACACGCTGCCCTGGTCGTCCGAGAACCTGATCCCTGTGCACATCGCGCTGCCCCCGTCGTCGTCGGCGCGGCACGCGGGACCGCGCGCCGCCGGGTCACGACGTCGTGCCCCGTCCTCCCATGGTGCGTCCGGGCTCGGGAAGGGGCCACCGGCCGGGGCGCGGCTCAGGGCTGCAGATAGACCGCGATGTGCTCCTCGACCGCGCGCTCCGCGCGGTCCGGGTCGGCCGACCGCAGCGCCGCGAGCAGCTCCCGGTGCTGCTCGACGACGGCGTGCGGGTCCTCGTGGTGCGGCGCGTCGCGGACGAAGTACGCCCGGACGCGCGGCTGGATGAGCCGCCAGATCTGCAGCGACTGCGTGTGGCTCGCGGCGGCGATCACCGCCTCGTGGAACTCGAGGTCGAGGTCGGCGAGGCGACGGGCGTCGAGCGGGTCCGCCGCGCGCTCCATCGCCGCCACCGTGCGGTCGAGCGCGTCCAGGAGCGCGGGGTCCTGCGCACGCGCCGCCGAGCGGAACGCGACCTTCTCGATGACGGTCCGCACCGGGACGAGGATCTCGGCGATCTCCTCCTGGGAGATGTCCACCACGACGGCGCCGCGGTACGGGTGGGAGACGACGAGCCCTTCCTGCTCGAGCACCATGATCGCCTCGCGGACCGGGCCGCGGCTGATGCCGTAGGCGGTCGAGAGGTCGCGCTCGACGAGACGGTCCCCGGCGGCCAGGTCGCCGGAGGCGATGCGTTCACGCAGGTGGCGCAGGACCCAGTCGCGCCGGGACTCGGGCGGCGATGCGGGCAGGACGGGCACGACGGCGACCTCTCACTCGGGAGGGCTCCACCCTAGTGGGTGGCCGATGGTTGACCATCTACCATCGAGCGACCTAGAGTCGCGGTCCACGGCACCGACGAGAGGACACCCATGAGGATCACCGCCATCACCGCCGCCGGGCTGCGCGGCGCCACCCCCGAGGGCGGCTGGCAGGAGGAACTGCGGCAGGACGACGTCGTGCACACCCTCGTCGCCGTCCACACCGACGAGGGTCTCGTCGGCGTCGGCAGCGTGTTCACCACGGAGGACCTCGTGCGCGGCGCGCTCGACGTCCTGCGGTCCTTGCTCCTGGGGGCGAACGCGCTCGAGCCCGAGCGCACGAGCGAGCGGCTGCACCGCACGACGTTCTGGATGGGCCGCGGCGGGTCGATCACGCACGCGATCAGCGGCGTCGACACCGCGCTGTGGGACCTCCTCGGCCAGGCGACGGGCCAGCCCGTCGGGCGCCTCCTCGGTGGGCGGTACCGCGACCGGGTGCGCCCGTACGCCTCGCTGCTCATGGACCAGCCCGACGCGCTGCGCGACCACCTCACCGCGCTGCGCGCCGAGGGGTGGACCGCGTTCAAGATCGGCTGGGGTCCCTTCGGCCGGGTCGACGAGCGGCTCGACGAGCGCATCGTCGCCGCGGCGCGCGACGCCGTCGGCCCCGACGCGATGCTCATGGTCGACGCCGGTGGCAGCGACAGCGCGTGGAGCCAGGGCTACAAGTGGGCCCTGCGCACCGCGCGCATGCTCGACGCGTACGGCGTCGCGTGGTTCGAGGAGCCGCTCCCGCCGGACGCGATCGAGGACTACACGCACCTGCGCAGGCGCTCGCCCGTGCCGATCTCGGGCGGCGAGGTGCTCACGCGCCGGCAGGCGTTCCAGCCGTGGATCGAGGGCGGCGCCCTCGACATCGTGCAGCCCGACGTCACGAAGGTCGGCGGGACGAGCGAGCTGCGGCGCATCGCGTGGTCCGCGCACGACCACGGCGTCAAGCTCGTGCCGCACGGGTGGAACACCGCCGTCGGGCTCGCCACGGACCTCCAGCTCGCCTCCGCCCTGCCAGATACGGACCTCGTCGAGTACGTCACCGGCTCGCCCTACATCGACGACCTGACGACCGACCGCTGGACGCTCGACGCGGACGGGATGCTCCCGATCCCCGACGGTCCCGGGCTCGGCATCACGCTCGACCGCGACCGCCTCGCGCGCTACTGCGACGTCGACGCGCTGCTCAGGAGCGCGTCGTGAGCCCGCGGTCGCTCGTCGTGACGGGCGCGGCGTCGGGGATCGGCCGCGCGGTCGCCGTGGGCGCGGCGCGCGACGGCTGGTTCGTGCACGTGCTGGACCTCGACCCCGACGGCGCCGCGGCCACCGTGGACCTCGCCCGGCAGGCGGGCGGGGACGGGCGCGCGCACGTGCTCGACGTGACCGACGCCGCCGCCGTCGCGGCGGCGGTCGGGACGGTCGCGAAATCCGGACCGCCGCTGCGCGGCCTCTTCGCGGGCGCCGGGATCGACGTGGGCGGGGCGGCGCACGAGCTCGACCTGGCCACGTGGCGCCGCGTGCTCGACGTCAACGTGACGGGCACGTTCCTCGTCGTGCGCGAGGTGCTGCGCGCGATGATCGACGGCGACGGCGGGAGCGTCGTGCTGTGCGGCTCGCCCGCCGCGACGGTCGGCTTCGCGGCCGGGGGCGCGACGGCGTACGGCGCCTCGAAGGGGGCGGTGTCGTCCATGGTCCGCACCCTCGCGGTCGACTACGCGCGCCACGGCGTCCGGGTGAACGCGATCGTCCCCGGCCCGACGGAGACCCCCCTCATGTGGGCCAACGTGCCCGCCGACGAGGTGGCCGCCACGCGCGCGCAGATCGAGCACGAGGTCCCGCTGGGTCGGCTCGCGCGGCCCGAAGAGATCGCCGAGCCCGTGCTCTGGCTGCTGTCGGACCGCTCGTCGTACACGACCGGGTCGCTCGTCGGGTGCGACGGCGGCGTCCTCGCCAAGTCGTCGATCAGCGTATGAGTGCGCCGGACGCCCCGGCACGTCGCCCCCGGGTCGGGGCGACGTGCTGGGCGATCGGCGACGGCTGGATCCCGCCGTACGGCACGGGCGACGACCCGACCCTCGCAAGCCACGAGAGCCTGTGCCTGCTCAACGCCGGTCCCGACGACGCGCGCGTCGAGATCCGTCTCTACTTCGCCGACCGCCCGCCGGCCGGCCCCTACGTCGTGGTGGTGCCCGCCGAGCGGGTGCGCCACGTGACGCTCAACGACCTCGACGACCCCGAGCCCGTGCCCCGCGGCACCGACTACTCGGCCGTCGTCGTCGCGTCGGCGCCCGTCGTCGTCCAGCACACGCGGCTCGACTCGCGGCAGGCCGCCAACGCCCTGTTCAGCACGATCGCCCATCCCGTCGACACCTTCCGAGAGGACCTCCGATGACGCAGACCTCCACCCCGACGACCCCCCGCCGGGGCACGCCGTGAACGCCGCGACGGGCCGGCTCGGCCACGGTGCCCTCACCCCGCTCGTCGTCGCGTCGACCGTCGGGGCGGCGCTGGGCGGGTTCATGTTCGGCTTCGACACGGCCGTGGTCAACGGCGCCGTCGACGCTCTCAAGGCCGAGCTCGGCGTCGGGAGCGCGCTCGTCGGGGTGATCGTCGCGAGCGCGCTGCTCGGCGCGGCCGTGGGCGCCTTCTCCGCGGGCACGATCGCGGACCGCTTCGGGCGACGGCGCCTCATGATGGTCGCCGGGACCCTGTTCGTCACCACGTCGGTGCTGTGCGCCGTCGCGCACGACGGCCCGACCCTCGCGCTGTGGCGCTTCCTGGGTGGCGTGGGGGTGGGGATGGCGTCCGTCGTCGCCCCGCTCTACATCGCCGAGATCGCCCCCGCCCGGCTGCGCGGGCGGCTCGCGACGGCGCAGCAGATGTCGATCGTCCTGGGCATCTTCGCCGCGCTCGTCTCGAACGCGTTCCTCGTCCGCGCCGCGGGCGGGGCCGAGGCGGAGCTGGCCCTCGGCCTGCCCGCCTGGCGGTGGATGTTCCTCGTCGCGGTCGTGCCGTCGGTGGCGTACGTGGTCGCGGCGGTCCTGCTGCCCGAGTCGCCGCGGTACCTGGTGATGCGCGGCGACCGGGACGGCGCCGCCCGCACGCTGCGGCGCCTCCACCGCGTCCCGGAGGGCGACGCGCTGCTGGGCGTCGCGACCATCGAGGGAACGCTCCACGAGGCGCGGCCCGCGTGGTCCCACCTGTTCTCCGGCCCGGGCCGCCTCAAGCCCATCGTCTGGCTGGGGATCGCGCTCGCCGCGCTCCAGGCGCTGGTCGGCATCGACGTCATCTTCTACTACTCGACGTCGCTCTGGGCGCAGGTGGGCTTCGGCGAGCAGCAGGCCTTCTGGCTCTCGGCCCTCACGTCGCTCGTCAACGTCGCGGCGACCGTCGTCGCGATCTTCCTCGTCGACCGCGTGGGTCGGCGTCGCCTGCTGCTCGTGGGGTCGGTGGGCATGACGGTCGCCCTGGCCGTCATGGCGACCGGGTTCGCCCAGGCGCGGCAGACCGCGGACGGCGTCGTGTTCGTCGACGCCTGGGGCGTCGTGACCCTGGTCGCGGCGAACGTCTTCGTCGTGGCCTTCGCCGTCTCGTGGGGCCCGGTGGTGTGGATCCTCGTCGGGGAGATGTTCCCCAACCTGCTGCGCGCCCGCGCCGCGTCGCTCGCCGCCGCCGCCAACTGGGCGGCGGGCATCGCCGTCAATCTCACGTTCCCCTCGCTCCGGGACCTGTCGCTCCCCGGCAGCTACGCCCTCTACGCGGTGTTCGCGGCGGCGTCGTTCGTGCTCGTGCTGAGGGCGCTGCCCGAGACGGCGAACCGCCCGCTCGAGGAGATGCGGGAGGACACCGCGTCGGGTGGACCCCAATCACTTTAGGAGTGTTAAAGTGATTGCATGATCCAGAACTCCATCACCCCGGAGCAGGCCCGTCGTCAGCTCGGCCAGGCGGAGGAGGTCGCCGCCCAGGCCCACCGCGCGACCCGCTGGTACCCCTGGCTCAGCGTCGGGCACGCCGTCGCCGCCCTCGCGTACACGATCGCGATCGACGTCCTCGACGCACCGTGGTGGCCCGCCACCACGGTGCTCGTGGTCGTCCTCGCCCTGCTGTGGTCCGCCGTCGCGCGGCACCACCGGACGGCGCCCCGGCACTGGGTGCGCGACATGGGCATCGCCCTGATCACCTGGGCGGTGCTGTACTTCGTCATGCTCGACCCGGCGCTCCAGCTCGTCGGCGCGACGTCGCCCGCCTGGTGGGTCGTCGCCGGCGTCGTCGCCGCGTCCCCGTTCGCGGCGTGCGCGTTCGCGAGCGCACGCCGGTGAGCCACCCGCGCAAGGCCCTGGACGCGCTCATCCACTCGCCCGTGCGCTTCTCGATCCTCGCCGCCCTGGCGAACGTCGAGAGCGCGGACTTCCGCTTCCTGGCCGACCTGGTCGAGCTGAGCGACTCGTCCCTCTCCCAGGCCCTCACCGCGCTCTCCGACGCGGGCCTCGTCGAGATCCGCAAGGAGGCCGCCGGACGTCGGACGCGCACCTGGGTCCGCATCAGCGACCGAGGGCTCGACGCGTTCCGGCAGCACGTGCGCACGCTCGAGCAGATCGCCCGCACCGGCGCGATCGAGCCCCAGCCCGACCCGACCCCGAGAGGCACCGCACCATGACGCCGACGTTCCGTCGAGCCACCGCCGCCGACGTCCCCGCCGCGGCCCGCACCCTCGCCGCCGCGTTCCACGACTACCCCTGGACCCGCTGGGCCGTCCCGGAGGACGACTACCCCGAGCGCCTCGCCGCGCTCCAGGAGATCTACCTCGAGCACGCCCTCGCGCACGGGATCGTGGTCGTCCACGACCCGGCGGACGCCGTCGTCGCGCTCATGCCGCCCGACGCCCCCGCTCCCCCCGGGGACGTCCAGGAGCGCGTCGCCGCGCTGCACGGCCCGCGCCTGCAGGCCGTGGCCGCCGCCGAGCTGCCGCCGCCCCCGCCGGGCGCCTGGACGCTCGCGACGGTGGGGGTCCTGCCGTCGCTCCAGGGCACCGGGCGCGGCAGCGCGGTGTGCCGGGCCGCCCTGCGCGACCCCGCCCTCGGGGACGCGCCCGTCGCGCTCGAGACCTCCGACGCGCGCAACGTCACCTTCTACGAGCGGCTGGGCTTCGTGCGCACCGCGACCACGCAGGTGCACGACGGCCCCGTCGTGCACGGCATGGTCCGCACGCCGAGGCCCTGAGCCCCGACGCCGAGCCGCCGCGCCGAGCGACCTGCCGTGCCGGGTCGCCCGGTGCGGCGGTCCCGCGTGGCTAGTGGTCGCCCGCGCGCACCCGGTCGACGGCGGAGCGCATCTTGCGCGCGTTCACCGCGAGCAGCACGTCCCGGTACTGGGCCGCGCGGTGGAGCTGGCCCTTCAGGTCGTTCGACGACGCGCGGTGGCGCAGGTCGCACGGCACCTCGACCGCCACGTACCCCTTGCGGAGCAGGTCGATCGTCATGCCGGTCTCCACGCCCCAGCCGCGCGCGAGCGGCGTCGCGGCCTCGAACGCCTCGCGCGTGAGGCACCGCATCCCGGAGAGGGGCTGCGTCGGGGTCCACCCCGTGAGGGACTGGATCGCGCGGCGCGCGGCCCCCACGACGATCCCCCGGCCACCCGCGCCCGGCTGCGGCGGGAGCAGCGCGATGGCGACGTCGGCGTACCCGTCGAGCACGGGCGCGACGAGCGGCGCGGTGTTCACCGCGGTCTCGCCGAGGTCGCCGTCGATGAAGAGCAGGAGGCGCGGCGGGCGGTCGGCCGCGTCGCGCATCGCGACGACGGCGGCGCCCGTCTCCATGGCCGCGGCCTTCCCGCGGTTGTGGGAGTGCCGCACGACGACGGCGCCCGCCTCGCGCGCGACGTGCTGGGTGTCGTCCTCGCTGCCGTCGTCGACGACGAGCACGAGGTCGACGTGCGGGATGGCCTTCGCGGCGCGCACGGTGGCGGCGATGCGGCGGGACTCGTCCTTCGCGGGGATGATCACCGCGACGCGCTGGCGGACGGCGCGACCCGTGCGTCCGTCGCCGGTCACGGGGCGCGGCGTGCGCGCCCGCGTGCCGGACGCCGACAGGTACGTCGGCGGCGTGCTCGCCGTGCTCGTGGGGGTACTCCCCGTGTTCTTCCCCGTATCGGTCGACCGATGGTCCGCGTTCACGCCGTCCAGCCTAGTAGTGCAAAGAGTTGGCCGCAGATGTGTCGTCGTTCCACCAGCGGATCCGCTCGGGATCTCCGCAGGACGACCGGGCTGCGTTCCCAGGTCTCCCGGATCCTACTCGACGCGAGAGCCCGCCGACAGGGGCGTCGGCGGGCTCTCGGCGTGGTCGCGCTCCCGCGTCGTGCGCTCTCGCGCGGGGGCTCCGGATCAGCCTGCTCCGGGTCAGCGGAGCGTGACCTGCCGGGACACGATGCCCGCGCGCGCACGGCGCTCGCTCGCGTCGAGCGGCTCCGTGACCGCGAGCGCCTCGGTGAGCCGCGCGTCGAGCTCCGCGACCGGGCCCTCGAGCTCGTCCGCCTCCGTGCCGCGGGGCAGCTCCCACACGGGGACGAGCAGGCCGCTCGACCGGAAGGCACCGACGAACTTGCCGCCCGCGAGACCGGACTCGCGCTTCGCGTGCAGGCGCGAGATCGCGTCGATGAGCGCGTCCTCCGGCTCGGGGCGGGCCCAGCGCAGGAACTCGCGCGACATGCGGCACCAGTACGCCGACTCGACGGCGTCGAGCTTGACGGTGGGCACCATCGACTCGGCCGCCTGATCGAGCGAGGCGCGCAGGTCGGGCGTGATCTCCGCCGACGGGTCGAGCCAGAACGCGAAGTCCTCGTGCACGGTGACGTCGAACGGGACGGAGAGGTCGAGCACGTCCTGCAGGCGCGGGCCGGCGTCGGGCAGGGCGCCCGTCTCGATGGACGTGCCGGGCTCGGCGTCGATCGCCTCGAGGAGCGCGGCGGCGAGGTCGCGGCTCGTGTCGCCCGAGCCGGCGAGGGTCTGGACGGCGAGGAGGATCGCGCCGTCCTGGCGGTGCAGCGCGGCCCAGCCGGCGGGCAGGACCGTCACGACGAGGACGTCGCGCGCCCCGTGCTCGGCGGTCGTGCGCGCGGTCGCGGTGGCCGAGGGGACGACCTCGCGCATCGCGACCCAGTCGGTCTCGCCGGGGAGCCCCTCGAACGGGCGCAGCACGAAGTCGGGCGTGGTGTTCTTGGCCATGCGCGGCAGTCTACTGGCGCGGCCTACGGGCGGGGCGGCGCGGCGGGCCGGGTGCGCGGGCGCAGGCGGACGTCGGGCAGCGCGGGCGCGGGCAGGGGTCCGCCGTCGTACCCGACGACCTCGCCGTAGCGGCGCTCGCGCGCGCCGTCGGCGTACCGGGTGCCGCCGCGGTTCGGGCCCTGGTCCCCCGTGACGACGAGCTGGGCCTGCCAGTCCGCGCGGGCGCGCGCGACGTCGTCGTGCGAGCGGCCCACGAAGTTCCACCACATGACGATGTCCTCGCCGAACGGCTCGCCCCCCACGAGCACCGCCCGCGCCGGGGCGTCCGGCCCCGCCTCGACGACGAGCGTCGTGCGGCCGGGCTCGACGTACCCCAGCGACGACGGCGGCACGGGCGAGCCCTCCAGCCGCACGACGCCCTCGTCGACGAGCAGGCCGTGCTCGAACGTCGGGTCCACGTCGAGCGTGACGCGCGCGCCGGGCGCGAGGTCGAGCTGCGCCCCGACGATTGGCGTGTACGTCGTGGCGGGCGAGCGCAGGGCGGCGCCGCCCACGCGGAGCGCGCCGAGGAAGACCTGCACGCGCGCGCCGTCGACCGTGGCGACGGGGAGGTCGGCGTGGTGCTCGAACGCGGGCGGGTCCGTGAGGCGGTCGCCCGGGAGCGCGACCCAGAGCTGGACGCCGTGCAGGACCGGGGGCCGCTCGCCGCGCGGCGACTCCTCCGAGTGGGAGATGCCGCGGCCCGCGGTCATGAGGTTGAGCTCGCCGGGCCGCACCGTCTGGAGCGACCCGACGGCGTCGCGGTGCAGGATCTCGCCGGCGAACAGCCACGTGACGGTCTGGAGCCCGGTGTGGGGGTGCGGCGGCACCTGCATGCCGTCGGTGCCGTCGCCGATCGCGGGCAGCGGGTCGGGCCCGTAGTGGTCGAGGAAGCACCACGCGCCGACGAGCGACCGCGCGCGCTGCGGGATCGTGCGCCGCACGCGCATCGCCCGGGTGCCCCCGAGCGGGACGTCCCGATGCTCGAGGATCTCGACCGCGGCGCCTCCGCCGTCGTCGTGGGGCGCGCCCGCCGAGCAGACGCGCTCCTCGGGCCGGGTCTCGAGGTTGCTCATGGCTCGAGCGTAGGCGCGCGGGGCGGCGCCGTCCTGCGTCTGGGGGCGGTCTTCGCGTCGGGCCGTGCCCGCGGGAGAATGGGGACGAGGCCCCTCGGAGCAGGATTCCGAGGGGCCTCGCCGTGTCCGCGCGACCCCGGGGCGGTCGGGCCGGGTGGCCCGTCGGGGCGCCGCTCGCGACGTGGCGGCCCGGCGCCCTCGCGTCCGCCCGGGTGCCCGGGCAGGTGCGGTGACGCCGATCGCGGTCGGCCTTCCGGGTCCGGTAGGAACCTGCGCCGTCGCGCGCAGCCCCGCAGCAGGGGGTGGCGGGTCGTCCACCGTTCTCCGGTCGGCCGTGCCCTCGCGCGCGCGGCGAGACGTCGTGCGGTCCTGGCGAGGCCCTCAGACCCCTGCGTGCTGCGTGCCGGAACCCCGTCGTCCGTGTGCGCCCGTCCGGGCCGTTACGGACGTTTGTAGTCCTCGGTCCGGGGGTCTGCAAGAGTTCCCACCGTTGTCATTTGGGTCGCCCGGATGACCACAGGTTCGTCCACAGGACGTCCCGCGCCGTTCCCACGCCGCCCACAGGCCTGTGGATGAATTCTGTGGACAGACCTCGGCGCGGACCGGGCCCGTCCGACCCCGCGACGCGGCCCGTGCGCACGGGCTCAGACCCAGAACCGCGCCGTGGGTGCCGCCGCCGGGGAGAGCCGCTCGTCGAGGTCGAGGTCGCGCACGACAAACCCGCCGTCGTCGACGAGCGTCCCCGCGAGCCGGCCCTGGAGCATCGCCGCGAGCCGGGCGAGCAGCACCCGGGCGCGCGAGCGCGCGATGACGTGCAGCCCCGAGGGCCGCTCGACCGCGAGCTCGTCCGGCTCGGTCGGCACCCACGTGAGGCGGTAGGCGTGCGGCCCGTGCTCGCGCCAGTCGAGGCCGTCGAGCGCGAGCGGGACCCGCGCGACGCGTCGGGCCTCGAGCCGCACCGCGCCGTCGTACGGGGTCTCGCCCGACAGCACGTACTCCGCGAGGCCGTCCGCGCCCGGCCGCACCACGACGACCCCCGCGCCGGGGACCGTCGTGCGCAGGACGCCGAGCGCGTCGTCGGGCCCGAGCACGTGGGCGCTGTAGAGCGTGAGGTCGACGCCCGATGCCGGGTCGGGCGTGAGCACGGTCCGGCCGTCCGCGACGACCGCGCCGCCGACGCGCCGGGCCGCGGCGACGGCCCAGCCCAGCACGCGGAGCTCGAGCCCCTGCGGCAGCCCTGCCGGGAACGCGCGCACCAGCCCGTCGCGGTCGTCGGTCACCGAGCCGGTCGACGTGCCGGTCGACGTGCCGGTCGACGTGTCGGCCCAGGCGCCGGTCCGCGCGACGGGCGCGAGCCGCGCGTCGGGGTGGTCGACGTGCAGCGCGAACGCCTCGGCGCCCCCGCCCGCGAGGCCGAGCGCCTGCGTCTGCGGCGGCGTGAGCGCGAAGGGCCCGACGACGCGCGCCCCCTCGGCGAGGCGCAGCTCGCCCGGTGCGACGACGCCGTCGGGCACCACGCCACGGAACCGCGCACCGGCCATGGGGCGCGCCGCTCCCCCGCCGCCCGGCGGGGTCGTCCAGGCCGCGCCGACGAACCAGGCGCGCGCGAGCGCGTCCACGGGCGTGCGGGCCGCGCCGCGCGAGCGGGGCGTCGCGAGCAGGTGCGCACCGGCGTGCGCGTCCGGCACCAGGCCGGCGACGGGGGCGTCCATGACCGGAACGTAGAGCGCCCCGGAGGCGACGGTGTTACGGCGGTGTCACGAGCGTGGGTCCGCTCACCGGGACCCCGCGGGCGTCAGGCGCCGACGTCGTGGAGGTGGTGGACGACGTCGTGCACGAAGTACTGCCCCAGCGTCCGGACGGTGAAGACCGACCCGTTCGAGCGCCGACCGGGACGCTCCCACTGGTCGGGGACGAGCGCGTCGAAGCGGCCCGCGACGCGGTCGCCCGCGATCCGGAGCTCGCGCGCGACCACGGCCGGGTCCTGGTGCGCGTAGTCCTCCGCGACCGCGGTCGCGTCCTGGTCCCAGTTGGCGAACCGCGGGTCGTCGCCCTCGACCATGGACTGCACGCGCACGTCGAACACCGTGAAGACGTCGCGGACGTGCGCGGCGTACTCGAGCACCGACCAGGTCGTCGGGTCGGGGCGGGTCCGCGCGTCCGCGCGGCCCAGGGCCGCGACGTAGCGCGGGACGGCGTCGCGGACCGCGGCGCCCACGCGGTCGGGCGTGACCTCGGCGGCGACGAACCCGCACTCGGGGCACGGCCGCTCCATGACCCACGTCCAGTCCTTGGTGTCCGCGGGGACGGGCGGGAACTCCGGGTCCGGGGCGGCGGGGACGCCCTCGGGCGACGCGGTCGTGTCCATGGCGGCAGTGTGCCAGACGGCGCAGCGCCCTCCCCGAGGCCCGGATCGTCGGGGATTAGCGTTCTGACACGACCTGCCTATGATGTCAGCATGCCCAAGATCATCGGAGGGTCCCTCCACGAGCACCGCGCCCAGACCCGGCAGAAGCTCTTCGCGGCGCTCTCGACCCTCATGATGGACCGGGGCTTCGACGCCATCTCGCTCGCGGACATCGCCGCCGCCGCCGGGGTCGGCCGCACCGCGGTGTACAACCACTTCCCCGACAAGGAGGCCCTGCTCCTCGGATTCATCACCCACGAGACGGAGCAGTACGTGGGGACGCTGGAGCGCGCGCTGGAGCACGTGGACGACCCGGTCGAGCAGCTGCGCACGTACATCCGCCAGCAGGCCCAGCTCAAGCGCATCTTCCACCTCGCGCCGGGGCCGGACCTGCGCACCGTGCTCTCGCGCACCACGCGCCAGCGGCTGCGCGAGCACGCCGAGCTCGTCGAGGCGATCCTGCGCCGCATCGTCCGGTCGGGGATCGAGGCGGGCGAGTTCCCCGCGCAGGACATCGACACGACCGTCCAGCTCGTCAACGCGTGCCTGTCCGGGCGGCTCGTGCCCGACGACCCGGCCGCGCGCGAGCAGGCGATCGAGGCGACGGAGGCGTTCGTGCTGCGCGCCGTGGGGGCCGACGCGACCTCGCCCGCGCTCGCGGGCTGACGCCCTGCCCGCTCGGCGGGGCCGGATGACGGACAGAGGATAGGCAAGCCTCACCTCCGTGCGTTACAGTTCCTGACGCATCGTCATGACACGGCGTCAGGACGTGCTGTCCCGCCCCGACGCACCCGCAGGAGCCACCCCGTGACTGCCCTCACCCACGACCTCCACCGCGCCGACGAGTCCGTCCCGCTGTCGCAGCGGCTGCGCGAGGGCACGCGCCCCGAGCACGAGCAGGCCGAGGGCTCCGGGTTCGTCGAGCGGCTCATGACCGGGCGCCTCGACGTCGCCGCGTACGCCGACCTCGCCGCCCAGCAGTGGGCCATCTACGGCGCGCTCGAGGACGCGAGCGCCGCGATGCGCGACGACGCCCAGGGCGCGAGCCTCGTGTTCGACGAGCTGACGCGCACCCCCGAGATCGAGAAGGACCTCACGTTCCTCGTGGGCGCCGACTGGGCCGAGCGCGTGACGATCCACCCCGCGACCGAGCGCTACGTCGCCCGCCTGCGCACGGTCGGCGGGTCCCTGCCCGCGTACGCCGCGCACGCCTACACGCGCTACCTCGGAGACCTCTCGGGCGGCCAGATCATCAAGCGCATGCTCGAGCGCCACTACGGGCTCTCGGGCGACGGCCTCGCCTTCTACACGTTCGTCGAGATCCCCAAGTCCAAGCCGTTCAAGGACGTCTACCGCGAGCGCCTCGACGCCCTGGTCCTCACCCCCGGGCAGCTCGACGAGACCGTCGCCGAGGCCAAGCACGCCTTCCGCCTCAACAGCGACCTCTTCGCCGACCTCGGCGCCGCCCACCCCTGACCTGCCCCACCCCCCACCACGCCCCCATCCGGCTCCCCGCCGCCGACCATGCGGTCGCGGTCCGTCCCACCCAGCCGACGGGCCACGTCGCCATGCTCGGCCGCGCGCCGGGGGGTCGTTCGTGAGGTGAGTTACCTCCACGACGGTCGAGAAACGTCCGCGGGTCAGGTTAGGCTCGTCTTACCTGGTGGCGGCGGCCGTGGCGGCCGCGCCCTCGGACCGCTTCCTGGAGAACTCCCCATGCCTCACGCTGCCCGCCCTGCGCCGCACCCCGGCTCGTCGCCGCGCCGCCCGACGTCGCCCGCAGGCACGTCGGGTGCCGCGCCCCGCCGCGCACGCCGGACCGTGACCGCGCTGGCCGGGGCGGGCGCCGTCGTCCTGCTGGGCCTGGTCGCCGCGTGCGCGCCGCTCCCCTACGAGCCCCCCGCGACGCCGTCGGCCGCGGCGAGCCAGGACGCGGAGCCCGTCGAGGCGACCCCGACCGACACCCCGACGACCACGGCGCCCGCCTGCACGACGCTCGAGGAGTCCCGGGCCGCGGGCGGCGGCTCCGACGTCGACCCCGCGTCGTTCCCCACCGGGCCCACGAGCGCGACGTTCGCCGACGACGCGATCCACCCGGTCGCCGAGGCGCCCGCCCCGCAGCTCCCGGTGACGGTCGAGTCGGTCGACGGGCGCCAGGTCGAGATCACCGACGTGAGCCGCATCATCCCCGTCGACCTGTACGGGACGCTCGGCGAGATCGTCTACAGCCTGGGGCTGGGCGCGAACGTCGTGGGCCGCGACCTGCCGACCGGCTTCCCCGAGGCCGCGGACGTCCCCGTCGTCACGGGTGCCGGCCACGCGCTCGACGTCGAGGCGATCCTCGGGCTGAACCCCTCCGTGATCCTCACCGACGCGACGATCCTCACCGACGACGTGCGCGGCCAGCTCGAGAGCTCGGGCATCCCCGTCGTGTACTTCGACGAGGCCCGCACGCTCGACGGCGTCGACGACCGGATCCGCGCCGTCGCGACAGCGCTGGGCGTGCCCGAGCAGGGCGAGGCGCTCGTCGAGCGCACGGACCGGCAGATCTGCGCGGCCCTCGCCGCGGTGCCGCAGGACACCGGGACGCCGCGCGTCGCGTTCCTCTACCTGCGCGGGGCGAACATCAAGATGCTGTTCGGGCCCGGCTCCGGCGCCGACGACCTGATCCGCGAGATCGGCGGCGAGGACGCCGGAACGGCGATCGGCCTCACGCAGCAGTACGCGCCGGTCACGAGCGAGGCGATCATCAGCGCCGCGCCCGACGCCTACCTCGTCATGACCGACGGGCTCGAGTCGATGGGCGGCCTCGACGCCATGATGGCGATCCCCGGCCTCGCGCAGACGCCCGCGGGCGAGGCGCGCCGCGTCGTCGACATGGACGGCTCCCGCCTCCTCACGTTCGGCCCCCGCACCGGCTCCACGATCGCGGCGCTCGTCGAGGCCTTCTACGGCGTGCCCGCGCCGGAGCTCCCGGCGTCGTGAGCGCGCCCGCCACCCGCCCCCTCGGCACGCCGGAGGGCGCGCCCGGTCCCGAGGGCGTCGCCGTGCCCGACGGCGCCCCGCGCCCGGGTGGTCGGCCCGCCCGGGTGGGGCCCGCCGTCGGGCAGCAGCGCCGCCACGCCGCCCGGTGGCTGATGGTCGGGCTGGGCGTGGCGCTCGCGGTGCTCACCGTCGTGTCCGGCATGACGGGTCAGGTGCCGGTGTCGCCCGCGGAGGTGCTCGGCTCGCTCGCGCACCACGTCGGGCTCGACTGGGGGCCCATGCCGTCGCACCCGCAGGGCGAGAACGCGCTGTGGGTCGTGCGGTTCCCGCGCGTCGTCCTGGCGATCGTCGTCGGCGCGGCGCTCGCGTGCTCGGGCGCGCTCATGCAGGGCGTGTTCGGCAACCCGCTCGCCGAGCCCGGCGTCATCGGGGTCTCCTCGGGCGCGGCCGTGGGCGCGTGCGCGGTCATCGTCACCGCGGGCGCGCTCGTGCCCGGCACGTGGGTCGCCGCGGCGGCGTTCGTCGGCGGGCTCGTCACGACGTTCGTCGTCTACGCGCTCGCGCGCGCCGGCGGTCGCACCGAGGTCGTGACGCTCGTGCTCACGGGCATCGCGGTCAACGCGTTCGCGGGCGGGATGCTCGCGTTCTTCACGTTCGTCGCCGACCCGGCCGCGCGCGAGCAGATCGTCTTCTGGCAGCTCGGCTCGCTCGGCGGCGCGACGTGGCAGTCCGTCGCGGTCGTCCTGCCGATCGCCGTCGTCGGCGTCACCGGCGCGATGCTCGTGCGCCGCAAGATGGACCTGCTCGCGCTCGGCGAGCGCGCCGCGCAGCACCTCGGGGTCGACGTCGAGCGGCTGCGCCAGCTCGTCATCGTCCTCGTCGCGCTCCTCGTCTCCGCCGGGGTCGCGTTCACGGGGATCATCGCGTTCGTCGGGCTCGTCGTGCCGCACCTCGTGCGCATGGTGTGCGGGCCGAGCCACCGCACGCTCGTCCCCGCGTCCGTGCTGGGCGGCGCCGTCGTGCTGCTCGCCGCCGACCTCCTCGCACGCAGCGCCGTCGCGAACGTCGAGCTGCCGCTCGGCATGATCACGTCGCTCGTCGGCGGGCCGTTCTTCTTCTACCTGCTGCGCCGCACGCGCTCGCGCCAGGGAGGCTGGGCATGAGCGACCTGCGCCACGAGGGGTCGTCGTTCCTCGGCGCGCTGCGCACCGCCGTCACCGGTGCCCGACGGCGGCCCCGCCTCCCCCGCCCGGCCGCGCCCGGCGACGTGGTCACCGCCGCGCACGGCGTGTCCCTCACCCTGGGCGAGGCGCCGATCCTGCGCGACGTGTCGGTCGACGTGCGCGCGGGCGAGGTCCGCGCGCTGCTCGGCCCGAACGGGGCCGGGAAGTCGTCGCTGCTGGGCGTCCTCACCGGCGACCTGCGCCCCGAGGCCGGAGACGTCACCGTAGCCGGCCGCCCGCTCGCCGCGTGGACCCCGACCGAGCTCGCCCTGCGCCGGTCGGTCATGCTCCAGCAGGTCTCGCTGAGCTTCCCGTTCACCGCCGTGGACGTCGTGCGCATGGGCCGCTCGCCGTGGCGCGGCACCCCGTTCGAGGACGACGACGACGCCGCGGTCGCCGAGGCGCTCGCCGCGACCGACGTGGAGCACCTCACCGACCGGCACTTCACGTCGCTGTCCGGCGGGGAGAAGGCCCGCGTCGCGCTCGCGCGCGTGCTCGCCCAGCGCACCGCGCTCCTCATGCTCGACGAGCCGACCGCCGCGCTCGACCTCAAGCACCAGGAGCTCGTGCTCCAGCTCGCCCGGGCGCACGCCGCCGCTGGCGGTGCGGTGGTCGTCGTCGTGCACGACCTCTCGCTCGCGGCCGCGTACGCCGACCAGGTCACCGTCCTCGCGGGCGGGCGCGTCGTCGCCGACGGCGGTCCGCGCGACGTCCTCACCGCCGAGCTGCTGAGCGGCGTCTACGACTACCCCGTCGAGGTCGTCGACCACCCCGGCGGCGGCGCGCCGATCGTCGTGCCGCGCCGCTGAGGACGATAGGCTCGGGAGCACGACATCCCCCACGCCTCTCCACGATGCGCAACCCGGGGGATCTTCTCTGCGCGGGGTCGAAGACCGTGGAGCACCGCCCGTCGAGAGGGCCCGGCCTAGCGACTCGCCCCGACGCCGCCGGGGAGCACCTCGTTGCGGTCGGGCGCGGCCGTGAACGACCCTCGCCCGCCGGTGATCGAGCGCAGGTCGAGGACGTAGCGGGTCAGCTCGGCCTCGGGCACGAGCGCGTCGACGCGCACGCGGCCGTCGGGCAGGGAGTCGGTCGCGGTGATGTGGCCGCGCCGCGCGGAGAGGTCGCCCATGACGTCGCCCTGCGCGTCGGGCGGGACGGTCACGGTCACCGCGGAGACGGGCTCGAGCACGACCGTCCCGGCCGTGGCGAGCGCCTCCCGCACCCCCACGCCGCCCGCGGTGCGGAACGCCATGTCGGATGAGTCGACGGAGTGCGCCTTGCCGTCGAGGACCTCGACGCGCAGGTCCACGACGGGGTAGCCGTGCGGTCCGCCGCTCTCCATGGCCTCGCGGGCGCCGCGCTCGACCGCGGGCAGGTACTGGCGCGGCACCGACCCGCCGACGACGGAGCTGACGAACGCGAACCCCTCGCCGCGCGGGAGCGGGGAGACGCGCAGCTGCACGACGGCGAACTGCCCGTGCCCGCCGGACTGCTTCTTCACGCGTCCCTCGACCTCGACGGCGCGCGTGATCGTCTCCCGGTAGGCGACCTCGACGGGCTCGGTCGTGACGCGGACGCCGAAGGACCGTTCGAGCCGCTCGACGGCGACGGCGAGGTGCGTGTCCCCGAGGCCGCCGAGGACCGCCTGGGAGCCGGTGAGGTCGACGTGCAGCGTCGCGTCCTCGGCGCGCAGCCGGGTGAGCGCGGCGGACAGCTTGTCGTCGTCGGACTGCGACACGGGCCGCAACGCGAGCGTGTACACCGGTGGCCGGGGTGGCAGGTCTCGCGCCGCGACGGGCATCCGGCGGCCCGCGAGGAGCGTGCCGGTCGACGCGGCGGAGAGCTTCGCGACGGCGGCGACGTCGCCCGCGACGACCCGGTCGACGGCCAGGTGCTCGCGGCCGCGCAGCCGGAAGAGCCCGTGGACGCGGTCGTCTGCGCCGGTCGCGGTGCTCACGAGCCGGTCGCCCGTCGCGACGGTCCCGGACAGCACCTTGAACACCGACACCTGCCCGACGAACGGGTCGACGACGGTCCGGAAGACGTGGACGAGCGCGTCGCCCGCGGGGTCGGCCGCGACCTCGGACGTCACGGCCTCGCCCGACCCGGCGGCGTCGGGCAGCGCGACGACGGCCGGGCGGTCCGCGGGCGACGGCCCGAGCTCGCACACGAGGTCGAGGACGCGGTCCACCCCGACGCCGGTGACGGCGGACGCGAGCAGCACCGGCACGGCCTCGCCCGTCAGCACCTCGTGCGCGAGCGTGCGCTCCAGGTCGGCCGGGCCCGGCTCGTCGCCCCCGAGATAGGCCTCGAGCTGGTCGTCGTCGTGCGTGACGATCTCCTCGACGACCTCGTCGTGCAGCGCGTGCTCCTCGTCGCGGACGTCGGCGGGGACCTCCTCGTCGTGGCCCTGCCAGACCCCCTGACCGCCGCCCCCGTACTCGCGGGCGCGCTCGGTGAGGACGTCGGCCACGCCGTGCAGCGTCTGCTCCTCCCCGAGCGGGAGCTCGAGCGGCGCGAACGGCGCATCGAACGCGGCCCGGAGCGCGGCGAGGACGGTGCGAAAGCTCGCCCGCGCGCGGTCCTCCTGGGAGACGACGACGAGGCGGGGGATCCCCGCCTCGTCGCACCGTCGCCAGACCTCCTCCGTGCCCGACTGCACCCCGTCGACGGCGCTCACCACCACGACCGCGAGGTCCGCCACCGCGAGCGCCGCGTCCACGGACCCCGCGAAGTCGGGCGAGCCGGGGGTGTCGAGCAGCGTGACTTGGTAGGTCGTGCCGTCGGGCGCGCGCCAGTCGAGGTGCGCGACGCCGAGGCTCACGGAGATGCCGCGCGCGACCTCCTCGGGCTCGTGGTCGCACACGGTCGTGCCCTCCGCGACGGAACCCGGGCGCGGGACGGCGCCCGCACGGTGGAGGAACGCCTCGGCGAGCGTGGTCTTGCCCGAGCCGCTGTGCCCGACGAGGGCGACGTTGCGGGTCGTGGCCGGGCCGGTGGACGTCGACGTCGTGGCCATGGCTGCCTCCTGGCGGCGGCGGGGCGCCGTGTCCCGCCGGGGTTCCAGGCTAGTGACGTCGAACGGATCGTGCCCGGGCCGGAGGTCCCGGCCCGGGCCCGGGGCTACAGGTGGGCGTCCGCGTACACGCGCAGGGCGTCGCGCACGAGCGTCGCACCCTCGACGCCGCCGTAGCTCTTCGCGAACCGCTCGTCTGCGACGTACATCTCGCCGAGGCCGACGACGTACTCCTTGACCGGTGCCGCGCCGGCACCCGGGGTTCCGGGGATGCCGCCGAGCCACTCGACGTGGCGGCGCGCGAGCTGTTGCGCCTCGTCGGACGCCGGGTCGACGCCCCGGGCGGCCGCCGCGGCCCAGTCCTCTCCGAGCGCGCGCGTGCGGTCCTGCCAGACGGCGCGGTCGTCGTCGGACATCCCCCGCCACCAGGTGTCGCTCCGCGCGTACGCGTCCTTCCCCCAGCGGGCCTCGACCTCGTCGCGGTGCTGCGTGTGGTCGAACCCGTCGAACATGTCGTCCGCCATGAGCTCGCCACCTCCTTCCATCGTGGTGATCGTCCGTTCGACCGACGCGATCTGCCGCGCCAGCCGCTGCCGCTCCGCCCGCAGCCACCCGAGGTGGCCGCGCAGCGCCCGCACCTGGGCCTCCCGCCGGGCGCTGGCCGACGGCGGCCCGTCACCCTGCCGGGCGGGCGGGCCGTCGAGCGCCTCGCGGATCGCGGGGAGGCCGAGACCGAGGTCGCGCAGGAGCAGGATCCGCTGGAGCCGGACGAGCGCGTCGGCGTCGTAGTGGCGGTAGCCGTTCGCCGCGACCCGGCTCGGGGGGAGGAGCCCGACCGCGTCGTAGTGACGCAGCGTGCGGCTCGTCGTCCCGGCCAGGCGCGCGACCTCCTGGATGGACCAGTCGGCCGTGCGGGCGCCCGTCGTGCTCATCTCCCGCTCCTCCCGTGCGTCGGTGGTGCTCTCGTGCGGCACCGGGACCACGGTAGAAGTTGACGTCACGTCAAGGTCAACTGCTTCGAGCTCTCGGAGTTCTCGATGCTGCTCGCGGGAGCGGTCTCGGGCGCGTCCTCGGTCGCGCTCCCGGACGCGGTCGCGTGCGCCACGTGGTGCCACCCGGCGTCGCGCGACGTCGCGGCGAGGAAGCATGCCCGGACGAACGCCACCTGGAGGAACAGGTCGTAGAGCAGCTCAGGCAGCACGAGGACGGCGAGCAGCCGGCCCTTCGGCCCGTTCCGCCACACCGTCACGACCCGTTCGAGCACGAGGACCCCGCCCACGGCGAGCCACGCCGGGACCACCCGGAACGTGCCCGCGACGACCGTCAGCGCCGTGAGGACGAGGAGGCTCGCGAGCATGAGCGTGCTCAGCACGAGCATCGCCTGCTGCCCGACGTACCGGGCAGTGACGCGCGTGAACCCGTACGCGTGCAGGTTGTCGAGCATCCCCTTGTACCAGCGGACGCGCTGGCGGTGCAGGTCGCGGCACGTCGGCATGAGCTCCGTCGTGCAGGACATCCGCACCGGCGACGCGAGCTCGTAGCCGAGCGTGCGCAGCGCGAGGGTGAGCTCGGAGTCCTCGGTGATGGCGCCGACGTCGTACACGTCGCCGCGCCGCCCCGGGAGCCGGTCCCCGCGCGCGGCGGCGACCGCCCGCAGCGCCTCGGTCCGCACGAGCGCGGCCGTGCCCGTGAGGACGGACGTCCGCCCGGTCACGTCGATCTGCACGCCGTACCGCTCGTACTCGTCGGACTGGAGCTGCTCGAGCACCGAGCGCGGCGGGGTGCCGCGGAAGACACCACCGACCGCGCCGAGCTCCGGGCGCGCGTCGAGCAGGGCGAGGCCGTCCTCGACGAACGTCGGGGCGATGGTCGTGTCCGCGTCGAGCACGAGGACGTTCTCCGCCTCCACCCCGCGCAGCGCCTGGTTCAGCGCCCCGGCCTTGCGGCCGGTGTTGCCGACCGTCTCGACGACGTCGGCGCCCAGGCGGCGCGCGGTCTCGACCGTCGCGTCGGTGCTGCGGTCGGACACGACGACGACCCGGTCGACCGGGCGCGTCTGCGCCCGGACCGACGCGAGCGTCGTCGGCAGGGCCGCGGCCTCGTCGTGCGCCGGGACCACGACCACCACCCGTGGGAGCGTCGCCGCGCTCATCGGTGCTCCGCGAGCCGCTTGCGCAGGACGCGCGCCGTCATGACGAGCGCGAGCCCCGCCACGACGAGCGTCCAGGCTCCCACCACGTAGAAGCCCGCGATCGCTCCCGTCGTCGCGAGCACGGTCCCTGCCTGAGTCGTACCGAGCTGGTACACGATCCACCTCCTGTCGTCGTCGGTGGTTCCACCGTCCGTCGCGGAGGCCGGTACCCATCCGGGCCCGGGCGGCGGTGGAGCACCGCCCGGGACGTCGGGTGAGCACGCGGGGGCCGCGGAGGAGTGCCCTGCCGTCGGGCGGTGGGTACACGACGACGCCCGGCCTCCGCGGCGTGCGGGGACCGGGCGTCGGAGGTGGCGCGTCAGGCGGTCGGTGCCGCCCCGCCGTCGGACGGGGCGGAGCCGGGGCCGGGGCCGTCGGACGGTGCCGGTGAGGGCGCGGAGCTCTGCTGCGCCGGGGCGGCGCGGCGCCGTCCGAGGACGAACCCGACCGCACCTCCCACCAGCAGGGCTCCGGCTCCCGCGAGGAGCGCCGCGGCACCCGGCGGGTACGCGCCCACGGGGACGAACGTCGTCCCGGAGACCGGCGCTTACGCGAACCAGCCGAACGACGTCGGGCGGCTCGCGACCAAGAGCGCGGCGAGCAGCAGGCCGACCCCCAGCACGACGAGCGCCACCAGGACGACGGCGGCGACGCGCGGACGGACCGGACGGGGCGCGGGCTGCTCGGGGGCGGTCACGTCCGCCATCGTCCCGGGCGACGGCGCCCGCGGCAACCGACCGCGGCGCTACTCCCCCACGGTCCCGTCGATCGCCTCGCGCAGCAGGTCGGCGTGACCGTTGTGCCGCGCGTACTCCTCGACCAGGTGCACGAGGATCCAGCGCAGCGTCCAGCGCTCGCCCGTGTGCCGGTCGGCGCGGGCGCTCAGCCGGTCGAGCCCGCCGTCCGCGAGCGCCGCGTCGAGCACCGCGTCCGACGCCGCGACCGCCCGGTCGAACAGCATGCGCAGCTCCTCCGGCGAGTCGCCCGCCGCGGAGGTCCAGTCCCAGTCGCGGTCGTCGGCCCAGTCCGCCGTGTCGAACGGGGGCATGAGCTCCTCGCCGCGGAACACCTGCGAGAACCACTGCGACTCGACGAACGCGAGGTGCTTGAGCAGCCCGCCCAGCGTCATCGACGACGGCCGCAGCCGGTGCGCGAGCTCCGCGGCGTCGAGCCCGGACGTCTTCCAGCGGAGCGTGTCGCGGTGGAAGTCGAGGAAGCCGCGCAGCGTGGTCACCTCGTCGGCGGCGACGGGCGGGTCGGTGCGGTGGTCGGTCACGGCGCCACCCTAGCGACCGCGCCGGTGCGCCCGCTCAGGGCAGGTCGGCCTCCCACGCGAGCCACTTCCGCCGTACCGCCGCCTCGACGTCGACGCCCTGGGAGCGCGCGAGCAGCAGCAGGTGCGCCAGGACGTCGGCGACCTCGTCCGCGAGCGGCGAGGCTGCGCCGTCGGGCCCGGGCGTCCCTGCGCCTCCGCGCGGGCGGGTGCGCCCCGTCGCGGCGAGGAACGCCTGGGTCAGCTCGCCGACCTCCTCGGTGAGCTTGAGCATGAACCAGTCCGGGTCGCGGTCGACGCCGAACTTGCGCGCGTACAGCGCCGACACCGCCTCGACGCGCTCGCCGAGCGCGGGCAGGGTGAGGGGCGCGTCGTCGTCCATCGCGCCAGTGAACCACCTGGCACCTCCGACCGTTCGGCACCCACGGTCCGCGTTCAGCAGCACGAGGTGCCGAACCCCGCACGACCTGCCGAACAGCGGACCTAACGCACGACGAGCGCGACGACGAGCAGCAGCACCGTCGCGACGATCTCCCCGGTCCCGACGGCCCGCGGGCTCAGCCGTCGGCCCGGCAGCACCGCCGCCCGGGCGGTCGCGGCGGCGAGGAACGCCGTCGCCCACCACCATGTGGGGTCGTGCACGACGGCGACGACGCCCGCCGCGACGGTGACCGCCGCGTGGTAGGCGACCGAGGCGACGACGTACGACCGCACGCCGCGCTCGCGGATCATCGTCTTGACGTAGAGCACCGTGCCGAACAGGTACGCGAGGAGCAGCGCGGCGACCAGCCAGACGACGGCCGGGACGGCGAGGGCGGACGCACCCGCGGGCCGGCACGCCGCGTAGGCGACGACCGTCATGAGCGACGCGGCGACCGTGAGGGCGCCGCCCGCGGCGACCGACCGCTCGGTGCGCCGCGCCGACGCCCACAGCCCGAGCGCGAGGAACGGCACGAACGCGGGCGCCCAGGCCGCGAGCGCCGGGTCGAGCAGGAGCACGACCGTCCCGAGAACGGTCGCAGCCGCGCCGTACGTGAGCATCGGGCGCCGGTAGCGGGGCCGGCGGCGGGACTTCAGCCACAGCCCGGCCGCGGAGTAGGCGAGGTACCCGATGAGCCAGAGCGCGCCGAGCGCGAGGGTCACCGGACGGAACCCGGCGTCCTGCACGCCGCGCACCGTGCCGACCACGAACGGCAGCAGGAGCATGGGCCACGCGCCGTGCTGGTTCGGCACCCAGCCGGGCGGACGTCGGGCCACGTCCCGAGGCTAGCGCCGCAGGGGCCGGCTCCGGCCGCGCGGAGTCCCCCGTGCGCGCGGCCGCACGTCCCGGCCGCGCGGGACCTTCGTCCTGACCTTCGACGGCGTCCCGCGGCGCGCCGTCGTCCGTCGTCACGCGCGGTCGTCGGACTAGATATGGTGGCGCAGCCGTGATTCACACCCCACATGTTGGGGTACGGTCCGTCGCGCAACCTCTGCGTGCCGGCGAGAACCCGGTGGGCAGAGGGGACGAGCGATGACCGCCATCGAGCTCGACCAGGCAGCACCGCACCGCACGACCGCCACGCTGGAGGTCCTCAAGCGCGACGGCCGGCGACGGCCGTTCGACGACGCCCGCATCCGCGCCGCCGTGACGAAGGCGTTCGCGGAGGTGCACGGCGACCTCACGGCGACGCACCGCCGCCGCGTGGCGGAGGTCGTCGACCAGGTCGACGCGGAGATCGCCGCGCGGTTCGACGCGACCGTGAAGATCTACGAGATCCAGGGCGTCGTCGAGCACGTGCTCCTCGAGTCGCACGAGTACGACGTCGCGCGCGCCTACATCGACTACCGCGTGCAGCGCGACTTCGCGCGCAGCCGGGCGACGGACCTCAACCACTCGATCGTGCGGCTGCTCGACAAGGACTCGACGGTCGTCAACGAGAACGCGAACAAGGACAGCGAGGTCTTCAACACCCAGCGCGACCTCACGGCCGGGACGGTGGGCAAGGCGATCGGGCTGCGGATGCTGCCGCCGCACGTCGCGAACGCGCACCAGAAGGGCGACCTGCACTACCACGACCTCGACTACCACCCCTACGCGCCCATGACGAACTGCTGCCTCATCGACTTCCGGTCGATGCTGTCGAGCGGCTTC
Organism: Cellulosimicrobium sp. RS; assembly: GCF_046159675.1. NCBI lineage: Bacteria > Bacillati > Actinomycetota > Actinomycetes > Micrococcales > Promicromonosporaceae > Cellulosimicrobium > Cellulosimicrobium sp. RS. The sequence continues at coordinate 350,401 of NZ_JBJXVU010000002.1, read as the reverse complement.
CGGATCGGGAACGCGCAGGTCGAGCCGCCCCGTTCGATCCAGACCGCGACGGCGCAGATCAGCCAGATCATCGCGAACGTGTCCTCCAGCCAGTACGGCGGGTGCTCGGTCAACCGCATCGACGAGCTCCTCGCCCCGTACGCCGAGCGCAACCTGGAGAAGCACCTCGCGGACGCGCGCCGCTGGATCGCCGACGCCTCTGCGCACGAGGAGTACGCGCGCGAGAAGACGCGCAAGGACATCTACGACGCGATGCAGTCGCTGGAGTACGAGATCAACACCCTGTTCACGTCGAACGGGCAGACGCCGTTCACGTCGGTCGGGTTCGGGCTCGGCACGGGGTGGCTGGAGCGCGAGATCCAGCGCGCGATCCTCCAGATCCGCATCCGCGGCCTCGGCAGCGAGGGCCGCACCGCGATCTTCCCCAAGCTCATCTTCACGCTGCGCCGCGGGCTGAACCTCGACCCCGGCGACCCCAACCACGACCTCAAGCAGCTCGCGGTCGAGTGCGCGACGAAGCGCATGTACCCGGACGTGCTGTCGTACGACAAGATCGTCGAGCTCACCGGGTCGTTCAAGGTGCCCATGGGCTGCCGGTCGTTCCTCCAGGGCTGGCAGGACGAGCACGGCCGGGACGTCTCGGAGGGGCGCATGAACCTCGGCGTCGTGACGCTCAACCTGCCGCGCATCGCGCTCGAGGCGGACGGCGACCTCGACGCGTTCTGGCGCCTGCTCGACGAGCGCCTGGAGACCGTGCACGACGCGCTCGTCTTCCGCATCGAGCGCTGCAAGGAGGCGACGCCGGGCAACGCGCCGATCCTCTACGTGCACGGGGCGTTCGGGGAGCGCCTCGCTCCCGGCGACGACGTCGACCGGCTCTTCCGCGACGGCCGCGCCACGGTGTCGCTCGGGTACATCGGGCTGTACGAGGTCGCCGCCGCGTTCTTCGGCGGCGCCTGGGAGCACGACCCGCGGGCCAAGGAGCTCACGCTCGACGTGCTGCGGTCCCTGCACGCGCACGCCGCCGGGTGGACGGCGCGGCTCGGCTACCGGATCAGCGTCTACGCGACGCCGAGCGAGAGCCTGACCGACCGGTTCTGCCGCCTCGACCGGGAGCGGTTCGGCGCGGTGCCCGACATCACCGACAAGGACTACTACACGAACAGCTTCCACTACGACGTCCGCAAGAGCCCGACGCCGTTCGAGAAGCTCGACTTCGAGGCCGAGTACGCGCGGTACACGTCGGGCGGGTTCATCCACTACTGCGAGTACCCCGTGCTCCAGCAGAACCCGCGGGCGCTGGAGGCCGTCTGGGACTACGCGTACGACCGCGTGGGCTACCTCGGCACCAACACGCCCATCGACCGCTGCTACGCGTGCGGGTTCACGGGTGACTTCGACCCGACCGCGCGCGGCTTCGCGTGCCCGTCGTGCGGCAACGCCGACCCGCGCACGTGCGACGTCGTGAAGCGCACGTGCGGGTACCTCGGCAACCCGCAGCAGCGCCCCATGGTGCACGGCCGCCACGCGGAGATCTCCGCGCGCGTGAAGCACCTGCCGGACTCGGCGTCGGCGTGACCGTGGCGCGCACCCCCGGCCCCGGCTGGCGCTCGGACCGCGTCAGCCAGGGGTACGTCGCGGACTACAAGCCGTTCGTCATGGTCGACGGCGAGGGAGTGCGCTGCTCCCTCTACGTGAGCGGGTGCCTGTTCGCGTGCGAGGGCTGCTTCAACGAGGCCGCGTGGAGCTTCCGCTACGGCCGCCCGTACGACGACGCCCTGGAGGACCGCGTCCTCGCCGACCTCGCGCACCCCGCCGTGCAGGGCCTGTCCCTGCTCGGCGGGGAGCCGTTCCTCAACACGGGCGTGTGCCTGCGGCTCGTGCGCCGCCTGCGCGCCGAGCACGACGACCGCCGGGACGTGTGGTGCTGGACGGGCTACACCCTGGAGGAGCTGCGCGCGGGGACCGCGGACCAGCGCGCGCTGCTCGCCGAGGTCGACGTGCTGGTCGACGGCCGGTTCGAGCTCGCGCGCCGCGACCTCACGCTCGCGTTCCGCGGCAGCACCAACCAGCGCGTGCTCGACGCGCGGGCCTCGCTCGCGACGGGGCGCGTCGTCCCGTGGGCGTCGGACCGCGCGACGACGAGCGCCTGACGACAGCAGCCCCGGGCCGCCGGATCACCGGGACGCGCGGCGCCTGGGAGCGGCGTCGGGTTCCGCGGGGCGGCGGATGCTCCCGATCATCTCCCACGTCGCCGTCGTCATCCGGAAGGTTCCCCAGAGGAAGAGGACGAACCCGCAGACGTAGAGGGCGTTGAGCGCACCGCGCGGGACAGGTGTGGTGACGTCGGGAGCGTCCGGGGCGACGACGACGGCGGTGAGGAAGGAACCCACGGCGGCGGCACCGAAGAAGATCACGCAGGCGATCACCGCGAGCACGAGCCCGGAGACCGCCTTCTTCGCCGGCGTGGTCCACGACATGTCGTCCTCCTGGTGGTCGGTTGCGCTCGACGATCTCATGGACGCCCCCGACCCACCACGGACGGCGACCACGCCCGCCGGAAGCACCTTCACCCCGCGCAGCCGCGCCTGGTGAGCCGTCAGACGGTCTTGCGGGTGCGGCGGATGCCGACCCACAGCCCGACGGCGCACGTCACCGCCGCGGCGACGAAGCCCCACAGCACGTCGGGGTCGGCGAACGACCCGGCGAGCAGCGCGCGCTCCGCGTCGACGATGTAGGTCAGCGGGTTGAAGAGCGCCGCGGTGCGCATCCACGCCGGCCCGGCCTCGAGCGGCAGCATCATGCCGGAGAGGATGAGCAGCGGGAACAGCAGCGACTGCTGCACTCCCCAGAACAGCCACTCGCGGTTCTTCGCGGCGAGCGCGAGCGCGATCGACAGCGCGCCCACCCCGATGCCGAACAGCCCGAGCAGCAGCAGCCCGACGAGCAGGTGCAGCGGGTAGAGCGTGAAGCCGAACGGGACGCACACGAGCGCGATGAGCAGCCCCTGCACGACGAGCGGCGCGAACTCCTTGAGCGAGCGCCCGACGAGGATCGCGGAACGGTCGAGCGGCGTCGCGAGCACGCGCTCGTAGGAGCCGGTCATCATCTCGTAGAGCAGGTTCGACCCGCTCATGGACGTGCCGAACAGCGAGATCATGACGATCACGCCCGGGACGAACCACTGCAGCGTCTCGGCCGTCGACCCGCCGCCCCCGGGTGCGCCGCCACCGAACCCGCCGACCGCGCCCGTGAGGAGCGGGCCGAACAGGCCGAGGAAGATCAGCGGCTGCAGCAGCGAGAAGATCAGCGTGAACGGGTCGCGCAGCACGAGCAGGATCTCGCGCGTGAACACGGCCCACGTGTCGCCGAGGAACTTCGCGACGCCGGTCCGCATCGCCGTGTCGGCACCGGCGGCCGGTGCCCCGACGCGTGCGCCCGCCAGGTCGGTCCGCGTGCTCATGCGGCCTCCTCTCGCAGGCTGCGGCCGGTGAGGTTGAGGAAGACGTCGTCGAGGCTCGCCTGCTTGAGCTCCGCCGAGCGCACGGCCAGCCCCGCGACGCGCAGCGCCTCGATGGCCTCCGGGAGACGGTCGGCGCCGTGCGTCGTCGAGATGCGGACCGTCACGACGCCGTCCGCGCCGGTCGTGGTCGCGACCCGGCCCGCGTCCTCGGCGAGGGACGCGCGGACGCGGCCGACGACGTCGGGCACCGCTCCCGGTGACGCCTCCCCCGGGGCACCGCCGCCGGGCGCCGGGACCACGGCGAGCGTGATGACGTCGTCCGCGTGGTCGTGCTTGAGGGAGTCCGGCGTGGCGTCGGCGATGATCTCGCCGTGGTCGATGACGACGACGCGCTCCGCCATGCTGTCGGCCTCGTCGAGGTAGTGGGTCGTGAGCACGATCGTCATGCCGTAGCGCTCGCGCATCGCCGCGATGTGCTCCCAGAGGTTCGCGCGGGCGTGGGGGTCGAGGCCCGTAGTCGGCTCGTCGAGGAAGAGCAGCGGCGGGTGGTTCATCAGCCCGAGCGCCACGTCGAGGCGACGGCGCTGGCCGCCGGACAGCGACTGCACGGTCCGCTTCTCGAGCCCACCGAGGTCGAGGGCGTCGAGGAGCTCGGCGGCGCGCCGCGTGTACTCGGAGGGCGGCAGCCCGTAGAAGCGGCCCTGGTTGTGGAGCTCGTCGAGCACGCGGTAGGAGAACCCGCCGCCGTTGCCCTGGCCGATGAAGCCGATGCGCGAGCGGACCCGCGCCGGGTCGCGCGCGACGTCGTACCCGGCGACCTCCGCGGTCCCGGCGGTCGGTGCGAGGAGGCTCGTCAGCATTCTCAAGGTCGTGGACTTGCCGGCCCCGTTCGGGCCGAGGAAGGCGACGAGCTCGCCCTCCCGGACGTCGACGTCGATGCCCTTGACGGCCTCGACGGTCTCTTTCTTGCGGTGGAAGGTCTTGGTCAGGCCGCGGGCTCGGATCACCGGAGCCACCCTCTCGTACGCCGTACCGAAATGGAGCGACCACGCTAGCATACGGTGTACGGGAAAAGGCAAGCCTTCGTCGCACGCTCGCACCGGAGGCGAGATCCCGCGGGAAGTCGGGGAGGATACGCACGTGACGACCGACCCGACCGACGCCCGCGCGGCCGACCGTGCGCCGTCGGCCACCGCGCCGACCCCGCCCGCGACCCCGGACCCCGAGGGTTCCGAGCGTCCGCGCGGCGTCGCGGCCGCCGCGGACGCCGGGGTCGCCTCCGCGGTGCAGGCGGCCGAGCACGCGCGCGCGCAGTTCACCGAGATCGTCCGCACCCCCGAGATCACGCGCCGCCTCGCGCTCCTGTGGGACCCGCCGGCCCCCGCGACGCGCGGCCGCAAGCCGCGCCTCACGCTCGACGACGTCGTGCGGGCGGGGATCGCCGTCGCGCAGGAGGGCGGGCTCGACGCGCTGTCCATGCGCCGCGTCGCGACCGAGCTCGGCGTCGGGGCGATGTCGCTCTACACCTACGTGCCCGGCCGCACCGAGCTCGTCGACCTCATGATCGACCGCGCGTACGCCGAGCTCGACCTGCCCGCTGCGGGAGCCCCGTGGCGTCCCGCGCTCGCGCAGTACGCGCACGAGCTGTGGAACCTCTACCTGCGCCACCCGTGGATCCTCCAGACCAACATGTGGCGCGCCCCGCTCGCGCCGCACGTGCTCGACGCCCAGGAGGCCGGGCTGCGGACCATCGTCGACACGGGCCTCTCCGAGCTGCAGGTCGTCGACACCCTCGGCCTCGTCGACAACTACGTCCAGGGCCTCGCGCGCGCCACGATCGCCGAACGGACCGAGCGCGACGCGACCGGCGTGGGCAACGACGAGTACTGGACGACGCTCGGCAGCTTCTGGGAGGACTGGTTCGACGTCGAGCGCTACCCCGTCATGACGCGCGTCTACGTCGCGGGCGGCTTCGACGCGCCGCAGGGGCCCTTCGACGCGAGCCTCGACCGTCTGCTCGACGCCGTCGAGCTGGCCATCGACAGCGCGAGCGCCGACCGGTCCGACGACCCCGCCGCCGCGCCGGAGGACCCCGACCCCGCGGGCTAGGGAGGTCGTGCCGAAGGTCCCGCGGCACGACGTCCGTCCCGGCTGACGTGCGGGCGCCACCCCTGGCAGGATCGACCCATGGATCCCCGCGCCGGCACGCCCGCCCAGCCCAGCGACCTCATCGACGTCGACGCCGTGGTCGGCGCCTACTACGACCTCGCGCCCGACGTCGACGACCCGGCCCAGAAGGTCGTGTTCGGCACGTCGGGCCACCGGGGGTCGAGCCTGGACCACGCGTTCAACGAGGCGCACATCATCGCGATCACGGCCGCGATCGTCGAGTACCGGCGCTCGCAGGGCACCGACGGGCCGCTGTTCATCGGGCGCGACACGCACGCGCTGTCGCTCCCGGCGTGGCAGACCGCGCTCGAGGTCCTCGTCGCGGCGGGCGTCCAGACGTACGTCGACGCGCGCGACTCGTTCACCCCGACCCCCGCCGTCTCGCAGTCGATCCTCCTGCACAACGAGGCGACGACGGTCGACGGCGTCCGCACCACCGGCCCCGGCCTCGCGGACGGGATCGTCGTCACGCCGTCGCACAACCCCCCGCGCGACGGCGGCTTCAAGTACAACCCGCCGCACGGTGGCCCCGCCGGGTCCGAGGCGACCGGCTGGATCGCGGACCGCGCGAACGAGATCCTGCGCACCGGCGTCGGCAGCGTGCCGCGCGTGCCGCTGACCCAGGCGCTCACGTCCGAGCACGTGCACAAGCACGACTTCCTCACCACGTACGTCGACGACCTGGCGAACGTCCTCGACCTCGACGCGATCCGCGACTCCGGCGTGCGGATCGGCGCCGACCCGCTGGGTGGCGCGTCGGTCGAGTACTGGGGCGAGATCGGCGAGCGGTACGGGCTCGACCTCACGGTCGTCAACCCGCAGGTCGACCCCCGCTGGGCGTTCATGACCCTCGACTGGGACGGCAAGATCCGCATGGACTGCTCCTCGCCGTACGCGATGGCGTCCCTCGTCGCGGGCATGACCGGGGAGTCCGGGAACGTCGAGGGCGGCGCGCCGTTCGACGTCGCCACCGGGAACGACGCCGACTCCGACCGCCACGGGATCGTCACGCCCGACGCCGGGCTCATGAACCCCAACCACTACCTCGCCGTCGCGATCCAGTACCTCTACGGCGGCGCGCGCGAGGGCTGGCGCGACGACGCCGCGATCGGCAAGACGCTCGTGTCGTCCGCGCTCATCGACCGCGTCGCGGGCGGGCTCGGCCGTCGGCTCGTCGAGGTCCCCGTCGGGTTCAAGTGGTTCGTGCCCGGCCTGCTCGACGGCTCGGTCGGGTTCGGCGGCGAGGAGTCCGCCGGGGCGTCGTTCCTGCGCAAGGACGGCCGCGTCTGGTCCACGGACAAGGACGGCCTGCTCCTCGCGCTGCTCGCGTCGGAGATCATCGCGACGACGGGCCGCACGCCGTCCGAGCACCACCGCGACCTCGTCGAGCGTTACGGCGAGTCCTGGTACGCGCGCGTCGACGCGCCCGCGACGCTCGAGGAGAAGGCGACGCTCGGCAAGCTCTCGCCCGAGCAGGTCACCGCGACCGAGCTCGCCGGCGAGCCGATCACCGCGAAGCTCACGAACGCCCCCGGGAACGACGCCCCGATCGGCGGGCTCAAGGTGACGACCGAGAACGCGTGGTTCGCGGCCCGGCCGTCGGGCACGGAGAACGTCTACAAGATCTACGCCGAGTCGTTCGTCTCCGCGGAGCACCTGACCCAGGTCCAGGCCGAGGCGAAGGACGTCGTCTCCGCCGCGCTGTCTGGCCGCTAAGACGCGAACTTCACCCTCCACAACGCTCGTGCTTCAACTATCCTCTGGGGAACACGATTCTCGGACGCTTGGGGCCGTTGTGAGTGCAAATGATGCGGTATTGCTCGAAGACATGATCAGCCGCGATCGAGCGACTTCTCCAACTTCACTTACCCATGCCGAGCACGAAGCGCGGTTTCTCGCGAAGCACTATCTAAAGCACTACCAGCCCACACCCGATGACCTCGCGTCAGGAATCGTCGACGGCTCCCTCGATGCCGGCATCGATGGCATGTACCTCTTTGTTAACGGGTATTGCATTCGCGACGACTCGCCACTAGCAGGCATCGGAAAGAACGCGCAACTCGACCTATTTATCGTTCAGGTAAAGAACACCAAGGGGTTTCGCGAGGACGCACTCGACAAGCTCTGCGTAAATTTGCCGCGCCTGTTCGACTTCAACCGGGATGAGGCAGCTCTCTCAAAGACCGTGAATGCTGGCGTAATTGAAATTTCCCGTCGGTTCCTCCGCGCGTACCGCAATCTTGAGATGCCGTCGCTGCGGATATTTATAGCATACGCTTCACTGCGCGCAACCGAATTGCACCCCAATACCGGGGAAAAAGGCGAGGTGCTACGGAGCACGATTGCGGGGTGCTTTGCGGGCGCCGACGTCTCCATGGAGTTTCTCGATGCCGCTCGCATCACGGACCTGGTGCGCGAGAAGCCCGCGACAAGCCGGAAGCTCGCTCTCGCCGAGAATCCGATTTCTACCGACAAAGCTGGCGGCTACATCGCCGTCGTGAAACTGGACGAGTACGAACGGTTCATAACCGGAGAGAGTGGCGAACTCGATGCGGGTCTCTTTGACGCCAACGTTCGCGACTACGAGGGCGAGACGGCCGTTAACCGGAGCATCCAAGGGACTCTTGAATCCGAGGATGTAGGGGTTGACTTCTGGTGGCTCAACAACGGTGTCACGATAGTCGCGACTCGGGTACAACCAGCGAACAAGCTGCTTGAGCTTGAATCTCCACAGATTGTAAACGGCCTTCAAACTTCAAACGAAATCTACAAGAGATCGCGCTCAGGACGTGACTCTTCGGACGATCGCAGCGTGCTAATTAAGGTCATTCAGGCGCAAGATTCCGAGGTTCGGGATAGGATTATTCGCGCAACAAACAGCCAGACTTCTCTAGGTCCGAGTGCGCTGCGGGCGACGGATCGCGTCCAGCGCGAGATTGAGGAGCATCTTTCGACTCTCGGCCTCTACTACGAGCGAAGGCGCAGGCAGCACACGAACAATGGAATACCAGAGGCCAAGATTGTAACGATCGATCAGATGGGCTGCGCGCTTCTTTCGGCATTGGGGCAGATTCCCCATATTGCTCGGGGGGAGCTTTCTCGGATCTTCGAGACGGACGTCTACGATTTGCTATTTTCACCTGAGCACCCCATTCTCGCCTACTCTTCTTGTATTAGCCTGTATCGCGCAAATGTAACCTTCTTGGTCGAAGACCCCTCCACTCGTCCGCATCGGCAGGACTTTGAGAACCACCTCACGATGCTCACAGCCATGGCACTAACGCGTCGCGAGAGGCCGAGCGCTGCAGATCTAGCAGCCATCCCACCCGAAGGTCCGCCAATCGGGCTGCAAGAGGAACTCTTGACCCTAATTCGGGACGAGTATGCGCGGCATACTCGCGTGACCGGCGAGCTACTATTTGACCAGATCGCGAAAGATAGCCGCGTAACCAACAAACTTGTCGAGCGCGGGCGAGCATTTGTCCGACAAGCTCCTCGGCACTAGGGCCTGGGTTGAATTTGTCGTAGCTCCCACGTGTCCGTCGCGACGCGCTGGGCGTCGCGGAGCGCGCGGGCCGGGTCGACGCCCTTGGGGCAGACCTGCGTGCACGCACCGATCTGGATGCACGGCCAGGCGCCGAACTCGGTGTCGAGGACGTCGGCGCGGTCGAGCTCGCCCGCGTCGCGCGAGTCCTCGTCCCAGCGGCGCGCCGTCGCGACGACGGCCGGGCCGAGGAAGTCGGGCGCGACGTCGAGCTGCGGGCACGCCGCGTAGCAGAGCATGCAGTCGATGCACTCGGCGAAGCCCTTGAACGCGGCGAGCTCGCCCGGCGTCTGCCGGTGGCCCGACGCCGGCCCGACCGCCCGCAGCACGTCGTCGCCGGCCGGCGTCCGCGAGCCGTCGACGTCCTCGCCCACCTCGACCCCGGCGCCGGCCCCCGCCCCGGCTCCGGCTTCGGCCCCGAGTCCGGCCGAGGGCGGGTCGACGAGCGGGAGGCGCGTGGCGCCGTCGGGCACGAGCCAGGGCTGCACGGTGGCGAGCTTGCCGAGGAACGTGTCCGTGTCCACGACGAGGTCGCGCAGCACCTCGGCGTGCGCGAGCGGCTCGACGACGAGGCCGGACGTGCGGTAGCCGCGCATGAACGTCTCGCACCCGAGCACCGGGCGGCCGTTGACCATGACGCCGCAGCTCCCGCAGACCGCCATCTTGCACGACCACCGGAACGTCAGCGTGGGGTCGGCGTGGTCCTTGACCCACTGGAGCGCGTCGAGCACGGACGTGCGGTCGTCGTAGGGCACGTCGAACACGTCCCGCCTGCCGGTGCCCGCGCCGTCGGGCGACGTGCGCGCGACCTCCAGCCGCACCGTCTGCTCGCTCACGCGCCCTCTCCCTCCTTCGCCGAGAACGACGTCGTCGTCGTCTCCGGGCCCTTCCCGACAGCAACCCCGTGCTCGGCGGGGGTCCCGGCGCCCACCGGGACGTGCGCCACCTCGATGGTGCCGCCCACGCCGAGGCGGACCTCGGAGTGGCACGCCACCGCGTCCGGCGCCGGGAAGTCCAGCCGCTGGTGGGCGCCGCGCGACTCCTCCCGCGCGAGCGCGGCGGCGACGGTCGCGTGCGCGACGAGCAGCGTCGCGCCGAGCTCGACGGTCGTCGCCCAGTCGGTGTTGAGCACTGCGCTCGTGTCGGCGACGCGCACGTCGTCGTACCGGGCACGCAGGTCCTCGACGGCCGCGAGCGCCCGCCGCAGGCCGTCGGCGTCGCGGTAGATCCCGGCGTCGGCGTCGAGCAAGCGCCCGAGCTCGGCCCGGATCGCGGCGGGCGGCTCGGTCCCCCGGCCGCGCATCGCGAGGTAGCCGTCGGCGATCTCGGCAGCCCGGTCCACGACCGCGGGACCCGTCCGGACGGCCGGGGGCCCGCCGTCGGCCCCGGGCGGGCCCATCTCCCGCGACCACGCGAGCGCCGCCTCGCCCGCCGCGCGCCCGACGACGAGCGTCTCCACCAGCGAGTTGGACCCGAGCCGGTTGGCGCCGTGCAGGCCGGTGGAGGCGCACTCCCCCGCGGCGAACAGCCCGGCGACGCCGGTCGTGCCGCGCGCGTCGGTGCGGATGCCGCCCATCGTGTAGTGCGCCGTCGGGCGGACGGGGACGGGCTCGGCCGCCGGGTCGACGCCCGCGAACTGCTTGGCCAGGCCGGTCACGAGCGGCAGCCGCTCGGCGAGCCGCTCCTTGCCGAGGTGCCGCAGGTCGAGCAGGACGACGCCGCCGTCGGGAGTCGGGATCGTGCGGCCGTCGCGGTCGGCGTGCCAGAACGCCTGCGACAGGCGGTCGCGAGGCCCGAGCTCCATGGTGCGCGGCACGGGCGCCCCGACGGGCGACTCGGGGCCGAGGCCGTAGTCGGCGAGGTAGCGGCGGCCGTCGGCGTCGAGCAGCACCCCGCCCTCGCCGCGCGCGGCCTCGGTGAGGAGGATGCCGCTGCCCGGGAGGCCGGTCGGGTGGAACTGGAGGAACTCCAGGTCGCGCAGCGGCACGTCCGCCCGCAGCGCCATCGCGGTGCCGTCGCCCGTGCAGATGCCCGCGTTCGTGCTGGTCCCCCACGCGCGCGCCGAGCCACCCGTCGCGAGGACCACGGCGGGCGCCTCCAGGAGCAGCGGCTCGCCGCGGTGCTGGTCGTGCACGACGACGCCGCGCACCCGCGCGTCCGGCCCGCCCGGGTCGTCGACCAGGAGGTCGAGCACGTGGTGCTCGTCGTACCGGCGGACGGGACCGTCGGGGCCGGAGTGCCGCAGCGACGTCTGGAACAGGGTGTGCAGGAGGTGGAAGCCGGTCTTGTCGGCGGCGAACCAGGTGCGCGCGCGGCTCATACCACCGAACCGACGGACGGCCACGTCGCCGGCGTCGGTGCGCGACCACGGCAGCCCCCACCGCTCGAGCCGGTAGAGCTCGCCGGCCGCGCGCTCCACGACGAATCGGACGGCGTCCTCCTCGCACAGCCCGGCGCCGCCCGCGAGGGTGTCGGCGACGTGCTGCTCGAGCGAGTCGTCGTCCCCCACGACGCCCGCCGCGCCGCCCTCGGCGGCGACCGTGTGCGAGCGCATCGGGTACACCTTCGACACGAGCGCGACCACGGGGGCGCGACCGTCGTCACGGGCTGCCGCCTCGGCGACGGCGAGCGCCGCGCTCAGCCCGGCGGCGCCGCCCCCGACCACGACCACGTCGGCGCGCTCGACGCGCAGCGCGGTCACCGGCGTCCTCGGGGCGTGCGGGAGGGGCCGGCCGGTCCGGGGCGTGCAGGGCGGAGCGGGGGGAGAGCGTGCCGAGGCATAGGGGAAGGGTCCCCGCGCCGCCGGGGCAGCGCAACAGGCGAAGGTCCCGGTCCGGGGCCCCATGGGCACCGCTCCCCATCGAGCCCGCGACCCGTCTGTGGGTAAGGTCCGTGCGGAACCCCTCCCCGAACCACCGGAGCACTCATGCGTCCCGCCCGTACCGCCGCCCGCCTGACCGTCGCCGCCGCGCTCGCGCTCGGCCTCACCGCGTGCACCGTCGCGGTCGACGGCGGGGACGCCCCGAAGACGTCGGCCCCCGAGGAGACGACGACGGAGGAGTCCGCCCCCGCCGAGGACGCCGAGGAGACCGACGACGCGGCGGCGGAGACCGGCTCGGACGGCGAGCTCCCCGACTGGGCCAACCCCGTCGCGACGCCGGGCGAGCAGATCTCGACGTTCAACGTCGGCGACGTGCGCGTCGACGTCTACCAGGTGGGCGTCACCCAGGCCTCGAAGGACGGCCTGTTCGTCGACCCCGACACCAACCAGCCGCTCATCGCCGCGGGCGACGACATCGTCTTCATCAACTACGTCATCACGAACGAGGGCGACCCGATCGACCTCGGCTCGAGCCTCGTGAGCATCGACGAGCGCTACGACGACTGGCCGTACATGCAGGGCATGGACACGATCGTCGACGACGCGCTGTACGAGGCGCAGGGCGTGCACGACGACGCGATGCACAACCAGGCGTACCGCGAGCCGTCGGTGTACCCGTTCGCGACGGGCCAGTCGTACTCGTACGCCACGAACTTCCGCTACCAGCCCGGCTCGCCGATCACGTTCGACGCCGTGATCACGCCCGTGGACGCGGAGGGCGAGCTCCTGCACGACGAGCGCATCGAGGGCGAGGGCACCGGCACGATCTCCTGACGCCGCCCGCGCCTGCCGCGAGAGCCCCGGTCCCGACGGACCGGGGCTCTCGCGTGCTCAGCGCCGGGTCAGGTCCTCGTACTCCGGGTGCCGCTCGACGTACGCGCGGATGAAGGGGCACAGCGCGACGACGCGCTCGCCCGACTCCCGCACGCTGTCGAGCGCGCCCGCGGCGAGCGCGGACCCGACGCCGCGCCCCTCGAACGCGGGGTCGACCTCGGTGTGCGTGAAGATCACCGCGCCCGGCTCCCGCACGTAGGCGGCGAAGCCGGCGACGACGCCGTCGTCGGTGCGGGCCTCGAAGCGGTCGCCCTCGTCGGTGACGGTGACGGTGGGCGTGCGGGGTGCGGGGCTGTCGGTCATGCCGCCATCGTCGTCGGCCCGGCGCCCCCGGACAACCGCGGCGCCACGCCTGAGACGGCGGTCACGTCGGGCGTGGCGACGCGAATTCGCTACCGGCCGGACGGCTTCCGGGTGCGACACTGGGACGGTGGTCCAGGATTCCCCGTCGCGCGCTGACGACCCCGAGAACCCCGAGCACCGGCGGGACGACCTGACGACCGAGGGGACGACGTCGGGCACCGCGCCCGAGGCCCCCGTCCGGGCCTCCCGCAACCCCTACCGCGCCGTGCTCACGCTGCCCGGCGCGTGGCGGTTCTCCGCCGCGGCGCTCGTCGCGCGCCTGCCGATGTCGATGGTCGGCATCGGCACGATCCTCATGATCCAGGGCATCTACGGCGAGTACGCGCTCGCGGGACGCGTCGCGGCCGCGCTCGTCGTGGCGCAGGCGGTCGTGTCGCCGCAGATCGCGCGCCTCGTGGACCGCACGGGGCAGCGCGTCGTCATGCTGCCGCTGCTCGCCGCCGCGACGCTCGGGCTCGGCGGGCTCATCCTGTGCGCCGTGCTCCGCGCGCCCGAGTGGACGCTCTACGTGTTCGCCGCCGTCTCCGGCGCGACGCAGGGGTCGTACGGCTCGATGGTCCGCGCGCGCTGGACGCACGTCGTGCCCGACGCGCGGCGCCTGCACACCGCGTACTCGCTCGAGTCCGCGCTCGACGAGCTCGTGTTCGTCGTCGGGCCCGTGCTCGCGACCGTGCTCGCGACGAGCGTGTCGCCGTCGGCCGGTCTGGTCGTCCCCCTGGTCGCGGCCGTCGTGGGCGGGCTGTGGTTCCTGTCCCAGCGCGCGACCGAGCCGCCCGTCGTCGTGCCCGAGGCCGGGGTCAAGCAGCGCTCGGCCATGCGGTCGACGGGGATGGTCGTGCTCGCCGTGATCTTCGTGGCGATGGGCATCGTGTTCGGCGCGACCGACGTCTCGACCATCGCGTTCGCCGAGGAGGAGGGCCAGAAGGGCGCCGCCGGCGTCATCCTCGCCGTGTTCGCCCTGGGGTCGCTCATCTCCGGCCTCGTCTACGGCGCCCGCCACTGGGTGTCGCCGCTGTGGCGCCGGTTCGTCATCGGGATCGTCGCGCTCGCCGCGGGCGTCTCGCTGTTCTTCTTCGTCACGTCGATCCCCGTCCTCGCGGCGGTCATGTTCGTCACCGGGTTCGCCATCGCGCCGACGCTCATCAACGGCAACAACCTCGTGCAGAACCTCGTGGCCCCGACCCAGCTCACCGAGGGCCTCGCATGGGTCGGGACGTCGCTCGGCGTCGGGGTGTCGATCGGGTCGTCCGTCGCCGGGTCCCGCATCGACGCGGGCGGCGCGCACGCCGGGTTCGAGGTCGTCGTCGCGGCGGCCGCGCTCGCCGTCGTGCTGGTGCTCGTGGCCCTGCGGTCGCTGCGGCGCAGCGCCGACCGTGAGGACGTCACGGACGGCACGGCCGCCCACTGACGCGGGGCACGCCGCGCGACGGTCGACGTCGAGCCGCCCGAGGACGACGGACGGGACGCCTCGGGGTCAGATGATGCCGAGGTAGCTCTGCACGGCCCGCTCGAGCGCGTCCAGGTCGTCTCGAAGAAGGAAGTCGACCGGCTCCCCGACGACGTAGTCGGTGTCGATCACACGGAGCTGGTCGACCAGGAGCACGGTCTCCTGGCCGGCGATCTCGAGGACGGGCCGGAAGATCGCACGCTGCGCGCTCGTCGAGGTCGGCACGATCGTCGCGACGGACCACGGCATGTTCGTCGGGGACAGAACCACCCCGTGCCGCCGACCGCCCTGCTCGTGGCCCCGGGGGTCACCGAGGTCGACGCGGTAGACGGCGCCGCGGATCACCAGGCGTCCGGCTCGTCGTCGAGGTTCTCGTGGGCGAGACTCTCCGCATCGACGCGGGCCTGGTCGACCCACTTCTCGTGCGCGACCAGGTGCAGGCCTCGACGGACGGCATCGCTGGCGGTGACGCCTTCGTCGCGGAGGCGGTCGAGGATCCGGCGCTCCTCGGGGGTGGGTCGGAACGTGACGGAGTCGCGCTTCGTCGAGGCGCCCTCGCCCTTCTCGCCCCGCGGGGTCCCCCCGGCAGGCACGTTCTTCCCGCC
Source organism: Cellulosimicrobium sp. RS (assembly GCF_046159675.1). Lineage (NCBI taxonomy): Bacteria > Bacillati > Actinomycetota > Actinomycetes > Micrococcales > Promicromonosporaceae > Cellulosimicrobium > Cellulosimicrobium sp. RS. Next base: position 335,095 of record NZ_JBJXVU010000002.1, on the reverse strand, counting down.
CCGCGAGGTCGAGCCTCGGCGGGTCGTTCTCTCGTGCGTGGTGCTGCGGGTTGTCGTCGCCATGGTCACGACACTACGCCGCGTGTCCCACATTTGTCAGACACGACCCGGCGCGGCTGACGCCGCGCCCGAGAGGTGGGCCCGCTCGCCCTCCTGGTCGAAGATCGTGAGGATCTCGACCGGGCCGTCGTGCGCGCCGAACGAGTGCGGCACCATCGTCGAGAACTCCGCCGCCTGGCCCTCGTGGACGAGGATCCGGCGGTCCGCGAGGTAGACGACGGCCGTCCCCGACAGCACGGTGAACCACTCGTGCCCCGGGTGGACGCGCTGGTGCTCCGGCCCGACGGCGCGCTCGGGCGTGAGGCGCATCTTCGCGACCATCGTCCCGGTCCGCTCGCGCGACAGCAGCCACGTGGTCTCCCCCGGGCGGCGCTGCGGCTCGGGCCGGATCACGACGTCCTCGTCGTCGACGGGCTCGACGAGCTGGTCGAGGGTCGTGCCGAGCGCGCGGGCGATCGGCACGAGCTGGTCGAGCGCGATGCGCCGGTGCCCGGTCTCGATGCGGCTGAGCGTGGACGGGCTGAGGAAGCAGCGCGCGGCGAGCGCGTCGAGCGTCCATCCGCGCGCGAGCCGCAGCCCGCGGATGCGTTGCCGCACGACGGCGTCGAGATCCGGTTCTTGCGTCATGAGCAAGATCCTATGCTCAGCACGCATGGTCGTCCTACGGTGGAGTCATGGACCTCCCCGCCCCCGGGCGCCCCGCGCCCACCCCCGGCGACGCGCCCGGGCACGGCCACACTCACACCCACGGCCACGCCCAAGGCCCGCACGACGGCGCCGGGCTGGCCGAGCTGCTCGAGCTCGACGCGCTGGTCTTCGACGGTCTCCTCGACGAGGCCGTCGCGGTCGCCGTCGGGCACGCCCCGGCCCCGACGCGCGCCGTCGTCGACCTCGGCGCGGGGACCGGCACCGGCACCCGGGCGCTCGCGCGGGCGTTCCCCGACGCCGAGATCGTGGCGGTCGACGCGGACGCCGCGATGCTCGACCGTCTGCGCGCCCGGCTCGCCGGGACGGGTCTCGCAGACCGCGTGCGCACCGTCGCGGCCGACCTCGACGCCGGCTGGCCTCCGGTCGGCGTCGCGGACGTCGTGTGGGCGTCGGCCTCGCTGCACCACGTCGCCGACCCGGCGCGCGTCCTGCACGACGCCCGCGACGCGCTCGCCCCGGGCGGCCTGCTCATCGTCGTGGAGATGACCGCGACGTCGCCCGTCCTGCCCGACGGCGCGGACCACGCCGACCTCACCGCGCGCCTCGAGCGCGCCATGGCGCACGCCGGCTGGAACCGCTACCCCGACTGGACCCCGTACCTGACCGACGCCGGGCTGGAGGTGGTGGACCGGCGCGAGCCGACCGCCGTCGTGCCGCCGGGGCCGGACACGTCCCGCTGGGCGCACGCCACCGCGCTGCGCCAGCGCGAGCACTTGGCGGACCGGCTGGAGCCCGCCGACCTCGCCGCGCTCGACGCCGTGCTCGCGGCGACCGCGCCCGGCACGACCGACCACACCGTCCGCGCCCGGGGCGGCCGCGTCGTCTGGGCCGCCCGCCGCCCCCGCTGAGGAGAGTCATGGACACCACCACCGAGAAGAACGCCCCCTACGACGTCGCGATCGTCGGCGGCGGCCCCGCCGGGCTGAGCGCCGCGGTGACGCTCGCGCGGTCGCTGCGGTCCGTCGTCGTGCTCGACGCCGGCGAACCCCGCAACGCGCCCGCGGAGGGCGCGCACAACCTGCTCGGGCGCGAGGGCGTGCCGCCGCGCGAGCTGCTGGCCACGGGCCGCGCCGAGGCCGAGGGCTACGGCGCCGAGGTCCGCGACGCGCGCGTCGCCCGCGCCGAGGGCGACGCCGGGTCCGGCTTCACGCTCACGCTCGACGACGGCGGGACGGTCCGCGCGCGCCGCGTGCTGCTCGCGACCGGCCTGGTCGACGAGCTGCCCGACGTCCCCGGGGTCCGCGAGGGCTGGGGGTCGAGCGTGCTGCACTGCCCGTTCTGCCACGGGTGGGAGGTGCGGGGGCAGCGGATCGCGGTGCTCGCGACCGGGCCCGCCGCGGCCCACCAGGTGCTGCTGTTCCGCCAGCTCACCCCGCACGTCACGCTGTTCCAGCACACCGCCCCCGAGCCCGACGACGCCACGTGGGAGCAGCTCTCGGCGCTCGGCGTGCGCGTGGTCGAGGGGGAGGTCGCGCGGCTCGACGTCGACGGCCGGTCGGTGCGGGCGGTCGTGCTCGCCGACGGGACGTCGTTCCCCGTGGAAGCGGTCGTCGTCGGGCCGCGGTTCGTCGCGCGCGGCGAGCTGTTCGAGCAGCTCGGCGGGACCCTGGAAGACCACCCGGCGGGCCGGTTCGTGCCCGCCGACCCGCGCGGCGCGACCGCCGTGCCGGGCGTGTGGGCCGCGGGCAACTCGAGCGACCTCATGGCGCAGGTCGGCGCGTCGGCGGCGGCCGGGGTCATGGCCGGCGCGGGGATCCACGGGGAGCTCGCGCAGGCCGACGCGGCGGCGGCCGTCGCACGACGCCGGACGCCGTTCGCGGCGCACGCCGAGCCCGCGGTCTGAGGCGGCGGCCCGAGACACCGGGCCGGGCCCGCGGCCGGGAACGACCGCGGGCCCGGCCGCGCGGAGGGTGACGCACGAGACGCCCGCTCGCGCTGCGCGGCCGGGCGGCCCGTCGCACGATGGAGGACGACCCCAGCCCACCGTGGAGGTACGTCATGCCGTTCGGAATCGGTCGCTCCCCGCAGGACAAGCGCAACCGCACGGTCGCCGACCTGCTCGTCGCGCAGCTCATCGAGGCGGGGGTGCGCCGGATCTACGGCATCGTCGGCGACAGCCTCAACCCCGTGGTCGACGCCGTGCACCGGTCCAACGCGGGCGAGAACGCGGGCAAGGGGATCGAGTGGATCCACGTGCGCCACGAGGAGGCCGCCGCGTTCGCCGCGGCTGCCGAGGCCGAGGTCACGGGCAGCCTCGCGGTGTGCGCGGGGTCGTGCGGGCCGGGCAACCTCCACCTCATCAACGGCCTGTACGACGCCAACCGGTCGCGCGTGCCCGTGCTCGCCATCGCGAGCCACATCCCGAGCAAGCAGATCGGCACCGGGTTCTTCCAGGAGACCCACCCCGACCGCCTGTTCACCGAGTGCTCCGTCTACTCGGAGATGATCTCGAGCGCCGAGCAGGCACCGCGCGTCATCAACTCCGCGATCCACCACGCGTACGGCGCCCGCGGCGTCTCCGTCCTCACGCTCCCGGGCGACGTCGCCGACCTCGACGCCCCGGCCGCCGTGCCCGACGTCGCGTGCCGGCCCGCGCCCCCGCGCGTCGTCCCCGACGCGACCGCCGTCCAGCAGCTCGCGGACGCGATCGACGCCGCGAAGAAGGTCACGATCTTCGCCGGCGCGGGCGTGCGCGGCGCGCACGACGACGTGATCGCGCTCGCCGACAAGATCGCCGCGCCCGTGGGCCACTCGCTGCGCGGCAAGGAGTTCATCCAGTACGACAACCCGTTCGACGTCGGCATGTCCGGCCTCCTCGGCTACGGCGCCGCGTTCGACGCCATGCACGACTGCGACCTCCTCGTGCTGCTCGGCACCGACTTCCCGTACGACCAGTTCCTCCCGGAGTCGGTCCGTACGGCGCAGGTCGACGTCGACCCGACCCACCTCGGCCGGCGCACGCGCCTGGACCTCGCCGTCGTGGGCGACGTCGGCGAGACGGTGCGCGCGCTCCTGCCGCTCGTGAAGAAGGCGCGGTCGCGCAAGTTCCTCGACTCGATGGTGGCCAAGCACGAGAAGGCGATGACCGGCGTCGTCGGGGCGTACACGAAGAAGGTCGAGCGCACGACGCCGATCCACCCCGAGTTCGTCGCCGACACGCTCGACCAGGTCGCCGCCGACGACGCGGTGTTCACCGTCGACACGGGCATGTGCAACGTGTGGGCCGCGCGGTACATCACGCCCAACGGGAAGCGCCGCGTCATCGGGTCGTTCATCCACGGCTCGATGGCCAACGCGCTCCCCCACGCCATCGGCGCCGCGGCCGCCGGGCGCGAAGGGGGCCGCGAACGCCAGGTCGTCGCCATGGCCGGCGACGGCGGCCTCTCGATGCTGCTCGGCGAGCTCGTGACGCTCAAGCACTACGACCTGCCGGTCAAGGTCGTCCTGTTCGACAACGCGAGCCTCGGCATGGTGCGCCTCGAGATGCTCGTCGACGGCCTGCCGATGTTCGGCACCGAGTCGCCGCCCGTGGACTACGCCGCGGTCGCGAACGCGATCGGCATCCCGGCGGTGCGCGTCGAGAAGCCGAAGGACCTGCGCCGCGCCCTCCAGGAGGCGCTGAACCGGCCGGGACCGGCGCTCGTCGACGTCGTCACCGATCCCCGGGCGCTCTCGATCCCGCCGAACATCACCGCGGGCCAGGTCCGCGGGTTCGCGGTCGCGATGAGCAAGGAGGTCCTCGGCGGCGGCATGGGCGAGGTCGTCTCGATGGCCCGCGCCAACCTGCGCAACGTGCCCCGCCCGTGACCGACGAGCCCACCCTCGCCGACGTCCGCGACACCGCCCGGGAGGTCTTCGGCTACCGCGACCTGCGCCCCGGGCAGCGCGAGGCGATCACCGCGCTCCTCGACGGCCGCGACGTCCTGCTCGTGCTGCCCACGGGGGCCGGCAAGTCCGCGGTCTACCAGCTCCCCGGCCTCGAGCTGCCCGGGCCGACGCTCGTCGTCTCGCCGCTCATCGCGCTCCAGCAGGACCAGGTGCGCTCCCTCCTCGAGCTCGGCGACGACGACGCGCGGGCCGCCGCCGTGAGCTCGGCCGTGCCCGCGGCCGAGCGCCGCGCCGCGCTCGAGGCCGCCGCGGCGGGCGAGCTGGAGTTCCTCTTCCTCTCGCCCGAGCAGCTCGCCAACGAGGAGGTGCTCGACGCCGTCCGCGCGGCCCGGCCCAGCCTCGTCGCGGTCGACGAGGCGCACTGCGTCTCGACCTGGGGGCACGACTTCCGGCCCGAGTACCTCCGGGTGGGCGAGCGCCTCGACACGCTCGACCCGCGACCGCCCGTGCTCGCGCTCACCGCGACGGCGTCCCCGCCCGTGCGCGAGGACGTCGCCGAGCGCCTGCACCTGCACGACGCCGCGGTGATCGTCCGCGGGTTCGCCCGCCCGGGGATCGCGCTGGAGGTCGTGCGCACCGTCGAGGCGGCGGACAAGGACCGCGCGGTCGTCGAACGCGTCCGCGCGGAGACCGAGCACGGCGTCGGGATCGTCTACGTCGGCACGCGACGCCGCACGGCCGAGGTCTCCGACGCGCTCGCGGAGGCGGGCCTGCGCACCGCGGCCTACCACGGCGGGCTGCGGCGGGCCGAGCGCGACGAGGCCCAGCGGCGGTTCACGGACGACGAGGTGGACGTCGTGGTCGCGACGTCCGCGTTCGGCATGGGCATCGACAAGCCGGACGTGCGGTTCGTCGTCCACGCGGACGTCCCCGGTTCCCCGGACGCCTACTACCAGGAGGTCGGCCGCGCGGGCCGCGACGGCGAGCCCGCCGTCGCGGTGCTCTTCTACCGGCCGGAGGACCTGGGCCTCCAGCGCTACTTCGCGGTCGGCGTGCCCGACCGCGACGACCTCCGCGAGGTCGCGCGCGCCCTGGGCCGGGGCGGCCCGGCGTCGGGCACGTCGTCGTCAGGAGGGCGGGCCCGGCTGCCGCGGCGTCTCGCACGCCTGCGCGCGCTCGTGGAGGACGCGCGGGCGCTCGCCGGTGAGGACGCGCGCCCGGGTGCGGTGGCCGACGTCGCGCACGAGCTCGCGGAGGCCCGGCGCCGGGTCGACGACTCGCGCCTGCAGATGATGCGCGCGTACGCCGAGACCCCGCAGTGCCGCCGCCAGTTCCTGCTCGCCTACCTCGGCGAGGAGCTGCCCGAGCCGTGCGGGCGCTGCGACAGCTGCTGGGCCGGGACCGCGGAGGAGAGGGCCGCCGACGACGCGTCCGCGCCGTGGTCGACGGGCACGACGGTGCGTCACCCGGAGTTCGGCGAGGGGACCGTCATGGGCTACGAGGGCGACGACCGCGTGACGGTGCTCTTCGAGACCCACGGGTACCGGACCCTGAGCCTCGACGCGGTGACGGACCAGGGCCTGCTCACGGCGTCCTGACCCGCGGCCGGTGGTCGGCGCGGGCGCGCGTCCGGCGCCGCCTGCCCGGGCGGTAGCATCGCCGCGTGCTCACCAGGACGACGGTCACGGACGACCAGCTCGCGGCGCTCGTGGCGCCGCTCGGCGACGCGCTGCGGTCCGAGCCGCTGAGCGGCGGGATGTTCGCGAGCGTCTTCGCGGTCGACCTCGCCCCGCGGCCGGGCGCGACGCCCGACGACGTCCCGGGCCGCGTCGTCGTCAAGGTCACGGGCGCCGACACGTCCCGGCTCCTGCGCTACGAGCACGGCATCCTCGGCACCGAGGCGGCGGCCTACCGGGCGGCCCACGCCGCGGGCCTGCCCGTCCCGGGGGTGCTGCACGCCGACCTCACGCGCGAGCACGTGGACGGCGACGCGCTCGTCGTGACGTTCCTCGACGGGACCCTGTGGAGCGCGCGCGAGGACGACGCGGCGGAGTCCGCCGCCGTCCGCCGTGGGCTCGGGTCGTTCATGGCGCGGCTGCACCGGATCGCGGGCGACCGGTTCGGCTACCCGGCCCCCGCGTCGGGCCTCGCGGCCGCGACCTGGCCCGACGCGCTGGCCCACATGGTCGACGCCGTGCTCGACGACGCGCGCACGTGGGGGGTCGAGCTCCCGGAGGCCCGGGTGCGCGACGCCGTCGCCCGGCACCGCGAGGTTCTCGCCCGCGTCGAGGTCCCGCGGCTCGTGCACGCGGACCTGTGGCCGGGGAACGTGCTGCTCGCGCCGGACGCCCCGCGGATCGTCGGCGTGCTCGACGCCGAGCGGTCGCTCTGGGGCGACCCGCTGTTCGAGCTCGCGGGCGCCGACCAGCTCGGTGCCGGGCCCGTCGACGCGGACCTCCTCGCGGGCTACGCCGCCGAGGGCGGCGACCTGGCCCTCGGCGACGGCACGCCCGGCAGCGGCGACCCCGCCGCGTGGACGCGCCTGCGCCTGTACCGCACCTACCTGTCGTGCCTCCTCGCGGTCGAGGTGGTGCCGCGGGGCTACGAGGGCGACTGGGTCGAGGGGTACGCCGGCACGGCTCGCGCCAACCTGCTGCGGATGCTCGACGAGCTGGGCGTCTGAGACTCCCCCGTGGGGAGTCCTCCCCATGTGACGTACCCCCGGATCGCCCCACGGCACGGTCGGGTCACGGTAAGGTGTGCGTACGTTCACGACAACTCCACACGCCACTCCCGCGCCGTGGCCACCCGTCCGAGGGGACCTCGCATGATCGCGTTCATCGTCATCGGCATCGCCGGACTCGCCCTCCTGCTCCTCTCGCTGCTCGTCGGCGAGATCGTCGACCTGGGTGACGGCGCGGTGTCCGGGACGACGCTCGGCGTCGGTGGCGTGGTGTTCGGCGCCGTCGGCGTGATCGTGGCCTCCAACGACCTGCCGACCTGGCTCGCGTACGTCGGGTCCCTCGTCGTGGCGCTCGTCGTCATGGTCCTCGTCCAGCTGCTGGTCAAGAACCTGCGCGCGACGGAGGACGGCGTCCCCGTGTCCCTCGTGGGCGTCCAGGGCACCGCGACCACCGCGATCGACCCCGCGCGCGGCGAGGTCTCGCTCGACGCGGCGCACGAGCTCGAGCGCCGCCTCGCGTGGTCCGACGAACCGATCCCGGAGGGCGCGCGCGTCGTCGTGCTCGAGCAGTCCGGGAGCCGCGTACGCGTCCAGCGGCACTACCCCAACGACTGAGGTCCGACGGACCGACCACGACGCCCCGCGCGTCGTCCCGTGGGTGCCGCGCACCCGCACGACTGCCGCACGTCCTGACCTGCCCGCACCCACGGAAGGAGACGCGCCCCGGCGCGGACCATGTTCGACGACACGAACCTCATCACGACCCTGGCGATCGTCGCCCTGGTCATCGCGTTCTTCGCGGTGGTCATCTTCATCAGCAAGCGCATCCGCCGCGTCCCGCCGAACGAGGCCCTGGTCATCGTCGGCCGCGGCGCGGGCCGCAAGGAGGCCGGGGGCAGCGGGCAGAAGGTCGTCGTCGGCGGCCGCACGTTCGTCTGGCCGATCCTCCAGCAGGGCTTCTCCATCTCGCTCGAGCAGCGCCAGATCGGCATCACGGTCGAGGGCGTGGACAAGAACCGCATCAAGATCGCCATCAAGGCGTCGATCAACTTCAAGGTGCGTGGCGACGAGGAGGGCGTGCGCCGCGCGGCCCAGCGCTTCCTCTCCCAGCAGGGCACGCTCACCGAGATCATCAAGGAGTCGCTCGAGGGCTCGCTGCGCTCCATCGTCGGCGACATGACGATCGAGCAGATCATCTCCGACCGCAAGGGCCTGTCCGACCGCGTCGTCGAGTCCACGAAGGCCGACCTCTCGGAGCAGGGCCTCCAGGTCGACCTGCTCAACATCTCCGACATCTCGACGCCCGGGTCGGACTACCTCGCGAACCTCGGGCGCGCCGAGTCGGCTCGCGCCCGCCAGGTCGCCGAGGTCTCCGAGGCCGAGGCGCAGCGCGCCTCGGAGTTCGCCGTCATCGAGGCGGCCGAGCAGATCGCCGAGCGCCAGAAGGCCCTCGACCTCAAGCGCGCCGCGATCAAGGCCGACACCGACCGCGCCAACGCCGAGGCCGAGGCCGCGGGCCAGCTCGCGCGCGCCGAGCAGGACCGCCTCGTCGCGCAGCAGGAGCGCGAGGCGCTCGCCGAGCAGGCGCGCGTGACGCAGGAGCGCCTCGACATCGAGGTCCGCAAGCCCGCCGAGGCCAAGGCGTACGCGGAGGTCCAGGAGGCCAACGCGCGTCGTGACGCCGCGAACGCCGCCACCGAGGCCGACGCGTACAAGCGCACCGTCATCGCCGAGGCGAACAAGACCGCGGCCATCCAGGACGCCGAGGCGTCCGCGCAGGCCGTGCGTCGTGCCGGTGAGGCCGAGCGCGACCGCCAGGTCGCCCTCGCGGCCGGTATCCGGGCCGAGGGCGAGGCCCGCGCCGCGGCGATCGAGGCCGAGGGTCGCGCCGAGGCGGCGGCGACCGACGCCAAGGCCGACGCGCTGCAGAAGTACGGCGAGGCGGCGCTCGTCCAGGAGCTCATCGAGCGCCTGCCCGAGATCGTGCGGGCCGCGGCCGAGCCGATCGGCAACATCCAGGGCATGACCGTCGTCTCGACCGACGGCGCGTCCGCGCTCACGAAGAACGTCGCGTCCGTCCTGGGCGAGGGCCAGGGCGTCATCAAGCAGCTCACCGGCGTCGACATCAACCAGCTCATCGCCAACCTCGCGGGCACGCAGCTCGCGGGCTCGGGGGACGCGCCCACCAACGGCACGTCGCACTGACCCACCCCGCCGAGCATGCGGCCGTGGCCCGTCCGGACCTCCGGGCGGGCCACGGCCGTCTGGTCGGCGAGCTGGCCGGCAGAACCGGGGCCGGTCAGGCCCAGCCGAGGCGCCCGAACGCGTTGAGCGCGAGCAGCACGCCCAGCGCCCCGAGCACCCAGCCCGTCATGTCCGTCGCGTTCTTCGTGAGCCACCGGTCGAGACGGTGCAGCACCGGGTCGACCGCACGCGCCGCGACGAGCCGGCCGAGCAGCAGCAGGAGCGCGGGAGCGACCATGACGACGCAGTACGCGGCGAGGATCGCACCGTTCGCGGGCCAGCCGACGTCCGACGTCGTGACGATCCCGATCGCGGCGAGGTACGGCAGCATCGTCCCCACCTCGATGGCGACCGCCCCGAGGGCCAGCCCCATGAGCGGCAGCACCGACGAGCGCGTCCGCACCACCCCGGTCCCGACGGCGTCCGCCTCGATCCCGAGCGCGCGCTCGCGCCACCGAGAGAGCCGGCCCGGCCGCGGGGGCGACGACGGCGCGCCCGGCCCGGCAGTCTCGGCACCGGCACCGGTCCACGGGCTGGGCCCCACGGCGTCGGCCCGGCCGGCGCCGGGCGGGGTGGCACCGAACGGGGCAGCGTCGGACTGCGCGGCCTTGCGCGCCGCGCGCTTGCTGTCGAACCGGAAGCTCAGCGCGAAGAGCCCGATGCCCAGGAGCAGCTGCACGATCGCGGCGGCGCGTGTGTCGAGCGCGTCGCCGAACCGGTCGAGGAACGCGCCCGCGCCGAGCAGCACGACGATCCCGACGGCGAGGTAGAACCCCGCCACCGTGCCGAGGTACACGAGCACGCGCCCCGCACGTAGCCGCCCGGGCGCGAGCAGGAGCCACACGGGGATGAGCAGCGTGCCGAAGCTCGTGGAGTCGATGAGCGCCAGCACGACGAGCACGCCGGCCATCGCGGCCAGGCCGAGGCCCGGACCGCCGACGGCGTCGAGGTCGAGGGGGAGGTCCATGCCCCCGAGCCTCCCGTCCGGCGACCGGCGCGTCGTCCGGCGAACGACCGATCTGTGCTCCCCGTCGCGGGGCCGCGGAGACGGAAGAGGGGCGTGGTGCCGGGGGCGGGCGCGGGGGTCGTACACCGTTCGACGGATCCGTCGCCAGGCGGGCTGTGCTGGGATGGGGGCGTGAGCACGCACGACGACGGGACGCAGGACGCGCGCGCGGCCGCGCCCGGGCGCTCCGGGCGCTGGCGCGCGGCGGCCGGTTCCCTGCGCGGCGTGTGGCGCATAGAGGACCGGCGCAACGACCTGTTCTCCGCCGCGACGACGTTCGTCCTCGGTTGGGTGCTGCTCGAGGTCGGGCTCGTCGGCATCGTCCGCGCGTCGTTCGTCGTCGAGCCCCCACACGCCTGGTGGCGGGTCGCGCTGCTCGGCGTCGGGTGCCTCCTCATCCTCGTCAAGCGCGCGCACCCGATCCTCGCGCTCCTCGGCGGGGTCGTCGTGACCGCCGTCGACCTGCGGTGGGGCGGGAGCCTCGCCCTCATGCTCGTCCTCTGGGACCTGCTCTACGCCGCGGCGCTCTGGTCGCGGCCCCGGGCGCGCGCGTGGCTCTGGGGCGTCGCGGCGACGGTCGTGGCGGTGGGCGCCGTCGGGGCGGGCGAGGCCACGCGGGACGTGCGGGAGTTCGTGTACATGGGGCTCCAGCTCAGCGCGCTGCTCCTCGTGCCGATGTGGTGGGCCACCAACGTGCGCACCACGAGCGAGCTCGCCGAGGTCGCGAGCGAGCGCGCCGACCTCGCCGCGCGCGAGGCCGAGGCGTCGGCCCGCACGGCCGACCTGGAGCGCCAGCGCGCGAGCGACCTCGAGCGCATCGCGCAGCTCGACCGGCACGAGGCCGTCCGTGCGGAGCGGGCCGCGATGGCGCGCGACCTGCACGACGTCATCGCGTCGCACCTGTCGACCATCGCCATCCACTCCGGCGCCGCGCTCGCCCTCCCGCCCGACGCCGCGAAGGACCGCGCCGCGCTCGAGCAGGTGCGCGCGAGCGCCGTCGCGTCGCTCGACGAGATGCGGTCCATGATCCTGCTGCTGCGCACGGAAGGGCGGCGCGAGGACGGCGGTGCGTCCGACGCCGTCGTCGCCCCCGGCCGCCTCGCCGGCCTCGACACGCTCCTCGACGCCGCGCGCGCGACGACGACCGTCACGCTCCGCGACCCGGACGGCGTCGCCGGGTCGCCCCTGCCCGCGGCGGCGGACCAGGCGCTGTTCCGCATCGCGCAGGAGGCCATGACGAACGCGCTCAAGCACGCGCCGGGCGCCCCGGTCGTCGTCGAGCTCTCCCGGCACGGGGCGGCCGTCGTGCTGGAGGTGCGCGACGACGGCGCCCCCGGTTCCGGGCCCGTCGAGGCGCCGCTGAGCGCGGGCACCGGCCTGCTCACGATGCGCGAGCGCGCCGACGGGCTCGGTGGCACGTGCAGCGCCGGCCCGCTGCCCGCGGGCGGATGGTCCGTGCGCGCCGAGATCCCCGTGGCCGGGCTCCCGGTCGAGAGGCAGGACGCGTGACGCGACGACCGGTCCGGGTGCTCCTCGCCGACGACCACGCCGCCATCCGGGCGGGCCTGCGCCTGCTGCTCGACGCCGCGCCCGACGTCGAGGTGGTCGGCGAGGCCGCGGACGGCACCGCCGCCGTCACGAACGCCCGGGCGCTGCGGCCCGACGTCGTGCTCATGGACCTGCGCATGCCGGGCGTCGACGGCATCGAGGCGACGCGCGTGATCACCGGCGAGCACCTCGCCGAGGTGCTCGTGCTCACGACGTTCGACCTCGACGAGTACGTGGACGGGGCGCTGCGCGCCGGGGCCGCGGGGTTCCTCCTCAAGTCCGCCGAGCCCGCCGCGCTGATCGACGCCGTGCGACGCGTCGCCGACGGGGACGGCGTCCTCGCGCCCGAGGTCACCCGCCGGCTCCTCGCCGCGTTCGCGCGCGGTCCCGTGCCCGACGCCGGCCCCCCGCTCCACGCGGGATCGCGCCCGGGCGGCACGGACGGTCCCGCGGACCCCGCGGCGTCGGGCGGCGGGGGCGTCGTCGACGACCGGCCCGACCCGCGGCTCGCCGACCTCACGCCGCGCGAGGTCGACGTGCTCGCGGCGCTCGGCCGGGGCCTGTCCAACCAGGGCATCGCGACCGACCTCTACATCACCGAGGCCACGGCCAAGACGCACGTCTCACGCGTGCTCGCGAAGCTGGGCGTCGCGACCCGCATGCAGGCGGCGATCGTCGCGCGGGACTCCGGCCTCGCCTGACCGCCCCCTGCACCCGACCGCCGACCACGCGACCGAGGCCGAGGTCAGGCCGGGGCGAGGTCCGGGCTCTGCACGACAAGGGCGGCGTGCCGGGCGCCCGCGCGCATCGCCTCCTCGACGCCTGCCCCGCGCAGGTGCGCGTCGAGGAACCCGGCGAAGAAGCCGTCGCCGGCGCCGTTCGTGTCGACGACGTGCGGCACGGGCTGTGCCGGGACCTCGACGAAGCCGCCCTCCGGCGTGAGCGCGACCGCGCCGCGCGAGCCGTGCGTGCAGACCACCAGGCGCGCGCCCGCCGCGACCCGGGCGGCCATGAAGCCGCGCCAGTCGTCGAGCCGGTCCCCGCTGAGGAACACGTGCGTGCCCGCGTCGACCCAGGGCCGGTGGAACGCGGACTCCCCGTCGTAGTCGTGCAGGTCGACCCAGACGTCGCGACCGCGAACCACCGCGAGGTCGAGCACCGGGAGCGCGGGCACCGCGAGGTCGACGACGACGGCCCGCGCCGCGTCGAGCGCGGCGACCGTGGCGTCCCACGCCTCGCCCTGGGCCGGGACCTCGCCCGGTGCGCGCAGGTAGACCGAGACCCGGCCGCCGTCGTCGTCCATGAGGTTGAGGTGGCTCTCGGTGCGGCCGTCGGGCGACGGCTCCGCGAGCACCCGCACGCCCGCGCCCTCGAGCACGGACCGGACGCGCGCGCCGTCGTCGTCCGTCCCGAGCACGGTGCGCAGGAGCACCGACCGGCCGAGGCGCGCGAGGTTGAGCGCCTTGCCCGCGGACGTGCCGCCGACCGTGTGCCGGTGCGACCGCGCGAACACGGTGTGCGGCGTGGGGGCGGGCAGCTCGTCGAGCTGGACGAGGAGGTTCCACGACGCCGGCCCGGCCACGAGGACCTCGGCCTGCGGGGCCGCCATCAGTCCGTCACCGTGATGCCGAGGCTGTGGGCGAACGTCGCGGCCAGGCGGGCGAGCTGCATCGAGTCGATGGTCGATCCGCGCAGCGACTCGATGCCGCCGAGCTCGTCGATCTCGGCGCCACGCAGGTCCACGTGGGCGAGCGTGGCGCCCTGCACGTCGAGCCGGCGCACGCGCGTGCCCTCGAGCGCGACGCGCAGCGCGTCGGACGCGACGAGGTCGAGCTCCTCGATCGTGCAGTCGGTGAACACCACGTCGCGCAGCGACGCGCCCCGCAGGTTGACGAACCCGAGCTTGCAGCCGACGAACCGCACCCCGGCCCACGACGACTCGTAGAGCTCGGCGGACCCGAGGCGCGCGCCCCGCACCTCGACCTCGCGCCACCGGCCGCGCGTCCCGCGCACCACCGGGACGTCGAGGCGCCCCAGCACGACCTCCGTGAGCGTCACCGCGCCCAGGTCGGCCTCGTCGGCGCGCACCTGGTCGAGCCGCGTGGAGAACACGGTCGCGCCGTGCAGGTCGAGCCGGTCGAGACGGAGGTCCGTGATCTCGAACCCCTCGAGGTCGGCCTCCGCCTCGAGGTCGTAGGCGTCACCGGGCTGGAGGTCGTCCAGGACGACCGGGTCGATCGCAGGTGGTTCGGTCGTCGGCTTCTTCGGGGGCACGCCCCGAGCCTAGGCCGGGCCGCCCACGCGGCGAGGAGCGGCTCAGGGCTCCGGGTGCAGGGCGTCGTAGCGCCAGAACCGGCGCTGGGCCCGCACGACGAGCCACAGCACGACGACGCACGCGACACCGCCCGCGACGGCGGCCCACGCCTCCCCCACCCAGGTGGCCTGCGCGCCGAGCACGAGCTCGCCGAGGCGGGGCCCGCCCGCGACGACGACGATGAACACGCCCTGGAGACGGCCGCGCATGTCGTCGGGCGTCGCGGTCTGGAGGATCGTCTGGCGGAACACCGCGCTCACGGCGTCGGACGCGCCCGCAAGCGCCAGCGCGACGCTCGCCGCGACGACGCCGCCCACGAGGACGGTCGTCGGGGTCGTCGCGCCCACGCCGAGGAGCACGACGCCGAACAGCCCGATCGACAGCCCGTAGGCCGTGATCGCCCACACGATGACGCGGCCCTGCCACCGCACGCGCGACAGGCCGCCGGAGAACACGCCCGCGAGCACCGCCCCGACGGCGAACGCCGCGGTGAGGACGCCCGTCGTCGCCTCGCCGCCCCCGAGGAACACGACGCCGGCGGCGGGCAGGAGCACGCGCGGCGAGGCGAGCACCATCGCGGCGAGGTCGACGAGGAACGTCGTGCGGACGTTGGGCTGGGTCGCGAGGTACCGCAGGCCGTCGACGACGGACCGCCACCCCACGACGCGGCGCCGACGCCCTGCGGGGGCGGCGGCTACGGCCGGGGCGCCGGGCCCGGCGGGCAGCGGCGGGATGTCGGGGAGCCGCCACACGGCCCACAGCGCGGCCGTGAACAGGACGGCGTCGATCGTGTACGCGACCTGGTAGCCCCACAGCGCGACGAGGAACGCGCCCCCCAGGGGACCGACGGTGAGCGCGACGTTCCACGCGATCGTCTGGAGCGCGTTCGCCGCGGGCAGGAGCCGCGGCTCGACGAGGCGAGGGATGATCGCGGAGCGCGCGGGGTTGTTGATCGCGAACGCGGCGGACTGCGCCGCGACGAGCGCGTAGAGCACGCCGACGGAGTTCAGGTGCAGCCACGCCTGGACGGCGATGAGGGCGGTGACCACCCACAGCGCCGTCGAGGCCGCGAGCGCGACCTTGCGGCGGTCGTACGCGTCGACGAGCGCGCCGCCGTAGAGCCCGAGCACCACGAGCGGCACGAGCGCGCAGAGGCCGAGCACGCCGACCGCGAGCGACGAGCCCGTGAGCGCGTACACCTGCAGGCCGACGGCGACGACCGTGAGCTGCGAGCCGAGGTTGGAGATCCCGAGCCCCCACCACAGGCGGCGGAACGGCGGGGAGATGCGCAGCGGGGTCGTGTCGGCGAGAAGACCGTTGACTCGAGCCACGACCGCCGAGCCTACGTCAGCCGGCCGGCCGCGCGGGCAGACCGGGCGCGCGACCGCCCCGGGCGTCGACGGTGGCATCCTGGGCGATCCCTGCGAGCTCCCGGAGAAAGGTGGAACCCGTGGCACCCTCCGCTGCGTCTAGCAGTCGTGAGGAACCGACGTCGGCCGAGGTGCCGACCGCAGCAGGGGGGCGGTCGGCGATGACGGACGTCGCGACCGAGCGGTGGGGCGGCGCGCCCGAGGTGCAGGTCGTGCGCGTCGGCCTGACCGCCGAGGAGCGCTTCACCGAGTTCGCCCGGACGAGCTCCGCCGACCTGTACCGGTACGCGTACCTGCTGTGCGGGGACGCCCACCGGGCGCACGACCTGGTGCAGCTCGCGCTCGAGCGCACGTTCCGCGCGTGGACGCGCGTGGGCGACGGGCAGCCGTTCGCCTACGCGCGGCGCGTCGTGATGACGGCTCGCATCGACTCGTGGCGGCGCACCCGGAGGGAGGTCTCCGTGGAGCACGACACGCTCGTGGGTCTCGAGGTCCCGGCGACGGGCGACTCGTCCGGGATCGAGGACCGGGACCGGGTCGTGCGGGCCCTGCTCGCCCTCCCCGTCAAGCAGCGGCGGGTCGTCCTGCTGCGCTACGTCCTCGACCGGTCCGAGGCCGAGACCGCCGCGGAGCTCGGGATCGCGGTCGGCACCGTGAAGTCGACCGGGTCCCGGGCCCTGGCCCGCCTGCGCACCCTGATCGCACCCGAGCACGGGACGGAGACCGAGCGATGAGCACGAGGCCGGAACGCAGGACCCCGGACGACGAGGACCTCGTGGAGCGGGTGCGCGCCGCGCAGACCGCCGTCGAGGTGCCGCCCACGCTGGACCCGGACGCTCTGGCGCACCGCGCGGTCCGGCGCGTGCGGGCACGACGGCGCGTGGTCGCCGCGAGCGGGTCGGCCGTCGCCGTGGCGGCGCTGGTCGCGGTCGCGGCGATCCTCCCCGGGGCACTGTCCCGCGGGTCGGCGCCGGCGCCCGCCCTCGCGGCGGCCCCCGCGCGGACCACCGCACCGGCGTCGGAGGGACCGGCCCCCGCTCCCGCGGCGCCGCCGCAGGAGCCCGCACGCTACCTGCCGGTGGGCGACGGCGAGCTTCCGGCGCTGCCGGGTGTCGAGCACGGCGTCGTCGGCACGCACCACGGGGACTACACCGTGCAGGGCGGGCTCACGTACACGCTGCCCCCCGGGGGGTGGGAGGTCGAGGGCGAGGCGTTCGGCGAGCCCGCGTCGGTCCGCTGGAAGGGCCCGGAGCACTGGGCCCTCCAGGGGTCGGAGATCCCCGCGGACGCGGTCCCGCCGCCCATGGTCGACTCCGGCGCCACGGTGAGCATCGACGTCGATCCCGGGGCCGCGTCGTGGGTGGTGCCGGCCCGGGACTCCGGGGCCTGGACGGTCGAGGTCCCCGGCTCGGACTTCGTCGTGGTGACGCGGGGCCCGTCCGACGACCCGGACCTCGCCCGCTGGGAGGCCCGGGTCCGGTACGGGGGAACGGGCTGGACGATCCGCCTCGACTTCACGGACGACGCCGTGGGCGACGAGCTCGCCCGCAACTTCCTCGGCAACCTGTGGTTCGAGGCCGAGGGCGCGCCGGAGTGGTTCAGCCCGACGTACACGTACCCGGAGATCGGCCCGCTCACCACGGGCACGCCCGCCGGGTGGCAGACGGCCACGACGGGCACCCTCTCCTACGCCGTGCCGCCGGGATGGACCGTCGCCGACGTCGAGGGCAACTACGGTCCCGGGGTGGAGTGGACGGGCCCGTTCGCCACGAACCCCGGGCCCATCCAGGACGGCTCGTCCCCCGACGTGCACTGGAACATGTTCGTGCAGCGAGGCGGCTCCGGGGCGCGCGCGTTCGACTACTCCGGCGAGGGGTGGCACGGGCAGCGGATCGAGGTCCCGGGCGCCGACTTCGCCGAGCTGCTCCTGTCCCAGGGGCCGTTCTGGGCGGACGACGGGATGTCGGAGCTCAGCGCGGACGTCCGGGTCCACGGCGCGGACGGCGGAGAGAACCTCATGCTGATGATCTCGCTGCCCGGTGACGACGCGGGGCTCGAGACGCTGCGCGGGATCCTCGGCTCGCTACGGTTCTGACGCTCCGCCGTCAGCCGGTGCCGGCGCTGCCCGCGGCGTCCTCCGCCGCCGCGATCTCGCGCGCCTCCGCCTCGCCCCACGCGTCGACGTGGCGGTGCGGAGGTCCGGGCGGCGGCGAGTACCCGGGGTGCGGCCCGGGCGTGAGGTAGGTGCGCGCGAAGAACAGCGAGGCGGCGAGGTCCTCGCGCCGCTCGGCCGCGGTGCGGGCGCGCCGCGTCGAGATCTCGACGACGACGTCCCCCTCCCAGCCGCGGCGCACGAGCTCGGCGAGGACGAGGTCGCACGGCTGGTCGCCGCGCCCGGGGACGAGGTGCTCGTCCGTGATGGACGACGACCCGTCCGCGAGGTGCACGTGCGCGAGGCGGCCGTCGAACACGTCGAGCAGCGCGAGCGCGTCCTGCTGCGCGACGGCGGCGTGCGACAGGTCGAGCGTGACGTGCTCGTAGCCGTGCTCGGACGGGTCCCAGCCGGGCAGGTACGCCTGCATCTCGCGCTTGCGGCTGCGCCACGGGTACATGTTCTCGACCGCGATGGTGACGCCCTCGGTCTCGTCGAGCTCGCCGACGAGGTCCTCGAACTCGCGCGCGTACCGGTACTGCCAGCGGAACGGCGGGTGCACGACGACGGTGCTCGCCCCGACCTCCTGCGCCAGCTCGACGCTGCGCCGCAGCTTGGGTCCGGGCGACCGTCCCCACACCCGCTGGCTCACGAGGAGCGTGGGCGCGTGGATGCTGCGGATCGGCACGTCGTGCTCGGCGGAGAGCCGGCGCAGCGCCGCGGCGTCCTGCGTCGTCTCGTCGGACCACACCATGACCTCGACGCCGTCGTACCCGAGGTCGGCCGCCGCCTCGAAGGCGTACTGGGCCTTGCGCGGGTAGACGCTCGCCGTGGACAGCGTGACGTGGATGCGCGGCTGCTCCCCCGGTGACCGGGGGGCCTCTCGCGGCGTCGTCGCGTCTGACATGCCGGTCACCCTAGACCCGTCCGCTGTGGCCCACACCAGCGGGCGGCCGTCGTCGACGACGCCGCGGCGCACGGAGGGCTTCCGACCCTCCCCTTTCCGGGCCGGATCGCCTAGGATGCACTGGTCCAGACCACTTGTCTGCCGGAGGAACACCATGGACCGTGCCGTCGTCGTCGCGATCACCGAGGGCCTGCACGCCCGCCCGGCCGCGCTCTTCGTCAAGACCGCCGCCGCCCAGCCCGCGCCCGTGCGCATCGCCAAGCCCGGCGGCGACGCCGTCGAGGCGGCGAGCATCCTCGGGGTCATGACGCTCGGCGTGTCCGCCGGGGACGAGGTCGTGCTGTCGACCGACGCCGACGGCGACGACGCGAGCGCCTCGATCGACGCGCTCGTCGCCTTCCTGGAGCAGACCGAGGTCTCCTGACGCCGTGCCCGGCCCCGTCGTCGCGGGGCCGGGCACGGCGCTCGTCACAGACCCAGCTCGTCGAGCACCGGGAGCCGGGCGCGCACCGCCGCGCGCGCGGCGTCGGGCGTGGGCTGCTGCAGCGCGAGGAACGCGAGCTCCTCGCACTCCTCCGACGTCGTGGCCGCCAGCACCGCGGCGACGTCCGGGAGCGCGCGCGGCGTCATGGACAACGACGTCACGCCGAGCCCGACGAGCACCGGGGCGAGCACCGGGTCGGCCGCGGCCTCCCCGCACACGCCGAGCGGTCGCCCGTTGAGCGCCGCGCCCGAGCCCGTGGCCCCGACGAGCGCGAGAACCGTCGGCTGCCACGCGGTGGACAGGCGCGCGAGGTCGGAGACCTCGCGGTCGGCCGCCATCGTGTACTGCGTGAGGTCGTTCGTGCCGATGCTCGCGAACGCCGCCCTGGCCAGCACCCAGCGCGCGCCGAGCGCCGCGGCCGGCACCTCGATCATCACGCCCGCCGTCGCGAGGCCGTGGTCCGCGCACAGCGCGACGAACGACTCCGCCTCGTCCGGCGTCGCGATCATCGGCGCCATGACCCACACGTCCGCCGTCTCCGCCTCTGCCGCGCGCGCGACCGCCGTGAGCTGGCGGTCGAGCACGTCGGGGTGGCGGCGCGCGGTCCGCAGGCCGCGCACCCCGAGCGCCGGGTTCGGCTCGGCGTCGGGCGTGACGAACGGGAGCGGCTTGTCGGCGCCCGCGTCGAGCGTGCGCACGACGACCTTGCGGCCCGGGAACGCGGCGAGCACCTCGCGGTAGGCCGCGACCTGCTCGTCGACCGTCGGCTCGACGGTGCGACCGAGGAAGCAGACCTCGGTGCGGAACAGCCCGACGCCCTCCGCGCCCGCCTCGGCGGCGGCGCGCGCGTCCGCGCCGTCCGCAACGTTGGCGAGCAGCTCCACGCGGCGGCCGTCCGCCGTCCGCCCGGGACCGTCGAGGCGCCGCCGGGCGCGGCGCGCGCCCCGGGCCGCGACGACCGCCGCCACGTCGTGCTCCGCCGGGTCGCGCTCCACCGTGCCGAGGCCGCCGTCCACGAGCACGGTCTCGCCGTCGCGCAGCGCGAGCGCGCCCTCGACCGCCACGACGGCCGGGATGCCCAGGGCGCGCGCGAGGATCGCCGTGTGCGACGTCGGCCCGCCGCCGCGCGTGACGACCGCGAGCACGCGCTCGGGGTCGAGCTGTGCCGTGTCCGCGGGCGCGAGGTCGTCGGCCACGAGCACGAAGGGATGACCCGGGTCGGGCACACCCGGCACGGGGAGGCCGAGAAGGGTCGCGACGATCCGGTCGCGCACGTCCCGCACGTCGCGCGCCCGCTCGGCGAGGAGGCCGCCCAGCGCCTCGAGCCGCCCGACGACGACCCCCGCCGCGTCCCACACGGCACGGGCCGGGGTGGCCCGCTGCTCGCGCACCCGCCCGACGGCGTCGCGCGCCAGGGCGGGGTCGGCCGCCATCGCGGCGGTCACGCCCAGGACCTCCGCCGCGGTGCCCTCGGCCCGCGCCGCGCGGGCGGTGAGGTCCTCCTGGACCGTCGTCACCGCCGCGAGGACCTGCGTCACCGCGAGGTCGACGTCGGCGTCCGACGCGTCGGCGGGCAGCGGCGCCGGCCCCGGCTCCGCGACCGAGCCGGACATCCGGGCCACCGGCCCCGCCGCCCGCCCGGGGCTGACCGGCACGCCGGTCAGCCCCGAGTCGGCGGCCCGCGCCGGGGCGCGCGTCGCGCCGTCGGCGAGCGTCACGCCGTGCCCCCGCTGCCGGACGCACCCGCTCGGCCCCGGGCGCCCGCCTCCGCTGCGTCGGCGTCGCGTCGCACCGACGAGACCTCCGCCGCCGAGGCGTCGGGCCGCGCGTCCTCGGTGGTGTCGACGGCGCCGGTCGCCCGGACGGCGCCCTCCGCGTCGTCGTCCTCACGACCCGGCGTCCGCAGGTTCCAGCGGGTGATGACGAAGCGGAAGAGGACGTAGTAGAGCACCGCGTACCCGAGCCCGATGGGGATGAGGAGCAGCGGCATCTCGGCGATCCGGAAGTTCAGCAGGTAGTCGATCGCGCCCGCGGAGAACCCGAACCCGTCGCGGATGCCGAGCGCGTTGACGAGCGCCATCGACGTGCCGGTGAGCACCGCGTGGATGACGTACAGCGGGTAGGCGACGAACACGAACGCGAACTCGAGCGGCTCGGTGACGCCCGTGACGAACGAGACGAGCGCGGCCGAGCCCATGATGCCCGCGACGACCTTGCGCTGCGCCGGCTTGGCGGTATGGACGATCGCGAGCGCGGCGGCCGGGAGCGCGAACATCATGATGGGGAAGAACCCGGTGAGGAAGGTGCCCGCGGTGGGGTCGCCCGCGAGGAACCGGAAGATGTCGCCCTGCGCGACCGTGCCGTCGGCGGCGGTGTACTCGCCGAACTGGAACCACGGCAGCGAGTTGAGCAGGTGGTGCAGGCCGATGGGCACGAGGAGGCGGTTGAGCGTGCCGAAGACGAACGCGCCGAGGATGGTCGAGCCCGTGACGAACCCGCCGATCTGCTCGTTGATGAGCCAGTCGAACGCGGGGTAGATCAGCGCGCCCACCACGGCGATGAGCACCGAGACGCCCGCCGTGACGATCGGCACGAACCGCCGGCCGCCGAAGAACGCGAGGTACTGCGGCAGCTTGATCCGGTAGTACTTCTGGTACAGGAGCGCGGCCGTCAGGCCGATGACGATGCCGCCGAGCACGCCGTAGTTGATGAGCGCCTGCGTCTCGCCCTCCGCCGCCTCGCCGAGCACGTAGGGCGAGAGCGAGTCGCTGACGCCCTTGAAGACGAGGTAGCCGATGAGGGCGGCGAGTCCCGTCGTGCCGTCCGACTTCTTCGCGTACCCGACCGCGACGCCGAGGGCGAAGATGATCGGGAGGTTGCTGAACAGCGCGTTCCCGGCGGCGCCGAGGACGTCGGCGACGGGCTGCATCCACGCGAAGGTGCCGGCGACGCCGTCGGCCCCGAGCATGTCCGGCTGGCCGAGGCGCAGCAGCAGCGCGGCGGCGGGCAGCGACGCGATGGGCAGCATGAGCGAGCGCCCGACGCGCTGGAGCTGCGCGAAGCCGGGCACCCCCCTCTTGGTCCTCGTCGGTTCGGCGACGGTCGTCATGTCCTTCTCCTCCTGGGCAGGCCTGGGGCGCAGGCGAGGTGCGTCGTGCGGCGGCTGTGGCGCGACGTCGAGCGGCGTCGTTGCCGGTCCCGGGGCGCGACGAGAAGACCTGGGGTCGTCGTGCCCGGGCTGTCGGTCCAGGTTGTCTGGACCACTTGCAGGAAGAGTGGTCTAGACCTCATGATGTGTCAACCCCCGAGGGTGACCCGGGACACACGGCAGGCCCCGCGGGGCGCGTCGCCGCAGGTCGCACCACGGCCGGGCAACGAGAATGCAGCCGTGGAGAACGCGGCACCGGAGCAGGACGGTCGGCGACGACCGGGACCAGGGACGGCACGAGGACGAGGACGCGGCACGACGATGAGCAGGTCACGATCGCAGGCGAGCGAGCACAAGTACCTCACGGTGCGCGCCTACCTCGCCGACCTCGTGGCGAGCGAGCTCTCCGTCGGCGACGCGGTGCCGTCCGAGCGCAGCCTCACCGAGAAGTTCGGCGTCTCGCGCATGACCGTGCGCCAGGCCGTCGACGCGCTCGTCACGGAGGGCGTGCTGGAGCGCGCGCAGGGGCGGGGCACCTTCGTCGCGCCGCCGCGCGCCGACTTCGAGATGCGCCTCACGACGTTCGGCGAGGAGGCACGACGGCGCGGCATGGAGCCGGGCACCGAGGTGCTGGAGGTCGGGACCGTCCCCGCGCCCGCGTCCGTCGCCGAGTCGCTCGGCCGCGCGACCGGCGACCCGATGCACCACGTCGTGCGCCTGCGCACCGCGGACGGGTCGCCCATGAGCGTCGAGGAGGCCTGGATCCCCGTGGACCTCGCCCCCGAGCTGCTCGACGACGGCGTGCCCGAGAGCCTCTACGGCGCCCTGCGCGAGCGCGGCCTCGCGCCGACGTGGGGCGAGGACACGATCACCGCGTCCGACGCCACCGTCCAGGAGCAGAAGCTCCTCGGGCTCCGCGCCTCGCGAGCCGTCATGCGCACCGTGCGGCGCACGTTCGCGGGCGACTCGCCCCTCATGTACTCCCGCTCCAGCTACCGCGGCGACCGGTACAGCGTCTTCGTCCCGCTGCGCGAGGCGCGCCCGACGCTCGTGCCCCGCAGCACCACCGCCGACGACGCCGCCGCGGACGGGGGAGCCGTCACCGACGACGCGCCGACCGACCAGCTCGCCCCCGTGCCGGTGCCGGCACGGGCGACCGAAGGGAACGACCGATGACACAGTCCGACGCGGAACGCGCCGCGACGATCCTCGCCGGCCTCGGCGGGGTGGGGAACATCGAGGAGATCGACCCGTGCACCACGCGGCTCCGGTCGCTCGTCAAGGACCCCGCGCTCGTCGACGCCGCGCTCCTGCGCCGCGCCGGCGCGTTCGGCGTCATGGTGAACGGGCGAGTCGTGCAGGTGGTGGTCGGCCCGCAGGTCGACACCATCGCGTCCGACCTCGCCGACCTCATGTGAGGAACCCGGCCCGGGCGCGACCCGGGCCACCGCCCTTCTCCGCGCACCCCGCGCACCCCGACCGGCACGGCTGCCGGCCGGCCCCCCGACCCGGCCCCGGCCGGACCCCGACCACGAGGAGCACCCGTGAGCAAGGCAGAGCAGATCCTCCGAGGCCTCGGCGGCGACGCGAACGTCCTCGACCTGGAGGCGTGCATCACGCGCCTGCGCGTCGAGGTCGAGGACCCGGCGCTCGTCGACGACGCCACGCTGACCGCGGCCGGGGCGATCGCCGTCGTGCGGTCGGGCGCCGCGATCCAGGTCATCGTCGGCCCCGAGGCGGACAACATCGCCTCCGACATCGAGGACCTCCGCTGATGGCGGCGCCGCTCACGGTGCTCGTCCCCGTCACGGGCACGGTCGTGGACGTCGGCGACGTCGACGACCCCGTCTTCTCCGCCGGGCTCGTCGGCCCCGGGCTCGCGGTCGAGCCCGACGACGCGCAGGGCGGCGAGGCCGTCGCGCCCATCACGGGCACGGTCGTCAAGCTGCACCCGCACGCGTTCGTCGTCCAGCACGACGACGGCCGCGCGGTCCTCGTACACCTCGGCATCAACACCGTCCAGCTCGGCGGCGAGGGCTTCACGACGCACGTCGCGCAGGGCGACCACGTCCAGCGCGGCACGGTGCTCGTCACGTGGGACCCGAAGGCCGTGCGCGCCGGCGGCCGGTCGGCCGTGTGCCCCGTGGTCGCGCTCGAGGCGGCGCCCGACGACGTGACCTCGCTCACCGAGGTCGGCGCGTGGGCCGCCCACGGCGAGGAGCTGCTCACCTGGGGCTGACGCCCGGCCCGCCCTGCCGGCGCGACCCGGCGAGGCCGGGCGGGGCGCCGTGTGTCAGTCGAGCACGGCGGTCGCCTCGACCTCGACGAGCACCCCCGGCGCGAAGAGCGCCTGGACACCGATCAGCGAGGCAGGGGGGAGCGGCCGCGGCATCGCGAGCTCGTCCGAGACGCTCTCGATGCCGGCCAGGAAGTCCGCCATCGCGGTCGGCTCCCACCCGACGACGAAGAACGTGAGGCGCACGACGTCGTCGAACGTGGCACCCGCGGCCGCGAGCCCCCGGGCGGTGCTGCGGAGGGCCGCAGCGACCTGGCGCGCGAGGTCGTCGCGGTCGGGGTCTCCGCCGACCTGGCCGGCGACGTGCACCTGGCGGCTCCCCGTCGCGACCGCGACGTGGTGGTAGGGGGCGGGCTGGAGCATGCCCTCGGGGGTGAGGCGCTGGACGGCCATGGGGACCTTCCTTCCGGTCGGGTATCCCATGGATACTTGATCGCCCGAACGCACTTCAACGAGACGAGGTGTCGTGCCCGATACCGCCCCACCACCCGCGTCGCACCGTCTGGAGATCGGCGACGACCACCGGCGCCTGCTGAACCAGGTGCTCGACACGTGGTCCGTCCACGTCCTCGAGACCCTCTGCGACGGCCCCGCACGGTTCAACGAGCTCCGGCGCGCGATCCCTGCCGTGACGCAGAAGTCGCTCGTGGCGACGCTGCGGCGCCTCGAGCGCCACGGCATCGTCGACCGTCGCGTGGTCCGCACCCGGCCCGTCGCGGTCGAGTACCGCATCACCCCGCTCGGCAAGTCGCTCCGCGAGCCCGTCGACGCGCTGCTCGCCTGGGTCGACGCGCACCGCCGCGAGGTCGAGGCGGCCCAGCGCCGGTTCGACGACGAGCTCGACGACGGCGAGCCGGACTACCTCGTCAGCCGCGCAGCGGGAGCGTGAGGGACGGGACGTCGCCCGGCTCGCCGCGGTCGACCACGCGGACCGGCACGCCCCAGTCCTGCTGCGCGAGGTGGCACGCGGGGAACACGTCCGGGTCGGGCTCGCCGTCGGGGCCGAGCGGGACGACGTCGCACGACGCCGCCCGGGCCGTCACGTGCAGCACGCCCTCCCCGACCGCGGGGTTGATGACCAGGTCGCGCCCGAGCTCGACGCCGACGCCCTCCCCGGACAGCAGGAGCTCGGGCGGCGTCGCGCTCACGCGCAGCTCCGTCGACGGACCGAACCGGTCGTCGAGCTTCTGCCCCGGCGCCGGGACGAACGGCACGTCGAGCCACAGCGGCCCGGCCCCGATGTCGGTGACGGGGCGCTGCGTGCGGTGCGCGCCGCCGTCGAGCACCTCGCCCGCGAGCGACGCCGGGAGCGCGACGCGCGTCAGGCGGTGCGCCGCGGACTCCACGACGAGCAGGTGGACCTGCGGCTCGCCGTCCGGCCCCTCGCCCACCTGCACGACGACGCCGCTCGGCTCCGCGAGGCCCGTCGCCAGGGTCGTGACCTCGCCGGCGAGGCGGGTTCCGAAGGTGTCGTCCCCGACGCTCCCGGCGTCACCGGCCGCGGGCGCGAACCGGCGCAGCGCGCCGTCGTAGGTGTCGGCGACGACGACGCTCCCGTCGGGCAGCGTCGCGACCCCGAGCGGGTGCTGCATCAGCGCCTGCTCGGCCGGGCCGTCGCGGTGGCCGAAGTCGAACAGCCCTTGCCCGACGGCGGTCCGCACCTCGACGCCCTCGGGCACCACGGCGACGCCACCGCCCAGCCCGGACACGCGGCGCAGCGCCGAGGTCTCGGCGTCGGCGACCCAGACGGCGCCGTCGGGTGCGACCGCCAGCCCGGACGGCTGGGCGAACCAGGCCGACGCTCCCGGCCCGTCCTCCAGACCCTCGTTCGTCGTCCCGGCCAGCAGCCCGAGCTTCCACCAGTCGAAGGCCCACAACGTGTGATGGCCCGCCATCGCCACGACGAAGCCGGCCAGCTCGTCCGACCAGGCGACGTCCCACGGCGAGGAGAGCCGCACGTCGCGCGGGTCGTAGGTGGAGCCCGGATCGAACGGTCCGAACCGGGGCGTGCCCTCGTCGTCAGGGACGACCACGTTCTCGACCCCGCCCACCATGAACTGGTCGCCCGTGCCCGCGACCGTCGTCACGTGCCCGTCGGCGAGCCGTACCCCGCGGAGCGCATGGTTCGCGGTGTCCGCCACGAGGACGTCGAACCCGTACGTCGCACGCTCGCGCTCCGGGACGAGGCACAGCCCGTTCGGCTCGGCGAACCGCGCGTCCTCGGGGCCGCCGTCGGCGAGCCCGCGCTCGCCGGACCCGATGCGCCGGACGAGGGTCTCGCCGTCGGGCAGGAGCTCGGCGAGCGCGTGGTGCCCGGCGTCCGCGACGAGGATGTTGCCACCGGGCAGCTCGATCGCCTTCGCGGGGAAGCGCAGCGTGCCCGACGACGGCTCGGGCGCCACGTACGGGCCGTCGCCCCGGTGCAGCGTGCCCTTCGCGTCGTGCTCCGCGACGAGCTCCTCGACGAGCGCGGCGATCGCGGACGCGTGCCCCTCCCCCGCCATCTGCGCGACGACGTAGCCCTCGGGGTCGACGACCACGAGCGTCGGCCAGGCGCGCGCCGCGTACGCGGACCAGGTGACGAGCTCCGGGTCGTCGAGCACGGGATGGTGGACCTCGTACCGCTCGACCGCGGCCGCGAGCGCCGCCGGGTCCGCCTCGTGCTCGAACTTCGGCGAGTGCACGCCGACGACGACCAGGACGTCTCGGTGCCGCTCCTCGAGCTCGCGCAGCTCGTCGAGGACGTGCAGGCAGTTGACGCAGCAGAAGGTCCAGAAGTCGACCAGGACGATCTTGCCGCGCAGGTCGGCGAGGGTCAGGTCGCGGCCGCCGGTGTTGAGCCAGCCGTGCCCGACGAGCTCGGACGCGCGGACACGGGGAAGTCGCTCGGTGGTCACGCGGCCATTCTCGCGCGCCGGCGCGCTGTGGACCGACGACGCCTCAGGGCCGGCGCAGGTCTCGGCGCAGCGCGTGGAGCTCCCGCGTCGCGCCGAGGCCGACCACGGCGACCAGGTCGCCCGCGACACGCAGCTCGGTGAGCAGCCCGCCGCCGTCGAGCGTGCGGTGCTCCGGGGTCGCGCCGGGCACCGCGACGCCGAACCCGGCGACCTGGGCGCCGTGCAGCACGAGGGAGAAGCCGGCGTCCGGCACGTACGGGCCGAGATCCGGGCCGCCGACGAGACGACGCAGGACGGCGCGCGCCGCGTGGGCTCCCTGCGCGACCGCGGCGTCCCAGTGGTCGGTCCGGAACCGTCGTCCGCGCCGGTCCCGGTGGACGGCGACCGCCCCGGCGGCGAACAGGCCGGGCGCGGCGGGGACGGCGAGGCGGTCGTCGACGTCGACGCCACCGCCGGTGCCGGGCGCGGCGGGCGCGGTGCCGTGCGCGACGACCGCGAGGTCGGACTCCAGGGTCGCCCCGCCCGCGAGGCGCACGGTGACGCCGCCCGGACGCTCGGTCACCGCCTCGACCCGGCGGCCGAGGTGGGCGTCGAGGTGCTCCTCGTGGCGCTGGGCGACGGCGCGCGCGACCGCGGTCCCGAGCGCCCCCGCGAGCGGGAGCCGGGAGCGGGCGACGAGGTGGACGGTCGCGCCGACCTCGGCGAGCCAGGCGGCGGTCTCGGAACCGACGAACCCGGCGCCGAGCACGGTGACCGTGCGCCGCGCGGGATCGGGGCCGAGCAGGGCACGCAGCCGCTCGGCGTCCCGTGCGGTGTGCAGGTGCACCACGCGGGGCTCCCCGCCGTCGGCGCCCGCGAGCGCCGGGACGCGGTCCACGGCCGGGCCGGGCCGAGGCACCGCGCCCGTCGCGAGGACGACGGCGGCGGCGGTGAGCTCGCGCCCGTCCGCGAGGACGACGGCCCGCCGCTGGGGGTCCAGGCCGATCGCGCGTGCCCGCACGAGCTCGACGTCGGGCGGCACCGGCAGGGCGGCCTGCTCCGCAGTGAGCAGACCCTGGAGGATCGCCTTGTCGACGAGGGTGCGCAGGTACGGCTCCCCCTCCTCGCCGTGCACGAGGACGACGCGACCGTCGAAACCTTCGCCGCGCAGCGTCGTCACGGCGGCGTGCCCGGCTGCTCCGCCGCCGACCACCACCACGTCCGGCCCGTCCACGTCGCCCATCTCTCCTCCTTGACCTCAATACCCCCTGTGGGTATATTCGCCATCCTAGCCATACCCCATGGGGGTATCAGCACGGAGGAGGAACGTCGTGAGCATCGTCGAGATCGAGTACCAGGTGACCGGGATGACGTGCGGCCACTGCGAGATGTCGGTGCGCGAGGAGGTCGGGCAGGTGCCCGGCGTTACCGCGATCGACGTGAGCGCGACCACCGGTCGGCTGATCGTCACGGCCGACCAGCCCCTCGACGACGCCGCGGTCCTCGCCGCCGTCGACGAGGCCGGCTACACCGCGGAGCGGGTGCGATGAGGGCGCCCGCCCGGATCGGGCTCTACGTCGCCGGGCTCGGGGTCGTGTTCGTGGCCTCGGCCGCGGTGGCGGGCGCCGTCGTCCCCGAGGGCGCCCTCTCGGGGAAGCCCGCCGCGCACGCGCCGGAGCAGCACGCCGCCGCGAGCGACGACCCCCCGCAGGAGACCACGAGAGGAGCGGACATGGTCGGCGGACTGTCCCTGGAGCAGGGCGGCTACACGCTCGGCGAGATCGAGGCGCCGCAGACGCCGGGCACGCCCGGCGAGCTCGCCTTCACCTTGACCGACCCCGCGGGCGAGCCGGTGACCGACTTCGCCGTCGCGCACGAGCAGCGCCTGCACCTCGTCGTCGTGCGCTCCGACGGGGCGCACTACCGCCACGCCCACCCCGAGATGGACGAGGCCGGCCGCTGGTCCGTGCCCTGGACGTGGGACGCCGCGGGCACCTACCGCGTGTACGCCGACGCCGTCCCCACCGGGGGCGACCCGCTCACCCTGAGCCGCACCGTCGAGGTCGCGGGCGAGGTCGTGCCCGTGCGGGCCGACGCCCCCACGACCACCGCCTCGGTGGACGGGTACGACGTCGCGCTCGAGGGGAGCCTCGAGGCCGGTACGGTCTCGAGGCTGGCGCTCGAGGTCACGCGGGACGGCGAGCCGGTGACGACGCTCGAGCCTTACCTCGGCGCGTTCGGCCACCTCGTCGCCCTTCGCGACGGCGACCTCGCCTACCTGCACGCCCACCCCGAGGGCGCCGAGGCAGCGCCGGGCGAGGCCTCGGGCCCGACCGTGGCGTTCGCCGTCGAGGCACCGACCGCGGGCCGGTACCTCCTGTACCTCGACTTCCAGGTCGAGGGCCAGGTGCGCACCGCGGCCTTCACCGTCGAGGCCACCGGCGCCACGTCGACCCCCGACGACTCCCCGGACGACGCCCCGGCGGGCGACGACCCCGCCCCGCACGACGACCACTGACCACCCTGCACCGGGCAGCGCGCTGCCCGGCCGGAAGGAGCACCTCATGACGGCATCGGCCGCCCCGTCGCCGGGGACGTTCGTCGAGCTCGAGATCGGGGGGATGACCTGCGCCTCGTGCGCCATGCGGATCGAGAAGAAGCTCAACCGGCTCGACGGCGTCACCGCGACCGTGAACTACGCGACCGAGAAGGCGAGGGTCACCGTCCCGGACGGCGTCGACGCCGCCACGCTCATCGCGGAGGTCGAGAAGACGGGTTACACGGCGCAGGTCCCGCGCGCCGAGGCCCCCACCGCCGACGAGGACGCGGGCACGGACACGGACGACCCCGAGCTCACCGCGCTGCGGCACCGGCTGATCGGCGCCGTCGTGCTGTCGGTCCCGGTCATCGCCATGGCGATGGTCCCCGCGCTCCAGTTCACGTACTGGCAGTGGGCGAGCCTCGTGCTCACCGCGCCCGTCGTGGTGTGGGCGGCGTGGCCGTTCCACCGGGCCGCGTGGACCAACCTGCGCCACGGTGCGGCCACCATGGACACCCTGATCTCCGTCGGGACCAGCGCCGCGTTCCTCTGGTCGCTGTACGCGCTCTTCCTCGGCACGGCCGGGGAGCCGGGCATGACGCACCCGTTCACGCTCTCGGTCGCCCGGACCGACGGCGCGGCGAACATCTACCTCGAGGTCGCCGCGGGCGTCACGACGTTCATCCTCGCGGGCCGCTACTTCGAGAAGCGGTCCAAGCGGCAGGCGGGCGCCGCGCTGCGCGCCCTGCTCGAGCTCGGCGCGAAGGACGTCGCGGTGCTGCGCGACGGCGCGGAGACCCGCATCCCGATCACCGACCTCGCCGTGGGCGACGAGTTCGTCGTGCGCCCGGGCGAGAAGATCGCGACGGACGGCACCATCGTGGCCGGCACGTCCGCCGTCGACGCCTCGATGCTCACGGGCGAGTCCGTGCCCGTCGAGGTCGGGGAGGGCGACGCCGTCACCGGGGCGACCGTGAACGCCGGCGGGCGGCTCGTCGTGCGCGCGACGCGCGTCGGCGGCGACACCCAGCTCGCGCAGATGGCGCGCCTCGTCGAGGACGCGCAGTCCGGCAAGGCGCAGGTCCAGCGCCTCGCCGACCGGGTCTCCGCGATCTTCGTCCCCATCGCCATCGCGATCGCCGTCGGCGCCCTGGGCGCGTGGCTCGGGGCGGGCGCCCCCGCCTCGGCGGCGTTCACGGCCGCCGTCGCGGTCCTCATCATCGCGTGCCCGTGCGCGCTCGGCCTGGCCACCCCGACGGCGCTGCTCGTCGGGACGGGACGCGGCGCGCAGATGGGGGTGCTCATCAAGGGACCGGAGGTCCTGGAGTCCACGCGCTCCGTGGACACCGTGGTGCTCGACAAGACCGGCACCGTGACGACGGGCGTCATGACGCTCGCCGACGTCGTCACCGGGACGGGCACGGACCGCGCGGAGCTCCTGCGCCTCGCGGGC
Organism: Cellulosimicrobium sp. RS; assembly: GCF_046159675.1. Lineage (NCBI taxonomy): Bacteria > Bacillati > Actinomycetota > Actinomycetes > Micrococcales > Promicromonosporaceae > Cellulosimicrobium > Cellulosimicrobium sp. RS. The sequence continues at coordinate 303,479 of NZ_JBJXVU010000002.1, read as the reverse complement.
GCGCTGGAGGACGCCTCCGAGCACCCCGTCGCCCGGGCGATCGCCCGCGGTGCGGCGCAGGAGGTGGGCCCGCTCCCCGTGCCCACGGAGTTCACCAACGTCGAGGGCAAGGGCGTGCAGGGCGTCGTGGACGGGCGAGCCGTGCTCGTCGGCAGAGAGACGCTCCTCGCCGAGTGGGCGCAGCACCTCCCGCGCGAGCTCGCCGACGCCAAGGCCCGCGCCGAGGAGCAGGGCGGCACGGCCGTCATCGTCGGCTGGGACGGGCAGGCTCGCGGCGTCCTCGTGGTGGCCGACGCGGTCAAGCCCACGAGCGCCGAGGCGATCCGCCAGCTCCGCGCCCTCGGCCTCACCCCGGTGCTCCTCACCGGGGACAACGCGACCGTCGCCCGACGGATCGCGGCCGAGGTCGGCATCGACGAGGTCATCGCGGAGGTCATGCCGAGCGACAAGGTCGACGTCGTCAGCCGGCTCCAAGGCGAGGGCAAGGTCGTCGCGATGGTCGGCGACGGCGTGAACGACGCCGCCGCCCTGGCGCAGGCAGACCTGGGCCTCGCCATGGGGACGGGCACGGACGTCGCGATCGAGGCCGCCGACATCACGCTCGTGCGCGGCGACCTCCGCTCCGCGGCCGACGCGATCCGCCTCGCGCGGCGGACGCTCGGGACGATCAAGGTGAACCTCTTCTGGGCCTTCGCCTACAACGTCGCCGCGATCCCCCTGGCGGCCCTCGGCCTGCTCAACCCGATGCTCGCCGGTGCCGCCATGGCGTTCTCGAGCGTCTTCGTGGTGGGCAACAGCCTGCGCCTGCGGTCGTCCTCCAGCCGCGCGACGGGCTGACCGCCGGAGCGGTCCCTCACACCCGGACGCGTCGAGCGGTGGAGGCTCAGGCGCGCGACGCCGTCACGTCGCCGACGACGCGCACCTCCACGTCGACGCCGTCCACGGTCTCGGGGACCGCGACGTCGTCGGACGTCACGTTCACGCGCAGCAGCCAGTCGTCGCCGACGCCGGACGTCCCGGCCCCGCGCACCGGGGCGCCGTTCAGGTCGGCGCGCGCGATGCCGACGCCGGTCACGCCGTCGAGGCCCGCGAGCTCGTCGCGCAGCGCGGCCTTGGCCTCCCGGGCTCGTTCGAGGGTCGCCACGGCAACCACCTCCCGCACCCATTGTGCGCCCGACGGCGGCCGGAAGGCAGGGACGAGCGTCCCGCCCCCGAGGGGTCGGGCGAGCAGACCCGTCCGGACGGCCCGGGCAGCGTCGCGCCGGCTCAGCCGAGCAGCGTCGCGCCCAGCCGATCGAGCACGGTCCCGATGGGGTTGCAGTACGTGAGCCCCGTGCCGTTGGCACCGCCGGTCTCCGACCCCGCGAACAGCAGCCCCAGCGCCACGCCGTCCTCGCGGTACACCAGCGACCCGGAGTCGCCGCCGCGCGAGAAGGGCCCGTCTCCCGTGGACTCGACCTCGATCTGGTCGTCGAAGCGCAGCGCACCGAGCCCGTCGCCGTACCCGACGACGACGTCGTCGAGCTCGATCGCTGTGACCCGCCCCGCGGTGACGCCCGTGGTCCGGCCCGACTTGCCCACGACCTCGCCGCCCAGCGCGACCGCCGTCGTCGTGATCCGGCCGACCGGGTACTCCGGGTCGACGTCCGGGTCGTCGAGCAGCGCGACCGCAGCGTCCACGGTCTGGGTGACCCCCGCCTCCAGCGGAACCAGCCCGGCGAGGGTGCCCACGCGGTCGTCGGGCGCGCGACCGCCGTCGGCCGGGCCGGGCTGCACGACGACGTCCCCCACCCGCGCGGCCGGCGAGCCGACGAGCACGTGCCAGTTGGACAGCGCGTAGACCGAGGCCTCGTCGGCGCCGTCGTCCGCGGGCGGCGCGACGCGCACGAACGCCCCGAGCGTCCCCGCGGTGACGTCCACGTGCGCGACGGAGACCCCGGGCCGCAGCGGCCGGACGCGGCCGGTCTCGCCGGTCGCGTACGCGGTGACGACGGGCGGGCGGACGCCCGGGCCGTCGCCGCGGGCACGCCCGGCGCCCGGCGCGGCGGCGAGCGGACGGATGCGTCCCGTGCGCCGCACGTCCACCGTGTCGCCCGCCTCGGAGGCGACCTTGCGCGCGATGCTGCGCGCGGTGGGCACCCCGAGGCGGTACCGGACCGCGATCGCGTACCCGCCGTCGTCGTGCGGGGCGAGCCCGATCGCGAGCGTGGGGGCGCGCACGGCCTCCGCGGCGTCGGGCACGTCGCGCGCCTCGATCGCCGTGTCCGACCGGCCCGGCAGGCCCGACCGCTCGGCGAGCTCGCGCGCGTAGTCCGCGAGCTGCGACTTGATCTCCCGTGCCTTCTGCTGGTCCATCGGTGCACCGTCCCCTCGCCCGGCGGACGGCTCCCGCCGCCCGCGTCCTGCCGAGCGAGTCTGGCGGCAGCCGCCCACACGCGCACCGCGGCGCGCCGCACCCGCGTCAGGCGCGCAGGAGCTGCTCCACCCGGACGGACCGGCGGCGCGCGACGACGAGCGTCGTCACCGCGACGGACACGAGGCCCCACAGGACCAGGGCCACGGCGTCGCCCGCTCCCCCGGCCGCGCCGGGGTCGACGATCGACGTGAGCAGGCGGAGCGCCGAGCCCACCGGCAGGACGTCGCGCAGGCTCGTGAGCGCGGCCGGGACGGTCGCGACGATGCCGGTCGCGACGAGCAGCACCGCGACGAGCAGGCCGATCGCGCGCCCCACGTTCCCGAGGAGCGCGGCGAGCGCCTGGTTGAGCGCGACGAACACGACCGACGCGAGCGCCCCGGACGCGAGCAGACCGATCCAGCCGCCCACGCTCGCCCCCTCGACCGCGGCGAGCACGCCGCCGACCACGAGACCGGTCGCCGCGGCGATCCCGGCCGGGAGCGCGAGCGCCGCGAGCGCGAGCCGGCCGGGGCCGCGCGTCGACCCGAGGAGTCGCGCCGGGACCGGCGGGAACGCGACGAAGATCGCGAGCGCGCCCAGCCACAGCGCGAGCACCGCGAACAGCGGGCCGGTCGAGCCGGTCCCGAGGTCGTCGACGCCGGGCGCGGCCACGGGGTCGGCCACGACGCTCGCGAGGTTCTCGCGCTCCGCGTCGGTGTACGAGGGGATCTGCCCGGTCGCCTCGCCGAGACCGTCGGCGAGGTCGGACGTGCCGCCCGCGAGCTGCCCGACGCCGCCCGCGAGGTCGCCCGCGCCCGTCGCCAGCTCCTCGGTGCCGGTGGCGAGCTGGTCCGCGCCGGTCCCGAGGGCGCCGACGCCGTCGGCGAGCCGGTCGGCGCCGCTGCCGAGCGCCCCGACCCCGGCGGCCAGGCCGTCGGCCCCGGTGGACAGCTGGCCCGCGCCGCCGGAGAGCTGCGCCGCGCCGTCCGCGACCTGGTCCGCCCCGGGCGCGAGCTGCCCGAGCCCGGTGGAGAGCGCGGCCGCGCCCTGGGCCACGCCGGCGGCCCCGGTCGACGCCTGCGCCGCGCCCGCGGCGAGATCGTCGGCGCCCGTGGCGAGCCGGTCGACGCCCGCCGCGAGCGCGTACAGGCCGGTCGGGGCGCCACCCTGGCCCGACGGCGAGCCCGCCAGGGCCGCGTTCCCCGCGGCGACGCCCGCCGCGCCCGCGGCGAGCGGGCGCAGCGCGGCGAGCTGCTGGTCGAGCGCCTGGCACGTCGGGCTCGCCGGGTCCTGCGCGCACCCGGCAGCGACCTTCTGCTGCTCCAGACCGGCGACGACCTGGGCGAGGCCGCCCGCCACGTCGCGCGAGCCCGTCGCGAGCGCGGTCGCGGTCTCCGGGAGCGACCGGCCCGTCGACGTGCCGTCGGGCAGCCGCACGTCCGCGATCGAGGCGTCGAGCGCGCCGAGCCCGCTCGCGAGGTCCGACGCCCCGGTGGACAGCTCCCCCACGCCGCCCGCGAGGCTCTGCGCCCCGGAGGCGAGCTGCCCCGCGCCCGCGGCGCTCTGCCCGACGCCGTCCGCCACCTGCCGCGACCCCGCGGCGAGGCCCTGGGCGCCGCTCGCGACGCCCTGCGCGCCCGACGCGAGCTGGTCCGCGCCGCTGCCGAGCTCCCCGACCCCGGCGGCCAGGCCGTCCGCGCCCGTGCCGAGCTCGCCGACGCCGGACGCGAGCGCGCTCGCCCCGGTGGCGACCTCGCCCGCGCCCGACGCGAGCTGCGTCGCCCCGTCGCTCGCCTGGGCGGCGCCGTCGGCGAGCTGGTCCGCGCCGTCGGCCGCCTCGCCGAGCTGGTCGTGGAGCGTCGTGAAGCCGGTGAGGACGCCGTCCACGTAGTTCTCGGTGAGCGTCGTGCCGAGCACCGACGTCGCGGTCGTGGTGACGATGCGCGCGAGCGCCTCGTCGACGACCCGCCCGCCCGGCGTCGTCTCGACGGACAGCGTGGCCTGCGTCGCGGCCGACGGGTCGCCGCCGAACGACGTGGCCGCCGCGGAGAAGTTCTCCGGGATCGTCACGACGGCCGCGTACGTGCCGTCGGCGAGCCCGGCCGCGGCGTCGTCCGCGTCGGTGATGACCCAGTCGTAGTTCGTCGTCCCCGGGTCGGGCTGCACGGCGACCGCGCCGGTGTCGGTCGAGGCGGCGCCGCCGCTGACGAGCCCGGCGGTGAGCTGACGGCCGAGCGGGACGGTCTGGCCGTCCACCTCGACCGGCTCGTCGAGGTTCACGACCGCGGCCTTGACCGTGTCCAGCCGTTCCTGCGGGTTCCACAGCGCCCACAGGAGCAGGCCGAGGACGGCGAGGGGCAGCGCGACCGCGGCGGCCACGGTCCACGCGCGCCGGGCGTCGACGCGGCGGGGACGCGCGCCGCCGGTCCGTGCGTCCGGCGCGGTCGGGTCGGCGGTCGGGTCGGTCGGGACCGGCTCGGGCGGGAAGACGCTCATGCGGGCACCTCCTCGGTGCGCGGGCCGACGACGGGCGCGGCGGGGACGGTGCGGTCGGGGTCGTGCGGGTCGTGCAGGTCGAGCACGGGCGTGCCGGGCGGGGCGAGGTCCGTCGGTGCCGGGCCGACGGCGCCGAGCACCACCGCCGTGCCGCGCCCCGCCGCGTCGGCGAGCACCTCGGCCAGCGCGGCCCGCTCGGCGGGCGACGTGACGGCGTCGGTCCCGACGACGGCGAGGAGCCGGGGCCGCTCGCGCAGGACCTCGGCGACGCTCGCCGCCGCCGGCACGCGGTGCGCCGCGGGCGCCGGGGCGTCGCCGGGGAGCGCGGCGACGTCCGCCGCGAGGTCCACGAGCGCGACGCGCCGCCGCACGGTCAGCGCACGCTCCGGCAGCACGAGGCCCGTGACCTTGAGCGCCCCGCTCGTCGGGCGCAGGCGCCCCGCGAGCGCGAGCACGACCCCGGACACCGCCGCGGGCGACTCCCCGTGCACGACGAGCGACCCGCCGTCGGGCACCCGGACCGTGACCGGCTCGGCCAGCGGGCCGCGCGCGCCGGCGACCACGAGGTCGTGCGCGACGACCGCGTCCGTGCTGCCCGGCTCCGGCCAGTCCGCGAGCGCGAGCTCCTTCGACAGCCCCTCGCCCTCGACGTCGAACGACGGCAGCACCCGGTCGAGCCAGCGCGGCATCCACCACGCCTTGTCGCCGAGCAGCGCGAGCACGGCCGGGACGAGCGTCATGCGCACGACGAACGCGTCGACGAGGACGCCCACCGCGAGGCCGAGCGCGATGGGCTTGAGGCTCATGTCGCCCTCGGGCACGAACGCCACGAACACGGCGAACATGATGACCGCGGCCGCGGTGACGACCTTCGCCGACGCCTGGAACCCCGTGAAGATCGACCGTCGGGCCTGGCCCGAGTGCACGTAGTCCTCGCGGATGCGCGCCACGAGGAACACCTCGTAGTCCATCGCGAGGCCGAACAGCACGCCCATGAGGACGATCGGCATGAACGAGATGACCGGCCCGAGCCGTGTCACGTGCAGCGCGTCCGCGAGGAACCCGTGCTCGAACACGAGCGTCACGACGCCGAACGCCGCGCCGACCGAGAACAGGTAGCCGAGCGTCGCCTTGATCGGCACCGCGACCGACCGGAACACCATCGTCAGCAGCACGAGCGACAGGCCGACGACGACGAACGCGAACGGCAGCAGCGCCGCCCCGAGCTTCGCCGAGACGTCGATCCCCACCGCCGTGAAGCCCGTGACCGCGAGGTCGACGCCGTACTCGGCGAGGAAGTGGTCGTGCTGCGCGCGGATCTCCGTGACGAGGTCCTTCGTCTCCTCCGAGTCCGGCGCGCCGGTCGGGACGACCTGCACGATGCCCGTGTCCGCCGTCAGGTTCGGCGTCGCGAGCGGCACGTCCGCCACGCCCGGGAGGTCCGCGATCTCGTCGCCCAGGTCGTTCATGAGACCGACGGGGTCCGTCGACGTGACGATCGTGCCCGTGACGATGAGCGGCCCGTTGAAGCCCGGGCCGAAGTGCTCCGACACCAGGTCGTACGTGACGCGCGCCTGGTTGTCCTCGGGCAGCGTCCCCGCGTCGGGCAGCGCGAGCTGCAGGTCGCGCGCCGGCAGCGTGAGCAGCACGATCGCGGCGACGACGAGCCCGATGGTCAGCAGCGGGATCCGCGTGACGGCGCGCACCCATCCCGCGAAGAACCGGTTGCGGTGCTCTGTGGTCGTCGTCGAGCTCACGGCGTCCGTGGTCGGGTCCGCGGCGGCTGCGCCCGAGGTGCTCGGGCTACCATCCGCATCGCTCGTTCCTCGCGATGCTCCCGCCAGGCCCGCCACGCCCTTCGCATCCTCGGGCGCAGCCGCCGCTCGTCCGGTCCGTCGCCCGGGCGACCCGGTCGCCCCGGCCGGCCCTCCGCCGTCCGCTCCCGCGGCCGCACGGCGTCGCCCACGCCCGCGACGGCGCGGCGCCTTGGGGCGGAGCCGCTCGCCCGCGAACCCCAGCATGGCGGGCAGCAGCGTGATCGAGACGAGGACGGCGAGCCCGACCCCGACGGCGGCGGCGACGCCCATGACGGTGAGGAACGGGATGCCGGCGACGCCGAGGCCGACGAGCGCGATCATGACGGTGAGGCCCGCGAAGATGACGGCCGAGCCGGCGGTGGCGACGGCCCGCGCCGTGGCCTCCTCGACGCTGAGGCCGGTCGCGAGCTCGTCGCGCTGCCGCGACACGATGAACAGCGCGTAGTCGATGCCGACGGCGAGGCCGAGCATGACGGCGAGCATCGGGGTCGTGGAGTTGATCTGCGCGACGGCGGTCGCGGCGAACAGGAGCCCCATGCTCACGCCGACCCCGACGACGGCGTTGAGGAGCGGCAGACCGGCGGCGACGAACGAGCCGAACGTGAGCACGAGCACGACGAGCGCGACGAGGAGGCCGAGCGCCTCGGTGACGGTGAGGGTCGGGAACTCGGTGCTGAAGAGCTGCCCGCCGAGCGCGGCCTGCGCGCCGTCGGGCAGGGCCGCGGCGAGGTCGTCGACGACGTCGCCGAGCGCGTCCTTCGTGGCGTCGGTGACCTCGCTCTGGCCCTCGTCGAGCTGGACGGTCATGAGGGTCGCGACGTCGTCGTCGCTGACCGACGCGGGCATGGTGTCGTCGTAGGGGGAGGTGACGGCGGCGACGCCGTCGATGTCGCCGAGCGCGGTGACGGCGTCCTCCACGGGGCCGCGGACGGCGTCGTCCTCGATGGTCGACCCGTCGGGAGCGACGACGACGACCTGCGCGGACGCCCCGCTGACCTGCGGGAACGTGGCGGCGAGACGGTCGAGCGCCGCCTGGGACTCGGTGCCGGGGATGGTCACCTCGTCGTCGAGGCCCTGGCCGACGAGCCCGGCGAGCCCTCCGGCCAGCACGAGGATGCCGATCCAGGCCACGAGGACGAGCCGGCGCGCCCCGACCGCCCAACGGCCGAGCGAGTACAGCGCTGAGGACACGAGCGGCCTCCCGGGGAGAGTGCAGACGGATTCGAGGATACGCCGCTGTATCCGATGCGCGAACGTATCGGATACACTCGTGCATCGCAAGGCCGCCCGGTTCGGGCGGCGCCGTCCGACAGTGGGAGCATGTCCGGCGTGACGACGGACCTCGACCCGACCCGAGTCGACCGCGCGGAGAGCGACGCGCCGCTCTCGCGGCGCCGCGAGCGCACGCGCGAGCGCCTGCTCGACGCCGCCTACGGCCTCTTCGCCGAGCACGGCATCAACGGCACCTCGATCGAGGCGGTGTGCGAGGCCGCGGGCTTCACCCGCGGCGCGTTCTACTCGAACTTCGAGTCGAAGGAGTCGCTGTTCCTCGCCCTCACGGAGCGCGAGATCCGGACGCGCATGCGCAACCTCGAGGCCGCCGTCGAGCACCTGCCCGACGACCCGGTCCGGGACGGCGTCATCGCGCCCGACACCATCGCCGCGATCGTCGCGGCCGTCATGGCCGACCCGCGCGACGAGCGCCGCTGGTGCCTCATGAGCGCGGAGCTCGAGCTGCTCGCGCTGCGCGACCCGCAGGTCGCGGCGCGGTTCGCCGACCAGGAGGAGTCGTTCCGCACCGAGCTCGCGGACATCCTCACGCGCGTCCTCACGGAGGTCGGCATGCGGTTCGCGATCGACCCGGCCGCCGCGACGCGCGTGCTCATCAGCGCGTACACGAGCGCGGCGCGCGACGCGTTCCTCAGCCCCGCGGGCGACGACGCCGTGCAGCGCGCGCAGACCGCGGACTGGCTCCCGGCGCTCGTCGGACGGCTCGTCGAGCCGCTGCCCGCCGCGGGCTGACCCGCTTCCCTGGGTGTGGGTGGCGCGCGTCACACTGGCGGCATGACACTCACCTTCAGCGGCGCCGTGGTCGACTGCGCCGACCCCGCCGTCGTGGCGGACTTCTGGCAGGCCGCGCTCGGGTGGACGGGGCGCGAGACCGGGCCGCACGGCGAGGCCGTGCTCTTCCCGCGCGACGGCGAGACGATCCTCGGGCCACCGAGCCTCGTCTTCCAGCGCGTCCCCGAGGGCAAGACGGTGAAGAACCGCCTCCACCTCGACTTCTCGTCGTCGACCCAGGCCGCCGACGTCGCACGGCTCGAAGAGCTCGGCGCGCGCCGCGTCGACGTCGGGCAGGGCGAGCACGAGACGTTCGTCGTCCTGGCGGACGTCGAGGGCAACGAGTTCTGCGTCCTGCGCGGCGACTGACCCCGGGTCACGCGGGGTCGGGGCGGTACACCGCGGCCGAGCCCGGGGGCGGCTCCCCCACGTCCGCGACGGGGCGCGGGTCGTACGCCTCCGCGGTGAGGTCCGCCCGCTCGACGCGCGAGAGCCGGAACCAGCGGATCGCCTCGCGCGTGCGGCACCAGGCGACGAGGTACCAGCGGCCGTCGGTGTGCGCGAGCAGCACGGGCTCGACGCGACGCGTCGACGTCGCCCCGCGCCCGTCCCGGTAGCGGATCGCCAGCACGCGCCCGCCCGCGATCGACTGCTCGACCGCGCGCAGCACCCCGAGGTGGGTCCGCGCACGCCCGACGACGTCGCCCCGGCCCGGCGGGGTCGTGTCGCCGTACGGCTCTCCCGGGTGGACGGCGTCGGCCGGGACGGCGGGCGGGCCTGCTGCGGGCGGGACGACGTCGGGCGGGCTCGCGGGCGGGACGGCGTCGGGCGGGCTCTCGGGCGGGACGGCGTCGGGCCGGTCCGGGTCCGGCGCGGCGTGACGGACCCACACGCGCGCGGCGAGCGCCTCGGCCCGTGCGCGGTCGCCCGCGCCGAGCGCGTCCCACACCTTGCCGCGGGCGGCGAGGGCGTCGACCGCGAACGGGCTCCCGGGCGGGAGCGTCGCGAGCGCGACGGCCACGGCGACGGCCTGGCCGGGCGTGAAGTTCACCGGCGGGAGCGACGCGCTCGGGTCGAGCAGGTACCCGCCCCCGGGCCCCGCCTGCGCCCAGATCGTGAGCCCGGCCTGCTGGAGCGCGGCGACGTCGCGCTTGATCGTCCGCTCGCTCACCTCGAGCGCCGCGGCGAGGCGCGGCCCCGTCGTGCCCGTCCGGCCCGCGCGGCGCAGCTCCTCCGCGAGCGCGTAGAGGCGCTCCGTCCTGTTCACCCCAGAATGGTGACAGACAGGTGACAGACAGGTGTCACCGACACCCTGCGAGGGTGGCTGCATGAGCACCCACGGAACACCCGAACAGCCCGTCCACGTCGTCCTCGTCCCCGGCTTCTGGCTGGGCGCGTGGGCCTGGGACGACGTCGTCCCCCACCTCGAGGCCGCCGGCCTCGTCCCGCACCCGGTGACCTTGCCGGGCCTGGAGCCCGGCGCGACCGCGGCCGACCGCGCGCACGTCACGCGCGCGGACCACGTCGCCGCGGTCACGCGCCTCATCGAAGAGCTCGACGGCCGCGTCGTGCTCGTCGGGCACAGCGGCGGCGGGCCGGTCGTGCAGGAGGCCCTCGACCGGGACCCCACGCGCATCGAGCGCGTCGTCTACGTCGACACGGGCCCGCTCGTCGACGGCGCGGCGCTGTCGCCGGAGCTTCCGGCCGATGCCGCAGAGGTCCCGCTCCCGACGTGGGAGGAGCTCGCCGAGGCCGGGTCGAGCGTCGACGGGCTGGACGAGGCCGCGCTGGCGCGTTTCCGCGAGCGGGCGGTGCCCACCCCGGGACCCGTCGCGCGGGGGGCCGTGCGGGTGTCGGACCCGCGGCGCCTGCGGGTGCCCGCGACCGCCGTCTGCTCGTCGATCCCGTCCGCCGTCCTCGCCGAGATGGCGCACCCGGGGCCGCCCCTGCACACCGAGCTGGGCGAGGTCGAGGACGTCACCTACGTCGACCTCCCGACCGGCCACTGGCCGATGCTCTCGCGCCCCCGGGACCTCGCGGCCGTGATCGTCGACGCCCTCTCCTGACCTCCGGGTGAGACATCGTGCGCGTTCCGGAAAAAAAGTCCCCGAAGTCGCGTCACAGACGGAGACTTCTGCCGTCTCCTCGTGTGGACGGCCGACCGGCCGCCGCAGAACGACGGACGACGAGACGGACCATGCACGACACCCTGCCCTCCGCCCCCTCGCGCACCGAGGTGCGCACCGCCCTGCTCTGGGCGCTCGAGAACGACCGCGACGCGCTCCTCGAGCACCGCGAGACGACCCAGCACTGCCTGTGGGCGGCCGCGCGCGGCGCCGCCGACCGGCGCCTCGTGCGGCGCTGGCGCGCGGCGGCCGCAGGGCTCCCGTCGACCGTCGCCTGACGGCGGTCTGACGGCGGTCTGACGGCGGTCTGACGGCGACCGTCGGCCGTCGGACGGCGACCGTCGGCCGTCGGACGGCGACCGTCGGCCGTCGGACGGCGACCGTCGGACGGCGGACGGCGACCGTCGGACGGCGGACAAGCCCTGCGGGCCGCCGCCCGCGGGCGGCGGTCCGGTCAGCCGAGCGTCGTCGGCAGCGCGGCGTCGCCCTCGCCCGGGGCGGCCCCCAGCACGTGCTCCGCGAGGAAGGCCAGGACCACCTGGTACCAGACCTTCGCGTGCTGCGGCTGGAGGATCCAGTGGTTCTCGTCCGGGTAGAAAAGGAACCGGTGCACCGTGTCGCCGTCCGGGCCGGCGGGCAGCCCGGACGACTCGAGCAGCTCGTACCAGAGCCGCAGGCCCTCGCCGATCGGCACGCGATAGTCCTTGTCGCCGTGGATGACGAGCATCGGCGTCACGATGTCCTGGACGAACCGGTGCGGGCTGTTCTCCAGCGCCATCTCGTCCGTCATCTCGCGCGCCCAGTAGTACGCGTGGTCGGTCGTCGGGCCGAACTGGTCCAGCGCCCACAGGCTCGCGTGCGTGACGATCGCGCGGAAGCGGTCCGTGTGGCCCGCGACCCAGTTCGCCATGTACCCGCCGAAGGACCCGCCCATCGCGGCCGTCCGGGTCGCGTCGATCTCCGGGCGCGCCTCCACGGCGTCCGTGATCGCGAGCAGGTCCGTGTACGGGGCCTTGCCCCACGCGCCCCACCCGCGCTGCACGAAGTCCTGCCCGTACCCGGTCGACAGCGCCGGGTCCGGCAGCAGCACCGCGTAGCCCTGCGCGACCATCAGCCACGGGTTCCAGCGCCAGCTCCACGCGTTCCACGACCCGAGCGGGCCGCCGTGGATCCACAGCAGCAGCGGTGCCGGGTCCTCCGCGGACGCACCGTGCGGCAGCGCGAGCCAGCCCCGCACGCGCACGTCGTCCCCCGCCGCCGTCTCGACGTCGACGAGCGTGCCCGGCAGGTCGGGCGTCGCGACCGGGCCGCGCAGCGGCGTCGCGGGCACCGGCGTGCGGCCGCCCGGCGTGCCGGAGTCGAGGAACGCCCCGAGGTCGACGCGCACCGGGTGCGCGGGCTCCAGGTAGCTCGTCCGCAGCGCGTAGAGCGTCCGGCCGTCGGGCGCGACCTGCACGTCCGTGAACGTCGCGTCGTCGCTCGTCACGCGCTCGGCCGTGCCGTGCTCGGCCGCACCGTTGCCCGCGGGTTCGAAGGGGACGAGGAAGACCGGGCCGCGGCCGTCGTCGTCCGCGGTGACGAGCAGGCCCGAGCCGTCGGGCAGCCAGCGCAGCGACGTCGGCCAGCGGTCCCAGTGCGGCACGAGCGTGCGCGGCGACGCGTGGTTCTCGGCGCGCGTCGTCGCCGAGTCGTCGTGGCCCTCCGCGGTCCCGGCGGGCCCGTCCGGCGCGTGCAGCGGCACGACGGCAAGACTCTCCTCCGGTGCCTGGTGCGGCGTCGAGATCGTCTCGCGCACGAACGCGACCCACGCGCCGTCGGGCGAGATCCGGGGCGAGTGCGCCTCCGCGCGCGGCTCGTCGACGAGCGTGCGGCGCGCGCCCGTCGCCGTGTCGATCGCGACGAGCGTGCTGCGCACCTGCGGGCCGGGACCCGGCACCTGCCACGTCGTGACGAGCGTCGTGCCGTCGGCGGACAGGTCTGCCGAGTGCTCGTGCAGCGCGCGCCCCGGCGCCGTGCCGTCGTGCCCGACGCCGCGGCTCACGTCGCGCAGGTCGAGCAGCCGCGCGTCATGCTCGGCGGCGGCATGCTCCCCTGCGGTGCCCCGCGTCGCTGCGGCGTGCGGCGCGGTGCTGGCCGAGCCCGCCGGCGCGTCGGTCGGGGCGGTCGGGGCGGCCGGGGCCGGAGCCAGGAGGGGCTGCGCGGGCGCGTCGACCAGCGTCGTGAGGTCACCGACGAACCGGTGCGCCTCGTCGGGACCGCGGTCGTGGTCCCACTGCCGCACCGGGTAGGCGCGGTGCAGGATCGCCGCGACCTTCGCGTCCTTGCGCGCCGACCGGAGCTCGGCGTCGTGCGCGAGGTCGCGCGCGCTCGGCAGCACCGACGCCGCGACCGACACGACCGGCGCGTCCGTCGCCGCGAGCGGCCCGCTCACGCCCGCGGGCGCCGTGGCGACCACGCGCGCCTCCCCGCCCGACGCCGGCAGCAGCCACAGCGCCGACGTCGCGTCGTCGTCGGCGCCACCGTCCGGGTCGGGCCGCGCCGACGTGAACAGCACGTCGCCCGCGCCGGTGAACGTCGCGCTCGACTCGCCCTTCGTGCTGCGCGTCAGCCGACGCGCGGGCGCCTCGCCCGCCGGGTCGACCTCCCACAGCGCCGCCCGGTACCCGGTGCGCTGCGGGTCGAGCGTCTGGACGGTCGTGACGAGGCGCGTCCCGTCGGGCGAGAGCGCGAGGCCCCCGACGCGCGGGATCGCGAGATATCGGTCGAGATCGTGGAACGGTCCCACGGTCGGGTCGGGTGTACCGGGCGTGCCAGCCAGATTGCTCACCCGTACGTCCTATCACGCCCCTCCCCCGGAAACGGCTCCCGCCGAACACGGGATCAGAGACCGGAATCCGCCGATTCGGGTCTTCAACCCCGTGCTCGACCGTCGCCTTTCCCGTGTTCGGGCCTCTGTCACGCGGGGAGGGCGCCGCGATGGCCGAGGAAGGCTCGTACCGCGGGGCCGACGCCGCCCGGCACGTCACGACCCGTGAACCGGAGCAGCTCGATCGTGCCCGAGGCGGCGAGACGGTTCTGGCGCGTGCGATCGGCGTACACGGCCTGAGGGTCGGAGTGCACGTCCGCTCCGTCCATCTCCGCCACCAGCCACCGCCCGCCACCGAGGCGCCAACCCATGTCTCCCCGCGCGACGACGCGACCGTCCGCGTTGAGGACCGGCAGCTGGAGGACGTCGGGCGGCACGCCCGCATCCACGCAGTCGAGCCGCCCGAAGGACTCCAACGGCGACTCCGCGCGGCCGTCCGCCATTCCCCAGAGCGCGTGCGTGGCGGCGACGCCACGGCGCCCTTGTGCCAGGTCGTGCGCCCTCGCGAGCCCGTCGGGGTCGGTCGACCGCCGGTGCAGCGCGGAGTCCAGGACGGCCAGCGCGTGCGCGCGAGGCAGCTCGGGCACCGCCTGGGCGAGGGCGCGTTCGACGGTCGCGACGGCTCGCCCACCGATCTGGACGGTCGTCATCCCGTCGTCGAACTGCCGCAGGCGGATGCCGTCGCGCATGGTGCGGTCGCTCGCACGGGGCAGGGCGACCTCCGGGGCGACCCCGACGGGGATCCCCTGGACGCCGTGCAGCACGAGCGCCGTCGTCCCGACGGCGATGGCCTCCGGGCCGAAGGCGAGCAGGCCCGCCCACGCCGATCTTCGCCGCCTATCGTCCCAGTCCAGGCGCTGACCGCCCGGCGGCCGGAGGTCGTAGACACCCCGCGTGACGCGCGCCCAGGCACCCGAGTCGACGCGACGACGAGCGACGCGCGAGGAGACCCCCAAGGCGAGCAGCTGGTCGATCGACACGAGCCCGGCCTGCGCAGCGACGAGCCGGTCCAGCTCCGATGAGAACGCCATGGCCGGCATGGCACCACGACGCCCTCGTCCACTGCGGCACGAGCCTTCGCCCCCTGTGGACACCCGGCCCGGCACCGACCCTGTGCACAACAAGAGTCGCCCCCCATCACCGCCCCGCGAGCACGCGATCAGCGACCGAAATCACGGATTCTCGGTCGACGACCCCGTGTTCGGCGGGAGAGGGAGCGGCGGAACGGGGGCGGGAGGGGGTCGGTCAGTCGTTCCGCTTCGACATCTGGGCGAGCATGTCGTTGTACTCCTGGAGCTCGGCGTCGCCGTCGCGGTCGGCCTGGCGGTCGCGGCGCTTGGCCTCGCGCTCGTCGGAGCGCGTCCACATGACGGCGACGACGATCGCGAGGATGAGCGTCGGCAGCTCGCCGATGCCCCACGCGACGGCGCCGCCGCGCTGCTGGTCGGCGATGGCGCTCGGGCCCCACTCGCGGCCGAGGAGGCCGAACCACTCGGGCACGAGCAGCTCCTCGCCCGAGGTGAGCGCGACGCCGAAGAACGCGTGGAACGCCATGGTCGCGAACAGCAGGAGCAGACGCTGCGGGTAGGGCGGGCGGTGCGGGCCGGGGTCGATGCCGACGAGCGCGTTCGCGAACAGGTACCCCGCGAGCGTGAAGTGCACCAGCATGACGAGGTGGCCGGCGTACGTCGTGAGCGCGTACTCGAACGCGGGCGTGTAGTAGAAGACGATCATCGAGCCGGCGAAGTTCACCGCCGCGACGATCGGGTTCGCGAAGAACTGGCCCACGCGCGACGTCACGAGGGCGAGCACCCACTCGCGCGGTCCCCGCGACCCGTCCTTGCGCGGCGGCACCGCGCGCACCAGGAGCGTCACGGGGGCGGCGAGCACGAGGAAGATCGGCACGACCATCGCGAGGATCATGTGCTGGACCATGTGCGCGCTGAACAGCACGTGGCCGTACATCGCCGGGCCGCCGGACGTGACCCAGAACAGGATGACGATCCCCAGGCACCAGGAGACGGTGCGCCCCACCGACCACGAGTCGCCGCGCCGCGCGAGACGGCGCACCCAGCGCAGGTACACGACGATCGCCGCGACGCACGCGAACGCGGGCAGCAGGTCCCAGCGCCACTCGGTGAACCAGCGGGCGAGCGTCGGCTCCGGCGGGAGCGCGTGCCCCGTCACCTGGTACGCGGCGGAGGTGTCGAGCGGCTCCTCCTGCGGCACCGGCGGGGCGGTGGACCCGAGCGCGACCGCGACGCCGGACACGGCGCCCATGATCGCGAGCTCGACCGCGACGAGGCGCCAGAACAGCCAGCGCGTGCCCTCCGCGGCCGCGGCCCGTGCGCTCGTGGACGACGACGTCCCGCCCTTCCCGGCACCGCTCGCCGGGGCGCCGTCCCCGGCCGGGCGGGCGGCCGCCGTCGGGCCGGCGAGGCGGCGCACGACGAGCTCCCGGTGCGCGAAGCCGACCGCGCCGAGGACGAGCAGGAGCGCGAGCTTGGTGAGCAGGAGGATGCCGTAGTCGGTGGTCAGCCCGGCGAGGGAGTCGACCCGGATGCTCGCGTTCGCGATGCCCGAGACGGCGACGGCGACGTAGCACCACAGCGCGATCGCGGAGTACCGCGCGACGGACGACGCGAAGTCCGCGCGGCCCAGGCCACCGCGCACGCGCACGACGGCGAGCGTCCCGAGCCCGCCGACCCACAGCGCGGCGCCGGCCAGGTGCAGGAACATCGAGGAGACGGCGAGCTCGTGGCTCACCGCGCCGGCCGCGTGGCCGGTGTTGGCCTGCATCGCGAGGGCGACGAGGGCGAGGGCCGCGGTCCACATCGCCCCGGTCGCGCTGCGCACGGCGAGCGCGACGGCGGACGTCAGGGCCGCGACGACGACGATCGCGAGGTAGTTCCGGCCGAGGCTGACCTGCGAGACGAAGAGGCCGAGCTGGTCGCCGAACGTCGGGTTGGTGACCGGCGTGCTCGAGATGGAGGAGTAGCGCAGCACGACCTGCAGGACGGTGAGCACCGCCCACGTGGCCGACGCCGCCCCCGCGACGCCGAGCGCCTTGCGCACGGGCGTCCCGGCGGGCAGCACGCACGCCGCGAGGACGAGCGAGCCGAGCGTGAGCGCGACGGCGAGCTCGGTGAGCACCGTGACGACCGGGGTGCCGAGGCGCGCGAGGGCGCCCGGGTCCGGGAACCCGGCGGGGACGGTGAACGCGGCCGAGAACGCGCCGGCGGCGAGCACGGCGACGACCGCGACGACGACGGCGAACGGCCCGGCGACGACGAGCCACCACGGGTTCGCGGGTCGGGCGTCCGAGGGCGCGCGGCGCAGGGCAGTGGTGGTCACCCCACCAGGGTATCGACCGCGCGGGCCCCTCCGGTCACGGCTCAGGGCCGGGACAGGCGGGCCATCCCGTAGACCTTCGTCGCGCGCACGCGCAGCACCTGGCGGCGGTCCGCGACCATGGCGCGCCGGAACTCCTCCCAGTCCGGGTGCTCGCCCCCGGTGGCCGCGCGATAGGTCGCGACGAGCTCGTCGGCGGCGGCGTCGTGGGGGTCGAGCGTGACGGCGCTCAGCTCGGCGTCGCCCTCGACGACGGCGTAGCCCGCGAAGTCCTCCGCGCTCACGTGGAGCGAGACGCGCGGGTCGCGCGCCGCGTTGCGGGTCTTCGCGCGGTCGGCGGTGACGGAGACGCGCGCGAGCCCGTCCTCCGGGTCCCAGACGTAGAGCACGTTGGAGAGCTGGGGCCGCCCGTCCTTCTTCACGGTCGCGAGGACGCCCTGGCGGCGCGCGGCGACGAGGTCGAGGAGCGCGGGGTCCCCGAGCGGGGCGCGCGGCGCGCGGCCGGGGACGTCGCGGGCGGTGTCACGGGAGATGTCACGGGCGTCGGTGCTCATGCCGGGGCAACCGTCGCGGGCTCGCGGGGCATTCCCGGCGCGCCGCACGTGGGGACCTCTCCCCACCCGGACCTGTGGACGACGCCCGGTCCGGCGGGGTCCGCGCTGGCATACTGGGCCGGGTTCGCCGGGGGCTCGCGAGGCTCCGTCCGCCCTCCGGCCGCGCACGGGACCACACCACCCGCACCACCCGGAGGACGACCGATGGCCGCAGGGCACGGCAGCATCTCGACGCAGGACCTCGACCGCGCGAGCCACCTGCTCAAGCGCGTCGGCCAGGTCTTCGACCAGCGCGTCGTCGGGCAGGAGGCTCTGCGCACCGCGCTCGTGAGCACGCTGCTCGCGGGCGGGCACATCCTGCTCGAGTCGGTCCCGGGCCTCGCCAAGACGACCGCGGCGCAGACGCTCGCCGCGGCGGTCGACGGCTCGTTCCACCGCATCCAGTGCACGCCGGACCTCATGCCGAACGACATCGTCGGCACGCAGATCTTCAACTACGCGACCGGCCAGTTCACGACCCAGCTCGGCCCGGTGCACGCGAACGTCGTCCTGCTCGACGAGATCAACCGCTCGTCGGCCAAGACGCAGTCGGCGATGCTCGAGGCGATGCAGGAGAAGCAGACGTCGATCGGCGGCGAGAACTACGCGCTCCCCGACCCGTTCATGGTGCTCGCGACGCAGAACCCCATCGAGGAGGAGGGCACGTACGTGCTCCCCGAGGCCCAGATGGACCGCTTCCTCATGAAGGAGGTGCTCACGTACCCGACGCCGCCGCAGGAGCTCGAGATCCTCCAGCGCATCGCGACCGGGCAGATGACGCGCCCCCTCACGGCACAGCCGATCTCGCTCGACGACGTGCGCTTCCTGCGTGGTCTCGTCGACGACGTGTACGTGGACGACTCGATCAAGCGCTACGTCGTCGACCTCATCAACACGACGCGGTTCTCGGGCCCCCGCCCGGTGCCGGGCCTGGAGCGCCACGTGCGCGTGGGCGCGTCGCCGCGCGGCGGCATCGCGCTCATGCGCGTGGGCCAGGCGCTCGCGATCCTCGCGGGCCGGGCGTACGTCATCCCGGACGACATCAAGGCGGTGCGGTACTCGGTGCTGCGCCACCGCCTCGTGCGCACGTTCGACGCGCTCGCCAACAACGTGCCGCCGGAGCAGCTCGTGGACGCGGTGTTCGACGCCGTCCCCACGCCCTGACCGGTCCGCCCACCGTCCCGAGAGAGCACCACGTGCCCGACGTCTCCCGTCTCGCCCAGGTCCGGGCCCGGCTCGACCTGCCGGTCGCGCGCCGGGCGTCCGGCCTGCTCGAGGGCCGGCACCGCTCGGTGTTCAAGGGGCACGGGCAGGACTTCGACGACCTGCACCTGTACGCGCCGGGCGAGGACGTCGGCGACATCGACTGGAAGTCCTCGGCGCGCGCCGGGCTGCCGATCATCCGCCGGTTCGTGCGCGAGTCGAACCTCAACCTCGTGCTCGTCGTGGACACGGGGCGCACCATGGGCGCGACGGCGCCGAGCGGGGAGACGAAGGCGGAGATCGCGAGCTTCTGCTGCGCGCTCGTCGCCTACCTCGCCCGCGACCGGGGCGACCGCGTCGCGCTCGTCGCGGGCGACGCCGAGCGCCTGGTCCAGCTCCCGCCGCGCGCGAGCACGCGCGACCTCGAGGTGCTGCTGCGCACCGTGGAGGGGCTGTGGCGCCCGGACGCTCCCGGGAGCGACCTGTCCCGTCCGCTCGACCGCGCGCAGACGGCGTTCCGGCGCCGCTCGCTCGTGGTCGTCGTCACCGACGAGGCCCGCCCCGCCGCCGAGCACGAGCAGCTCCTGCGCTCGCTGCGCGTGCGCCACGAGGTGATGGTCGTGCAGGTCGCGGACCTGTCGCCGGTGGGCGCCGGGGTCGGGGAGGTGGCCGACGTCGACGGCACGCTGCGCCTGCCGCCGTTCCTGCGCGGGCGGGCCGCGCTCGCGGCGCCCGCCGCCGAGGCGCTGGCCGCGCGGCGCTCCGAGGTGGCCGAGCGGCTGCGCGCCCTCCAGGTCGAGGGCGTGCTCGTCGAGGGGTCCGACGATGTCCTGCAACGGTTCGTCGAGCTCCTGGGGAGGCAGAAGCGTGCCCGTCGATGAGCTCGTCGACCCCGTCGGCTACTCGGGGTGGTGGACGGCCCTGGGGATCGTCCTGGTCCTCGCGGCCGCCGCGGTCGTGTTCCTCGTGATCTGGCTGACGCGCGCGAGCGCGGAGGAGAAGAACGCCCCGCGTCCCGCGCCGCTGCTCCCCACCGGCCCGCACGACCCGTACGCGTCGCTGCGCGCGGAGTACGAGCGGCGTCTCGACGCCGTCGCCGAGCGGTTCCGCGCGGGCGAGCTCGACGAGCGCACCCTGCACCTCGCCCTCTCGGCGGAGATGCGCGGCTTCGCGACCGGTCGGCTCGGCCAGGACGCGTCGTCCATGACGCTCTCGGAGATCCAGCAGCTCGCCGAGGCCGGGCGGCTCACGCAGCTCATCGCGCGCTACTACCGGCCGTCGTTCGCGGACCACGACAACGACCCGGCGGCGCGCTCGACGGACGGCGAGGACTCGATCGACCGCGCCCGGGCGGTAGTGCGCGGATGGTGAATCGCTCCGTCGCGGCGAGCACCGCCGTCGTCCCGGGGCCGCAGGGCCCGTCGATCCTGTGGCCGTGGCTGTGGGTCGTCCTCGTCGTCGCGGTGCTCGCGGCGGCGGCGGTGGCGTGGTGGCTCGCGCGGCGGCGCCGGTCGCGCGACGCGGACGACGCCGTGCTCTGGGTCGCGAACTCCGACTACCTCGCGCGCGTCCCGGCGTTCGCCGCGTGGGTGCGCCGCTACCGCGTGCTGCAGGGCCTCACCGCGGCGGGGCTGCTCGTGGCGGTCGTCGGGGCGGGCGCGGTCGCGGCCCGCCCGGTGGAGACGGACGTCGTCGTCGACCGCCTCGGCACGCGCGACATCGTGCTGTGCCTCGACGTGTCGGGCTCGATGATCGAGTACGACGGCGCGGTGCTCAAGGTGTTCCAGGAGCTCGTGGACAACTTCGAGGGCGAGCGGATCGCGCTGTCGATCTTCAACTCGTCGTCGCGCACGGTCTTCCCGCTCACGGACGACTACACGCTCGTCCAGGAGGAGCTCCAGGCCGGGATCGCCGCGCTCGACCAAGACCCGGCGACGTTCGACTACACGGGCGGCACCGACGACGCGGAGATCCTCGAGTACGCGCAGTTCACGGCGGGCACGACGGCGAACCTCTCGGGCGCGAGCCTCATCGGCGACGGGCTCGCGAGCTGCGCGCTCCAGTTCGACGCGGAGGACACCGAGCGCTCGCGCTCGATCATCCTGGCGACGGACAACTACGTCTCCGGCGAGCCGATCTACACGCTCCCGCAGGCGGCGGACCTGGTCGCGTCGCGCGACATCACGCTGCACGGCATCTTCGGCGGGTCCCAGCGCTACGAGGGCACGCCCGAGGAGACCGAGTACCGCGAGACCGTCGAGTCGGGCGGCGGCCTGTACTTCCTCGCGGACGACCCGGCCGCGGTGCAGGGCATGGTCGACGACGTCGTCGCGCAGCAGGCCGTCGAGCTCGACGCGTCCCCCGAGGTGGTCGTCACGGACCGGCCCGCGGGCTGGTTCCTCGTCGCGGTCCTCGGCGTCGCGCTGCTGCTCGTCGTCGCGTGGCGGGTGAAGGAGTGACGCGCCGATGAACCTCGCCGGACTCACGTTCCAGCCGCTCGTGCCCCTGTGGGCGCTGGCGCTGCTCGTGCTGCCGCTGCTCGGCCTCGCCGGGTGGCAGGCGGTCGTGGCCGGGCGCCCGGGGCCCGACGGCGCCCCGCGCCCGGGCGCCCCGCGCGCGGCCTGGGTGCGCCGCGCCGGGGTGGTCGTGCTGCTCGGGATCATCGGGATCGCGCCGTCGGTCGCGTCGACGGACCGCGACACGTCGGTCGCGAACGTCGACATGTTCTTCGTCGTCGACCGCACGGGGTCGATGGCGGCCGAGGACTACGGGCCCGAGGGCGGTCAGGAGCGCCTCGACGGCGTGCGGCACGACATCACGAGCCTCACGGAGGCGATCCCCGGGGCGCGGTACTCGATCATCTCGTTCGACTCGCAGGCGTCGCGCCAGCTCCCGCTGACGACGGACGCGCGCGCGATCACGTCCTGGGCCGACACGTTCCACCGCGAGATCACGCGGTACTCGCAGGGGTCCCTCACGGACCGGCCGCTCGACGAGCTGCGGTCGGCGCTCGAGGGCTCGGCGGAGCAGCACCCGGCCAACGTGCGGCTCGTCTTCTTCCTCACCGACGGCGAGCAGACGGCCGAGGGCGAGCCGCGGTCGTTCGCCGACCTCGCGCCGCTCGTCGACGGCGGAGCGGTGCTGGGCTACGGGACCGCCGAGGGAGGCCGCATGAAGGAGTACGACCCGGACGTGGACCCCGAGGACGCGGAGTACCTCGTCGACTGGTCGAAGCCGAGCGACGGCGGCGAGCCCGTCGAGGCGCTGTCCGTGCTGGACGAGGCGACGCTCACCGCGCTCGCCGACCAGCTCGGCGTGCCGTACGTGCACCGGCAGGAGCCGTCGGAGACGGCGTCGCTCGTCGCGGGCGTCGACCCGCAGCAGGTGGCAGCGGACGGACGCCGCGACGTCACGGCGTACCGGCCGGTCGTGTGGCCGTTCGCCCTCGCGCTCGTGACGCTGCTCGGCGTCGAGGCGTGGTTCTGGGCGCGCTCGGCGAGCCGCTCGCTCGTCCGCCCGACGGCACGCGACCGGGCGGAGGTGCGCCGATGACCTGGACCCCTCCCCCGGCACCCCCGCCCGGCGCCCGCGCGCCCCGGCCCACCGGCGCGGCCGCCCTGCGTGCGGCGCGGCTGCGGCGGCGCCGGTGGTGGCTCCTCGGGACCCTGCCCGTCGTGCTCGTGCTCCTCGTGCTGGGGTTCACGCTCGCCCTGCGCGCCCCGGTCGCCTCGCTCGCGAAGGACCGCTACGACGCCGGCGACACCGAGGGCGCGGCGAGCACGTACGGCCTCCAGCGGACGCTCAACCTCGTCGAGCCGTGGAAGGCGCACTACAACCACGGGACGGCGCTCGCGCGGACCGAGGACTCGTGGTCGCTGTACGACGCGATCCGATCCCTCGACCGTGCCTACGACCTCGCGGAGAATTCGTCTCCCGAGGAACGGTGCATGATCCAGACCAACCTGTCGCTGACGTACGAGATCCAGGGCGACGGCGACATGGCCTACGCCGACCGCAAGGCGGCGGAGCTCGCCCTCGTCGAGGAGGCGATCGCCGCCCGCGACGCGGGCCTGCCGTACGACGAGGGGGTGCTCGACCCGTACGGGGACGGCACCGAGCCCGACCCGGCGGAGCTGCGCCAGGACGTCCAGGACTGGTACGAGTACGCCGAGCAGGAGTACGCGACGGCCGAGCAGATCCGCGGCTGGCCCGACTGCGGGGAGTCCGAGCAGACCCCCGAGCAGCAGGAGCAGGACGCGGCCGCGCAGCAGCGTCTCCAGGACAAGCAGCAGGAGGCGCAGGACTCGCAGCCCGAGAACCAGGACGGTGGCGACACCTCGGAGGGCGAGGGCGACGGCTCCGAGGGCGACGAGCAGTCGGACGCCTCGGGCGGCGACGGCGCGCAGGGCGAGGACCAGCAGAGCCAGGCCGAGCGCGAGGAGCAGCAGCGCCAGGAGCAGCTCGAGCAGCAGGGCTCCGAGGCGCGCGACGAGCAGGAGCGCCTCGAGCAGGAGTACCGCGACCTCTACGGGGACCAGCCGGGCACCGGCAGCGACCCGGGCGACAGCACCGGGGGCGGCACCAAGAACTGGTGAGCCCCGGCTGCGCCGCGGCCGATCCGCCGTCGTCCGCCGGCCGCTCCGACGTCCGCCTGCTCACCTCGTCGGCCGGTGGAGCGGGACGCGTCGCAGGGGTGCCCAGCCTGCGAGACGACGGGCACGACCCGAGGACGCGCCGGCGGCTCGCCCGTACCCTCGGCGACCGTGACCACACCCGAGGACCTGCCCGTCCTGCGCGCGCTCCACTCGACGCCGTCGCGCCGCTACCTCTCGCCCGACCCGGTGCCCGACGGCGTGCTCGACGCGATCCTCGACGCCGCGGTCCGCGGGCCCAGCGGGGGCAACCGGCAGCGGTGGGGGTGGGTCGTCGTGCGGGACCCCGCGACGAAGGCGCAGATCGCCGCCTGGTACCGCGAGGGGTGGCGAGCGGCGTACGGGGACCGCCGGGACGCCGTCCTCGGTGCCGCGACCGGCGACGCCGGCGTGAGCGAGGCGGGCTTCCGCGCCGTCGAGCACCTGGCGCTGCACCTGGAGGAGGCTCCGGTGTGGGTCGTGCCGGTGCTGCGGGACGCGGCGCGCTCGGCCGACCCCCGGCTCGGGGCCTCGATCTACGGCGCGGTGCAGAACCTCGTCCTCGCGGCCCGGGCCTACGGGATCGGGACGACGCTCACGACCTTCCACACCGTCCGGGAGCGCGACGTCGCCGCGCTGCTCGGCCTGCCCGACGACGCGCTGACGATGGGCCTGCTCCCCCTCGGGTACCCGACCCGGGGCCGCTGGTCCGAGCCGCGGCGGCGCCCGCTCGCGGAGGTCGTGCACCGGGACCGGTGGCACGGCTGAGCGCGCCGGGAAGAGGCCACCGTCCGGACGCGTTCGCCCCGGAGGACACGCACGGCCGGACGGCCGCGACGACGGCACGGCACCCGGGCGACCGGGCGAGGAGGAGCAGCATGACCGCGACGAGCACGGGGCCCGGCACCACCGGCGTCGACGACCCGGCCCTGGACAACCCGTCGTGGAGCGCGCTCACCGGCGCGCACGCGCACCTCGCCGAGGGCGGCGACCTGGCGCGACGCTACCCGGCCGACGTCTCCCCGATCACGGGCGTGCGCTCGTGGACCGACCCGGGCGTGTGGGACGCGATCGCCGCGCTCGTCGGCCCGGGCGGGCACTTCTCGGCGCCGCCGGTCGGGGTCGAGCCGCCGCACGGCTGGACGGTCGAGGCCCGCGTCGAGGGCGTCCAGCTCGTCGAGACCGAGCACCTCGTCACCCGACCCGACCCGGAGGCGGTCGTGCTCGGCGCGGACGACGTCCCGGAGATGCTCGCGCTCGTCGAGCGCAGCCGACCGGGTCCTTTCGAGGCCCGGACCTACCTCCTCGGCCGGTACGTCGGGTTCCGCGACGACGACGGCCGCCTCGTCGCCATGGCGGGCGAGCGCCTGCGGCCCGCGGGGTGGACCGAGATCAGCGCCGTGACGACCGACCCCGACCACCGCGGGCGCGGCCTCGCCTCGCGCCTGGTGCGCGACGTCGCGTTCCACGTCCAGGAGCGGGGCGACCGCGCGTTCCTGCACGCCGCGGCGCAGAACGTCGGCGCGATCGGCGTCTACGAGCGGCTCGGGTTCGCCCTGCGCCACCGTCCGACGTTCGGCTCGCTGCGCGCGCCGGGCTGACGGCCTCGTCGCCGGGCCCGCCCCACGCTCCTGCCACGCGGCCCCGCGGCCGATCGGACGCTCGGCGCGGTGCGGCTCAGTCCTCGATCCCCTCGACGAGCAGCGTGCGGGGGCCGGGGCCCTCGTCGGCGAGCGCGTCGTCGGGGTTGACGAGGACGCACCGGCGCAGCGAGAGGCACCCGCAGCCGATGCAGTCCGTGAGGTGGTCGCGCAGGCGCGTGAGCTGCTCGATGCGCGCGTCGAGGTCGGCGTGCCACCCGGCCGAGAGCCGGTGCCAGTCCTTGGCCGTGGGCGTGCGGTCGCCGGGGAGCGTCGCGAGTGCGGCGCGGATGCGGGCGAGCGGGATGCCGACGCGCTGCGACGCGCGCACGAACGCGACGCGGCGCAGCGTCTCGCGCGTGAAGCGCCGCTGGTTGCCGGGCGTCCGACGGCTCGTGATGAGCCCCTCGCGCTCGTAGAAGTGCAGCGCGGACACGGCGACGCCGCTGCGCGCCGCGAGCTGGCCGACGGTGAGCTCGTCGCTCGGGGACGGGGCGGCGTCGGGCACTGCGGTTCCTCCACGCGGTCGGGTGCAGCGGCGACGCGGCGCGCACGGCCGGCCGCCGGTCGGCACGGGTACTTGACCTGAACAATTGTTGAGGTTCGAGACTAGCAGGGCGGCGCGGCCGCGAGGCCGCACGACCCCTGGCACGACCCCGATCCCGACCCCGAGGAGCACCCGTGGACGCCATCCGCCTGCACGCGTTCGGACCACCCGAGAACCTCGTGCTGGACCAGCTCCCCGACCCGGTCCCCGGCCCCGGCCAGGTACGCGTCGCCGTGCGCGCGCACGGCGTCCACCTGCTCGACACGACGCTGCGCCGCGGCGAGGTCGCGGGACCGCTCCCGCTGCCCGCCCTGCCCACGGTCCCCGGGCGCGAGGTCGCCGGGGTGGTGGACGTCGTCGGGCCGGGCGTCGACGCCGCGTGGCGCGGGCGACGCGTCACGGCCCACCTCGGCGCCACGCCCGACGGCGGCGGGTACGCCCGCCTGGCCGTCGTGCCCGTCGAGGCGCTGCACCGCATCCCCGACCACGTCACCGCGCCCGACGCGCTGGCCATGATCGGCACCGGTCGGACCGCCGTCGGCATCCTCGACCTCGCGGAGCTCGCCGCGACGGACACCGTCGTCGTCACCGCCGCGGCCGGCGGGCTCGGCACGCTGCTCGTGCAGAGCGCGCTCGCGGTGGGAGCGCGCGTCGTCGCGCTCGCCGGCAGCCCGGAGAAGATCGCCCTCGTGCGGTCGCTCGCCGGGGAGGCGCAGGAGGACCGCCTCGTCGCCGTCGACTACCGGGCCGACGGCTGGCTCGACGAGGCGGCGACCGCCGTCGGGCAGCACGCCCCGGAGGGCGCGACCGTGCTCCTCGACGGCGTCGGCGGCGACGCGGGCACCGACGCCGCGAGCCTCGTCGCGCCGACCGGCCGCCTCGTGCTCTACGGCTGGGCGTCGGGGGCGCCGAACCGGGCCGGTGACGTCGACCACCCGGGCGGGAAAACGGGGGCCGACGGCGGCGCGCCGGACGTACGGTGGGCGGTGGGACCCCGGGCCCGACCCTGGGGAGACCTGTCCGCGCTGCAGGAGCGCGCGCTCGCGCTCGCGGCGGACGGGACGTGGCGGGTCGTCACGCACCAGATCCCCCTCGCGGAGGCCGCGCGCGCCCACCGCGAGCTCGAAGCGCGCGCCACCACCGGAAAGGTCGTTCTCGTATGACGGCGGACCCCCGCACCGACGCCGACGCACCGGCGTACGGCTCCCCCGCGCCCGGCGCGGGCGAGACCGGCACGGGAGGCGTCGGCGTGCCCGAGACCGGCCCCGCGACCAGCCCCACCGAGGCGGGCACGCTCTCGCCCGGGACGCAGCGCACGGTGCTGTTCGGCATGGTCGCGTTCGTGTTCCTCGGCGCGTTCGAGGCGCTCGCCGTCGCGACCGCCATGCCGACGGTCGCCGTCGAGCTCGACGGCCTCACGCTGTACACGCTCGCGTTCGCCGCGTCGCTCGCGTCGAGCGTCGTCGGCATGGTGGCGTCCGGCCGCTGGAGCGACCGCGCCGGCCCGACCACCCCGCTGTGGACCGGCATCGGCCTCTTTCTCGCCGGGCTGCTCGTCGCCGGGCTCGCGCAGGACATGCTCGTGCTCGTCGCGGGCCGCGTGCTCCAGGGCGTCGGGACGGGCCTGTACATCGTCGCGCTGTACGTGCTCGTCGCGCGCGTCTTCCCCACCGACCGGCGTCCGAAGGTCTTCGCCGCGTTCGCGGCGGCCTGGGTGATCCCGTCGATCGTCGGGCCCGCCATCGCCGGGCTCGTGGTCGAGCACGTCGGGTGGCGCTGGGTGTTCCTCGCCGTCCCGGTCCTCGCGGTGCCCGCGCTGTTCCTCATGCGCCCGGGCATGCGCGCGGCCCGCGGCTCGGCCCCCGAGCCCGCCCCGGCGTCCGCCCCGCTGTCGGGGGACCGGCCCGACGACGCCGAGCCGCCGCTCGACCGGACCGCGCGCCAGGCGTCGCTCACCTGGGCGGTCGTCGCCGCCGTCGGGATCGGGGCGCTCAACTACGCGGGCCAGCTGCGCGGGGTCGGGCTCGCGGCCCTGCTCGTCGCCTCGCTCGCCGCCGTCGCGCTCGCCGTCCCGCGCCTGCTCCCCCGCGGCACGACCCGCGCGGCCCGCGGCCTGCCGAGCGTCATCGCGATCCGCGGCCTCGTCGCGGCCGCGTTCACCGGCGCCGAGGTGCTGCTCCCGCTCCTGCTGTCGCACGAGCGCGGCCTCTCGCCGTCGCTCGCGGGCGCCGTGCTCACGTTCGGCGCCGTCGGCTGGTCGACGGGGTCGTGGCTCCGCGGCCGGGCGACGTGGGGCCTCCAGCACGCGGGCTACGTGCGACTCGGCGGGACGCTCGTCGCGCTCGGGATCGGTGGCGCCGCGCTGCTCGCGTGGACGGCGGTGCCGCCCGTCGTCGGGATGGTCGCGTGGACCCTCGCGGGGCTCGGCATGGGCATGACGCACCCGACGCTCTCCGTGCTCACGCTCGAGCTCTCGCCCGTCGCCGAGCAGGGCGCGAACTCGTCCGCGCTCCAGGTGTCCGACGCCGTCGCCGCGGCGACCGCGCTCGCCGTCACGGGGTCGCTCCTGTGGGCCCTGCACCCCACGCTCGGCCTGGCGTCGTACGTCGTGTGCTTCGGCGTCACGGTGCTGCTCGCGGCGGGCGTCGCCCTCCTCGCGCCCCGCACCCGCCCGGTCCTCAGGGCGTAGGGCGCAGCCCGGCCGCGGCGTCCCCATAGCGGTCGAGCACGATCGCGGTGAGCCGCGGGTCGGGCGCGAGCGGGCCGGTCACGACGTCGGCGCCCGCCTCCAGCACCCGGTCGTAGAAGAAGCCGGGCGCGAGGAGGTAGGCCGCGACGACGACGCGCCCGCCCGGGGCGAGGCCCGCGCGGGCGGCGGCGACGGCGTCGGGCACCGTGGGCGTCGCCATGGCGCCGTAGCCGACGGAGACCGGGCCGGGGACGCGCTCGCGCAGCCCCGCGGCGAGCTCCGCGACGTCGCGCGCGGCGCCCGGGCGGCTCGACCCGGCGGCGGCGATCACGACGGCGTCGCCGTCGCGCAGGCCGGCCTCCGCGAGCCGCTCGGCGAGCAGGTCCACGAGGCGCGGGTCGGGGCCGAGCGGCCCCGACGCGGCGGCCGCCCCGGTGCCGGGGCCGCGGTCCTCGACGGCCGCGGCGACGTCCACGCTCACGTGGAACCCGGCGGAGAGCAGGAGCGGGACCACCACCGCGGCGCCCGGGGCCCCGCCGTCGGACGGCGCGACGACCGCCGCCACGACGTCCGCCACCTCGGGCTGCTGCACGTCGACGAACGCCTCCCGGACGTCGAGGTCAGGACGGGCAGCGCGCACGTCGTCCAGGAGGGCGCGGATCACCGCACGCCCCGCGAGGTCGTTCGTGCCGTGGGAGCAGCCGACGAGCACCGGCGCGGCGGCACGCCGCCCGGCCGTGGCGCCGGCGACGGCGTCGAGGGAGGTGGGGCTGTCCGCGCTCATGCGAGCTCCAATCGGTATCCGCGCTTGACGACGGTCCTGACCAGGTCCCGGCGACCGGTGGCCTCGCGCAGGCGCGCGACCGCGACCTCGGCCGCGTGGGGGTCGCGCGAGTCGCCGGGCAGGACGTCGAGCACGTCGTCGCGGGTGACGACCTCGCCGCGGCGCGCGGCGAGGAGGCGCAGCACCTCAAGGCTGCTGGGCGACAGGGGCAGCACCTCGCCGTCGAGGACGGCGACGCGCGAGCGGATCTGCAGCGTCCCGGCGACGGTCGCGAGGGCGACGGTCTCGGCCTGCTCGTAGTGCGCGACGAGCGTCCGCACGAGCGCGCCGAGCCGTCCGCGCTCGGGCTGCAGCGGCGTGACGCCGCGGTGCTCGAGCGGTCGCGCGGTGACGGGCCCGACGGCGGCCGCGACCATCGAACCGTCCTGGAACCTCGACACGACGAGCCGCCCGACGCCGTGCTCCTCGGCGGCGCTCAGCCACGCCTCGGCGCCGGGCGCGGAGGTGAAGACGACCGCGTCGATCTCCCCGACGGCCGCGGCCTCGACGGACGCGCGCAACGCTTCCGGGTCGGGCGGCGGTCCCCACCGGTAGACGACGAGGCTCGCGACCTCGGCGCCGGCCTCCGCGAACACGACGTCGAGCCCGTCGGCACCGGCGCCGTGGTGCTGCACGGCGATGCGCAGCCCGGCGACGCCCTCGCCGAGCAGCACGTCGGCGATCTCCGCCGACGTCTCGGACTCGGCGACCCAGTCGGCGGTGAGGCCTGCGGCCTGGATCGCGCCGCGCGCCTTGGGCCCGCGCGCGACGATCCGCGCGTCGGCCAGCACCTCGAGCAGGCGGTCGGCGAGGCCGTGCGCGTCGGCGGCCTCGACCCAGGACCGGAAGCCGATCCCGGTCGTCACGACGACGACGTCCGGCGGTCGCTCGACGAGGTCGCGCGTCCCCGCGAGGAGCTGCTCGTCGTCGGCGTGCGGGATCATGCTCAGCGCGGGCGCGTGGCGGACCTCGGCGCCCCGGCGCTGGAGGGCGGCGGCGAGCTCGCTCTTGCGGCGGTCGGCCGTGACGAGCACGGTGCAGCCGGCCATGACCTGGCCGAGGGTGGGGCGATCGGCGTCGGGGCCGGACGCGAGATCGACCCGAGCGTCCGAGATCGACCCTCCGCGGGTCGACGTCGCGACGGGCGGGTCGACCTCGGTGCCGCCGGTGCCGGTCACGCGACCGTCGCCGGGTCGAGCCGTCCCGCGGCGGCGACGTCCCCCACCACGATGATCGCCGGGGGTCGGACCCCAGACTGGGCGGCGCGCTCCACGATCTCGCCGAGCGGGGCCCGCGTGACGCGCTGGCGCGGCGTCGACCCGTTCTCCACGATCGCGACGGGCAGCGCAGGGTCGGCCCCGGCGCCGAGCGCCTGGGCCGTGATGCGTGCGAGCTGCGAGACACCCATGAGGACCACCAGCGTAGCCGTGCGGTCGCGGACCCCCGCGAGCGCGGCGGCGTCGAGCCCGTCGTGGCCGCTGACCACGTGGAACGCGGCGACCGTGCCCCGGTGCGTGAGCGGGATGCCCGCGAGCGCGGGGACGCTGAGCGCGCTCGAGACGCCCGGCACGACGTCGACCGGCACACCCGCCGCGCGGCACGCGAGCACCTCTTCGCCGCCGCGCCCGTAGACGAACGGGTCGCCGCCCTTGAGCCGCACGACGCGCCGGCCGCGCTGCGCGTGCTCCACGAGGAGGGCGTTGATCTCGTGCTGCGGCACGGGGTGGTGGCCGGGCGTCTTGCCGACGTCGATCACCTCGACGCCGGGCGCGAGCTCGTCGAGCACGTCGACCGGTCCGAGCCGGTCCGCGACGACGACGTCCGCCTCCGCGAGCGCCCGGCGACCCCGGACCGTGAGCAGGTCGACCGCGCCGGGCCCTCCCCCGACGAGCGTCACGCGCCCCAGGCCTCCCGGCGCCGGACGGTGGTGGCGCTGGTCGGCGCCGCCGGAGCGCAGGTGCTCGGCGATCGCGTCGCGCACCGCGCGCGCCCGCCGCGGGTCGGCGCCTCGTCGCTCCCCCGGGCTGTCGGCCTCTCGTCGCTCCCGAGCGCACCCGTCCGCCGGAACGCCGGCCGCGGGGACGTCCGTGACGACCCCGACGAGCACGTCGCCGCTGCGGGTCGTCGCCGGCGTGCGGGCGGTGCCCTCGTGCGCGGCCCCGGCGTGGACGCACCAGGTGCGGCGCGCCGCCGCCCACGCGGCGACGTCGCGGTCGGTCCCCGAGTCGTCCGTCGCCGCGAGCACGAGCCACGCGTCCTCGACGTCGGACTCACGGACCTCGCGCGGCGCCCAGGTGACGCGGCCGCCCGGCGCGGTCCCGCCGTCGGCCCGCAGCCCGACGGGTGACGGTGCGAGGAGCGGGGCGCGCAGCGAGGCCGCGACGAGGTCGCGCAGGTCCTCGCAGACCTGGGGCGCGACGACGCGGACGTGCGCGCCGTCGTCGGCCATCGCCCGCGCGCGACGGGCCGCGACGGGGCCGCCGCCCGCGACGAGCACCGTGCGCCCGGCGAGGTCGATCCCGAGGAGCGTCGTCACGACGCACCGTCCGCGGGCCCGGCGGCGTGGGGGCGCAGGCCCACGTGCACGACGCCGTCGCGCACCTCGGCGGGCCACGTCGCCAGGTCCGGCGCGAGGCCTTGGACGGGCACGTACCCGGCGGCCTCGAGGCACCGGCCGGTCGTGAGGTCGAAGACCTGCTTGTACATGGGGCCGGCGACCGTCGGCACGCCCCCGCGCGTGCCGACGATGCCGCGCGACAGGACGTTCGCACCGGAGAACGGGTCGCGCTGCTGCACGACGCGGACCGTGTCGTCGGGGAGGCGGAACAGCGCGACCTGCACCCCGCCGACGAGGGCGGCGGCGCCGCGTTCGACCAAGAGGTCGCGCAGGAGGCACACGCGCTCCCACCCCGCCGCGTCCGACGTCGGCGTCTCTACGGGGTACGCGGCCTGCTCTGCTGGCACGACGCTCATCGACGGACCTCCAGGGTCGTGCCGGCGATCACCACGGGGCCGGCGGGGACGGTGGCGAGACCCGAGGCGCGGGCCTCCTCGAGGGCGGCCCGCTCGTCCGCCCTGGCGGGCCGGATCTGGCCGCGCTCGGTGACGTACGCGAGGTCGGGGTCGGGCTCGGCGGGCGCGTTGACGAACGAGCCGAAGCGGCGCAGCTTCTCCGGGTCCTCGAGGACGGCGCGCCACTCGTCCTCGTAGTCGCCGACGTGGCGGGCCATCGCGGCGTCGAGGTCGGCACCGATGCCGAGCGAGTCCTCGACGACCACCTCGCGGATCGCGTCGAGACCGCCTTCGTGGTCCTCGACCCACGCGGCCGTGCGCTGCAGGCGGTCGGCCGTCCGGACGTAGTACATGAGGAAGCGGTCGATGGTGCGCACGAGCGCCTCGTCGTCCAGGTCCTCGGCGAGGAGCTGCGCGTGCCGGGGCGTGAACCCGCCGTTGCCGCCGACGTACACGTTCCAGCCCTTGTCCGTCGCGATGACGCCGACGTCCTTGCCGCGCGCCTCGGCGCACTCGCGCGCGCACCCCGAGACGCCGAGCTTGATCTTGTGCGGCGAGCGCAGGCCGCGGTACCGGAGCTCGAGCTCGACGGCCATGCCCACCGAGTCCTGCACGCCGAACCGGCACCACGTGGACCCGACGCACGACTTCACCGTGCGCAGCGACTTGCCGTACGCGTGGCCGGACTCGAACCCGTGCTCCACGAGCCGGCGCCAGATGTGCGGGAGCTGCTCGATGCGCGCCCCGAACATGTCGATGCGCTGGCCGCCCGTGATCTTCGTGTAGAGCCCGAAGTCCTTGGCGACCTGCCCGATGACGAGCAGCCCGTCGGGCGTGATCTCGCCCCCGGGGATGCGCGGGACCACGGAGTACGTGCCGTCCTTCTGCATGTTCGCCAGGACGTGGTCGTTCGTGTCCTGCAGCGTCGCCTGCTCGCCGTCGAGGACGTGACCGTTGCCGAGCGACGCGAGGATCGACGCGATCGTGGGCTTGCAGATGTCGCAGCCGCGCCCGGCGTCGCGCACCAGCACGGCACCCTGCGTGGCTGCGCTCTCGTCCACCGGCGCAGTGACACCCCGGCCGAACCGCGCGACGATCTCGCTGAACGTGTGCAGGTCCGCGACGCGCACGGCGTCGAAGAGCTGCGCGCGCGAGAGGTCGAAGTGCTCGCACAGGGCGTTCGAGACCTCGACGCCGGCCCGGGCGAGCTCGGTCGTCGTGAGCTTCTTGACGAGCGGCAGGCACGACCCGCAGCTCGTCCCCGCGCGCGTGCACGCCTTGACGCCCGCGAGGTCGGTGCACCCGTGCTCGGTGACCGCACCCCGGATCGTGCCCGCGCCGACGTTGTTGCACGAGCAGACCGTGGCGTCGTCGGGGAGCTCGAGGGCCGGCGCCCCGCCGCCGGACCCCTCGGGGAGCAGGAACAGCCCCGGGTCGCCGGGGAGCTCCGTGCCCAGCATCGGCCGCAGCGACGCGTACGGCGCGGCGTCGCCCACGAACACGCCGCCCAGGAGCGTGCGCGCGTCGTCGGACAGGACGAGCTTCTTGTAGACGCCCGCGACCGGGTCGGCCCACACGAGCTCCATCGCGCCCTCGGTGCGGCCGTGCGCGTCGCCGAAGCTCGCGACGTCGACCCCCTGGAGCTTGAGCTTGGTCGCCGTGTCCGCGCCGGGGAACGTCGCCTCGCCGCCGAGCAGGCGGTCCACGACGACCTCCGCCATCGCGTAGCCCGGCGCGACCAGGCCGAGGCACCGGCCCTCGAGGCACGCGACCTCGCCGACCGCCCACACGTGCTCGTCCTCGGTGCGGCACGCGAGGTCCACGACGGCGCCACCGCGCTCCCCGACCGCGAGCCCCGCCGCGCGCGCGAGCTCGTCGCGCGGCCGCACGCCCGTCGCGAGGACCACGACGTCGACGTCGAGCCGGCCGCCGTCGGCGAAGTCGAGCCGGCCCACGTGTCCGGTCTTGCGGGAGACCCTCAGCTCCTTGGTCCCGGTGTCGCACCGGACCGCGATGCCCATGCCGTTGATGAGGCGCTTGAGGGCCTCGCCGCCGCCCAGGTCGATCTGCGCGTCCATGAGGTGCGTGCCGAACTGGACGACCGTGGCCTGCGCGCCGAGGGCCTTGAGCGCGCCCGCGGCCTCGAGGCCCAGGAGTCCGCCGCCGATGACGGCGCCGCGCACCGGGCGTTCCCAGCCACCCTCGGTCGTGGCGTTGCGCCGCTTCTCATCGACCCAGCCGCGC
This sequence comes from Cellulosimicrobium sp. RS, assembly GCF_046159675.1. Taxonomy (NCBI): domain Bacteria; kingdom Bacillati; phylum Actinomycetota; class Actinomycetes; order Micrococcales; family Promicromonosporaceae; genus Cellulosimicrobium; species Cellulosimicrobium sp. RS. Next base: position 268,985 of record NZ_JBJXVU010000002.1, on the reverse strand, counting down.
AGCGCCGCGACGTCGTCGATCGTGCGGTAGACGAACACGCCGGGCAGCTCGTTGCCGGGGATCGGGGGGCGCGCGGCGTTCGAACCGGTCGCGAGGACGAGCTCGTCGTAGGCGTGCACGCGCCCGAGCCGGTCGGTGACGGTCTGCGCCTCGCGGTCGATCGACGTCACCGCGCAGTCACGGTGCAGCGTGACCAGCGGGTCGTCCCACAGGGCAGGGTCGCCGAGCGTGAGCTCCTCGGCGTCGCGCGCCGAGAAGTAGCTCGTCAGGGCGACGCGGTCGTACGGCTTGCGCGGCTCCTCGGCGAAGAGCGAGACGCGCCACGTGCCGTCGGCGTCGCGCGCGCGCAACGCCTCGACGAGCCGCTGCGCCACCATGCCGCCGCCGACGACGACGAGGTGCCGGGGCGCACCGGGGGCCGGGGCGGGGGCGGGATCGGTCTCAGGTCCGGTCACGGCGGGCTCCTGGGGGCGTCGGGGCGGATCGGTCACCGTCCGCGGGGTCCGACGAGAGCGAGGAGAGGCCCCCGGGGATGGTGCTGACGACGCTACGGACGGGCGGTTTCGCGACCGTGCCCCGCCCGTTGCCCGTCCGTAACGGTGTTCTCACCCGGCCGGACGCCGCCGTGTGAGGTCGGCGGAGCGGTGCGAGACCGGCAGGTCGTGTCCAGATCGACGATCGTGACTGCCGATCTCGGCAGGGCTTGCCGACCTCACGCGCCGAGGCCGACGCTCGCCCGTGCGCCGTCGGCCTGCGGCTGCTCCGGGTCGGTCTGCGCGAGCCAGTCGACCAGGCCGCACACGACGTCCTTGCACCCGCCGCAGCCCGTCGTCGCGCGCGTCGCCCGTGCGACGTCGTCGACGCTCCGGGCGCCGTCGTGCCAGCAGCCCACGACGTCGCCCTTGGTCACGCCGTTGCACGTGCACACGGTCGTGCGGTCGGGCATGAGCGTCGGGGACGACGCCGGGGCGGGCGCCTGCGCGACCGGGCGCAGCAGCAGGTGGGTCGGGTCGGCGGGCACGGGGACGCGGCGCGTGTACGCGGCGGCGAGGTCGGCGCCCACCTCGGGCGCGCCGACGCACGTCGCGCCGACGAGCAGCCCGTCCGCGACGACGACCTCGACGTGCCGCCCCGCCGCCGGGTCGCTCAGCGTCACGGAGCGGTGCGACGCGTCGGGCGCGCGACGCTCGCCGCACACGCCCATCGTCACGATCTCGAGCCCCGCCGCCTTGACCCGCACGACGTCGGTCCCGGCGGTCGCGCGCGTGCCGACCCGGGGGTCGGACGTCGGCGCGAGCGGGCGCGCGACGACGTCCGTGGCGAGCCGCAGCGCCACGCTCGGCCGGTCGGCGGCCGGTCCTCGGCGCGCACGCCGCCGGTCGGGCGCGGCCCCCCGCGCGGCGCCCGGCCTCCCCGCGCCGTCGGCCCTGGCGGCGAGCCGCTCCGCGAGGTGCTGCGCGAGCCGGCGTGCCTGGTCCCACCCCTGGGCGATCAGCCCGGTGCCGCCCTCGGGCGGCTGGGCGCAGTCGCCGATCGCGAACACGCGCGCGTCGTCCGGGCTGGCGAGGTCGGGCCCGACGACGACCCCCCGGTCGACCGTGAGCCCCGCCGCCTGCGCGAGCCCGGCCTCGGGCACGGTGCCGCACGCGAGCACGACGAGGTCGGCGTCGAGGTCGACGCGACGCACGCCGTCCGGCGCTCCCCCGGCCGCGCCCGGCCGATCTGCCGCGGGGTCGAGCGGGCCGCCGTCGGGCATGCGGAGCGTCACGCCGCGCACGCTGCGGCCGGCCACGACCACGCGCTCGGTCCGGGCTGAGGTCCAGGCGCGCACCCCGAGGCCGGCGAGACCGCGCGCGACGACGCCGCCCGCCGCACGGTCGAGCTGGCGGTCCATCACGCTCGCGCCGCCGTGCACGAGGCTCACGGCGACGCCGCGACGCGCGAGCCCGCACGCGACCTCGAGGCCGAGGACGCCCGCTCCCACGACGACGGCGTGCCGCGCGTCGAGCGACCCCGCGACGATCGCGCGTGCGTCGTCGAGCGTCCGCAGGACGTGCGCGCCACGCGGCAGGCCGCCGGGCAGGCCGGTGAGGCCGGGCACCTCGGGGACGCGCGCCGCGGCGCCCGTCGCGAGCACGACGACGTCGTACGGGTAGGCACCCTCGCCCGTGAGGACGCGGCGCGACGCCCGGTCGACCGCGAGGGCCTCGGTGCCCCGCCGGACCGTGACGCGCGCGTCGTCCGCGACAGGCAGGGCGATCGTCGCGACGTCGGCCCGGCCCGCGACGACCTCGCTGAGCAGCACGCGGTTGTACGGCTCGTGCTCCTCCGCGCCGAGCACGGTGACCTCGACGTCGGCGGACCCCCCGCACCGCGCCGCGAGGTCGCCCGCGAACCGCGACCCGACCATGCCGTGACCGACCACGACGACGCGCGTCATCCCCCGACCTCCTGGAGCGCGGGGGCGCGTCGCACGTCCACGGCGCAGACCTTGAACTCCGGCATCCCGGAGACGGGGTCGGTCGCGTCGGTCGTCACGCGGTTGACGCTGCCCACGCCGCCCCAGTGGAAGGGCATGAAGACCGTGTCCGGCCGGACGCGGTCCGTCCACCGCACGACCGCCTCGATCGCGCCGCGCGCGGTCGTGAGGCGCGCCCGGTCTCCGTCGTCGATGCCGAGGCGCGTGCCCAGAACCGGGTGGACCTCGACGAACGGCTCCGGGACGAGGCGGTCGAGCTCCGGCACGCGCCGGGTCTGCGCGCCCGACTGGTAGTGCTGGAGCACGCGGCCCGTGACGAGGTAGAGCGGCGCGTCGGGCCGCACGTCGTCGCTCGGGCCCGTGTGGTCGACCGCGACCAGGCGGGCACGTCCGTCCGGCGTCGGGAACCGGTCGAGGAACATCCGCGGGGTGCCCGGGTGGTCGGGGGACGGCACCGGCCAGTGCAGGCCCGGGCCGCCGTCCGCCTCGTCCGCGTCGAGGCGCGCGTGGCTGAGCCCGGCGTAGTCCGCGACGCCGCCCGCGGACGCGCGCGCGAGCTCGTCGAAGACGACGGCCGGGTCGGTCGGGAAGGAGACCGGCGATCCCAGCCGACGCGCGAGCTCCGCCAGGATCCACAGCTCCGACCGTGCGTCGCCCGGCGCGTCGACCGCGCGGCGCCGTCGGATCACGCGACCCTCGAGCGACGTCATGGTGCCCTCCTCCTCGGCCCACTGCGTCACGGGCAGCACGACGTCCGCGAGCAGCGCCGTCTCCGACGGCACGAGGTCGCACACGACGAGCAGGTCGAGCGCGCGCAGGTTCGCCGCGACCCGGTCCGCGTCCGGGGCGCTGACCACGACGTTCGCCCCGTGCACGAGCAAGGCGCGCGGGCGCCCGTCCTCGGCGTAGGTCGTGGTCGCACCGCCCGGTCCGGGCCGCGTGCCGAGCGACCGCAAGAGCTCGACGGCGGGCATCCCGGGGCCGGGGAGCGACTCCGGGTCGACGCCCCACACCGCGGCGACGTGCGCGCGGGCCGCCGGGTCGTCGATCCTGCGGTACCCGGGGAGCTGGTCCGCCTTCTGCCCGTGCTCGCGGCCGCCCTGCCCGTTGCCCTGGCCGGTGATCGCGCCGTACCCGGACCCCACGCGGCCGGGCAGGCCGAGGGCGAGCGCGAGGTCGATCGCCGCGGTCACGGTCGCCGTGCCCTGCGAGGACTGCTCGACGCCACGGCCCGTGAGCACGTACGCGCCCGCACCCCCGTGGACGGGTGACGCCGCCGCGAGCAGCCGGGCCACGTGGCGCAACCGGTCCGCCGACACCCCGCACACCGTCTCCGCGCGCTCGGGCCACCATGCGGCGACGGACCGGCGGACGTCGTCGAACCCGGTCGTGCGCGCGTCGAGGTAGGCCGTGTCCGCGAGCCCCTCCGCGACCACGACGTGCAGCAGCGCGAGCAGCACCACGAGGTCGGTGCCCGGGACCGGCTGCAGGTGCACCCCCTGCCCGACGGCGTCCCCCGCCTCCCCCGTGAGCGCCGCCGTCGCGCTGCGGCGCGGGTCCACGACGACGAGCCCGCCCCGTGCCCGCACGCCGGCGAGGTGCTGGACGGACGGCGGCATCGTCTCGGCGACGTTCGACCCGAGCAGCAGCACGGCGTCCGCGCCGCCGAGGTCGGCGAGCGGGAACGGGAGCCCGCGGTCGGCGCCGAACGCGCGGTTCGCCCCCGCCGCGGCGGACGCCATGCAGAACCGCCCGTTGTAGTCGATGTTCGCGGTCCGCAGCACCGTGCGCGCGAACTTCCCGAGCGCGTACGCCTTCTCGTTCGTCAGGCCGCCGCCCCCGAACACCGCGACGGCGTCGCAGCCGTGCGCGGCCTGGACCCGCTCGATCCCGGCCGCGACCACGTCGAGGGCCTCGTCCCACGGGGCGGGCCGGAGCTCGCCGTCGGGCCCGCGCAGGAGCGGGCGCGTCAACCGGTCGGGTGCGCGCAGGACCGTCGCGCTCGTCCAGCCCTTCTGGCACAGCCCGCCCCGGTTGGTCGGGAAGTCCCGCGGGGCGACCGTGACCGGCAGCGGGCCGCTCGCCGGCGTGAGCGTCATGCCGCACTGGAGCGCGCAGTAGGGGCAGTGGGTGTCCACGCTCAGATCCCGGCCGCCGCGAGGGCCGAGCCCTTGCGCAGGTAGACCGCCCACGCGACGATCGCCATCACGGCGTACATCCCCACGAACGTCCACAGGGCGGGGACGAGCGAGCCGGAGAGGCTCGTCGACGCGGCGAACCCGCGCGGGATGAGGAACCCGCCGAACGCGCCGACGGCGCCCGCGATCCCGATGCACCCGGCCGCGGCCTGGCGGGCGCGGACCCGGGCCGCGGCGAGGGCCGCGGGGTCGCTCGCCGTCGGGCCGTCGAGGGCCCGCGCCGCGCTCGCCTGGAAGACGGCCGGGATCATCCGGTAGGTCGAGCCGTTGCCGACGCCCGTCGCGACGAACAGGACGAGGAACGACGCGAAGAAGAGGCCGAAGCTGTGGGTCTCCAGCGCCCGGATCGCGCCGACCGCGCCGAGCGCCATGACCCCGTACGACGCGATCGTCACGCGCGCGCCGCCCAGGCGGTCCGCGACGATGCCGCCCAGCGGCCGGGACACCGAGCCGACCAGCGCGCCGAGGAACGCGATCGAGAGCGTGACCTCCGGGAACTGGCCCGCGAGGAGCGTCGGGAACGCACCGGCGTAGCCGATGAACGACCCGAACGTCCCGATGTAGAGGAACGAGATGATCCACGTGTGCCGGTTCCGCGTCGCGACGGCGAACGACCGCGGGTCCGCCTTCGCCGTGGCGAGGTTGTCCATGAACCGCCACGCGAGGAACGCCGCGAGCAGGATGAACGGGATCATCATGAGGCCCGCACGCTCGAGCGCGACACCCGCCCCGGCGACGATGACGAGCGGCACCGCGAGCTGCACGACCGCCGTCCCCAGGTTGCCGCCCGCGGCGTTGAGGCCCAGCGCCTTGCCCTTCTCCCGCTCCGGGTAGAAGAACGAGATGTTCGCCATCGAGGACGCGAAGTTGCCGCCGCCGAAGCCGGCGAGCGCCGCGACGGCCAGCATCACGCCGAACGACGTGCCGGGGTCCTGCACGACGACCGCGAGCGCCGCCGTCGGGAGCAGCAGGAGGAGGGCGGACACGACCGTCCAGTTGCGCCCGCCGAACAGGGGCACGGCGAACGTGTACGGGATGCGCAGCGTCGCGCCGACGAGGCTCGGGACGGCGATGAGCCAGAACTGCTGGTCCACGGTGAAGGTGAACCCGGCGGCGGGGAGCTGCGGCACGACGATCGACCACAGCGCCCAGACCGCGAAGCCGAGGAACTCCGCGAACACCGAGATCCCCAGGTTGCGGGTCGCGACCCGGCGGCCGCCGTCGCGCCAGAACGTGGGGTCCTCCGGGTCCCAGCGGTCGATCCACCGCCCGGAGCGGCGGTGCGGCGTCCTCGGTGGTGCCGGGGCGAGTCCCGGGGCGGGCGGCGTCGCGGGCACGACGCCGGACGGGCGGGCTGCGGACTGCTCACCCTCGTGGGTGGTGGGGCTCGTGGGCGCGGGCATGGCGGCTCCTTCAGCAGGTCCCGGTCAGTGACCAGGACGCTAGGAACGCCGTGTTTCCCCCGCGCGCGACCCCCGTTAAGCCCGTGTGAGGTCTTCCGCACACCTGCTCGACGGCCGCTGTGAGCGGCCGTCCGTGCGGTCGCCGTCAGCCCTCGACGCCGGTCGCCTCGTGGGACGAGCCCACCGGCTTGGACTCGGGCGACCCGCGCTCGCGCAGGTAGATCGCGAGCACGACCATGCTGAGGACGGCCAGCATCTCGGACTGCCAGTTCTGGAACGTGCGGCTCCAGAAGTCCGGCATGGACAGGTACTCCGTCCACGGCACGGGGTCCTGGAGGTCGCGCAGCTGCTCCTCGCTGAACGCGACCGCGCCGGCCGCCGACTGCGCGGCCCACGACCCGAGGAAGATCGCGCCCATGACGAGCGACAGGGACCGCGAGTAGACGGCGAGCCGCCAGCCCCGGGCGCGGGCCCACGCCGGGGAGTCGGCGGTCGCGTGCTCGCCGACCTTCTGGTCCTCGTCGGACTCGCGGCCCGCCTGGTCGAGCTTCTTCGACTCGGGCGAGCCCCGCTGCACGAACCACACCGTCGCGGTGATGAAGAGGAGGAACTGCAGGTACTCGGACTGCCAGTTCTCCGTGACGTCGACCCAGAACGCCGACGACAGCACGTACTGGCCGAACGTCACCGGGTCGAGGCCCGCCGCCCGCTGGTCGGTGTTGAAGACGGCGACGCCGCTCACGGCCTGCGCGACCAGCGACGCGAGGAACGCGAGCGTGAAGAACAGGCTCAGCGAGCTCGCGCGCAGGCCGCCGAGGACGCCGCCCTTCCCGCTGCCGGCGCTCATCGGTGCACCGCCGCCAGCACGAACGTGACCGCGAGGCCCGCGACAACGAGCACGAGCGTGGCCCAGAACATCAGCCGCGGGACCCTCATGCCTCCACCTCGCAGTCGTAGGGGCGGTCGTCGCGGGGCGTGCAGCCTGCTGCGGTGACGACCCACGCGTCGCCGGAGAGCGCGAGGAAGACGGTGTCCGTCGCCGTGACGACCTGCGCCTGACGCCCCGCGACGTGCACGTCCTCGACGACGACCTCGGTTCCGGCCGCGGTCAGCCCGGCGAGGGGGCCGTCCGGCGCGGTGACGACGTCCGCGCACGGCTCGCCCTCGTCGGCGGCGAGCGCGTCGGCCGCGGCGGGCAGGATCAGGGCGCACGCGGCGTCGCCGTCCCCCACGGCGAGCGCGCCCGCGAGGTCCTCGACGACGTCCTGCGCCTCTGCCGCGCCGGGTCCCGCGCACCCCGCGAGCGTGGCGGTCACGAGCGCGAGGGCCGCGAGCCCGACGCCCGGACCCGTCCGTGACCCCCCGACCAGCACTCGCGAGCACACGACCCTCCTGTGGCGACACCGCGCCGACCGGGTCGCCGACGCTGAGCCTCATGCTCGCGGTTCTCGATGCGCTCGCAAGCAGTGGCCCGGGCACGGTTCGGCACGGAGCGTGCCCGCTCGGCACCTCGAGGTGCCGAGCGGCGCAGCGTGTGCCGACGCGCGTCCCGCGTGCCGACGGGTGGGCTCAGCCCCAGACGAGACCGCGCGCCGGGTCCTCGAGGATCCGCGCGACGTCGGCCAGCACGCGCGCGCCGAGCTCGCCGTCGACGAGGCGGTGGTCGAAGCTCAGCGCGAGCTGCGTGACCCAGCGCTTGCGGATCTTGCCCTTGTGGACCCAGGGCTGCTCGCGGATCGCGCCGAACGCGAGGATCGCGGCCTCGCCGGGGTTGAGGATGGGCGTCCCCGTGTCGATGCCGAACACCCCGACGTTGGTGATCGTGATCGTGCCGTCGGACATGTCGGTGGGCGACGTGCGCCCGGCCCGCGCGGTCGCGGTGAGGTCCGCGATCCCGCCGGCGAGGCCGTGCAGGTCGAGGCGGTGCGCGTCCTTGATGTTCGGCACGACGAGCCCGCGCGGCGTCGCCGCCGCGATCCCCAGGTTCACGTAGTGCTTGTAGACGATCTCCTGCGCGGCGTCGTCCCAGCTCGCGTTGATCTCCGGGTGGCGGCGCACCGCGAGGAGCAGCGCCTTGGCGGTGACGAGCAGGGGCGTGACGCGCACGTCCGCGAACTCGCGGTCCTCCCGCAGGGTGCGGACGAGCTTCATGGTGCGCGTGACGTCGACCGTGTGGAAGACCGTCACGTGGGGGGCGGTGAACGCGCTCGTGACCATCGCCTCGGCCGTGCGCTTGCGCACCGACTTCACGGGCACGCGCGTCTGGCGGCCGTCGGCCGTGACGGCGCCCGTCGCGAGCCACGGCTGGTCGTCGTCGGCGTACGTCGCGAGCGGCTGCGCCTTCGCCTGCTCGTGGTAGGCCTGCACGTCCTCGCGCGTGACGATCCCGCCCGGGCCGGTGCCCGCGACGCTCGCCAGGTCGACGCCCAGGTCCTTCGCGAGCTTGCGCACCGGCGGCTTGGCCAGCACCGGCAGGGTCGCGTGCCCGACGGCGGCCGGCGCGCTCGCCCGCGGGGCGGAGGTCGAGGCCGGGGCCGACGGCGCGGTGCTCGCCGCCGGGGCCGTCCGGTCCGGGGTCGCCGGGCCGGGGCGGTCGGTCGCGGGTGCTGCGGCGGTGGGCTCGGCCGCGGGCGCTGCGGCGGCCGGCTCGGCCGCGCGGCGCCGCCGTCGGGCCGTGCCCGGCTCGACGGTGCCGTACCCGACGAGCACCGAGCCGGAACCCTCGCTCGCGGCGGGCGTCGCGTCACCGGTGCCCGCCTGCGGCGACGGGGCCGCTGCGGGGGCGTCCGCGCCGTCGGGCACGACGCCGGCCGGTGCGGTCGGCGCCGGGGCCGTGCCGCCCGGGTCCGTGTCCACGACGATGATCGGCACGCCGACCTCGACCGTCGTGCCCTCGGGCGTGAGGATCTCCGTGACGACGCCCGTGTACGGCGACGGCAGCTCGACGAGCGACTTCGCCGTCTCGATCTCGACGATCGTCTGGTTGACCGTGACGGCGTCGCCGACGGCGACGTGCCAGTGCACGATCTCGGCCTCGGTGAGGCCCTCGCCCGCGTCGGGGAGGTTGAACTTCTCGAAGGTGGGCACTGCGTGGTCCTCCTGGTGGTCCCGGTCGGCGCTGTCGAGGTCGCGGTGGACGCGCGTCAGAACGCGAACGCGCGGTCGACGGCGTCGAGCACGCGGTCGAGGCTCGGCAGGTAGTCGTGCTCGATCTTCGCGACGGGGTACGGCGTGTGGAAGCCGCCGACGCGCAGCACGGGCGCCTCGAGCGAGTAGAAGCACTCCTCGGTCACGCGGGCCGCGACCTCGGCGCCCGAGCCGAGGTAGGTCGGGGCCTCGTGCACGACGACGCAGCGTCCCGTCCGGCGGACGGACTCGACGACCGTCGCGGTGTCGAGCGGCGAGATGCTGCGCAGGTCCACGACCTCGATGCTGCGGCCCTCCTGCTCGGCCGCCGCGGCGACGCGGAGCGCGGTCGCGACGGTCGGACCGTAGGCGACGAGCGTGAGGTCCGTGCCGGGGCGGACGACGCGCGCCCGGTCGAGCACGGTCGCGCCCTCGCCGCGACCCGCGACGTCGACCGGCCCCTTCTCCCAGTAGCGGCCCTTGGGCTCGAAGAAGAGCACCGGGTCCGGCGAGGCGACGGCCTCCTGGATCATCGTGTACGCGTCCTGCGGCGTGGACGGCGACACGACGCGCAGGCCGGCCGTGTGCGCGAACAGCGCCTCGGGGCTCTCGCTGTGGTGCTCGACCGCACCGATCCCGCCGCCGTACGGCACGCGGATCACGACGGGCACCTGGAGCTTCCCGCCCGAGCGGTAGCCCATCTTCGCGAGCTGCGTCGTGATCTGGTCGTACGCGGGGAAGATGAACCCGTCGAACTGGATCTCGCACACCGGCCGGTAGCCGCGCAGCGCGAGACCGATCGCGGTGCCGAGGATGCCGGACTCCGCGAGCGGCGTGTCGACGACGCGGTCCTCGCCGAAGTCCTTCTGCAGGCCGTCCGTCACGCGGAAGACGCCGCCGAGCGCGCCGATGTCCTCGCCCATGAGCAGGACCTTGGGGTCGTTCTCCAGCGACCGGCGCAGCCCCTCGTTGATGGCGCGGGCCAGGGTCAGGGTCTTGCTGTCGCTCATCGCGCCACCTCCGCGGTCGGCTCCTCGAAGGACTGCTGGTAGTCGGCGAACCACGCCTTCTCGCGCTCGACCACGGCGTTCGGGGTCGCGTAGACGTGGTCGAACATGCTCGACGGGTCCGGTGCAGCGAGCGCACGGACCTCCTCGCGCAGCCGCTCGCCCAGCGCGTCGGCCTCGGCGGCCAGGTCGGCGGCGAACGCGTCGTCCCACGCGTCCTCGGCGCGGAGCAGGTTCTCGAGCCGGTCGATCGGGTCCCGACGGCGCCAGTAGTCCTCCTGGGCGCGCGACCGGTACTTCGTCGGGTCGTCGGACGTCGTGTGCGCGCCCATGCGGTAGGTGAACGCCTCGACGAACGTCGGGCCGCCGCCGGAGCGGGCACGCTCGAGCGCCTCCGCGGTCACGGCGTAGCACGCGAGCACGTCGTTGCCGTCGACCCGCACGCTGGGGATGCCGAACCCGCCGCCGCGGCGGTAGAGCGGCACGCGGGTCTGCCGGGTCGTCGGCTCCGAGATCGCCCACTGGTTGTTCTGGCAGAAGAACACGACCGGCGCGTTGTTCACGGCCGCGAAGACGAGCGCCTCGTTGACGTCGCCCTGCGACGTCGCGCCGTCGCCGAAGTACGTGACGACGGCCGCGTCGCGCTCCGGGTCGCCCGACCCGACGAGGCCGTCGCGCTGGACCCCCATGGCGTACCCCGTCGCGTGCAGCGCGTGCGACCCGATGACGAGCGTGTACAGGTGGACGTTGTGCGCCGTCGGGTCCCACCCGCCGTGGTCCACGCCGCGGAAGAGGCGCAGGCGCGCCGTCGGGTCGATGCCGCGCACGTGCGAGACGCCGTGCTCACGGTACGACGGGAAGACGTAGTCCTGGGGGGCGAGCGCGCGGCCGGAGCCGATCTGCGCGGCCTCCTGGCCCTTCGCCTGCGCGAACAGCCCGAGCTCGCCCTGGCGCTGGAGCGACGTCGCCTCGTCGTCGAAGCGGCGCGTGAGCACCATGTCGCGGTAGAGACCGCGCAGCGCCGCGGCGTCGAGGTAGGCGACGCGCTCGCGGTAGCCGTCGGTCTCCGGGGTCGTGACGCGGGCGCCGGCGGGCGTCACGAGCTGGAGCAGGGGTGCGTCGTCGGGACCGCCCGCGACGTCGGGGAGGTCGGGGTGCGTGCTCGCAGCGTCCCGCACGCCGGTTCTCGCGTCGTTCTCGGTCACGCGACTCTCCTTCGGTGCGGCCCGGCCGTGCGGCCGGCCCGCTCGGGGGCAGGAGGCGCCTGATAAAGGGCGCCGTCGGAACCTACGTCTCCGTAGCCTACGCAAGCGTAGGCTACGACCCCGTAGGTAGCGCCTCCGACGTGTCGCCCAACGTCCGTCACGACCGGCTGTAGAGAACCTCCAATCCCCACCGGCGCACCCCCGGCACCAGGAGGGCTGCCCCTACCGCGGGTAGACGCCGCCCGAGCGCAGCGCGTCGCGCTCGCGCAGGACCGGCCAGCGCGAGAACGCGAACACGAGGAACATGACGACGTTGAGGATCGGCACGAGGCCCACGAGCACCCACCAGCCGGAGTAGCCGGCCTTCTGGATGATCCGGACGTAGGCGATGAAGAAGATCACCGCGACCGCGACGTAGAGGACCAGGGCCGCGCCCCCGAAGAGCCAGCCGTTGTCCTCGACGAACTGCTCCCACTCCTGGTTGTCCATGCCGCGAGTCTTCTCGCGTGACCAGGACCCGGCAACCGCGCCGCCGTCGCCGGCCGCTACGCCGCGCCGTCGTCGTCCGCGCCGACGAACGCGCGGGCCACGTGCTGGGTCGAGGCGCCGAGCTCGAGGACGGTGTCGCAGGCCTGCTCGACGCGCGGGTTGTGCGTCGCGACGACCACGGCACGCCCCTCGTCCGCGAGCTCGCGCAGGAGCCCGACGATCGCGTCGGCGTTCCCCTCGTCGAGCGCCCCCGTGGGCTCGTCGGCGAGGACGACGCGCGGCCGCTTGAGGAGCAGCCGCGCCACGGCGACGCGCTGCTGCTCGCCGCCCGACAGCTCGTAGACGGCCGCGCGCTCGTACCCGCCGAGCCCCACGCGCTCGAGCACCTCCTCGCGCCGGCGCGCGCGGTCCGCCCGCCGGACGCCCCGGCTCACGAACGCGACGTCGAGGTTCGCCGCGACCGTCGCGTTGTCGATGAGCGCGTAGTTCTGGAACAGGTACCCGAGCTCGTCCCGTCGGAACAGGCGTCGCCCGTGCGGGCTCAGCGCGGTGACGTCGCGCCCGTCCACGAACAGCGTCCCCGCGTCCAGCCGGTCGAGCAGGCCCACGCAGTTGAGCAGCGTCGTCTTGCCCGACCCGCTCGACCCCACGAGGCCCGCCATCGAGCCCGCCTCCACGCTCAGCGTGAGGCCCGTCCAGACCGTCCGCGCCCCGTAGAACTTGGCCGCACCTACGACCTCGATCATCGCCATCCCCCTTCGTTCAGCTGTCACTGGATCGCGTCCGCAGGAGCCTGCGCTGGGCCACCGCGAGCGCGGTCACCAGCAGGGCGGACGACACGAGGCACACCGCCACCGCGACGAGCGGCTCCGCTCCCCCGAGCAGCCGCGGTGCGGCGGCCGCGACGACGGCGCCGAGGGCCGGCGGCGTGCGCGGCGGGTTCGCCGCCACGTACGCGACGAGCAGCACCGCCGAGGCGGCCTCGGCGAGGAACGCCGCGCGGTACCGCGCGGCGAACGACCACCCCGCGATGTAGCGGACGAACACGCTCTGCGCGTACCGCCGCGTGTACGCGCTCGACACCACGACCGCGGTGAGGAGCACGACGCCGGCCGCCGCCGCGATGTTCGCGAGGCCGAGCCGGAAGCTCCGGACGAGCTTCTGGTACTCCTCGGCCGCGGCGTCCGCGATCGGCGTGACCGAGAGGACGTAGTCGCGGATGCCCGCCGCGCGGCTCTCCTCCAGCACGTACGCCGGGTCGAGGAAGACGACGTCCCCCGTCGAGGTGTACGCGCCGTACCCGTCGGCGCTCACGACCTCCGAGGCCGGGTCCACGACGAGCACGACCGGCTCGTCCACGAGCGGTGACGCGCTCGGGTCCGCGGCGTTGCCGTAGTCGAACAGCGTGCTGCCCTCGGCGAGCGGCGCACCGCGCTCGACGGCGCACGTCGCACCGAAGTAGTCCGCCCACGAGCCGACGGCGGCCACGACGTCGTCCTGCTGGTCCGCCCGCAGCGTGGTGGGCAGGTGGATCGTGAGGCACGACCCCGGCGCCGGGACGAGCCGCGACCCGGTCGCGTCGCGGACGTCCTGCTCCTCCAGGTACGACGGGCTGACGAGGAGGACCGGCTGGTCCTCGGGCGCGACCGTCACCGTGCCGAACGCCGAGACGGGCTGCCGCGCGGCGAGCACCGCCTCGCGGTCGTCGAGCGCCCGCACGACGACCTCGCCGAGGCGCTGCGCGAACTCGCCCGCGCGGGCCTGGTCGTCGCCGCCGACGCCCACGGAGGTCGCGCCGCCCGCGCTCTGCCAGGCGGAGCGGGCGGCCTGCTGACCCGCGATGAGCTGGCCCGCGTGCACGGCGGAGAAGATCGACGCGACGAGGATGACGAGGGCGCAGAACCGCACGCCGAACGCGGCGGGGACGACCCAGGCCCCCACGGACTCGCCCTTGATCGCGGCCGCGAGCGGGATGCGCTGCGCGGCGGCCGTCGAGACGGCGTGGGCGGTCACGGTGACGAGCAGCAGCCCGGCGAGGACGGCGCCGGCCAGGCCGAGGAACGTCGTCGCCTGCGCGAACCCGTTGTAGGCGCCGAGCACGATCGCGCACACGACGGCAGCACCACCCAGGTGGAGGGCGAGGCGTCGGCCGATCGGGGCGAGGTCGCGCCGCAGGATGCTGGAGAACGGCGCGCCCTGGAGGCGCTGGACCGCGTACGCCCGGGCGTTGAGGAGCGCGCCGCACCCCGCGAGGAGCACGACGGCGACCGCCGCGATGGCGTAGCCCGCCGGGATCGGCGTGCCCGCGAGGTAGCGGTGCCACGAGAGGATCGTCGGGTAGGAGTCGGCCGACGCCGTCACCCCGGCCTCCCGCAGCGCGGCGGCCAGCGCCTCGGCCTCCGCCGTGCCGCACGAGAGCCCGTAGGAGCCCACCGGGCTCGTGGCCCCGAGCTCGGCGCCGGGGTGCACCTGCGTGGTGACGCCGCGGCTGAAGTCGGCCACGCCGTGGTCGAGCCACCGCCCGCCCGGGTCGGCCGAGCCGTCACCGAGGACGGAGAGGTGCCGCGTCGAGACGTCGGTGAGGTCGAAGGTCACCTTGGCGACGGTGCAGTCGCGGGAGGTCGCGAAGGTCGCGATCGTGCCGTACGCCTCGGCGCTCGACGCGGTCGTGCCGAGGGAGTCGACGCGGAGCTGGGCGTCGAACCCGCGGACCGCGAACTCGCTGTACGCCTGCACCGTGAAGAAGGCGAGGAAGAGGCTGACGACCACCGCGAGGGCGTAGGCCAGGCTGAGGCTTCTGTTCGGCATGGAGGCTCCGCGCCGGACCGGGCAGGGGCGGCACGGCGCCGCCCCTGCCCTGCGTCCGTGCTACGCGCACTTGTGCCAGTAGGCGTGGTCCACGCGCATGGGCCAGTCCTTGGCGTGCACCTTCGCCCAGACCCCGGGCTTGATGTTGGTCACCCGGTAGAGCTTCCCGTTGTGCACGGACGCGCCGTGGCACTGGGTGTTGTGCAGGTAGTGCGAGTAGATCGCGCCCGCACTGGTCCCGTAGTTCCAGATCCCGCCGCCCACGAGCTGCGAGCCGGCGAACGCCGCCGCCGGTGTGAAGGCCAGGACCCCGGCGACCATCGCCGTCGTCAGTACTCGACCAAACCTCATATCTCCCCCTTCGGAAGTGATTGCTACGTAAAAGTAGCAATCCGGAGACGCGAGCACCAGGGGTTCGGTCGATCTGGGGAAGTTCCGTTGCCGGAACGCAGAGGGGCCGTCGAGGAAGGGCTACAGCCAGGTCGCGCTGACGCGCAGGAAGAGGTCGGTCGCCTCGGGCTCGCCCACGCTCACGCGCAGGCCCTCGCCCGCGAACGGGCGCACGATCGCGCCGGCAGCACGCGCCTCCTCGGCGCGCTGGGCCGTGCGCTCCCCCAGGTCGAACCACACGAAGTTCGCCTGCGACTCCGGCAGGGACCAGCCCTGGTCGCGCAGACCCTCGACGAGGCGGGTGCGGTCCGCCACGAGGTGCTCGACCCGCTGCAGGAGCTCGCCTCGCGCCCCGAGCGACGCGATCGCGGCCCGCTGCGCCACGTGCGAGACCCCGAACGGCGTGGAGACGGCACGGATGCCCGCCGCGAGGCGCGGACGCGCGACGGCGTACCCGACGCGCAGGCCCGCGAGCCCGTACGCCTTGGAGAACGTGCGCAGCAGCACGACGTTCGGGTGCTGCGCGTACACCGCGAGACCGTCGGGGGCCTCCGGGTCGCGCACGAACTCGAGGTACGCCTCGTCGAGCACCACGAGCACGTCCGACGGCACCGCCGCGAGGAACGTCTCGAGCTCGTCGCGGTGCACCGCCGGACCGGTCGGGTTGTTGGGCGTGCACACCATGACGACGCGCGTGCGCTCGGTGACCGCCGCGGCCATCGCGGGCAGGTCGAGGCGCCCGCGGTGCTCCCCCGTCCGGAGCGGGACCCGCACCGACGTGCCGCCCGCGACGGCGACCGCGATCGGGTACGCCTCGAACGAGCGCCACGGGTAGACGACCTCGTCGCCCGGCTCGACGACCGCCTGGAGGACGTGCGCGAGGACCGCGACCGACCCGTTGCCCACCACGACCTCGTCGGCCCCGACCCCGAGGTCCGCCGCGAGCGCCTCGGTGAGCTCGGTCGCGTACATGTCCGGGTAGCGGTTCGCGTCCGCCGCGGCGTCGGCGATCGCCGCCACGACCGAGGGCAGCGGCGGGTACGGGTTCTCGTTCGAGGAGAGCTTGAACGCCGCCGCACCCGGGGCGACGCGCGCCCCCGGGACGTAGGCCGGCAGGGCGGCGACGGCAGGACGCAGGGGGACGCGGGGTTCGTGGGCCACGGTCCTCGATCATGCCACTCGTGCACCGCGGTCCGTGGCGGACGACGGCGCGCCACGCGCGGCGCCCGTGCCGCACCACCGCCCGGATGGCAGGATGCCGGGTATGAGCTTCGTCGTCCGCGTCCTCATCACCGGTCTCGCGATCTGGCTCACGAGCCTGTTCATGGACGAGCACTTCCAGATCGTCGGCTCCCACACGGCCGGCGGGAAGGTCGTGATCGTCCTCGTCGTGGCGCTGCTCTACTCGCTGGTGAACGCGGTGATCAAGCCGATCGTGCAGGTCCTCTCGATCCCGCTCTACATCCTCACGCTGGGGCTGTTCTCGCTCGTGGTCAACGCGCTCATGCTCATGCTCACCGCGTGGATCACCGAGCAGACGGACTGGGGCATCCGCATCATCGGCGGGTTCTGGTGGGCGCTGCTCGCGGCCCTCATCATCGCCGTGATCAACTTCCTCGTCTCGGCCGTCGTGCCGAAGGCCCAGGACCGCTGACCCGAGCGCTCCACCGCGCGCGCCGCTGCCCGCCCTCCCGACCGGCCCGCCGGGGGACGGCACCGGGCCGTCACCGCGCATCGTCCTCGCCACCACCCGTCCCGGCGCCCCCGAGCGTGCCCGTGCCGCCGAGCGTGCCGGAGCCACCGGTCGTCCCGGACGGACCCGGCGTGCCGAGGGACGGGCCCGGCGCCGTCACGACGCCGTCCGGAGCCGGCCACGGGGGCCACGGCGGCCTCGGCACCGCGAGCTCACCGACGCAGAACGTCGTCTCGGGGTCCGGGACGAGACGCGCCTCGTAGACGAGCGGGTCCTCCGCCTCGCCGTCGAGCCAGTGCTCCACGTCGGCGAGGTGCTCCTCGAGGCCGCGGTCGCCCACCTCGACCGCGGCGTCGAGCACGTCCTGGTGGTAGCCGACGGAGTGCGGCACGTCGAGCGGCGGCCCGCCGCCGGGCGCGAAGACGGTACCGGTCACCGTCACGCGCTCGGGCGTCGCCGGGTTCGGCTTCCCGTCGAGGCCGGAGACCCCCTCCCCGCTGGTCTCGAGGTGCGTGGCGCGCACGCCGGGCGGGAGGCCGTGCCCCCCGACCGGTGACCCGGCGGTCACGACGTGGCGCACCTGGTAGGTCCCGACCGTCGCCGCCGCGATCGTCGCCGCGACCATGCCACCCTGGCTGTGCCCGACGAGCACGACGTCGTCCTTCGGCTCGATGCCCGACTGGCCCATCGCGTCGAGCACCGCCCGCACGCTGTCCGCCCGCGCGCGCTGGGACTCGTCGTCGGACATGAGGTCGTAGTTGGACGTCATGTTCCACACCGTCCGCAGGTTGCCGGGCTGGGTGCCCGGGATCGCGACGACCCACGTGGGAGTGCCGTCGTCCTTGACGATGCGCTGGACGCTCAGCACCGAGTCCGTGCTCCCGAGCGCCGCCACGGCGCCGAGCGCGGACCGCGTGTCCGTGGGCGTCGGCAGGTCGTAGGGTGCCGCGTCGACCCTGCGCACCTCCGGGTCGGGCAGGAACCGCTTGCGCAACGGCTGGACGGACGCGCGCAGCACGGCCGCCGCGTTGCCGACCGTCGGCACGGCGTACCAGGGGCGGTCCGGGTCGAGCAGGCCGATCGTGCGACCCAGCGCGCGGACGGTCGCGGGGTGCAGCGCCTCGCCCGTCGTGACGAGCCGACCGAGAGAGGGCCCTCCGCGCAGCAGGGACTGCGCGAGCCCGGCGAGGCCCTGCGCGACGATCATCCCGAGCCCGGCGGCGCCCGCCCCCGCCAGCCCGTAGTGCCGTCCCGCCACGACCAGCGCGGTGTCGGACCACGCCGCGGCGGCCGCAGCGTCCGCGTCGTCGTACACCCGGACCGCCTGGTGCAGACGCGCGGCGAGCCGCCGCAGGCCCCGTTCCTGCTGCTCGGCGAGCAGGACCGCCGCGTCGAGCTCGTCGAGGACGGCCGCGCGGGCGGCACGGACCTCCGCCGACCAGAACGGCGTCGTCGGCAGGTTCCAGCCCGAGGCGGACCGGAGCAGGTCGGGCGGGGTGAGCCGACCGGCGAACGCCGTGGGCGTCGCCGTCGTGGCCTCCACGCCGTGCCGGGCGTCCCGCAGCGCCACCGCCGCTCCCGCCAGGAGGTCCGCGCGCCCCGCGAGCGCCACGGCCTGCGCGACGACCGCCGCCGTCTCGATCACGGTCGGCTCCGTCCCGCCACGGATCACGACGGACGGTGCGGGCCACGTCCCGCTCACGCGCCGCCCACCGCGGCGAGCTCCGCCCGGAGGCTCGCGACGTCCGTCTCCGCGAGCACGGTGAGAGCGTCCAGCCCTGTGAGGCAGCTCTCGAGCGTCCCGTCGAGCCGGAGCAGGGCTGCCCGGACCTCCGCCGTCGCGTCGTCGTACGCGTGCCGCGCCTGCCCGGACCACGGGAGGTCAGGGGTCCCCAGGGCAGCAGCGGCGCGCGCCGCGTCGTCCGTGGCCGTGAGGACCTGGTCGCGGGCGCGGGTGATCCCGAAGGGTGCGGCGAGGCACGGGACTGGAGGCGGGGTCGGCATGGCGGCGACCGTACGGACCCCCGCCGACCGGCGGCGGGGACCGGTCGCACGCTGTGGACCGACCCCTCGCGACCGGACGCTGGGGACGGCCACGGGCCGCACGACCGCTCGGTTGCCCGGACTGCGGGCGGCACCGACCGCCGTCGGGCACGCGTGGGAGAATCAGGGGCGTGCCCGAGAACCCCGCCGCAGCCGCCCCTGCCCGCGTCAGCCTCGCCGAGGTGACCCCGCCGATCGCGCTCGGCCCGCTCGACGGCCGCTACCGCGCCGCGGTCGCCCCGCTCGTCGACCACCTCAGCGAGGCCGCGCTCAACCGCGAGCGTATCCACGTCGAGGTCGAGTGGCTCATCACGCTGTGCAACGGCGTGCAGGCGGTCGACGAGAACGCCGTCCGTCCGGTCGTGCCCGGCGCGCCCCAGCTCTCCGACGCCGAGGTCGCCTACCTGCGCCGCATCCCCGCGGCGTTCGGTGGCGACGAGATCGCCGAGCTCGCCGCGATCGAGCGCGAGACGGTGCACGACGTCAAGGCGGTCGAGTACTTCGTCAAGCGCCGCCTCGCCGCGGCGCCCGACACGCTGGGCCCCGACACGGTGCTGTCCGGCGTCGGCGAGCTCGTGCACTTCGCGTGCACGAGCGAGGACGTCAACAACCTGTCGTACGCGCTCATGGTGCGCGGCGCCGTCGAGCACGTGTGGCTGCCCGCCGCGACGGCGCTCGCCGACCAGCTCGCGGACATGGCGCGCGAGCACGCCGACGTGCCGATGCTCTCGCGCACGCACGGCCAGCCCGCGACGCCGACGACGCTCGGCAAGGAGCTCGCCGTCCTCGCGCACCGGCTGCGCCGCCAGCTCCGCCGCGTCGGCGCGGCCGAGTACCTGGGCAAGCTCAACGGCGCGACGGGCACGTACGGCGCGCACACCGTCGCCGTCCCGGGCGTGGACTGGCCGTCGGTCTCGAAGCACTTCGTCGAGGGCCTCGGTCTCACGTGGAACCCGCTGACGACGCAGATCGAGTCGCACGACTGGCAGGCCGAGCTGTACGCGGACGTCGCGCGGTTCAACCGGATCCTCCACAACCTCGCGACCGACGTGTGGACGTACATCTCGCTCGGGTTCTTCACGCAGATCCCCGTCCCGGGCGCGACCGGGTCGTCGACCATGCCGCACAAGGTCAACCCGATCCGGTTCGAGAACGCCGAGGCGAACCTCGAGATCTCGTCCGCGCTGCTCGACACGCTCGGCGCGACGCTCGTGACGTCGCGCCTCCAGCGCGACCTCACGGACTCGACGACGCAGCGCAACGTCGGCCCCGCGTTCGGCCACTCGCTCCTCGCGATCGACAACGTGCGCCGCGGCCTGAAGGCCCTCGCCGCGAACGCCGACCTCATGGCGGCGGATCTCGACGAGAACTGGGAGGTGCTCGGCGAGCCCATCCAGTCGGCCATGCGCGCGGCGTCGGTCGCGGGCGTCCCCGGCATGGAGAACCCGTACGAGCGCCTCAAGGACCTCACGCGCGGCCAGCGCGTCGACGCGGCGCGGCTCCGCGAGTTCGTCGCGGGCCTCGGCCTGCCCGACGACGTCGCGCAGCGCCTCGCGGACCTCACCCCCGCGACGTACACGGGCCTCGCCTCCCGCCTGGTCGAGACCTACCTGGACTGACAAGACCGACGCCGAGAACGGGGCTGCTGTCGTCGTCCGACGGATGACGACAGCAGCCCCGTTCTCGTCCGCACGCACCGTCGTGCTCGACGGCGCCCGGGTCAGACGGCGGTCGGCGCGCCCGGGCGGGGGCCGCCCCGGCCCGGCATCCCACCCGCGGCCGCGAGCTGGGAGCGGTGCGCCGCGCGCACTTCGGCGAGCTCGTCGAGGCGGTTGACGACCCAGGTCAGGACGAGCATCGCGGCGGCCGCGAGCGCGAGCAGGCCGAGCACGTTGCCGAGGTCCGCGGTCTGGACGTTCACGGTCCCCGACCAGAAGAAGGTCGAGCGGCTCAGCACGCCTGCGAGGGCGAGACCGCCGAGCACCGGGACGGCCGGCCGCGTCCGGCGCCACAGCAGCGCGACCCCGAGGAGCAGGACGACCGGCGCAGCCAGCGCGGGAGGCGTCCACGGGCTCAGCGCGACACCCGACCACCACGGCACCCCGAAGCTCGCCGCGTCGGCAGCGGTCGCCGCGGCGAACCCGCCGACGGCCAGAGCCATCGCCCCGAGGGTCGCGGCCCGGAGCGTCCACGGCTCAGGCCCGACCCGGCACGCCCGACGTGCGGCGAGCACGCCCGCGTAGACGGACACCGCCGCGACCCACGGCGCGTCGAGGTACGCCGCATAGCTGCTCCCCGCGCCGAGCGAGACCGCGAGCCCGCCCACCCCGGCGACAGCGGCGAGCACCGCAGCAGCGAGGCCGACGCGCTGCGCCCCGGCGAGCGTAAGGGCCACCGCCGCGAGCCAGAGGGTCCACATCGACGCCGTCGGGACGGTCGTCAGGAGCGGTGCGTGCCCGCTCGGGCCGAGCACGGCCCCGACGATCGCCGCGGCGAACGCGAGGACGCGCGCTGCCATGACCACGAGCACGGCGGGCAGGACCACGAGCAGGAGCCCCGTCCCCGCGCGCCGCTGCCGTGGGGACGGGCCCAGCGGCGCGAGCAGCCACTCGCGCGCGGCGGCGCGCAGCAGGTCCCACCGCTCGGCCCGCGTCGGCCGCGACTGCCCGGGCCGCGCGCCGTCGACCAGGTGCCCGAGCATCTCGGCCTCGTGCGCCCGCCGGTAGGTGTACGGGAACAGGCGCAGCAGCCGCCGGTAGTCCCGCACGAGGACCGGCGCCACGAGCACCGGGCCGGCGGCGTCCGTGTCGTGGTGGCCGTCGTGGCCGCTCATGCGGGCACCGCCCCGCCGTCGACGACTCCCCCGTCGAGCCTGCGCGCGGGCCGGGCCGCGGTGCGGTCGCCCGCCGGGGCGGCCGTGCGGCGTCGGGCACCGAGACGCTCGAGCGCGCGGCGTGCCTGGGCCTCGGCGCGCTCGGCCTCGGCGGCGAGGCGCGAGCCGCCCTCACTGGTGAGCCGGTAGTACCGGCGCAGCCGCGAGTCGACGACCTCCTCGTGGTCGACCTCGACGAGCCCGGCGGCGACGAGCCGGTCGATCGCGCCGTAGAGCGTGCCGGCGCGCAGGGTCACGCGCCCGTTGGAGCTGGACTCGACGTCCTGCGCGATGCCGTACCCGTGCAGCGGCCCGGCGGCGAGCGCGGACAGCACGAGGAACGCGGGTTCCTGGAGCGGTTTCGATGCCATGGTGGCGACCATACTCTCGCCGCGAAGGTATGGGCAGGACCCGCAGTGCACGGCGCGTCGCGGCCCGCCGGGCACGGGCCGGGAGAGTCCACCTGGCGACCCGCACCGCGCCGGGCCCCGGAGCGCCGACGACCCCACGCTCGGCGCCGCCGCCGGGAGCGCGTGGCGCAAACCTTCACAGACACGACGTTCTGTGAAACTATCTGCCACATACTCGACGACCCGGAGGATCAGCAATGACGCTCGACGGCTCCCCCACGTCCCCCGCCCCGGCCGGCGTCGGACGACGACAGTTCCTCACCCTCGCCACGGCGGGCGTCGCGGCGAGCACGCTCACCGTGACGGTCGGCTCGCTCACCCCGGCCGCCGCGCTCACCACGCCCGGCGCGACCCACGCCGCACCGACCGCGGCCCCGGCGCCCCGCAAGCGCGAGCTGCGCGCGATGTGGATCTCCAGCGTCGTGAACATCGACTGGCCGTCGGCGTCGGGACTCTCGGCCGAGCAGCAGAAGGCCGAGCTCCTCGGCTGGCTCGACGTCGCGCGCGACTTCCGTCTCAACGCCGTGTTCGTCCAGGTCCGCCCGACGGCCGACGCGTTCTGGCCCAGCCCCTACGAGCCGTGGTCGCAGTACCTCACGGGCGTGCAGGGCCAGGACCCCGGCTACGACCCCCTCGCGTTCGTCGTCGAGGAGTGCCACCGGCGCAACCTGGAGATCCACGCCTGGTACAACCCGTACCGCGTGTCGATGCAGGCCGACCCGGCGCGGCTCGTCCCCGAGCACCCCGCGCGGCAGCACCCGGAGTGGGTGTGGGCCTACGGGGGCAAGCTCTACTTCGACCCGGGCCTGCCCGCGGCGCAGGAGCACATCAAGAACGCGATCCTGCACAGCGTCGAGAACTACGACATCGACGGCGTGCACTTCGACGACTACTTCTACCCGTACGCCGTCGCCGGCGAGACGATCCCGGACGCCGCGACCTTCGCGACCCACGGCGCGGGCTTCGACCGGGTCGAGGACTGGCGGCGCCACAACGTCGACACGTTCGTGCAGTCCATCTCGCAGCGCATCAAGCAGGCGAAGCCGTGGGTCAAGTTCGGCATCAGCCCGTTCGGCATCTGGCGCAACGCCTCGACGGACCCGCGCGGCTCGCAGACGGGCGGCTCGCAGTCGTACGACATGCAGTTCGCCGACACGCGCAAGTGGGTCCTCGAGGGCTGGCTCGACTACATCAACCCGCAGATCTACTGGCAGCTCGGGCTCGCCGTCGCGGACTACGCGAAGCTCGTCCCGTGGTGGGCCGACGTCGCCGCGCAGTCCGGCACGCACCTGTACGTCGGCGAGGCGCTGTACAAGGTGACGTCGGGCGTCTTCACGGACCCGGCCGAGCTGTCGAACCACCTCACGTTCTGCCAGGAGCAGGAGCACCCGGTGCACGGCAACGTCTACTTCTCGGCCAAGCACGTCCCGGCCGACCCGCAGGGCTCGATGACGCGCGTGCGCGACGACCACTACCGGTACCCGGCGCTCGTCCCCGCCATGCCGCACCTCCCGGGCACGAAGGTCCGCACCCCCGTGCTCGCGTGGGCCGGCTGGCGCGACGACGGCGTCCGCGTGCACTGGACCGACGCCGGGGGCCGCCGGTTCGCGGCGACGTCGTTCGCGATCTACCGCGCCGACGGGTGGGTGCAGCACGTGGACACCGAGAACCCGGCGAACCTCGTCGCGACGCAGCGGGCCGAGGGCCGGGTGGTCCAGGACTTCCTCGACCCGACCGCCGTGCGCGGGCGCCGGTACACATACGCCGTGACCGCGCTCGACCGCGTCTGGAACGAGTCCGCACCGAGCAGGGTCCGCTGGTCGGTGTGACGATCGTCGTGCCGGGCCTCGGCCCGGCACGATCGCCCTTCGCCGGAACTGGGGCCGCGCGAGGGGCAGGCCCGACGGCGCGTGGTTCGCTGGGTGCGCCACGCGCCGTCGGGGTTCCCCGGCCACCCGACCGTGGGCGCCGGGTGGCACAGTGGGACGCGTGAGCACGCCCGACCTCCGCCCCGCCGACCCCTCGACCGCCGGAGCGCCGGCCCCGCCGTCCGACCTCCCGCCGCTGCGCACCGTCGGGTGGGTGAACGTCCGCGACGGACGCCTGCTCGCGGTACGGACCACCGGGAAGGACCGCTTCTTCATGCCGGGCGGCAAGGTCGAGCCCGGCGAGTCGGACGCCGAGGCGCTGGTGCGCGAGATCCACGAGGAGCTCGGCGTGCGCCTCGACCCGGCGACGGTGCGCCCGGCGTTCGTCGCCGAGGCGCCGGGGCACGGCCTGGGCGGGCGCGTCGTGCGGATGCACTGCCTGTACGCCGAGCCGCTGCCCGGGTCCCCCGAGCCGGCGCCGGACGCCGAGATCGCCGAGCTCGCGTGGCTCACGCCGGCCGACGCGGACCGGGTCCCGCCCGCCGGCCGCATCGTCCTCGAGCGGCTCGCGGACGTCCTCTCGGCCTGACCGCGCGCCCGGCCGGCAGGCCGCCCGCACCCGGCATGGGGACCTCGCCCCATGGGCACCCCGAGACGCGGGGGCGCCCGCCCACGTACGCTCCGGGAGCACGATCCGCCGCGACAGAGGGACGACCATGGGGTTCTACGGTGCCGACATCGGCGAGCTGCGCAGGCTCGCGCAGAGCCTGACGACGGCGTCGGAGTCGCTCGAGACGACGCGCGGCGGCCTCCAGTCCACCGTCAGCGGGGCCCGCTGGGCCGGCCCCGACGGCGACGAGCTGCGCGGCCGCTGGACCTCGGAGCTCGGCCCCGCGCTCGCCGCGGCCGCAGCCACGCTCCGCGACGCGGCCGACAAGGTGCGCACGAACGCCGACCAGCAGGAGAGCGCCAGCTCCGACGGCACGGGCGGGGGCGCCAGCGGCCCCGGCGGGTCCGGGTCGGGCTCCGGCGGGTCGGGCTCCGGCGGGTCGGGCGACGGCGGCGAGAGCGGTGACGGCCCCGGCGGCCCGACGGTCTCGGTGAAGGGCAGCCAGAGCGGCGGCACCGACAACGGTGGCCTCGGGAGCCCCGCGACCGAGGGCACGGACTCGAAGGTCGGCTTCGGCGTCTCCCACGACCCGAACAGCGGCGAGACGACGTACTCCGGCAACGGGTCGCTCGCCGACTGGTTCAAGACGACCGACGGCTCCAAGGTCTCGTTCGGCGTCAACGGCGGCGCCGAGTACACGGTCGGGGAGAAGTCGGAGGACGGCTTCACCACCTACACGTCGAAGTCGGACGTCTCGATCGGCGTCGAGGGCGGCGTCTCGAAGGGCGGCACGGGCGTCAGCGGGGGGTACACGACCGGCGTCACGTCGGAGTACACCCTGAAGATGCCCGACGGCACCGACGTCGACCCCGGGTCCGTCAACCCGTTCGACCCGCGGAGCATGCCGGTCGGGTCGTCCGTGACGATGGACGGCGGGAGCTACGCCAAGACCGAGCTCGACGCCGCGTTCCGGCACATCGCGCTCGAGTCGTCCGTCAAGGACTCCGAGGGCGTGAGCAGCCTCATCGAGCGCACGGGCGACGACACCGTCCGCGTCACCGCAGGCCCGACGGAGGCGATCGCGAACCACGCGGGCCTCGGCCTCGACTTCGACGCGGTCAAGGTCATGCTCGGCAACACGACGTCGCTCGACGGCGCGTCCCTGCGCAGCGCCGAGTTCGACCTGTCGACGCCCGAGGGCCAGGCCGCCTACGACACCTACCTCGTCACCGGCGAGATCCCCGGGGACCCGTCGACCGGGATCTCCGGCACGACGACCATCGAGCGCGTCAACTACGACTCGACGTCGACCGTCGGCTTCGACACGCCTGTCGGCGGGGCCGAGTGGCAGATCGGCCAGAACACCGGGTCGCTCGTCGCGACGACCTACCCCGACGGCAGCACCGAGCAGCTCATGACCGCGACGTACGGCGACCGAGGCGACTTCCGCCTGTCGCAGTCGTTCGACGCCTCCGGCACGGAGGACCTCTCGGCGCGCACGTACTCGTTCGACGTCACGGCCGACGACATGTCGTCGCAGTACTTCAACACGCGCGACTTCTCCGGCTTCTCGCCGTCCGCCGAGGTGTCGCCCGGCCAGCAGGTGACGATGACGCTCACCGAGTCGCAGATGAACCGCCTCGCCGACAGCGTGCGGACCGCCGTCGAGAACGACGCCCTCGGCATGCAGACGCGGGCCGTCGTCACCGACTACGACATGCAGCCGCTCTCGGACCCGTACCAGCTCGCCACGAGCCTGGCCCGGGCGGCCGACTCCGACCTGGACCTCGTCATGATGATCAGCGAGATCAACGCCGCGGGCGACGGCTCGGTCACGGACCGCTCCGCCGCCCGGTTCCCCGGCACGGTGACGCCGGGCGGCTGACGCCGCGCCGCCCGGAGGGGCGCGGCGCCGGGTCGGCTCAGCGGGGCTTCTGCGCCGAGAGGTACGCGGTCGAGACGAAGCCCGTCCGGCCCCCGGCGGTCACCTTGAGCCACCCCTTCGAGGCGGTGCCTGCGTGCGTCACCACGGAGCCGCGCCCGAGCCGTGCGACGACCTTGGACGAGGTCGACGCCGACGCCCGCAGGTTGAGGCTCGACGCGGTGACGTACGACGTCGCGGCCTTGGGCGGTGCGGGCTTCGCGGGCGCCGGCTTCGCGGGCGCCGCCGGTGCGCTCGTCGAGGTGTACTGGGCGGAGACCCAGCCGGTCCGTCCGTTCGCGGTGACCTTGAGCCAGCCGCCCGAGGTCGACGCGACCGCGAGCTTCGTGCCCTTCGCCAGGCGTGCGACCACGGCCGAGGACGTCGTCGCCGACGCCCGCAGGTTGAGCGACGCGGCCGTGACGTACCGCGTCGCCGGCTGGGGCGCCGACGGCTTCGGCGCCGGCTGGGGTGCCGGCGGCTTCGTCACCGGGGGCGTGCTGACCGGCGCGGGCTTCGTCGGCCCGATGCTCGCGGCCGGGACCCAGCCCGTCGTCCGCCCCGACGTGACCCGGCGCCACGTGCCGCTCTCGTCCCCGGGCTTGCCGACGACGGTCGCCCCGCGCGCGACCCGGGCGATGACGGCGCCGGTGCCCGCCCCGGCGCGCACGTCCACGGCGGCGTTCGTGTAGTAGGTGCACGACGTCGCGGTTGACCGGGCGGCCACCCGCGTCGCGTCGCGCCCGAGGTCGACGCCCTTGCCCTTGAGGTAGGCGAGCGGGTCGGTGTGCGACGCGCCCGACCCGTAGGTGCCGTTCCAGACCTCGAGGTGCAGGTGCGGCGAGGTGGAGATGCCGGTGGAGCCGACGTCGGCGATGCGCTGCCCGGCCTTGACCGTCTGCCCGGCCTTGACGTACTTGTCGCCGTCGATGACGTGCCCGTAGACGCTCGAGACCGTCTTCCCGCCGATGGTGTGCCGCAGGACGACCCACTGCCCGAACCCGCTGACGCTGCCCGCGCGCAGGACGGTGCCGTCGGCGATCGCGTTGATCCGCGTGCCGGAGGTCGCGCCGAGGTCCTGCCCGAGGTGCCAGGTCGAGGCGCTGGCGACCGGCATGCAGCGCGGGCCGTAGTAGGAGGAGACCGAGTAGGTGCGCGCCCCCAGCGGCGCCACGACGGCGGCCGCCGCGCTCGCGCTCGGGGCGACGAGCAGCCCGCCGAGCCCCGTGGCGAGCGCCGTCGCCATCGCCACGCTCGCCACGCCCGACCAGCGCCTCGCGTTCCGAACCATCCTCTGCCCCCTGAAAAGAAATCAGACATACCCGGCGTGTCGGGTTGACACGCCTCAGGAACGGTAAGGCCAGTCCGTGGGGACCGCCAGATGGACGACCGTCCAACAGCGCCGAGGGCTCGACGAGGCGGGGCGTACCGTCGTGCCATGACCGTCGGGACGGGACGCGCGGACGACGACCTCCTCGCTGCGACGCTGCCCGTGCTCGGCCTCGCGCTCGCGTCGGTCGCGGCCGTGCGCGACGCCGCGGCGCGGGCGGGCGGGTTCGACCCCGGACCGGCCCCGGACCCCGAGCGCGTCGCGGCGGCGTTCGCGAGCGACCGGCTGCTGCGGGTCGACGGCGCTCCGGTGGACGGGTTCGCGCCGCTGTCCGGCTTCTTCCGCACGGCGGACGGCTGGGTCCGCACGCACGCGAACTACCCGCACCACCGCGCGCGGCTGCTCGCGCTCCTTGACCTGCCCGCCACGGTCGCGGACCCCCCGTCCCGGGACGACGTCGCGACGGCGCTCGCCGCGCGGTCGGCGCAGGAGGTCGAGGACCTCGCGGCCTCGGTCGGCGCGATCGCCGTGCGCGTGCGCTCTGCGGACGAGTGGCGCGCGTCCGCGCCGGGCCGGGCCGCGGCGTCGGGCCCTGGCGTGCGGACCGCGGTGCGCGACGACGCCGCTCCCCCGCGCCCGCTCGCCGTCGGGCCCCGGCCGCTCGCCGGCCTCCGGGTCCTGGATCTCACCCGCGTCATCGCCGGGCCCGTCGCGACCCGGACGCTCGCGCTGCTCGGCGCGGACGTCCTGCGCGTCGACCCGCCGGGCCTGCCCGAGATCGAGGTCCAGCACCTCGACACCGGGCAGGGCAAGCGGTCCGCGCTGCTCGACCTCGCGACCCCCGACGGCCGGGCCCGGGCCCAGGAGCTGCTCGACGCCGCCGACGTCCTCGTGACGGGCTACCGCCCGGGCGCGGTCGAGGCGTTCGGCCTGCGCCTGCCGGGCGGCGCGGTGCACGCGCGCGTCAGCGCGTGGGGCGACGACGGCCCGTGGGCCCCGCGCCGCGGCTTCGACTCGATCGTGCAGGCGGCCAGCGGGATCGCGCTCGTGGAGGGCACCCGGGACGGGACCGTGGGCGACGCCTCGACCGCCGCGCCCGGCGCCCTGCCCGCCCAGGCGCTCGACCACGCGACGGGCTACCTCCTGGCCGCGGCCGTCGTGGACGCCCTCGCCGACCGCGCGGCCGACGGCCGCGGGCGCGACGTCGACGGCGCGCTCGCCCGCACCGCGCACGCGCTGCTCGTCGCCCCCGGGCGCGACCCCGCGCACGGGCCGCCGCGGACGCCGGGGGCGCGGTGCGTCGTCGGGCACCGGGTGCGCCTCGACGGCCGGGACGTCGAGGTGACGACGACCCGGCCCGCGCTCGACCGCCTCGCGGGCGAGCCCGTCGACGACTGCCCGGCGCCGGCCCGGCCGTGGGGCGCGGACGCGCCGCGGTGGACGACCCCGCGCGGCGCGTCCGGAGCCGACGGCTGAGCGGGAAGCCGGACGTCAGGCGTGGTCGAGGCGGCGCAGGATCGCGCCCTCGCGCAGCGCCCACGGGCAGATCTCGACCTCGTCCACGCCGAGCGCGCGCATCGTCTCGACCGCGACCACCCCGCCCGCGACGATCTGGAACGTGCGCTCCGGCGTGATGCCCGGCAGCGCGGTGCGGCCCTCGGCCGTGATGCGCGCGAGCCGCGGCACCCAGTCCGCGAGCTGCGCGCGGCGCATCCGCCACCGGTCGTCGGGGCCGACCGCCTCGGTCTGCATGCCCGCGAGCCGCGCGAGCGAGCGGAACGTCTTGGACGTCGCGACGACGTGGTCCGGGCGCGGGAGCCGGGCGAACCGCGCGACGGCGGGCGCGAGCGTCGCGCGCACGTGCTCGCGCAGCGCCTCGACGTGCTCGGGCGCGGGCGGGTCGTCGGGCAGGAAGGCCATGGTCATGCGGCCCGCGCCGAGCGGGAGGGACACGGCGAGGTCGGGCTCCTCGTCGACGCCCGACGCGATCTCGAGCGACCCGCCCCCGATGTCGAGGACGAGCAGGCGTCCCGCGGCCCAGCCGTGCCAGCGGCGCGCGGCGAGGAACGTCAGGCGCGACTCGTCCTCGCCGGAGAGCACGTGGACCGGCTGCCCGACGCGCTCGCCGATCGCGGCGAGCACCTCGGGCCCGTTGGTCGCGTCCCGCAGCGCCGACGTCGCCATGGGCAGCATCTCGTCGACGGCGGACTCGCGCGCGAGCGCCATCGCGTCGTCGACGGCGGCGAGCATCGCCGCGACGCCCTCCGGGGACAGCGACCCGTCGGGCCGGAGGTAGCGCATGATGCGCACGACCGTGCGCGCCCCCGCGGCCTGCACGGGACGCGCCGCGTAGGCGGCGTCGACGACGGCGAGGTGCACGGTGTTCGAGCCGATGTCGAGGACGCCCAGGCGCGTGGTGCTGCTCACGCGGCGAGCCTAGCGGCGCGGCGAGGGCCGCCGTCGGGCGTCCTGCCCGACGACGGCCCTCGTCCGGTGCGCGGCGCGCACCCGTGGTGACGCGGCGGTCAGCCGCAGGCCAGCGCCTCGTACGCCGCGTCGACCGTCGACGTCGTGCCGTCCGCGGCGACGACCGTGACGGTCGCCGTCCCGGCCTCGACGGACGTCGTGCGCGTCGTGAACGACTGGTAGGCGCTCCTGCCCGGCTGCACGTGCCGGACCGTCCGCTCGCCGAACGGCGTCGTGAGAGTCACGTCCACCGGCGCGTCGGCCGTGCTGGTCGCGCGGACCGCGACGAACGCCCGGCCGCCGAGGCAGCGCGCGCTCGCCTCGACCTCGACCGGCGCGGGCGGGGCGACGGCGGAGACCGACGGGATGCGGTCGGCCGCGCCGGTGCCCCACGTGAGGCCCGCGCTCGTGCCGGACAGGTCGAAGTCGAGCGTGCCGCCGTCCTGCAGCGCCGCGACGTCGAGCCACGCGGCGGTGTGCGCGACGCCGTCGACCTCCAGGCCGGCGACGTAGCTCGGGAGCTTCTCGTTCGCGCCCGCCGCGTCGATGCGCAGCGTCGCCCCGGCGTCGGTCGTGAGCGTCGCGGCCTGCACCTTCGGCGCGTTGAGCGCGAGGATCCCCGAGCCCGGCATGACGGGCTCGAACCCGAGCGACGCCATGACGTACCAGGCGGCAAGCGTGCCGAGGTCGTCGTTCCCGACGCCGCCGCCCGGGGTGTCCGGGAAGCGGTTGAGGTTCGCGGCGAGGACGTCGTTCGTCTTCCACGGCTGGCCCACGTAGCCGTAGAGCCACGCGTTCATGATCGTCGGCTCGTTGCCCGGGTTGTAGCGGATGGTCGTGTAGTACGAGCTGCCGCCCTTGGCCCACGTGCTCGGCGAGACGCCGGGGTTCGCGGCGAGCGCCGGCTGGTCGAAGTAGTAGTCGAGACGCTCGACGAAGCCGTCCTCGCCGCCCATGACCTCCTGGAGGCCCGTGACGTCCTGCGGCACCATCCACTGGTACTGCCACGGCACGCCCTCGTGGAAGCCGGAGCGCGTGACGTCCGTCAGCTCGGGCAGCGTGACGAACTCGCCCGTCGGGCGCTTCGCGTTGACCATGCCCTGGAAGCCACCCGAGAGCTCGACGTCCGGGTTCCAGAGGTTGCGCCAGTTGCGACCCTTGTCGAGGAACGCCTGGCCGCCCTCGCGACCCGTGCGCTCGGCCGCAGCGCCGAGGCTCGCGTCGGCGAGCGCGAGCTCGAGCGTCGCCGAGCCGCCGTGGCGGTACTCCTCGAACTGGCCGCCGAGGCCGCCCTCGTTCTCGGGGTAGAACGGCACGTGGCCGTGCTCGGCGTAGAACTCGGTGCTGCGCCGCCCGACGGACGCGACGTCGTCCGGCGGGGTCGTCGTGGCGTTCTCGACGAGGTAGTCCCACAGCTCGTCCGCGATGTCGTCGGGGACGGTGCCGAGCGCGAAGTTCTCCGCGAGCCACGGCGTGACGGGGTCGCCCGCCATGATGTTGGTCTCCAGTGCACCGAGGGACCAGCGCGGCAGCCAGCCGCCCTCGACGCGGTGCTGGTACATCGAGCGCACGATGTCCTGCGCGCGCTCGGGCAGCAGGAGGGCGTGCAGCGTCGCCTGCGTGCGGTACGTGTCCCAGAGCGAGAAGTTCTGGTAGTAGTCCCAGCCGTCGGCCTGGTGGACCTCGAGGTCCATGCCGCGGTACCGGCCGTCGACGTCGCTGCCGATCGTCGGGGACAGCAGCGTCTTGTAGAGCTGGGTGTAGAAGATCCGGCGCTGGTCGGGCGACGCGTCGATCGCGGCACGGCCCAGCTCCGCGTTCCACGCGTCGCGGGCCTCCTCACGCACGGTGTCGAACGCGACCTGCCCGCCCTCGTCGGTGGCCTCGGCCTCGCGGTTGGCGCGCGCGCCGTCGACGCTCACGAAGGACACGCCCACGCTCACCTCGACGTCGCGGTCGGTCGTGGTGTCGAACACCGCGACGGCGCCGTTGTTGCCGCCCGCGACCTCGCTCGTCGTGGAGCCCGCGACGTAGCGCGCATCGGTCCCCCACGTGCCGCTCGACGCGACCGGGCGGTCGAACGTCGCGCTGAAGAAGTACCGCTGCTTGTCCGGCGTGCCGCCGCAGAAGCCGCCGTTGTCGACCCAGCCCTCGAGCGTGCGGTCGTCGACCCACGTCACCGAGCTCGCGCCGGCGTCGCGCAGGGTCTGGCCCACGTTGAACGACAGGTGCGACGTCGTCGAGGCGGGGAACGTGTAGCGGTGCGCGCCGACGCGCGTGGTCGCGGTGAGCTCGGCGTGCACGTCGTTCGCGAGGGTCACCTCGTAGAACCCGGCCGACGCGCGCTCGGTGCTCTTCTGGTCCTTGATGGCGATGAAGGAGCGCGACGTGCGCGGGGTCGCGCTCGTGTCCGGCGTGACGAGCAGCTCGCCCGCCGCGGGGCAGCCCGCGCTGTTCACGTGCCGGTGGCTGAAGCCCCACACGCGCCCCGCGTTCGTGCTGTACGACGTCGAGGCGTAGGAGTTCGTGTTGTCCGGGCTGAGCTGGACCATGCCGAACGGCACGGTCGCGCCCGGGTAGGCGTTGCCCTCGCTCTCGGTGCCGACGAACGGGTTGACCTCGAGCGTGAGGTCGTCGCGAGCGGCGGCGGTGACGGTGCCCTCGTCGGCGGGGGCGGCGCCCGCGGCGGCGGGCAGCAGCGTGCCCGGCGCGACGGCGAGCGCGAGCCCTGCGGCGAGCAGGGCGAGTCGTGGTCGTCTCATGCCATGTCCTCTTCGACGTGCGACCGGGCGTCGTCGCCCGGGGCGCCCCGGGGCCGTCGGTCAGGTGCCGCCCGGGCCGCTCGTGGCGGGGCGACGGTGCTCCTGGTCGACGACGGGCGTCCGTCGGCCACCCTCTCCCGGCTATGACTGCGCTGTCAATCGCGTGCCCGAGGCAGCGGGTCCGTCGAGCGGACGGGGGTCAGCGCGCGCCGGCGGCCTCGTGGACGAGCGCCTGGGCGTCCGCGACGACCGCGCGCTCCTCGGCCTGCGCAGCCGCGACGGCCTCCGCACGGGCCGCGACGATCGCGCGGTGCAGGTCGGCGTGCACGCGGCGCCGCACGCCGCGCGCGATCTCGTCGGCCTCGTCCGGCTCGACCGGGTCGCCGTCCGCCTCGCGCAGCGCGACGACGTCGGCCACCTCGAGCGCGACGCGCCGCTCGGCGTCGGCCAGCAGGGCGACCACGGCGGTGTCCGCCGCCCGCCCGAGGCGCGTCTCCTCGAACGCCCGCGTCGCCTCGTCGACGATCGTGCGCGCCTGCGTCACGAGCTCGGACGCGATCGACGGCGAGTGCGCCGCGAGCGTCGCGAGGTCGTACAGGAGCACGCCCTCGACGTCGGCCACGCGCGGGTCGACGTCGCGGTGCAGCGCGAGGTCGAGCACGACCGTGGGGCGCGCGACGGGCTCGTCGCCCGCCCGCACCGCAGCCCGCTCGCGCGCTCGCACCACCGCGGCGGCGTCGAGCACGTGCTCGATCGCCTGCTCGCGCCGCTCGGAGCCCGGGCGCGCGGCGTCCGCCGCGAGCGCCCGACCGCGCGCGCCGCTGCACGACACCACGAGGTCCGCGTCCTCGAGCGCCGCGACGAGGTCCGTCACGGCCTCCACGCCGCGCGCGGCGGCGAACTCCTCGGCGCGGCCGGACTGCGAGTAGACCCGCACGTCGTCGCACCCGAGCGCCCGCAGCGCGGCGAGGCTCGCGCCCGCGTACGACCCGGTGCCGATGAGGACGGCGCGGACCTGCGGCCACGGCGGCAGCTCGGCGGCGGCGAGGTCGAGCCCGAGCGCGACGACGGAGCGACCGGCCCCGCCGAGCGTCGTGTGCGTGCTGACCTTCTTGGAGGTGCGCGACGCCGTCTGGAAGAGGAGCTCGAGCGTCGAGGACGTCACGCCGTCGGCGTGCGCGGTCTCCAGCGCCCGCTTCACCTGGCCGGCGATCTCGCGCTCTCCCACGACCATCGAGTCCAGGCCCGACGCGACGGCGAACAGGTGCTCGGCGACCTCGGTCCCGGCGCGCGTGCGGAACGACGCGAGCGCCTCCGCCACCTCCACGCCCGACGCCTCGGCGACCATGCGCGCGACGTGCTCGGTCGCGTGCTGCACGCCGGTGCCGTCGAGGGGGGCGTCCACGTCGAGGTACAGCTCGAACCGGTTGCACGTCGCGAGGACGACCGCACCGGTGATCACGTCGCACGCCGCGACCGCGGAGCCGCCGATCGAGTGGGCCCCGGTGGAGAGTCGTTCCAGGGCGTCGAGGTCCAGCTCGTGGTGGCTGGCCGTGAGGGAGAGAAGAGCCACAGTGCCTCCGATTTAATCATTCCCCCGGGAGAGAGGCAGAATCGGTAGCTGTGATTCCTGTCGCCCTTTCCCCGGGCCATCCCCTGACCGACGGCCGCACGGACCGTTCCCCGCTCGTGCAGGCCCTGCGCGCGGGCACGACCGGAAAGCGCCCAGAAATCACACCCGTGTGGTTCATGCGCCAGGCGGGCCGCTCGCTGCCGGAGTACCGCGCCGCGCGCGAGGGCGTGAGCATGCTCGACTCGTGCCTGCGCCCCGACCTCGCGTCCGAGATCACGCTCCAGCCGGTGCGCCGGCACCGCGTGGACGCGGGCATCTTCTTCTCGGACATCGTGGTCCCGCTGCGGCTCGCAGGCGTCGAGGTGGAGATCGCGCCGGGCGTCGGCCCCGTCATGGGCCAGGCGTACCGCACGCCCGACGACGTCGCCCGGCTCGTGGAGAGCGAGCTCACCGAGGACGCGCTCGCCCCGATCCGCGAGGCCGTCGCGCTGACCGTCGACGCGCTGGGCACGACGCCCCTCATCGGGTTCGCCGGGGCGCCGTTCACCCTCGCTGCCTACCTCGTGGAGGGTCGGCCGTCGCGCGACCACCTCGCGGCGCGCGCCCTGCTGCGCGGCGACCCGGAGACGTGGCAGCGCCTCGTCGACTGGGCGGCCGACCTCACCGGCACGTTCCTGCGGACGCAGGTCGAGGCGGGCGCGAGCGCGGCGCAGCTCTTCGACTCGTGGGCCGGCTCGCTCTCGCTCGCGGACTACGCGGCCGGCGCCGCCCCGGCGAGCACGCGCGCGCTCACCCACGTCGCGGACCTCGGCGTGCCCGTCGTCCACTTCGGCACGGGCACGGGGCACCTGCTCCCCGCCATGCGCGACGCCGTCACCGCGGCCGGGGTGCAGGACGTCGCCGTGGGCGTCGACTACCGCACGCCGCTCGACGACGCCGCCCGGCTCCTCGCCGAGGGCCACGCCCCCGTGCCGGTGCAGGGCAACATCGACCCCGCGTTGCTCGCCGCGCCGTGGGACGTGCTCGAGGCGCACGTCCGGGACGTCGTGCGCCGCGGACGCACGGCCCCGGGGCACGTGGTCAACCTCGGCCACGGCGTCCCGCCGGACACCGACCCCGACGTGCTGACGCGCGTCGTCGCGCTCGTCCACGCGCTCGCGGACGACGCTCCCGACGCCGCCACCGAGGAGGCGACCCGACGGTGAGCACCGAGCCGACGACGCCCCGTCCGCCCGCACCCCCCGCACCGGAGGGAGTCGAGACCGCGGACGCGGTCGTCGTCGGCGCGGGCGTCGCCGGGCTCACCGCCGCGCGGACCCTGCGCGCGCAGGGGCTGCGCGTCGTCGTGCTGGACGCCGCCGAGGTGCCCGGCGGGCCGGTCCGCGGCGGGGAGCTGCCCGGCCTCGACGGCGTGCGCGTCGACCTCGGGGCCGAGTCGTTCGCGGCCCGCGGTACGGCCGTCGGCGACCTCGTGCACGAGCTGGGGCTGGACGTCGTCGAGCCGTCGGGCGCGGGCGCGTGGGGCTACGCCGCCGGGCACGCCTACCCCCTGCCGCGCGCGGGCGTCCTCGGCATCCCCGCGGACCCGTGGTCGCGCGACGTGCGCCGCGCCGTCGGCCTCGGCGGGTCGCTGCGCGCGAGCCTCGACCGGGTGCTGCCCCGCAGGTTCACCGACCTGCGGACGCTCGAGACGTTCACGCGGTCCCGCATGGGGGCGCGCGTGACCGAGCGGCTCGTCGCGCCGGTCGCCTCCGGCGTGCACTCCGCCCCGCTCGACCGGCTGGACGTCGCGGCGGTCGCGCCCGGGCTGCGCGAGGCGTTCGAGCGCGAGGGGTCGCTCGCGCGCGCCGTCGCGTCGATGCGCGCCCTCGCCCCCGCCGGGTCGGCCGTGCGCGGCATCGACGGCGGGATGCACCGGCTCGTCGAGGGGCTCGTCGCGGGGACCGACGTCCGGCTGCGCCACGAGGTCACGGGGATCTCGCGCACCGCGGCCCCGGACGGCGGCCCCGGAACCTGGCTCGTGCGCGCCGAGACCCCGAGCGGTCCGGTCGACCTCGCCGCGCCGCGCCTCGTCGTGACGACCCCGGCGCTCGTCGACGCGCTCGGCCCGCTCGTCGGGACGGCGGCCGACCTCCTGCCGGACCCGGAGCCCGGCGCGGACGTGCGGCTCGTGACGCTCCTGCTGCGCGCGCCCGAGCTCGACGACGCCCCGCGCGGGACCGGCCTGCTCGTCGCCCCGCCGCACCGCGACGCCGGGCGCGCGGCGCCGCCGTCGGACGTCGAGGCCAAGGCGCTCACGCACTCGACCGCCAAGTGGCCCTGGCTGCGCGACCGCGTCCGCGCCGCCGCCGGGCCGGGGCACCACGTGGTGCGCCTGAGCTACGGGCGCATCGGCGCGACGACGGAGCCGGACCTCGACCGCGTCGTCGTGGACGCGTCGCGCCTCTTCGGCGTCGACCTGCACGGGCGCGTCCTCGGCCACGTCGTCACGCGGTGGAACGGCGCGCTGCCCCCGCCCACGCCCGCGTTCCGGCGCGAGGTCGCGGCGTTCGTCGCGCGCGTGGACGCCGTGCCCGGGCTGGCCGTGACCGGCGGCTGGATCGCCGGGACGGGGCTCGCGTCGATCGTCGGCCACGCACAGGAATGTGCCCGCAGCCTCGCGGCCGCGGGGTGAGGGAATCCTCACCGGATTGCGCGCCGGAATAGTCCCGAGAATTCCCCGCGAAATGACCTGACACATTGTCCGCAACTTCCTGACCGGGCGTCAGGACCACGTCACTCCCCGCATCATTCCCGCGCTG
Source organism: Cellulosimicrobium sp. RS (assembly GCF_046159675.1). Lineage (NCBI taxonomy): Bacteria > Bacillati > Actinomycetota > Actinomycetes > Micrococcales > Promicromonosporaceae > Cellulosimicrobium > Cellulosimicrobium sp. RS. Next base: position 231,531 of record NZ_JBJXVU010000002.1, on the reverse strand, counting down.
TGACGTGCACATTTTCGTGGAATGCCGAAGTGGGGAGAGACTGGTTCCGTGAGTCCTGCAGGTACGACGCCCCTCCGCGTGGGCACGCGCGGCAGCGCCCTCGCGACGACCCAGACCGGCCACGTCGCCCGCCGCCTCGAAGAGCTGACCGGCCGCGACGTCGAGATCGTGCGCATCCGCACCGACGGTGACGTGCTCACCGGATCGCTCGCCCAGATGGGCGGGACGGGCGTCTTCGTGACCGCGCTCCGCGAGGCGCTGCTCGACGGCCGGTGCGACGTCGCGGTGCACTCCCTCAAGGACCTCCCGACCGAGCCCGCACCGGGGCTCACCGTCGTCACGCCCGAGCGCGAGAACCCGCGCGACGTCCTGTGCGCGCGCGACGGCCTGACCATCACGACGCTCCGGCGCGGCGCCCGCGTCGGCACCGGGTCGCCGCGGCGCGCCGCGCAGCTCCGGTCCGTCCGGCCCGACCTCGACGTCGTCGACATCCGCGGCAACGTCGACACGCGCCTCGCCCGGGCGCTCGGCGAGGAGGCCGACCTCGACGCCGTCGTGCTCGCGTACGCGGGGCTCGCCCGCCTCGGCCGGCTCGAGGCCGTGTCCGAGGTGATCGACACCGCGATCATGGCGCCCGCCGCCGGGCAGGGCGCGCTCGCCGTCGAGGTGCGCACGTCGTCGCTCGACGACCCGGTCCTCGCCCGCGCCCTGCACGACCTCGACCACGAGCCCACGCGCCTCGCCGTGCTCGCCGAGCGCGCGCTCCTCGGCCGGCTCGAGGCCGGGTGCGCAGCCCCCGTCGGCGCGCACGCCGTCGTGGAGGACGGCGACGTGGCGCTGACGGCCGTCGTCGCGCGGGTCGACGGCGCCGAGCAGCTCACGCACTCCGCGCGCGCCGCGCTCCCCCCGAGCACCGGGTCGCTCGCGGCCGCCGCGACCGCCCGGGACGACGTCGCGCGCGGGCTGGGTGCCCGCGTCGCCGACGCGCTCCTCGCCGACGGCGCCGCGCGCCTCGCGCCGCTGCGCGAGACCGGGGCGGGCACCCCTGTCCTCGACGCCCCGGCCGCGGAGGCGCCGGCGACCGACCGCGCCGTGGAGGCTGCCCGCGAGCAGCTCCGCGACGGCGGCTACCGCGGCGCGGCGGAATGAGCCCCGGACCGCTGCGGGACCCGTCGCGGGGACCCGCGCCCGTGGTGCCCCCGCTCCCGGCGCGCGGCACGGCGGACGCGGTGGACCCTGGGGACTCGGTGGACGCTGGGAACCCCGTGGACGCTGGGGATCCCGTGGACGACCTGGACGCAGCCCGCCGGGCCGACGCGCTCGCCGGTCGGACCGTCCTGGTCCCGCGCGCGCCCGAGCGCGCCGCGGGCCTCGCGGCGACGCTCCGCGACGCGGGCGCCCACGTCCTCGTCAGCCCGGCGATCGAGCGCGCGCCCGTCGAGGACACGGCGCCCGTCGACGGCGCCCTCGCCCGCCTGGTCCACGGCGACTTCGCGTGGGTCGTCGTGACGAGCGTCAACGCGATCGACGAGCTCGTCGCGAGCGCCGCCCGCCAGGGCGTCGACCTCGGCGACGCCGGGCGCCGGGCCCGCTGGGCCGCCGTCGGGCCCGCGACGCGCCGCGCCCTGGAGGCGGTCGGCGTCACCGTCGAGCTCGAGCCCGACGAGAATTCCGCCCGCGGCCTCGTCGCCGCGTTCGCGACCCTCCCCCCGTCGGACCACGGCTCTACCTCGGCGGACCAGGGCTCTACCTCGCGAGGTAGAGGTGTGGTCCTGCTGCCGCAGGGGGACCTCGCCGCGCCGACGATGCACGACGGCCTGCACGACCTCGGGTACGTCCCGCACGTCGTCACCGTCTACCGCACCGTCACGCACACGCTCGCGCCGGACGTCGTCGCGGCGTGGCGGGCGGGCGCGGTGGACGCCGTCGTGCTCACCTCGGGGAGCGTCGCGCGCGAGGTCGCGCGGCAGCTCGGCCCGCGCGACGACGTCGTGGGCGTCGCGATCGGCGACCCGACCGCCCGGGCCGCGCGCGACGTCGGGCTGCGGCTCGACGCCGTCGCGGAGCGCCCGACCGACGCCGCGCTGGCCGCCGCGCTCGTCGGCGCGCTCGCCGCCACCGGTCCCTCCACTCGCACGACCGCCGAGCCCGACGACCCGGCCGCTCCCCCGGCGGCCAGCACGACCGGCGTCGACCCGACCACCGAAGGAGACCCCTCGTGACCCACCAGCTCCCCGTCGGGCACCACCGGCCGCGCCGTCTGCGCACGAGCCCGCGCGTGCGGCGGCTCGTCCGCGAGACGCGCGTGCACGCGTCCGACCTCGTGCTCCCCCTGTTCGTCAAGGAGGGCCTCGACGCGCCGCGCCCCATCTCGTCGATGCCAGGCGTCGTGCAGCACACCGAGGCGACGCTCGCGGACGCCGTGCGCGACGCCGCGCGCGCCGGGGTCGGCGGCGTCATGCTCTTCGGCATCCCGGCCGAGCGCGACGCGACCGGCACCCAGGCGGACGCCGAGGACGGGATCCTGCAGCGCGGCATCCGGATCGCGGTCGAGGCGGCGCGCGAGCACGCAGGCGGCGGGCCGGTCGTCATGGCGGACACGTGCCTCGACGAGTTCACCGACCACGGGCACTGCGGCGTGCTGGCCGAGGGCCGGGACGGGGGCGTCGTCGTCGACAACGACGCGACGCTCGACCGCTACGCCTCGATGGCCGTCGCGCAGGCGCGCGCGGGCGCGGACGTCGTCGCGCCGTCGGGCATGATGGACGGCCAGGTGGCCGTGATCCGCGAGGCGCTCGACGCCGCCGGGTTCGACGACGTGGGCATCCTCGCGTACTCCGCGAAGTACGCGAGCGCGTTCTACGGGCCGTTCCGGGAGGCCGTGGACTCGGCGCTCCAGGGCGACCGCCGCACCTACCAGATGGACGCGGGCAACGCCCGGGAGGGCCTGCGCGAGGCCGACCTCGACCTCGCCGAGGGCGCGGACATGGTCATGGTGAAGCCCGCCGGGTCGTACCTCGACGTGCTCGCGGCGGTCGCGGAGATGTCGGCGGTGCCCGTCGCGGCGTACCAGGTGTCGGGCGAGTACGCGATGATCGAGGCGGCCGCGGCGAACGGCTGGATCGACCGGCGCGCCGCCGTCACGGAGTCGGTGCTCGGCATCAAGCGCGCCGGCGCGGACGTGATCCTCACCTACTGGGCGACGGAGCTCGCGGGCTGGCTGGACGAGAACGACGGAAGGACGCGGGCATGACGGACACGGGCGGTTTCGGGACGGCGGAGGCCGTGCAGGCGCAGGACGCGGCGCTGTTCGGCGCGCCGGGCGCGGGCGGGGCGGACAACCACGCCGCGTTCGTGCGCGCGCAGGGCGTGCTCCCGGGCGGCGTCAGCTCGCCCGTGCGGGCCTACGGGTCCGTGGGCGGCGACCCGCGGTTCCTCGCCTCGGCGCGCGGCCCGTACGTGACCGACGTCGCGGGCCGCGAGTACGTCGACCTCGTGTGCTCGTGGGGCCCGGCCCTGCTCGGGCACGCGCACCCCGACGTCGTCGCCGCGGTCCAGGAGGCGGCGGCCCGCGGGCTGTCGTTCGGCGCGCCGACGCTCGGCGAGGTCGAGCTCGGGGAGGAGATCCGCCGTCGGGTGCCCGCCGCGGAGCGCGTGCGCCTCGTGTCCACGGGCACGGAGGCCACGATGACCGCGATCCGCCTCGCGCGCGGCGTGACCGGGCGCGACGTCGTCGTGAAGTTCGCCGGCTGCTACCACGGGCACGTGGACGCGCTGCTCGCCGAGGCGGGGTCCGGCGTCGCGACGCTCGCCCTGCCCGGCTCGGCCGGGGTCACCGAGGCGACGGCGGCCGAGACGCTCGTGCTCCCGTACAACGACCTCGCGGCCGTCGAGGCGGCGTTCGCGGAGCGCGGATCCGAGATCGCGGCCGTCATCACCGAGGCGTCGCCCGCGAACATGGGCGTCGTCCCGCCCGCGGAGGGCTTCAACGAGGGCCTGCGCCGCATCACGGCGGCGCACGGCGCGCTGCTGATCCTCGACGAGGTGCTCACGGGCTTCCGCGTCGGGCCGAGCGGCTGGTGGGGCCTCGAGAACGCGGTGCTGCGCGGCCAGGGCGCGGACGGCTACACGCCCGACCTGTTCACCTTCGGCAAGGTCGTGGGCGGCGGGATGCCCGTCGCCGCGGTCGGCGGACCGGCGAGCGTCATGGACCAGCTCGCACCGCTCGGCCCCGTCTACCAGGCGGGCACGCTCTCGGGGAACCCCGTCGCGGTCGCGGCGGGCCTCGCGACGCTGCGGCTCGCCGACGAGACGGTGTACGCACGCGTGGACGAGGTCGCGGGCGTGCTGTCGGCGGCGGTGAGCTCCGCGCTCGACGCCGCGGGCGTGCCGCACCGCGTGCAGCGCGCGGGCTCCCTGTTCTCCGTGATGTTCGGCGAGCTCGCCGCGACCGCAGGGGTTCGCGACTACGCGCAGGCCCAGGCGCAGGAGTCGTTCCGGTACCGCGCGTTCTTCCACGCGATGCTCGACGCCGGGGTCAGCCTGCCGCCGTCGGTGTTCGAGGCGTGGTTCGTCTCGGCCGCCCACGACGACACCGCCGTCGCCCGCATCCTCGACGCGTTCCCCGCCGCCGCCCGCGCGGCCGCCGAGGCCCGTCCCGCCTGACGCGTCCGGCCGGAGCGTCCCACCCGCCGAGCACGGGGTTGCTGTCGTCTGGCGCTCAGAACGACAGCAACCCCGTGGTCGGCGGGGCGGTGGCGACGTCTGAGACCGCCTGTCGCCGCGTCAGAGGCGGGGATCGGCGCGACGCACCGCGTCGACGCGCGACGTCGTGTCGATCCACCACCCCAGCCGCGGCTCGACGAGCTCCGCGAGCGAGATGATCCCCTGGTACTCGCGAGGGATGTCCAGGCCAAGCAGCGGCTCGTGGTGCGCGATCCGGTTGCGCAGGTCGCTCACGGCCGTGAGCTGCGCGTGGAGCGCGGTCCGCTGCGCCGTGGGAAATGCTCTCTTCAGCGCGGGCTGCCACAGCGTGCGGTTGTAGTTGTCGGCGAACGGGTACGGCCAGAAGCCGAACGTGGTCTCCGCGATGACGTGACCGTGCGTGGGCACCCTGCCGTTCCGGGACGCGAACTCCCGCGCCCTGGCGATCCTCGCCCTCGTCCCCCCGTTGAGCGGCACGGTGGGCGGTGAGTCGAGCCAGTCCACCCCGGCTCCCGCACGCTGCGTCAGCGCGTCGTCGATCCGGTTGCGGACCGCGACCTCCAGGTAGTGGATCGCCTCGAACAGCGCCATCGAGATGTCCAGATTCCACCTGTACAGGTCGACCGCGGCCGGCACGTCGCCCCCGGACGCCTGCTCGTACGTGGACATCCGTGGTCGTGACAGCAGCCCGACCATCGTGCGTTGGACGGGCGGTTACATCGACATCCGTGGGCCCCCTGTAGGGCGACGTACGTGCGAGTCGCTAGACTGTAGCCAACAGAGAGCCCCGGGAATCATGGCGACTCACTTCGGTGAGAGACCCCCCGGGGCCTTGTTGTCTCCCGGCACGGACAGTCGCTCGCGATACGGCCCTCCACCCCGCCTCCGCAGGACGAGAGCCTCTGCGATCGCGCCTGATCCGGTCGACGCGAGCGCGTCAGCAGGCCTGCCGACGGCGAGCCACCCGGCGCGCTCGCCCGCGGGGAGCCGCCCGATCGCGACGACCGGCGCAGCGGTCGTGAGACACGCGGTCGCTCTTGCCGCCACGATGCCCGCTCGACCGGAGCGCGCCGGTCTCGTCGCGAGCCGGTCGGGTCAGTACGTGCCGGGTGCGGCCGCGCGTCCGGCCTGTCGGCCGAGCGAGCGGATCTGGACGCCGAACGCGATGAGCATGACGCCCCAGACGATCGCGAAGAGCGCGAGCAGCCACACGATCGACACCAGGCCGGCGTTGACGTTGAACAGCACGAGCAGACCGAAGACGATGCCGAGCAGGCCGGCGACGACGCCCCAGCCCCACCCGCTCCCGGGCACCTTGCGCAGGTCGAGGCTCGCGACCGTCTGGAACAGGCCGTAGACCACGGCCCAGAACCCGACGATCCAGGTGAGAACGATCGCGGTCTTGCCCGGCCAGACGAGCAGCACGACGCCGACCGCGAGGCTCAGGACGCCCATCGTCACGAGCAGCGCGGTGCCGCTGCCCGTGCCGCGGCGCCGGATGCCCTCGACGATCTCGACGATGCCGTCGACGACGGCGAAGATGCCGATCACCCAGATGACGACGGCCGCCGTCTTGTCCGGCCACGCGAGCGCGATGATGCCGAAGAGGATGGCGAGCACGCCGCGGATCACCGGCCAGTACCAGACCTGCTTCGCGGTGCGCGAGAAGGCGGTGAGGATCGGGTCCTGGATCGTCATGGTCACTCCCCTGCCGAGGTGACGGGCCGGCTCCCGACGGCCTGGGCCCGGGCGCCTCCCGCTTCGCCTCCATGGAACACCCGGCGGTGCCGCGTGTCGCGGCGAACCGCGCGTCTCGCCCGTACGGGGTGACCCGGGCAGCGGGCCGGGTCGCGTCGCTCAGGCGCGCGCGGGGTGCGGCGCGAGGGCGGGCGAGGGCGCGCGGCGTCGTCGGCCTCGCCAGACGACGAGCGCCGCGAGCGCGAGCACGCCGGCGAACGCGAGGACGGGCCCGGCGAAGAACGGCCCGATCCGCTTCTCGGCGACCACGGCGTACGTCGGGGTGAAGGCGACGTCCGCGGCGGCGGGGGCGAAGGAGAAGTCGGAGACGATCTGCGTCGCCGGCTCGGTGAACACCTGCTCGTGGGCCGTGACGAAGCCGCCGCCGGCGAGCAGCGCGGCGAGCTCCTGCGAGGCGACGTCCGCCGGGTCCAGGCGCCCGGCGAAGCGCACGGTCGGCTCCTGCGCCTCGGCGGTCGGGTCGACGCGGTCGACGCGGTGGTCGGCCAGGACGTACGTGCGCGTGCTCTGGGGGTCCTCCGCGACGGCCGACATGCGCATCGGGTAGACGAGCGAGCCGCTCGGGAACGTGACCCGGAGCGGCTGGAGCGTGCCGTCGAACGCGGCGGCCTCCTCGGGCGCGAGCCGGGCCGCGACGAACGACCAGCCCTCGCCGACGTAGGGGGCGAGGGCCGTCCGGATCGTCTCGGGGAGCTGGAACCCGCGCTCGGTGAGCCAGGCGTCGAGCGCCCCCGTGTCGGTCGCGCCGAGCGTCGTGACGTCGAGCGGCCCGAGGCGGACCTCGTCGAGCACCGTGACGCCCGCGCCCGCCACGGCGTCCGCGCCGCTCCCGAAGCCGAGCTCGGGCCACCACCGGGTGTCGGAGACGACGGCGCGCGGCCGGGTGAGCTCGTCGAGCTCGCGGAACACCTGCGGGTCGGCGAGCGCGACCTCGGCGGGTGCGGGCGTGGGCAGCAGCAGGCCGACCTCGGGCGCGTTCGACAGCGTGGAGAGCTCGACGAGCATCGTCTCGGTGGTCCCGTCCCACTGGAGGACCGCGGTCTCGTGGGAGACCGCCGTGTCGTACGCGGGTCCGTCGACGAGGCCGCCGCACGCGCACGCGCCCGCGGGCGGCGCCGCGACGACGCCCGTCCCCGCGAGCGCGACCGACACCACCGCCACGCGCAGCGCGCGTCGTGCTCCGGCTCCCCTGCCCATGCTTGGGAGGGTAGGTGCGTGCCCGGGGCACCGCGCGGCGGGCGCCGAATCGTGATGCCGTCGTGACGGCGTCGTGACCGGCCGTCAGCCGACGGCGGCGCTCACCCCGAGGTGCACGACGACGCCCAGCACCAGGGCCCAGGCCGCGACGGCCACGACGCCCCACGTGAAGACACGGGCGCGCGGGGCCCCGAACCCGACCATCGCCGCGGCGGTGACGTGGCTCGGCAGGAGCAGCGGCCCGAGGAGGCTGACGCCGGGCACGCCGTAGCGGTCGAACACCTGCCGCATCCGCTGGCGCTTGGGCGTGGTCTCGACGGTCCGTCCGCGCGTGATCCCGGTGCGCGCGGCGCCGATGACCCAGACGACCAGGGCGAGCGCGATCGCGTTGCCGATGATGGCGACCGGGATGGCGACGAACGGGTTGACGCCCGCCACGACCCCGAGGACCGCCGCGCCCTCGGCCTCGACGTAGGGGATCGCGCCGGCGAGCAGGACCCCGACCCAGCGCAGGAAGGGCGGCAGGCCCTGCGTGAGGTCCTGGAGCCCGGTGACGATGTCGGTCATGGTGCGCCTCTCGTTGGTGGTGCCTCCAGCCTCGCGGCGGCACGGCGCCTGCGGCAGTGCGGCCCGTCACCGGACGGGGTGGAGTCCTCACCCGACGGGCATGACACGTGTCATGCGCTCGGAGCGGATCGTCGAACCTCCCGACGGATACCTCACGGGGGTATGATGGGGCGTACCCTGACGGGGTATCACCGCCGCACCACCCGCGCGGCGGGCGCGCTACCGCGTCCTGGACGAGGAGGAGAGCATGACCGACACGACCGAGGCGACGGCCGTCGAGCAGGAGCAGGCGGTCCACACCGGTCCGCACGGCTACGCGTCCGACAAGGAGGCGTACCTCAAGCGCATGCGCCGCATCGAGGGCCAGGTGCGCGGCATCGCTCGCATGATCGACGAGGACGTCTACTGCATCGACATCCTCACGCAGGTCTCCGCCGTCACCAAGGCGCTCCAGGCCGTGAGCATCGGCCTCGTCGAGGACCACCTGGGCCACTGCGTCGTGGACGCGGCCCGCCAGTCCGAGGCGGAGGGCGCGGCCAAGGTCAAGGAGGCCGCCGACGCCATCGCCCGCCTCGTCCGCAGCTGACCACCCCACCACCCGAGGAGCACCATGAGCACCGTCACGACCCTGGGCGTCACCGGCATGACCTGCGGCAACTGCGTTGCCCACGTCACGAAGGACCTCGAGGCCGTCGCCGGCGTCGAGAACGTGAGCGTCGAGCTCCGCGTCGGCAGCACGTCCGAGGTCACGGTCTTCTCCGACGACCCGCTCGACGAGGCCGCGCTGCGCGAGGCCGTCGACGAGGCCGGGTACGAGGTCGCGTCGGTCGAGGTCCAGCAGGACGCGCTCGCCGCCCAGTACGCCGAGCAGGCGGCCGACAAGCAGGAGGCGCACGACTGTGCGTGCGGCTGCGGCACCGAGCCTGCCGCCGACGCCGCCCCCGCGACGAAGACGTACGACCTCCAGGTCCCGCCCCGCGCCTGACCGTCCCCGGTCCGCACCTCCCCGGTGCCCGACGGCGGGACGCGCCTCGACCGCACGAGGCCGCGACCGCCGTCGGGCACCCCGGGTCCCGGTCGCCACCGCGACCCCGACCCCCGCGCGCACCGGCAGCGCCGCGCACGCCGCGACGGCCAGCACGCCGGACGACCGCGGCGACCTCGCCCCGCACCCCGTCGAGGAGCCCCACCGATGACCGCACAGCCCGCGCCCACGTCGACCGCCGCACCCGGCGGAGCCGCGGAGGCCCGGCCCGTCGCCGAGGTCGACCTCGCGATCGGCGGCATGACGTGCGCGTCGTGCGTCGCGCGCGTCGAGAAGCGCCTCAACCGCGTCGAGGGCGTCACGGCGACGGTCAACCTCCCGCTGGAGACCGCGCACGTCGTCCTCGCGGCCGACGTCACCGACGCCGACCTCGTCGACGCCGTCGAGAAGGCCGGCTACACGGCCCGCGTCACCACCCGCCGCGCAACCGCCACCACCGTCGAGGGCACTCCCCCGGCGGACCTGGGCGAGACGACCGCCGAGGCGGCGGCGCGGCCGGAGGAGGCGGAGGCGGGCCCGAGCACCTCCGGCAACCCTGCCACCGAGCCCGCCCGCGCCGTCGGGACCGACCGCGCCACCGGGCCTGACCGCGCCACCGCCGCACCCGACGACGGCGCCGCCCCGACCGACCGCGGCGTCGTGCTGGCACAGCGCCTGCGCGTCGCGGCGGTGCTCACCGTGCCGGTCGTCGCGCTGTCGATGGTCCCGGCGCTGCAGTTCACCGGCTGGCAGTGGGTCGTCGCGGCGCTCGCGCTGCCCGTCGTCACGTGGGCCGCGTGGCCGTTCCACGCGGCGGCGTTCCGCGCGGCCCGGCACGGCGCCTCGACGATGGACACGCTCGTGTCGCTCGGCGTGGTCGCCGCGACGCTCTGGTCGCTGTGGGCGCTGCTGCTGGGCGGCGCGGGCGAGCTCGGGATGCGCATGGAGCCGACGCTCGTCCCGTCGCGCGGCCACGCGGGCGCCGCGCCCGAGCTCTACTTCGAGGTCGCGGCCGTCGTCACGACGTTCCTGCTCGCCGGCCGGTACGCCGAGCACCGCTCGAAGCGGCGCGCGGGCGACGCGCTGCGGTCGCTGCTCGAGCTGGGCGCGAAGGACGCGGAGCGCGTGCTGCTCGCCCCCGACGGCACCCCGCGCACCGGGCCCGACGGCGCGCGCGTCACCGAGCGCGTGCCCGTCGCCGACCTCGCGGTGGGCGACGTGTTCCTCGTGCGGCCGGGCGACAAGGTCGCGACGGACGGCGTCGTGCTCGAGGGGTCGAGCGCCGTCGACACGTCGCTGCTCACGGGCGAGCCGGTGCCGGTCGACGTCGGCCCCGGCGACGCCGTGACCGGCGCGACGGTGAACGCGGCGGGCGCTCTCCTGGTGCGGGCGACGCGCGTGGGCGAGGAGACGACGCTCGCGCAGATCGGCCGCCTCGTCACGCAGGCCCAGACGGGCAAGGCGCCGGTGCAGCGGCTCGCGGACCGCATCTCCGCGGTGTTCGTGCCGGTCGTGCTCGTGCTCGCGGTGGGGACCCTGGCGGCGTGGCTCCTCGCGGGTGCCGGGACGCAGCTCGCGTTCACCGCCGCGGTCGCGGTCCTCATCATCGCGTGCCCGTGCGCGCTGGGGCTCGCGACGCCGACGGCCCTGCTCGTCGGCACGGGCCGGGGCGCGCAGCTCGGCGTCCTCATCAAGGGCCCGGAGATCCTCGAGTCGACGCGCCGCGTCGACACGGTGGTGCTCGACAAGACGGGCACGGTCACCCAGGGCGCGATGGCGCTCGAGGCGGTCGTCACGCCGTCGGGCCGCGCGCCGCTCGACCGGCTCGTGGCCGCCGACCCGACGGCCGCGGACGCGCGCGACGCCCTGCGGCACGCGGGCGCGGTCGAGGCCCTGAGCGAGCACCCGATCGCCCGCGCGATCACCGCGGCCGCGCGCGACCTGCCCGCGGGCGCCCCGGCGCCGGACGACGGCCCCCGGGTCGGGGCCGACGGCGTCGCGGTGGGCTCGCTGCAGGCGTTCGACTTCCGCAGCGCCCCGGGCGGCGGGGTCGAGGCCGTCGTCCGGACCGCGCACTCGGGTCTCTCGCTGGGCGCCGACGGGGCGGGGCTCACCGCGCGCCGGGTGCTCGTCGGACAGCCCGCGTGGCTCGCGCGCGAGGGAGTGACCCCGGAGCCGGCCCTCGACGACGCGTTCGCGGCGGCCGAGGCGTCGGGGGCGAGCGCCGTCGTCGTCGCGTGGGACGGCCGGGCGCGCGCGGTGCTCGTGCTGCGCGACCCGGTGAAGCCCACGTCGGCCGAGGCCGTGCGCGAGCTCCGGGAGCTCGGCCTGCGGCCCTACCTGCTCACGGGCGACGGCGAGGGCGCGGCCCTCGAGGCGGCGCGCGCCGTCGGCATCGCGGAGACGGACGTCGTCGCGCGCGTCCTCCCCGACGAGAAGGTCGACGTCGTGGCCCGGCTCCAGCGCGAGGGCCGCGTCGTCGCGATGGTCGGGGACGGCGTCAACGACGCCGCCGCGCTCGCGACGGCCGACCTCGGGCTCGCGATCGGGACCGGCACCGACGTCGCGATCGAGGCGAGCGACCTCACGCTCGTCCGCGGCGACCTGCGCAGCGCGGCCACCGCGATCCGGCTGTCGCGCCGCACGCTGCGCGTCATCCAGCAGAACCTCTTCTGGGCCTTCGCGTACAACGTCGCGGCGATCCCGCTCGCGGCGGCCGGCCTGCTCAACCCGATGATCGCGGGCGCGGCGATGGCCGCGAGCTCGGTGCTCGTCGTCGGGAACTCCCTGCGCCTGCGCCGCGCTGCCTGACACCCGGAACCGACAACCGCCGAACACGGGGACGGCGACCGGGATCGCTCGGATCCGGTCGCCGTCCCCGTGCTCGGCGGGAGGGGTGGGGTCAGCAGGGGCGTGAGGGTCAGCGGAAGCGGCGGCCCTCGTCGCGACGATAGGCACCGACCGCGAGGACGGCGAACAGCACCGTCCAGCCCAGGAGCACGAACCACGCCGCGCCGTACGCCGGCTCGCCCGTGAGCGCCTGGACGAGCAGGTCGCGGCCCGCGCGGGTCGGGGTGGCCTTCGAGATCGCGTCGAGCCAGTCGGGGAAGAGGAACGGCGGCAGGAACAGGCCGCCCGCGAACGCGAGCGGGAAGAGGATCACCTGCACGACCGGGAGCGCCGCCTTCGCCGACAGCGAGTAGCCGATCGCCATGCCGAGCAGCACGAACGGCACGGAGACGAGCAGCACCGTCCCGACGCCCGCGAGGAGCTGGGTCGCGGTGACGCTCGCGTCGGTGAACAGCCAGCCGATGAGGATGAGCGGCACGAGGCCGAACAGCGAGAAGATCCCGCCGTTGAGCACGCGCGCCGCCATGCGCGGCGCGGGCCCTGCGGGCAGCGTGCGGACGAACGGGTCGAACGGCAGCTGCCGGTCCTCCGCGACGCCGAGCCCGTACGTGAACAGGCTCGCCGAGCAGATCGCGAACAGCCCGAGCGACGCGACGGCCATGGTCGCCGCCACCGGGTCCTGGGCCACGGCCTTCTGCGGCACGACGAAGAAGAACATCGCGAGCGCCGGGAACAGCAGGTTGCCGAGCACCGCGACGGGAACCCGCACGGTCTCGAGGAACTGGTACTTGAGGTGCAGCCACGTGAGGCGCAGCGGCCCGGGCAGCGCCGCCGCCCGCGGGGTGGTGGTCGTGGTGGTCATCGGGCCCGTGCCTCCGTCGTCGGGGCCGCGCCGCGCGCGACCATCTGCTCGAACGCTTCCTCGAGGCTCGCGCCCCGGATCTCGAGGTCGTGGAAGTCGACGCCCGAGGTGACGAGCTCGCGCACGAGCGCGTCGGCGTCGGGCGTGTACAGCTCCTGGCGGCCGTCGCCGAGGCGGTCGGCACGCACGACGCCCGGGCGGTCGCGCAGGTCGACGGCCGACCCGACGACGACGCGCCGCAGGGACACGCGCCGCAGGATCGCGTCGAGCGAGTCGTCGGCCTTCACGACGCCCTGGTCGATGACGACGACGCGCTGCGCGAGCGCCTGCACCTCCTCGAGGTAGTGGCTCGTGAGCAGCACCGTCCCGCCGCCCGCGTGGTACGCGCGGATCGCGTCCCACAGCGCCTGGCGCGCGCCGACGTCGAGCCCTGTCGTCGGCTCGTCGAGCAGCACGACGCGCGGGCGGCCCACCAGCGAGAGCGCGACGGCGAGGCGGCGCTTCTGCCCGCCGGACATCGCGCCCGTCTGGCGGCCCGCGAGCTCGGTGAGGCCGAACTGCTCGAGCAGCTCCGCCGTCGGGACCGGGTCGGGGTAGTGGCCGCCGACGAAGTCCACGACCTCCCGCACCTTGAGCGTCGCGGGCAGGCCCGTCTCCTGCGGCGTGAGACCGAGGCCGACGCGGCTGCGCGCGTCGCGCGGGTCGCCCCCGAGGAGCCGCACCGTCCCGGAGTCGGGCCGCCGCTGCCCGCTGACCAGGGACAGCAGCGTCGACTTCCCGGCGCCGTTCGGGCCGAGCAGCCCGACGAGCTCACCACCCCCGACGGTGAGGGAGACGTCGTCGAGCGCGACGACCGCACCGAAGCGACGCGTCACGCGGTCGACGGCGACCACGGGCGGGGTGCGGTCCGTGCCCGACGGCGCGGGCTCGGCTCGGGCGGTCCGGACCGGGCCGGTGCGCGGGGCGCGCTCGGTGCGCTCGGTGCGCTCGTCGCTCATGGTCGGGCTCCCTTCAGGAGGGCGTCGAGGGCGGTCGTGTAGTCCTCGAAGGCGACGCGACCGCGGGCGGTGAGGGACAGGTAGGTGGCGGGCGTGCGGCCCTCGTGCGTCTTGGTGACGGTCACGTAGCCGGCGTCCTCGAGCTTGCGCAGGTGCGTCGAGAGGTTGCCCGCGGTCATGTCGAGGAGCTTCTGGAGCTTGGGGAACGACAGCTCGTCGCCCGTCGGGAGGGTGGCGAGCGTCGCGACCACGCGCAGCCGCGCGGGCGCGTGGATGACGGGGTCGAGCTCGGTCTCAGGCATCGGCCGCACCCTCCGCCGGCCGGGCGGGCACGGGGCGGGCCGCGCGGCGCCGTCGTCGGCGGCGCACGACCTGCTCGATCGCGGCCATGACGAGGAAGCCGCCGCCGCCCGCGAGCGCCATGACGAGGTAGGTGAGCGGCAGGCCGGCGAAGGTCGCGACGGCCGCGGTGAGGAGAATCCAGACGCCGAGGACGAACAGCCCGCGGTCGCCGAACGCGGCCGCGCCGCCGAGGTAGAGGAGGCCGACGACGACGCACGCGAACGCGTTGCTCGCGAGCGCCATGACCTCCTCGGACGCCCCGGCGCGGGCCAGCCCGCCGAGCACGAGGCCGAAGCAGACGAACCCGAGCATCCACGACCACCCGTACATCGCCCCGGTGCGGGCGCTCACGCCGCGCGTCCCGGCGGTGCGCGTGACGCTGTGGACGATCGTGAACGCGACGGCGGCCGCGATGAGGCTGAAGAAGACCCAGAAGGCCCACGGCTCGGGCTGGGCGCCCATGACCTGACCGGCGCCGCTCGTGACGCGGACCGTCGCGGTCCCGTCCGCGACCCGGACTGCGCTCGTCCACAGGCACAGGTAGCCGACGAGCCACGCGACGCCCCACGCGAGGAACAGCAGCCGGGAGTCGGGCTCGGTCGCCTGGCGCGCGCGCTCCTGCTGCTCGCGGATGAGGCGGAGCGTCTCGGCGGCGCCGAGGGACGGCTCGTCGGGCTCGCCGACGGCTCCGTCGTGGACGGCGTCGCCGCGGTCGGTCGTCATGGTGGCCTCTCGGTGGTGCGGGTCATTCCGGAAACTACTTTGCGCTTCAAACCTGTTTGTAGATTCCCACACGCGTGCGCCGTCGCGCAAGACCCGGGGGACGGATGGCGGCGCTCCTCCGAAATGTGATATCACTTTGCTATACACGACGCGGCCCCGACGCAGGAGAGGACGACCACCGTGACCGAGAGCGCAGCACCCCCGCAGGAGTCCGTCGGCGGCGAACCGACCGGCCGCCCCGTCGGCCACGACGGCACGCGCGTCGACGTCACCGAGCGGCCCGCCTGGTCCCTCGGCGCGGGCGGCGCGGCCGCCGTCATCGCGCTGAGCATCGTCCTTCTCCTCGGCGGCACGGGGCTCGTCGTGGCCGCCGCGGCGGAGGCCGGCAACCCCGCCGTGCTCATCACGCTCGGCGTCCTGGCGTTCCTCGCGGGCGTGCTCGTCCCGACCGGCGTCGCCGTCATCAACCCCGGCGAGACGGTCGTCGTCCAGTTCTTCGGCCGCTACCTCGGCACCGTCCGCACCACGGGCCTCGTCGCGACGGTGCCGCTCAGCACCCGCCGCCGCGTGTCCGTGCGCGTCCGGAACTTCGAGACGAGCGAGCTCAAGGTCAACGACGCCGACGGCAACCCCATCAACATCGCCGCGATCGTCGTCTGGCAGGTCGCCGACACCGCCAAGGCGTCGTTCGCGGTCGAGGACTACGACGACTTCGTCGTGGTCCAGGCCGAGTCCGCGCTGCGCCACGTCGCCATGTCCCACCCGTACGACGACGCCGAGGCCGGCGAGGAGTCGCTGCGCGGCGCGACGGAGGTCGTCTCGGCCGAGATCGCGGCGGAGGTCGCGGAGCGCGTCGTCGTGGCGGGCGTCGAGGTCATCGAGGCCCGCATCTCCAACCTCGCCTATGCGCCCGAGATCGCGCAGGCGATGCTCCAGCGCCAGCAGGCCGGGGCGATCATCGCGGCACGCTCGCGCATCGTCGAGGGCGCGGTGTCCATGGTCGAGGACGCCCTGTCCCGCCTCGAGGCCGAGGACATCGTCACGCTCGACGACGAGCGCCGCGCGACGATGGTCTCCAACCTCCTCGTGGTGCTCTGCGGCGACAGCCGCGTGACGCCCGTCGTCAACACGGGGTCCCTGTACCAGTGACGCCCGTCGGGCCCACGCCGCCCGAGAAGCGCGACGCGCCCGACGACGGCGACCGGCCGTCGTCGGGCCGCGGCGTGCCCGCGGGGGAGCCGGCCACGCCGGAGGGCGACGCACCCTCGCCGGGCGAGCAGGCGTCGTCGGGCACAGCGCCCGGCGCGGGCGCGGGCGCAGACACGGGCACGGAGACGACCCCGGGCGCGGGCCGAGCGCAGCGGCCGCAGCGCAAGTCGGTCCTCCTGCGCCTCGACCCCGCCGTGCACGACGCCCTAGCCCGCTGGGCCGGCGACGACCTGCGCAGCGTCAACGCGCAGATCGAGATGCTCCTGCGCCGAGCGCTCGACGACGCGGGCCGCCTCCCCCGCGACGTCCGCCCACCCCGCCGCCCGGGCCGCCCACCTCGCCCATAACTCCCCACCCGCCGAGCACCGGGTCCGCGACCGCTCTCGTCTCGATCCGGTCCCGGATCGCGTGCTCGCGGGGCGCTCCGACCGTGGTCGGTGGACAGGTTTCGTCCAGGAGGCACCGAGGTGGCTTTCGGTGAGCGGTGCTATAACCGGACCGTGCCCGACCTGACCGCTCCCGGCTCCCCCGCCGCGCCCGTGCCCGGCCCGACGGCCGCCGTCGTCCCCGGCACCGCCGACGGCGCTCCCGCGCGCCCGGACCGCGCCACGCGCCGTCGTATCGGCGCGGAGATCTGGATCGTGCTCGGGCTCAGCCTCGGCAAGTCGGCGGTCTACGCGATCATCAACATCGTCGCGCGGCTCACCGCCGGGACCCCGCTCGGCGAGCAGTCCGCGAGCCTCAACGTGAGCCGGTCGGCCCGCCCGTACCTCGACCTCGCCTACCAGCTCGTCGGGATCTTCTTCGCCGTGCTGCCCGTCGCGCTCGCGCTCTACCTGCTCAGCGCGCGCGGCCGCTCCGCCGTCCGCGCCATCGGGCTCGACGGCGCCCGGCCCCTGCGCGACGTCGGCTGGGGGTTCGCGCTCGCCGCGGCCATCGGCATCCCCGGCCTGGGGTTCTACGCGCTCGGCCGTGTCCTCGGCATCACGGTCGAGGTGCAGGCGTCGGCGCTCAACGCCGCGTGGTGGACGGTGCCCGTGCTCATCCTCGCCGCGCTGCAGAACGGCCTGCTCGAGGAGGTCATCGCGGTCGGCTACCTGTTCGAGCGCACGCGCGACCTCGGCTGGGGCCGCGTGAAGTTCGTCGTGTGGAGCTCGCTCCTGCGCGGGTCCTACCACCTGTACCAGGGCTTCGGGCCGTTCGTGGGGAACGTCGTCATGGGCGTCGTGTTCTCGTGGTTCTACACGTCCCGCTGGGGCCGGCACCGCGTCATGCCGCTCGTGATCGCGCACACCCTGCTCGACGTCGTCGCGTTCGTCGGGTACGCGCTGCTCCCCCTGGAGTGGAAGCAGTCCCTGGGCCTCGCCTGACGCCGCCCGCCGAGGGAGAGCCCAGGTCGTCCGGAGCAGAGCCCCGGCCTCCTCCATGGACCAGGGCTCTCCCCCGGCAGACCAGGGCTCTACCTCGCCAGACCGCGGCTCTACCCCACGGGACCACGGCTCTACCTCGGCGGGCCACGGCTCTCCCCCGACGGGCCGGGGCGTCAGGCGCCGCGGAGGGCGCGAAGCTGCTCGCGGCGCTCCGCCTGGAGCACCGGGTCCGGGACGGGCAGGGACGCGAGGAGACGCTGCGTGTACTCCTCGCGCGGGCTGCCCAGCACCTCGGCGCCCGTGCCCTCCTCGACCAGCCGCCCGCGATAGAGCACCGCGATGCGGTCGGACAGCAGGTCCACGACGGCGAGGTCGTGGGACACGAACAGGCTCGCGAAGCCGAGCTCGCGCTGGAGCTCGGCGAACAGCTCGAGCACGCGCGCCTGCACGGAGACGTCGAGCGCCGACGTCGGCTCGTCGGCCACGAGCAGCTCCGGGTCGAGCGCGAGGGCCCGGGCGAGCGACGCGCGCTGGCGCTGCCCGCCGGAGAGCTCGTGCGGGAACCGGTCGCCGTACGACCGCGGGAGCTGCACCGCCTCCAGGAGCTCGTCGACGCGCCCGCGCGCCGCCTGGGGCGACTCCGCGCGCCCGTGCACGACGAGCGGCTCCGCGACGCAGTCCGCGATCGTGAGCAGCGGGTTGAAGCTCGTCGCGGGGTCCTGGAACACGAACCCGATGCGCGGCCGCACGGGGCGCAGCTCGCGTTCCCTCACGCCGTTCATCTCGACGCCGAGCACGCGCAGCGACCCGCCCGTCACCCGGGTGAGGCCGGCGACGGCGCGCGCGAACGTCGTCTTGCCGGAGCCGGACTCGCCCACGAGGCCGAGCACCTCGCCGGGCCGGATGGTGAGCGAGACGTCGTCGACCGCGGTGAAGCCGGGACGGCGCAGGCGGCCCGGGTAGGTGACGGTCAGTCCCTGCGCCGCCACCACGGGCTCCGCGTCCGCCCATCCGACGTCGCGGGCCGACGCGCGGGCCTCGGCCCGCGCGGTCCCCTCGCCGACGCGCGGCACGGAGTCGAGCAGCGCGCGCGTGTACGCGGCCTGCGGGGCGGCGAAGAGCTCGCGCGCGGGCGCCTGCTCGACGACCTTCCCCTGGTACATGACCGCGACCCGGTCGGCGAGGTCCGCGACGACGCCCATGTTGTGCGTGATGAGCACGATGGCCGTGCCGAACTCGTCGCGGCACCGGCGCAGGAGGTCGAGGATCTCGGCCTGGACGGTCACGTCGAGCGCGGTCGTGGGCTCGTCCGCGACGATGAGGCCCGGGTCGAGCACGAGGGCCATCGCGATGACGATGCGCTGCTTCTGCCCGCCGGAGAACTGGTGCGGGTAGTGGTCGACGCGCGTCTCCGGGTCCGGGATGCCGACGCGCCGCAGCACGTCGACCGCGCGCCGGCGCGCCTCGCGCCGCGACACCTTCGTGTGCGCGCGGATGCCCTCGACGATCTGCCAGCCCACCGTGTACACGGGGTTGAGCGCGGCGGACGGCTCCTGGAAGACCATCGCGACGTCGGTCCCGCGGACCTGGCGCAGCCGCTCCCCGCCCAGCGTCACGACGTCGTGGTCGGCCGTCCCGGCCTTGTTCGTCAGCACGACGGCGCCGCGCGCGGTCGCGGTCGACGGCAGCAGGCCGAGGATCGTCTTCGCGGTCACCGTCTTGCCGGAGCCCGACTCGCCGACGACGGCCAGCACCTCTCCGGGCGCGACCTCCAGGTCGACGCCGTCGACGGCGCGCACGGCCCCGGCGTCGGTCGCGAACGACACCGCGAGGTCGCGGATCGTCACGACGGGGCGTGCGGCGTCACCGCTCTCGCGGCGGGTCGTCTCGGTCACGGCGCTCATCGCCGGTCCTCCGTCTCGTCGTGGGGTGCGTCCGCAGGAGCAGCCGCAGGACCGACCGCGGGGCCCGTCGCCGGACCTGTCGTAGGGCCGCCGTCGTCCGGGGTGCTGCCGACCCGCCCGTCGAGCCCGACGGCGTCGGGGTCGCGCTGCCCGGGGACGGCCGCGAGCTCGTCGGAGCGCGAGCCCGCGCCCTCGATCGCGTCGAGGCCGCCGGGGCCGGCGGTGAGCGTGCCGCCCGGGACGACCGACGTCTCCGCGACGTCGCCCGACACCTCGGCGGACGCGCGGCGCGAGCGCAGCCGGGGGTCGGCGAGGTCGTTGAGGCTCTCGCCGACGAGCGTGATGCCGAGCACCACGAGCACGATCGCGAGGCCCGGGAAGAGGGCGGTCCACCAGATGCCGCTCGTCACGTCGGACACGGCCTTGTTGAGGTCGTAGCCCCACTCGGCGGCCGCGGTCGGCTCGATGCCGAACCCGAGGAACCCGAGCCCGGCGAGCGTGAGGATCGCCTCGGACGCGTTGAGCGTGACGATGAGCGGCAGCGTGCGGGTCGAGTTCCGCAGGACGTGGCGCACCATGATGCGCCGGTGCGGCGTGCCGAGCACGCGCGCCGAGTCGACGAACGCCTCGCCCTTGATCCGCACGACCTCCGCGCGCGTGACGCGGAAGTACTGCGGCACGAACACCACGGTGATCGAGAAGGCCGCGGCGAGGATGCCGCCCCACATGCTCGACTGGCCGCCGGAGATGACGATCGCCATGAGGATCGCGAGGAGCAGGGACGGGAACGCGTAGATCGCGTCGCAGACCACGACGAGCAGCCGGTCCGCCCAGCCGCCGAAGTACCCGGAGACGAGCCCGAGCAGCACCCCGACGACGATCGAGGCGAGGATCGCCACAACGATGACGAGGAGCGCCGTCTGCGCGCCCCAGATGACGCGCGACAGGACGTCGTAGCCGCCGACGGTCGTGCCGAGCAGGTGCTCGGCCGACGGCGGCTGCTGCGCGCCGAACGGCCCGTCCGCGGTGCGGAGCTGGCTGTACCCGTAGGGGGCGAGCACGGGCGCGAGGGCGGCGGTGAGCAGGAAGAGGCCCGTGATGACGAGGCCGGTGACGAGCATGCCGCGCTGCAGCCCGACGCTCTGCCGGAGCTGGTGGACGACGGGCAGGCGCTTCCACCACGCGACGCGCCCGCGCTCGGGGACGACGACGGGGACGGGGCCCCCGGTTTCCGGACCGGCCGGGACGACGGTCTCCGCGACCATGTCAGTACCTCACCCTCGGGTCGATGAGCGCCGCGATGATGTCGACGAGGAAGTTCGTGACCGCGACGATCACGGCCATGAGCACGACGATCCCCTGCACGGCGACGAAGTCGCGCGCCTGGAGGTACTCGGCGAGCTGGAAGCCGAGCCCCTTCCACTCGAACGTCGTCTCGGTGAGCACGGCGCCCGCGAGGAGCATCGCGACCTGCAGACCGATGACGGTGATGATGGGGATGAGCGCGGGGCGCCACGCGTGCGCGCGCACGAGCCGGGACTCGCGCACGCCGCGCGACCGCGCCGCGACCACGTAGTCGGTCGAGAGCGTCCCGATGACGTTGGTGCGCACGAGCCGGAGGAACACGCCCGCCGTGAGCAGCCCGAGCGCGAGCGCCGGCAGGACGGCGTGCTGGAGCACGTCGCCGACGATCGCGGGGTCGCCCGTCCGGATCGCGTCGATCAGGTAGAAGCCGGTCGGGTCGTCGAGGAACTGCAGCTCGATCTCCGCGTCGGTGGACGCGCGCCCGGACACGGGCAGCCAGCCGAGCCACACCGAGAAGACGAGCTTGAGCATGAGGCCGGCGAAGAACACGGGCGTCGCGTAGGCGAGGATCGCGGAGACGCGCAGGATCGCGTCGGGCACGCGGTCGCGCAGGTAGCCCGCGAGCATGCCCAGCGGGATGCCGACCACGAACGCGACGAGCAGGGCGTAGACCGCGAGCTCGAGCGTCGCGGTGCCGTACGTCGCGAGCACCTCGGTGACCGGGCGGTTGTCGCTGATCGTCGTGCCGAAGTCGCCGCGGACGATGCCGCCGAGGTACTCGAGGTACTGCACGACCACCGGGCGGTCGTACCCGGCCTCGTGGATGCGCTCGGCGAGCTGGTCCGGCGTGAGCCGGCCGCCGAGCGCCGCGGTGATCGGGTCGCCCGTGGCCCGCATGACCACGAAGACCGTGGTCACGAGGATGAAGACCGTCGGGATGATGAGCAGCGCGCGGACCAGGATGTAGCTCCCGAGCCCGCCGCCGCGGCGGCGGGTCGTGCGCGGGGTGCGCACCCGCCCCGCGCGGCCGGGGCCGCGGGGCGCGTCCTCGCCGACGGGCACGTCGGTGGTGGTGGTCGTCATGTCGTCTCTTCCTCAGGTGCCCGGGGCGTCGGCGTGGTCGCCGGTCCGGACGAGCGGTGCCCGGCCCTCCCCGCGGGTCGCGCGGGGAGGGCCGGGCGGCTGGGGCGGCTGCCGGTCAGCCCTTGGACAGCGCCGCGTAGCGGAACTTGAAGGACGGGTCCAGCGTGTCCTCGGCCCCCTCCACGTCCGTCCCGACGACCGCGACCTGCGCGCCCTGGAGGTACGGGAGCGTGGACAGGTCCGCCGCGACCTTGCTCTGGATCTCCTCGATGAGCGCGGTGCGCTCGTCGGCGTCGGGCGTCGCCGCCTGCTGGAGGATGAGGTCGTTGACCTCCTGGTTGGCGTAGTGGTTCACCAGGAAGTTCTCCGTGAGGAAGAACGGCGTGAGGTAGTTGTCCGCGTCGGAGTAGTCCGGGAACCAGCCGAGCTGGTACGCCGGGTAGACGTCGGACGTGCGCTCCTTGGCGTACGTGACCCACTCGGTGGTCTGCAGGTTGACCGTGAAGAGGCCGTCCTTCTCGAGCTGGTCCTTGATGAGCGCGTACTCGTCGGCCGACGACGGGCCGTAGTGGTCGTTCGAGTACTGCAGGTTGAGCGTCACGGGCGTCTCGACGCCGGCGTCGGTCAGGAGCTGCTGCGCCTTCGCGGCGTCGGGCTTGCCCGCGCCGTCGCCGTACATCTCCTTGAGCGGCTCGGCGGCGCCGGTCAGGCCCGCGGGGACGTAGGAGTACAGCGGGGTGTAGGTGCCCTTGTAGACCTGGTCCGAGAGCTCGTCGCGGTCGATGAGCGACGCGGCGGCCTGGCGCACGGCCAGCGCCTTGGCCGGGTCGGCCTCCGGCGTCTTCGCACCGAACGGCTGGGTGTCGAAGTTGAACGTGATGTAGCGGATCTCGCCGCCGGGACCGTCCACGACCTTGACGTCGTCGTTGCCGCGCAGGTCCTCGATGTCCGTCGCGGACAGGCTGCGCCACGCGACGTCGATCTTGCCCTGCTGGATCTCGAGCTTCATGTTCGACGCCTCGGCGAAGTACTTCACCGCGACCTTGTCGGTCTTCGCCGGGCCGAGGAGGCCCTCGTAGCCGTCGTACGCCTCGTAGGAGACGAGCTCGTTGAACTTGTAGCCCGTGATCGTGTACTGGCCGGCGAACGCCTTGCCGTCGACGATGTCCTGGTCCGAGGTGAGCGCGTCGGCCGCGAAGACGTCCTCGTCGACGATCGGGCCCGCCGGGCTGGACAGGATCTGCGGGAAGAGCTGGTCGTTCTCGCTCTTGAGGTGGAAGACGACGGTCGTGTCGTCGGGCGCCTCGACGCTGTCGAGGTTGTAGAGCAGCGACGCCGGCCCGTTCTCGTCGTTGATCGCGACCTGGCGGTCGAACGAGAACTTCACGTCGGACGACGTGAGGTCGTTGCCGTTGGCCCACTTGAGGCCCGGCTTGAGCTTGACCGTGTACTCGGTCGGCGAGGTGAACTCGGCCGACTCCGCGATGTCGGGCTCGACGTCGGGGCTGCCGTACGGGGTGTTCATGAGGAACGGGAAGACCTGGTTCATCACGGCGAACGAGCCGTTGTCGTACGAGCCGGCCGGGTCGAGCACCGTGATCTTGTCGGTGGTGCCGATGACGAGCGAGCCGCTCGCCGAACCGCCGCCGTCACCGTCGCCCTCGCCGTCGCTCGAGCCCCCGCCGCACGCGGTCAGGGTCAGCGTCACCGCCGTGATGCCGGCGGCCGCGGCGAGGAGCCGCTTCCTGGACACCGCTGTCATGTGTCTACCTCTTTCTCGGGTTTCTCGGGGTGCGAGACACCGGTGGCGCGACCTTGCACGCACCAGGACCCCGACCTGTCGGCGGAGTGCCGTGATTTCTAGCACAGTGCCGTGTCGCACAGGTGTCAGGATCGACAGAAACCCGGACAGAACGCCAGCGTTGTTACCCGGTCGTAACCCTGCGCCCCGGGCAACGGTCGTGACGTGAGACACACTCACAGCGGTCGCGCCGTGGGTGTAAGGTCCCGCCCCTTTCGGAGCGCCCGGCCCTGGCGGACGACGGCCGCACGGCCCTCAGGAGCCCGCGCGGTCCTCCGGCCCTGCCGCCCCGGGACCACCCGCTGCCGGGCCGTCCGGGGCAGGCTCGACCGGGGCGGTCTCCACCGGAGCGGGGTCGGCCGGGCCGGGGTGGTCGCTCGTCGGGGACGCGTCGGATGCGCGAGCCGCCGGGTCGGCCGCCGGAGTCGCGGCGGGCGCGCCGCCCACGGCCGACGGCGGGGCGACGCCCGGGTGCACCGCGGCGGCGCCCAGCACCGACCCGCCCGTCACGACGACACCGGCCGCGACCGCCTGCGCGCGCAGGTCGGCGAGCTCGCGTGCGACCGCCCGGACCGCGAAGCCGGACACCACGTGGATCGCCCCCGACACGAAGGCGTACAGGGCGAACACCACGGTCACGAGGCGCAGCACGTCGAAGGCGTCGAGCGGGCGCGTGACGAGGAGGATCCCGAAGAGCACCGACACGATCCCCACCGCGAGCATCCACGCCCAGCCGAGGTCGCGGTTGCGCACGAGCGCCGCCGCCCCGGCGATCGTCGTGATGCCGAGGACGAGCACCCAGACGGCGAGGACGTAGTACAGCGCCGTCGCGCCGAGGTCCGGCCACAGCGCCACCACGACGCCGAAGACGACGTTGACCCCGGCCTGCGCGAGCCACCACGCCGACCCGACCTGCTTGCGGTGCACGAACCCTTGCACGGCGACCAGCACGCCGTCGGCCACGAGGAACGCCCCCAGCACGACCCGGAGGGTCCCCAGCTGCTCGAGCGGCTCGATCATGAGGAGCAGGCCCAGGACGACGAGGAGCGTGCCCCGGACGACGGGGAGCCACCACACCCGGCGGAAGGGGTTGCGCTCCTGCCCGCTCTCGTCCGGCGTCGCGGGTGCGGCGCCTCCGGCCTCGTCGCGCTGCGTCGTCGTGCCACGTGCCATGCCGACCTCCCCGGGGGTGCTCGCACCCCCATGCTAGGGAGGCCTTCCTCACACCCGCCCGTCGAACAACCCCCCACGGGCATCGGACAAGCGGTCGAACCGGGCGAATCACCCGGAGGAATCGGCCAAATACCGCGCCTGCCGGGACCCCCGGACCTAGACTCGCAGGCATGTCCTCCCCCGCGCCCGAGCCCACGACGGGCGACACGCCCCACGTGGGCGCGGTCGTCGAGGTCGGGTCGCTCGCCGCGTCGGGCCGGCGTGACGCCCGTCCCCAGACCGGCGCGCTCGAGGCGCTGCTCGCCCCGCGCGACGCCGACGACGAGGGCACCGTCCGGGTCGTCGACACCGCCGAGCAGCGGGTCCGGCACCCGATCGACTTCGTCAACCTCGTGCTGTGCGCGGTGGGCGTCGCGGTCGTCATGCTCATGTCGGTGTACGCGCACGGCACGACCGAGGGCGTCGCGGAGGACGTGCAGAACTTCTCGGACGTGCTCGCCCGCGTGCTCTTCCTCCCGGTCACCGTGCTCGAAGGGCTCATCACGCTCTTCGTGCCGCTCGCGGTGCTGGTCGAGCTCGGTCTGCGCCGGCTGGGGCGGCAGGTCGTCGAGTCCATCGTCGCCGCGGCGCTCGGCCTGCTCCTCGGGGTGCTGGTCGTGCTCGCGCTGCGCACGTGGGGCTCCGACGACCTGATCCGCGGGCTCTCCGCGTTCATCGACGGGTCGTGGCAGCTCACCATCCCCGACTACCTGTACGTCGCCGCGATCGCCGGCCTCCTCACGGCCGCGGGCACCCGCACCCGGCGACGCACCGTCAAGTGGTCGTGGAACCTGCTGTTCGTCGCGATCGGCGTCGTGCTCATCACCGGCCAGGTCTCGCTGCCGGGCATCATCATCACGCTGCTGCTCGGGCGCATCGCCGGGCTGGCCGTGCGGTACGTCTCCGGCGTCCGCAGCGAGCGCGCCTACGGGCCCGACCTCGTGGCCGGGGTCCGGCGCGCGGGCTTCTCCCCCGTGGCGCTCGTCCGCGTGCGCGACGTCACCGACGACGACGAGCTCGCCGAGGCGGCGGACGACCCGATCACGGAGGTCGACGCCGAGGGCCGGATCACGGCCGAGGTGCACGTCGGCGTGCTGCGCGCGCCCGGCGCGGGCGACGACGGCGGGACCGTCCTCACCGCCGACGCCGCCCTCGCGGCGCAGCACCTCGGGGCCGCGCACGCCGACGAGAGCGAGGTCCCGCAGGGCACGGACGCCGCCCCCGAGCCGCAGGACGCCCCGTCCGACCCGGCCGCGATCGCGCTGACGCGCGCGGGCGACAACCGCGTCTACGCGATGCTCGCGGAGGACGACGTGCGCCGCGACGTCGTCGTGCTCGACGGCGACCGCCAGGTCGTCGGCTTCCTCACCCGCTTCTGGCGGTCGCTGCGCCTGCGCGGCAGCGAGGGTCGCGCCGCGATCTCGCTGCGCGCCGCCGCGGAGCGCACGGCCCTCCTGTCCTACGCGGCCCGGGCGGCCGGCGTCCGCACGCCGCGGCTCCTGGGCGTCGCCGAGTCCGCCGACTCCATGGTGCTCGTCCAGGAGCACGCGACGGGCGCCGTGTCGCTGCGCGACCTGCCCGTCGAGGACGTCACCGGCTCGGTGCTCAACGAGGCGTGGCGCCAGCTCCGCCTCGCCCACTCCGCGGGGATCGCGCACCGTGCCCTGACCTCCGACGTCGTGCTCGTCTCGCACGAGCCGGCGACGGGCGCCCCGGAGGTGTGGCTCACCGGGTGGGAGCAGGGCGACATTGCGTCGTCCGAGCTCGCGCGCCGCATGGACCTCGCCCAGATGGTCGCGCTGCTCGCGCTGCGCGTCGGGGCGCAGCGCGCGGTCGAGTCGGCGGTGAGCGTGCTGCCCGACGACGACATCGCCGCCATCGGCCCGCTGCTCCAGTCGGTCGCCCTGCCGCCGAGCACGCGCGAGGAGATCCGGCAGGACAAGGAGCTGCTCAAGGAGCTGCGCGCCGCGCTCGTGGAGCGGCTGCCCGAGGCGGACGTCGAGCCGCAGCGGATCACGCGGTTCGGCGCCCGCACGGTGCTGACGATCGCGCTCGTGATCGCCGCGGTGACCGCGCTCGTCACGTCGTTCAACTTCGAGCAGATCGCCGAGGCCGTCACCGAGGCGAACCCGTGGTGGGCCGTCCTGTCGTTCGTCCTCGGCATCCTCACGTGGGTCGGCGCCGCGATGACGCTCACGGCGTTCTCGCCGAAGCGCCTGCCGTTCTGGCGCGTCAACCTGACCCAGGCGGCCGGCTCCTACGTCGCGCTCGCCGCGCCCGCGGGGATCGGCCCGGCGGCGCTCAACCTCCGGCTGCTCACGAAGCGCGGCATCTCGACGCCCATGGCGGTCGCCACCGTCGCGCTCGTGCAGGTGTCGCAGTTCGTCGTGACGATCCTCATCCTCGTGGTGCTGTCGGTCTTCACCGGCGAGGGTGGCCTCGTCCAGCTCCCCTCGACGACGGTGCTGCTCGCCATCGGCGGCGTCGCGCTCGCCGTGCTCGCGACGCTCCTCGTGCCCGCGGTGCGGACCTGGGCGCTCGCCAAGCTCCGGCCGACCGTCCAGCAGGTGTGGCCGCGGCTCTCGGAGATGCTCGGCCAGCCGGGGCGCCTCGCCGTCGGCCTCGCGGGGAACATCGTCATGACGCTCGGCTACGTGCTGGCCTTCGACGCCGCGCTCGCGGCGTTCGGGCAGGAGCTCGACCTCGTCGACGTCGCCGTGATCTACCTGGTCGGCAACGCGGCGGGTGCCGCCGTCCCGACGCCGGGCGGCCTGGGCACCATCGAGCTCGCGCTGACCGCGGGGCTCACCGCGGCCGGCGTCCCGGTCGCGCTCGCCACGTCGGCCACCCTCCTCTTCCGCGTCGCGACGTACTGGGCGCGCATCCCCATCGGCTGGTTCGCCATGCGCTTCCTGCAGAAGAAGGGCGACCTCTAGCCCGCACGCCCGGCCCCGTCGCGGTCCGCGCACCGCGCGGGCGGACGCCGCGGCCCCGGGGACGTTCGACCCGGGACGGCGCGGGCAGCCCCCGATAGGCTCGCCGCGCACCCGCCGTCCCCACCGGTCGCGCGCGTGCCGACGACGCCCGACGAGGTGAGGAGCCCGCACGTGAGGATCGGTGTCCCCCGCGAGGTGAGGGACGGGGAGCGGCTGGTCGCCGCCACCCCGCGCACGGTCGAGCGCCTGCGGGCGCTCGGGTACGAGGTGGTCGTCGAGCACGACGCGGGCGCGGGAGCCACGTTCTCCGACGCCGCGTACGAGGCCGCGGGCGCCGCGGTGGTCGACGCCGCGACGGCGTGGGGGGCCGACGTCGTCACCGCCGTGAACGCGCCCACCGACGCGCAGGTGGCGCTCCTGCGCCCGGGCGCGACCCTCGTCGCGATGCTCGGTCCCGCGAACGACCCCGACCTCGTGCGGCGCCTCGCCGACCACGGCGTGACCGCGCTCGCGCTCGACGCCGTGCCGCGCATCTCGCGCGCCCAGGCGCTCGACGTCCTGAGCACGCTGTCGAACGTCGCGGGCTACCGCGCCGTCGTCGAGGCCGCGGCCGAGTACGGCGGCATGTTCGCCGGGCAGGTCACCGCCGCGGGCAAGACGCCGCCCGCGAAGGTCTTCGTCATCGGCGGCGGGGTCGCGGGGCTCGCCGCGGTCGGCGCGGCCGCGAGCCTCGGCGCGCAGGTCCGCGCGTTCGACGTCCGGTCGGAGGCGGCCGAGCAGATCGAGTCCATGGGCGGCACCGCCGTGCGCGAGCCCGCGGCGCAGCAGGGCATGTCGGCCGACGGCTACGCGAAGCCGCTCACGCCCGAGCAGGAGGCGGCGGCCCTCGCCGTCTACGCGCGCGAGGCGGCCGACGCGGACGTCGTCGTCACGACGGCGCTCGTGCGCGGCCGGGCGCCGCGCACCCTCACGGCCGAGGCGGTCGCCGGGATGCGTCCCGGGAGCGTCGTCGTGGACCTCGCGGCCTCGGGCGGCGGCAACTGCGCGCTCACCGTGCCGGGCGAGCGTGTCGTCACCGAGAACGGCGTCGTGGTTGTCGGCTGGACCGACCTCGCGGGCCGGCTCCCGCAGCACACGTCGCAGCTCCTGGGAACGAACGTCGTGCACCTGCTCGAGCTGCTCACGCCCGGCACGGACGGCGTGCCCGTGCTCGACCTCGACGACCCGGTCCAGCGCGGCATGACCGTCGCGCGCGCCGGCGAGGTCCTCTGGCCGCCCCCGCCCGTCGCGGTGAGCGCGGCGCCGTCCCCCGCCGCGCCACCACCGCCGGACCCCGCCCAGGAGGCCGCGGACCGCGAGCGGGCCGCCTCGGAGGCCGCCGCCGCCGCGAGCCTGCGCCGCCGCCGTCGGACCGTCGGCGCCGCGCTCGCCGCGGTGCTCGTCACGCTCGCGCTGTCGTTCGCGCCGCCGTCGCTCGTCGGGCACGTCACGGTGTTCACGCTCGCGGTGATCGTCGGGTACTACGTCATCTCGAACGTCACGCACTCCCTGCACACGCCGCTCATGGCCCAGACGAACGCGATCTCCGGCATCATCCTCGTCGGCGCGCTCCTGCAGCTCGGCTCCGACGACTGGGTCGTCACGACGCTCGCGCTCGTCGCGGCGACGCTCGCGAGCATCAACGTGTTCGGTGGCTTCCTCGTCGCGAACCGCATGATCGGCATGTTCCGCAAGGACGTCCCCGCCCGCGCGCAGGGGGTGGCCCGATGACCGCCACGTCCGTCGCCCAGGCCGTCTACGTCCTCGCGGCCGTCCTGTTCGTGCTGAGCCTCGCGGGCCTGTCGAAGCAGGAGTCCGCGCGCCGCGGCAACGTCCTCGGCATGGTCGGCATGGTCCTCGCCCTGGCCGCGACGATCGTCCTCGCGCTCGGCACGAGCGCCCGCCCGGTCCTCGTCACCGCGCTGCTCGTCGCGGTCGTGCTCCTCGTGGGCGCCGCCGTCGGGACGTGGCGGGCCCGCCGCGTCGAGATGACGCAGATGCCCGAGCTCATCGCGATCCTGCACAGCTTCGTCGGGGCCGCGTCCGTGCTCGTCGGCTTCAACTCGTACCTCACCGCGCAGGCCGCGGGGCACGACGACGTCGCGCACCTCGTCGAGGTCTCGCTCGGCGTGCTCGTGGGCGCCGTGACGTTCACCGGCTCCGTCGTCGCGTTCCTCAAGCTGTCCGGTCGCACGCGGTCGGCGCCGCTCCAGCTCCCCGGCCGGAACCTGCTCAACCTCGGGGCGCTCGTGGCGAGCCTCGGGCTCGTCGCGTGGTTCGTGGTCGCGCCGTCCGTGTGGCCGCTGCTCCTGCTCACCGTCGTGTCGCTCGCGCTGGGCTGGCACCTCGTCGCGTCGATCGGGGGCGGCGACATGCCCGTCGTCGTCTCGATGCTCAACTCGTACTCCGGCTGGGCCGCCGCCGCGGCCGGCTTCATGCTGGGCAACGACCTGCTCATCGTCACGGGCGCGCTCGTCGGGTCCTCCGGTGCGATCCTCAGCTACATCATGTGCCGGGCCATGAACCGGTCGTTCGTGTCCGTCATCCTCGGCGGCTTCGGGGCCGAGGAGGGTGCGGCGCCCGCGGGCGGCGAGGGCCCGCAGGGCGAGCACCGCGAGGTGCGCGCCGACGACGTCGCGGCCCTCCTGCGCGACGCGCGGAGCGTCGTCATCACCCCGGGCTACGGCATGGCGGTCGCCAAGGCGCAGTACCCCGTCGCCGACCTCGTGCAGCTCCTGCGCGACGGCGGCGCCCAGGTCCGCTTCGGCGTCCACCCCGTCGCGGGCCGGCTCCCCGGGCACATGAACGTGCTGCTCGCGGAGGCGCGCGTCCCGTACGACATCGTGCTCGAGATGGACGAGATCAACGACGACCTGGCGGGGACGGACGTCGTGCTCGTCATCGGGGCGAACGACACCGTGAACCCGGCCGCGCTCGACGACCCCGGCTCGCCCATCGCGGGGATGCCCGTGCTGCACGTGTGGGAGGCGGAGCAGGTCGTCGTCTTCAAGCGGTCCATGGCGGCGGGCTACGCCGGGGTGCAGAACCCGCTGTTCTTCCGCGAGAACACCGGGATGCTCTTCGGGGACGCCAAGCAACGGGTCGAGGACATCGTGGCGGCGCTCCGCGCGGGCTGAGGAGCCGCGGGCGACGGGGACGGCGCGGGGCCCGCGGAGCGCGTGTCGGCGATCAGCCGGGCACGCGCTCCCGGGCAGGGGCGAACGTCAGCGACGGCAGCGTCTCGAGCGTGCGGTGCGCGGCGACGTAGTCCTTGAGGTCCCCGCGGAAGACGACGCGGCCCGGCAGGTCGAGCAGCGTCTGGGGCCGCACCTGCCACCGCTCGACCCCGAGGTCCCACACCCCCGCGCCGTGCAGCACGTGGTAGACGAACTCCGAGCAGAAGAACCGGTCCTCGGCCTCGTGCCCGCGGCCGAACCGCGCGCCGACGAGGCCGCGCACGTTGTACGAGAACGCGTGCGAGTCGAGCAGGAACTCGGTGATCCGGACGCGGATCGCCTCGTGCTGCTCGGGGGTCACGGGCACCGCGAGCACGACCCCCGGCACGACGTCCATGCCGCGGTACAGGCCGTCGTCGAACCGCTCGCGGCGGAAGCAGCCGACGAACGGGTTGCCCGCCCGGCGTCGGCCGAAGCTGAACATGAGGTCGAGCCCCTGGTCGAGCGCCAGGGAGGAGTGCGTGAACTCGTCGCGCGTCGCCAGCGCGATCGTCCGGGACAGGACCGTACGACTGCGGGACAGGACGACGTAGACGTTCACGCGAGTGACCATACGATGCCCGAGCCCGCAAGCGGAACGGGCGGAGCGGGGTATTTGTCCGGTCGGCCGCGACGAGGCGCCGTCGGCCGGGCCCGCGAGCGCGAGATCCCCGCGCTCACCCGTCCGACGGCGCCCGGTCGAGAACCACCCGGTCGAGGACCGCCCGCGCGTGCCGGAGGACCGGCTCGTCGACCATGCGGCCCTCGAACGTGAAGACGGCGCCCGCGCCGCCGGGGTTCGCGGCCGCGGCGTCGAGCAGCGCGCGGGCGTCGGCCACCTGCTCGACGGTCGGTGCGTAGGCGGCGCGGATCATGGGGACGTGGCTCGGATGGATGCACGCCGTCGCGGCGAACCCCGACGCGGCGGCGTCCTCGGCCTCGGCGCGCAGCCCGTCGAGGTCGCCCACGTCGAGGTGCACCGCGTCGACCGCAGCCTTCCCCGCCGCACCGGCCGCGAGCAGCACCGCGGCGCGGGCGTGCCGCGCGACGTCGAGGTACGTGCCGTCGGGGCGGCGGCTCGACGTCCCCCCGAGGGAGGCGACGAGGTCCTCCGCGCCCCACATCAGCGCGACGACCTCGGGCCTGCGGGCGAGCTCCGGCGCCGCGAGGACGCCGGCCGCCGTCTCGCACAGCGCGAGGACCCGGACGCCCGGGAGGGTGGTCGCGAGCGCTCCGAGCGAGCCGAGCAGCTCCGGGCCCGACTTCGCGACCATGACCGTCCGCAGGCGCGTGTCCGCGAGCGCCGCCACGTCGAGCGCGTGCTCGGGCGTCCCGACGGGGTTCACGCGCACGACGGTGCGCGCCGGGTCGAGCGTCGCGGACGCCTCGACGACGGCTCGCCGCGCGGCGTCCTTGGCGTGCGGGGCGACGGCGTCCTCGAGGTCGAGGATCACGGCGTCCGCGCGGTCCGCGGCCTTGGCGAAGCGGTCGGGCCGGTCGGCGGGGCAGAACAGCAGCGCGGGCCCGAGCCCGAACCCTGGCGGGGAGACGGCGCGGTGCCCGGCGCCGTCGGTCACCACGCGCTCTCCTCGTCGCCGCGCTCGAGCACGGGCTCGTGCACCCCCGCCGCGTGCTCGCCGAGCCCCGGGCCGTCGTCGTGCCCGGCGCCGGGCCCGGGGGTGTCAGCGGGATCGGTACCCACCGTGCCCACAGCCCCGGGTCCGGTGGACGCCCCGGGGGACCGGGCGTCGTCGGGCACCGGCGCGGACGCCGCCTCGTGGGCGGCGCGCGTCCAGAAGAGCGCGGTGCGGACGGCGCGCGCGACGAGCACGCCGTCCTGGTTGAGGCCGCGGTGCTCGAGGGTCACGACGCCCTGCCCCGGCCGCGACGCGGAGAGCCGCTTCTCCACGACCTCCGTCTCGGCGTAGAGCGTGTCGCCGTGGAACAGCGGCTTCGGGAACTCGACCTCGCGGAACCCGAGGTTCGCGACGATCGTGCCCTGCGTGACCTGCCCGACGGACAGCCCGACGAGCGTGGACAGCGTCATCATCGAGTTGACGAGCCGCTGCCCGAACGGCTGGGTCGCGGCCCACGCGGCGTCGAGGTGCAGCGCCTGGTGGTTCATCGTGAGCGTGGAGAAGACGACGTCGTCCGCCTCCGTGAGCGTGCGGCCGGGACGGTGGCGGTAGACCACGCCCGTCTCCAGCTCGTCGTAGTACAGGCCCCGCTGGACCACCTCGCGCATGCTGATCCTCCCCTCGTCCCTGACGTCGCCATCTGCCGACCACGACGTTGCTGTCGGGATGACCGTGAGAACGACAGCAACGTCGTGGTCGGCGTCGGACCCGCGCTAGCCGTCCAGTCCCAGGCTCCTCGCGATGACCATGAGCTGCACCTCGGTCGTGCCCTCGCCGACCTCGAGCACCTTCGCGTCGCGGTAGTGCCGTGCGACGGGGTTCTCGTTGAGGAACCCGTAGCCGCCGAAGATCTGCGACGCGTCGCGCGCGTTCGCCATCGCGGCCTCGCCGCCGACGAGCTTCGCGACCGACGCCTCCGCCTTGAACGGCTTGCCGCGCACGAGCTTCTGCGCGGCGTCGAGCCACGCGAGGCGCGCGGTGTGGACGCGCGCCTGCATGCGGGCGAGCGTGAACGCGACGTGCTGGTTCTCCCCGATCGACCGACCGAACACGACGCGCTCGCGCGCGTACCGCAGCGCCTCCTCGAGGCAGCCCTGCGCGGCGCCGGTCGCGAGGGCGGCGAACGCGATGCGGCCCTCGTCGAGCGCGCGGAGGAAGTTCGCGTACCCACGACCGCGCTCGCCGAGCAGGTTCCCGGCGGGCACGCGGACGTCGGTCAGCGTGAGGGGGTGCGTGTCCGAGGTGTGCCAGCCGACCTTGTCGTACGACGGCCCCACCTCGAGCCCGGGCGTCCCCGCCGGGACGATGATGCTCGACAGCTCCTTGCGCACCTCGCCCTCCGGGCCGACCGTCTCGCCCGTGACGGCGGTGATGGTCACGAGGCTCGTGATGGGCGTCCCCGAGTTGGTGATGAACTGCTTGGACCCGTCGATCACCCACTCGTCGCCGTCGAGCCGCGCGGTCGTGCGGGTGCCGCCCGCGTCGGACCCGGCACCGGCCTCGGTGAGCCCGAACGCCGCGAGCGCCCGCCCGGCGAGCAGGTCGGGCAGCCACCGCTCCTGCTGCTCGCGCGAGCCGTGCCGGTAGAGCGGGACGATCCCGAGCCCGACCCCGGCCTCGAGCGTCACCGCGATCGACTGGTCGACGCGCGCGAGCGCCTCGACGGCGAGGCACAGCGACACGTAGTCCTGGCCCTGACCGCCGACGTCGCGCGGGAACGGCAGCCCGAACAGCCCGAGCTCCCCCATCTGCGCGATGATCTCCATCGGCAGGCGGCGTTCCGTGTCGTAGCGGTAGGCGGCGGGCGCGACGACGCTGTCCGCGAAGTCGCGCACCACCTGGCTGAGCTTCCGCTGCTCGTCGTCGAGCAGGACGTCGGCCTCGATCATGATGCTCCCTGGGTGTCGGGTTGCGGGACCGGGGCGGCGGGTTGTGCCGCACCGGAGTCGTGAGGGTGGACGACGGCGACCACCTGGTCCCGGCGCACGAGGTCGCCGGGGCGCACGCGCACGTCGGCGACGCCGTCGTGCGGGGCGAGGAGCGGGTGCTCCATCTTCATGGCCTCGACGGTGACGAGGACGTCCCCGGCGGTGACGGGCTCGCCGTCCGCGGCGGCCGTGACGACCGTGCCGGGCATCGCCGCGCGCACCTCGGGGTCGGTCGCGCCAGGCGCGTCGCCCCGTGCCCGACGGCGGTCGGCCCGCGCCCGTGCGGCGCGCTGCTCCCGGTCCGGGGCGGCCAGGGCGACGGTCCGCCCGTCGCGCCACACCCACACCGTCGCGGGCTCCCCGTCGGCGGGGGGTGCGTCGAGGGCGAGCCGCACGCGCTCCCGGACACCGTCCAGGGTGAGCCACCACGCGCCGTCGGCCCCGGGGTCGCGGACGAGCGACGCCCGCGCCGCGTGCGTCGTCGAGCCGGGCCACGCGCCGTCGTCGGGTGCTGGCACGCGCACGACGGCGTCCCCCACCACCCCGGACACCCGCACCTCGTGCGCGCCACCGGCCGCATCGACGAGCAGAACCCGCCGCGCCGCCGCGTCCCCGTTGAGCCGCCACCCGTCCCCCGCCCGCCAGGGATCGCCGTCGGCAGCCACTCCGACGTCGAGCAGGCGGTCATGGCCCGTCCCGCCCCCCGGACGAGCCACAACCGCCTGCTCGGCGAGGAACAGGGCGGCGGCGACGAGCTCGACCCAGTCCGCGCCGCCGGATGGCGAGCCGACCTCCGAGGCGAGGGGGCGGGGGGTGTGCGCGCCGTCGTGGTCGGGCCTGGCGGGAGCGCCCGAGGAACGAGGGCGCGGAGGGTAGACGGCGCGCGCACCCCCCGGCCCCTCGCCGGACCCGACCACGGCCCCCGGCCCTTCGCCAAGCCCGGCCACCGACCCCGAACCCGACGCCACGAGCCGGTCGATCAGGCCGGTGTCGAGCCGGCCCGCACGGACGTCGTCGTCCGCGAGCAGGGACCGCAGGAACGCCGTGTTCGTCTCGACGCCCAGCACGACCGTCCGCGCGAGCAGGCCGTCGAGGCGCCCCACGGCCTCGTCGCGCGTCTCTCCCCAGGCGACCGCCTTCGCGAGCATCGGGTCGTAGTGACCGCCGACCACCGAGCCTGCGCAGATGCCGGAGTCGAGGCGCAGCGGCGAGGCGCCCGGCCCGGCAGCGACGCCGCCGTCGTCGTAGACCAGGACCGACCCGGTGGCCGGGAGGAACCCGCGCTCGGGCGACTCCGCGTAGAGGCGCGCCTCGACGGCGTGGCCGCGGAGCACGACGTCGCTCTGCGCCAGGCCCAGCGGCTCGCCCGCCGCGACGCGGAGCTGGAGCGCGACGAGGTCGAGGCCGGTGACCATCTCGGTCACGGGGTGCTCGACCTGGAGGCGCGTGTTCATCTCGATGAAGAAGAACTCGTCGGGGCTCGCGGCAGGGACGAGGAACTCGACCGTCCCGGCGCCGACGTACCCGACCGACCGCGCGACCTCGCACGCGGCCTCGCCCATGCGGGCGCGCTGCTCCGCGGTGAGGAGCGGCGACGGCGCCTCCTCGACCACCTTCTGGTGGCGGCGCTGGAGCGAGCACTCGCGCTCGCCGAGGTGGACCACGGTCCCGTGCGTGTCGGCGAGCACCTGCACCTCGATGTGGCGCGGCGCCTCGACGAGGCGTTCGAGCAGGAGCGTGTCGTCGCCGAACGACGACGCCGCGACCCGCCGCGCCGACGCGAGCGCGCCCGACAGGTCGGCCTCGGCGCGCACGACGACCATGCCCTTGCCCCCGCCCCCGGCGGACGGCTTGACGAGCAGCGGGAACCCGACGGCGCCCGCGGCGGCGAGGAGGTCGTCGTCGGACATCCCGGGCTCGCCCGCCCCCGGCACGACGGGCACGCCCCGCGCGCCGACGATGCTCTTCGCGGCGAGCTTGTCGGCCATCGCCTCGAGCGCGTCGACGCCCGGCCCGACGAACGCGATCCCCGCGCGCTCGCACGCCCGGGCGAGCGCCGGGTTCTCCGAGAGGAAGCCGTAGCCGGGGTGGACCGCCTCGGACCCGGTCGCGACGGCCGCGGCGACGACGGCGTCGACGTCGAGGTAGCTCTGCGCGGCGGGCGCGGGCCCGATCCGGACCGCGACGTCCGCCTCGCGCACGTGGCGCGCGTCGGCGTCGGCGTCGGAGAAGACGGCGACGGACCGCACGCCGAGGCGGCGCAGCGTGCCGATCACGCGGCACGCGATCTCGCCGCGGTTCGCGACGAGGACCGTGCGGAACCCGGTACCGCCGGGCGGGCGGGCGGTCGCGTCGAGGAAGGTGCGGGAGGTCATCGGCTCACATCCGGAAGAGGCCGAACCGGTCACCGGTCCAGGTCTCGGCGAGGGGCGTGCGAGCGCACACGCCGAGGGCGAGGCCGAGCACGCGGCGCGTGTCGGCGGGGTCGATCACGCCGTCGTCCCACAGCCGCGCGGTCGCGTAGTAGGGGCTGCCGTGCTCGTCGTAGTCGGCGCGGATGCCGGCGGAGAACGCGGCCTCCGCATCGGGGTCCCACGCCTCGCCGCGCGCCGCGAGCTGGTCGCGCTTGACCGTCGAGAGCACGGACGCGGCCTGCGGGCCGCCCATCACGGAGATGCGGCTCGCGGGCCACGACCACAGGAAGCGCGGCGAGTACGCGCGGCCGCACATCGAGTAGTTCCCCGCCCCGAACGAGCCGCCGACGATCACCGTGAGCTTCGGGACGCGCGTCGTCGCGACGGCCGTGACCATCTTCGCGCCGTCCTTCGCGATCCCGCCCGCCTCGGCGTCCGTGCCGACCATGAAGCCGGAGATGTTCTGCAGGAACAGCAGCGGGATGCCGCGCTGGTCGCACAGCTCGACGAAGTGCGCCCCCTTGAGCGCGGACGCCGAGAACAGCACGCCCTGGTTCGCGAGGATCCCCACCGGGTGCCCGTGGATCCGCGCGAAGCCCGTGACGAGCGTGTCGCCGTACTCGCGCTTGAACTCGTCGAACCGGCTCCCGTCGACGAGCCGGGCGATGACCTCGCGGGGGTCGTAGGGAGCCTGGACGTCGGCCGGGACGGCGGCGTACAGATCCTCCCCCGGGTCCTGTACGGCGGCACCCGCCACGCGGGGAGGCTCGCTGGGCGCCACGTCCCACGCGGGCTCCGGGTCGGGCGGGAGCGTCGCGACGATGCGCCGCACGGTGTCGAGCGCGTCCTCGTCGTCGTCGGCGAGGTGGTCGACGACGCCGCTGCGACGCGCGTGCAGCTCGCCGCCGCCGAGCTCCTCGGCCGTGACGACCTCGCCGATCGCCGCCTTCACGAGCGGCGGCCCGCCGAGGAAGATCGTGCCCTGCCCGCGCACGATGACCGTCTCGTCGCTCATCGCGGGCACGTAGGCGCCGCCCGCCGTGCACGACCCGAGCACCGCGGAGATCTGCGGGATCCCCGCCGCCGAGAGACGCGCCTGGTGGTAGAAGATGCGGCCGAAGTGGTCGCGGTCCGGGAACACCTCGGCCTGCCGGGGCAGGAAGGCACCGCCCGAGTCGACGAGGTAGACGCACGGCAGCCGGTTCTCCAGCGCGATCTCCTGCGCCCGCAGGTGCTTCTTCACCGTGAGCGGGTGGTACGTGCCGCCCTTCACGGTCGCGTCGTTGCACACGACCATGACCTGCCGCCCGCTGACCACCCCGATCCCGGCGACGACGCCCGCCGCCGGCCACGCGCCGTCGTCCACGCCGTACCCGGCGAGCGGTGCGATCTCCAGGAACGGGCTGCCCTCGTCGAGCAGCCGGTCGACGCGGTCGCGCGGGAGCAGCTTGCCGCGCGCCACGTGCCGGTCGCGCGCCGACGCCGGGCCGCCACGCGCGACGTCCGCCGTGCGCTCGCGCAGCTCCTGCGCGAGCCCGCGCTGCGCGGCGTCGTTCGCGCGGGCCGCGTCCGACCCGGGCTCGACGGCGCTCGTCAGGACGGTCACGCGACCACCTCCTGCCGGCTCCCGGCGAGGAGCGCGAGCGCCGGGTCCTCCAGCAGCGCGCCCAGGTCGGCGAGGAAGCGCGCGCCCTGCTCGCCGTCGACCACGCGGTGGTCGAACGACAGGCTGAGCGTGACGACGTCGCGCAGCGCGACCTCGCCGTCGTGCTCCCAGGGCCGACGCCGCACCGCCCCCAGGCCGAGGATCGCCGCCTCGCCGGGGACGAGGATCGGGGTACCCGCGTCGACGCCGAACACCCCGACGTTGGTGATCGAGATCGTCCCGCCGGTCAGGCGCTCGGGCGTCGTGCGGCCGTCGCGCGCGGTGGTCGTGAGGTCGGTCAGCGCGGCGGCGAGGTCGGGCAGGTCGAGCGCCTGGGCGTCGGGCACGTGCGGCACGACGAGCCCCCGGTCGGTCGCGACCGCGATCCCCAGGTGCACCCGCCGGTACCGCACGATCTCTGCCGAGCCGTCGGGGAGGTCGCGCCACGCGCTGTTGAGCGCGGGGTGGCGCGGCAGCACGAGGCACAGCGCGCGGGCCGCGAGCGCCAGCACGGTGATCCGCGCGCCGCGCACGAGGCGGTGGGTGCGCAGCCGCTCCAGGAGCTCGACGCTCCGCGTCACGTCCACGGTGAGGAACACCGTCGCGTGGGGCGCCGTGAACGCGCTCGCCACCATCGCCGCCGCGGTGTGCTTGCGCACGCCCCGCACGGGCACGACCTCCGCCTCGAGGCCGGCCGCGCGGTCGGCGGCCACGCCCGTCACCGCGCCCGGCGCCGAGAGGGGAGAAGTGGCCCCTCGGCCGCGGTCCGGAGGGGCCAGTTCTCGCTTCTCGCCGCTCGGTGCCCCCGGGCCGGCGGACGTCGCGGGGTGCGCGTGGTGCTCGTCGCGCGGTCGGCGTGCGACGTCGCGATGGCAGCTCACCGCCGCGAGGACGTCCTCGCGCGTGATGAGCCCGTCGCGGCCGGAGCCCTCGACCCGGTCGATCCGCACGCCGAGCTTCTTCGCGAGCGCGCGCACCGGCGGCGTCGACCGGGGCCGCTCGCCGGTCACGGTGGTGCGGCGGGGCGCCTCGGCGACGTCGGGCCGTGAAACCTGGGTTTCAGCCACCGCCCGCCGGGGTCGACGCGCGGGCCGCCCGACCCGGTCGGGGCGTGCCCCGTAGCCGACGAGGTTCGGCTCGGGCTCGTCGGTGGGCTCGGCCGCAGTGGCGGCCGGGGCGACCCCCGACCCGGCGACCGCCCCGACCAGGGCGGGGACGGCGTCGGGCACCCGGGCCGGGACCCCGGCGGACGAGCCCTCCGGACCGCCGCCGGACGCGGTGGCCGCGCCGTCGTCGACCTCGAAGGTGACGAGCGGCTCGCCGACGCTCACCGTCTGGCCCTCCTCGGCGTGGAGGGACGCGACGACGCCCGCGTACGGGGACGGGAGGTCGACGAGGGCCTTCGCGGTCTCGACCTCGGCGATGACCTGGTTGAGCTCGACGTGGTCGCCCGCGTGGACGTGCCAGCTGACGATGTCGGACTCGGTGAGGCCCTCGCCCAGGTCGGGGAGGCGGAACTCGCGCAGCGCCGTCATCGGGTCACCTCCGCGACGGGACGCCCGGACGCCGGCACGAACGGTTCCACCCGCCCCAGGACGCGGTCGACGCCGTCGAGGATGCGGTCGAGGTCCGGGAGGTAGTGGCCCTCGAGCTTCGCGGGCGGGTACGGGATGCCGTGGCCTGTGACCCGCACGGGCGGGGCCTCGAGGTGCTCGAAGCAGCGGTCCGTCACGGTCGCGGCGATCTCCGCGCCGAGCCCCGCCTGGCGGGGCGCCTCGTGCGTGACGACGACCCGCCCCGTCTTGCGGACCGACGCCGCGACGGTGTCGTGGTCGATCGGCGACAGCGAGCGCAGGTCGATCACCTCGACGGACACGCCGTCGTCCGACGCGGCGACGGCGGCGTCGAGCGCGGTCCCGACGAGGCCGCCCCACGTGACGAGCGTGACGTCGTGGCCCTCGCGCACGACGCGGGCCCGGTCCATGGCCGGCGGGTCGACGGGGTCGAGGTCGACCTCGCCCTTGAGGTGGTAGCGCCGCTTGGGCTCGAAGAAGATCACCGGGTCGTCGCACGCGACGGCCTGGCGGAGCACGGTGTACGCGTCCTGGGGGTTCGCGACCGACACGACCCGCAGCCCGGCCGTGTGCGCGAACAGCGCCTCGGGCGACTCCGAGTGGTGCTCGGCCGCGCCGATGCCGCCGCCCACGGGGATGCGGATCGTGATCGGCAGGCGCACCTTCCCGCCGGTGCGGGCGTGCATCTTCGCGAGCTGGGACAGGATCTGGTCGAACGCGACGAACACGAAGCCGTCGAACTGGATCTCGCACACCGGCCGGTAGCCGCGGTACGCGAGCCCGACGGCCGTCCCGATGATCCCCGACTCCGCGAGCGGCGTGTCGAGCACGCGCCGCGGTCCGAACTCCGCCTGGAGCCCGTCCGTCACGCGGTAGACGCCGCCCAGGCGGCCGACGTCCTCGCCCATGACGACCACGCGGTCGTCGTCCGTCATCGCGCGGTGCAGGCCGGCGCCGAGCGCCTTCGCGAGCGTGAGGGTCGTCATCGCGCCTCCTCCCCGTCGAAGCCGGCGAGGTAGTGCGCGTACTCCGCGCGCTCGCGGTCCAGCGCGTGGTGCGGCTCCGCGTAGACGTGGTCGAAGAGCGAGAGCGGCGGCGGGTCGGTGAGCGCGACGCACCCGGCGCGCAGCTCGGCGGCCGCCGCGTCGGCGACCTCCTGCACGCGCGCCGCGCCCGCGTCGTCGAGCACCCCGACGGCGCGCAGGTACGCCTCGAAGCGCGCGATCGGGTCGCGGCGCGTCCACTCCTCCACCTCGGCCGCGTCGCGGTACCGCTTCGGGTCGTCGGCCGTGGTGTGCGGGCCCATGCGGTAGGTGACGGCCTCGATCAAGGTGGGGCCGCCGTCGTTCCGGGCGCGGTCGAGGGCCGCGCGCGTCACGGCGAGCACCGCGAGGACGTCGTTGCCGTCGACGCGCACGCCCGGCAGGCCGAACCCGCGGGCGCGCTCCGCGAGCGGGACGCGCGACTGGAGCGCGACCGGCTCGGAGATGGCCCACTGGTTGTTCTGGCAGAAGAACACGACCGGCGAGCGGTACGTGGACGCGAAGACGAACGCCTCGTTGACGTCGCCCTGGCTCATCGCGCCGTCGCCGAAGTACGACACCCCGACCGGCAGCCCGGCGGCGGCGTCGACGCGGCCGGCGTCGACGTCGTTCTGCACGCCCATCGCCCAGCCCGTCGCGTGCAGCGCCTGGGCGCCGATGATGACCTGCGGCGACGCCATGCCGATCGCGTACGGGTCCCAGCCGGAGACCGCGACGCCGCGCCACACGCGCACGAGGTCGACGAGCGCTGCGCCGCGCACCCGCGCGACGGCGTGCTCGCGGTAGGAGGAGAAGACGAAGTCGTCGTCGCGCAGCGCGCGCGCCGAGCCGACCTGCGCCGCCTCCTGGCCGAGGAGCGGCGGCCAGAGCGCGAGCTCGCCCTGCCGCTGGAGCGCCGTGGCCTCCGCGTCGATGCGACGCGCCACGACCATGTCCTCGTGGAGCCGCAGCAGCGCCGACCGGGCCGCCGCGCGCGCGGCGTCGTCGGGCGCCGTCGGGTCGAGGTCCGCGAGCCACCGGTCGAGGTCCGGGTCGCGGTGGCGGGTGCCGTCCTCGTCGAGCACGCGCAGGGTCGGCGTCGACCCGGGGACCGGGTCGGGCGGGTCCTGCCGCGGCGCGTCCTTGCGCACGTCGCGCACCACGTTCTTCCGGTCTGCTCGTGCGTCGCGCGGGGTTGCCGCCCGGTGACCGTCGTACGCCTTCGGCGGGGTCGCCGCCGTCGGTCCGGTCCGCACCGCAGGTTCGCTGGGCATCGTCGCCACCTCACCTCGGGGAGCCGGTCCTCTCCGTCGAGGACCGAGGTAGGGGGAACGTAACCCGCGTCACGCACATGGCTCCACCGACGCCTGACGCATCGTGCACTGTGACCGCCGTCACTCGGTTAGAGTGAGCACCATGCACAGCGCCGACGCTGTCGACCTCGACCTCCTGCTCGCGCTCGCCGACGACCCGCGGGCCACGATCGTCGCGCTCGCCGACCGCCTGCGGCTCTCCCGCAACACGGTCGCGGCGCGGCTCG
The DNA here is from genome assembly GCF_046159675.1 of Cellulosimicrobium sp. RS. Classification (NCBI taxonomy): domain Bacteria; kingdom Bacillati; phylum Actinomycetota; class Actinomycetes; order Micrococcales; family Promicromonosporaceae; genus Cellulosimicrobium; species Cellulosimicrobium sp. RS. The sequence continues at coordinate 188,672 of NZ_JBJXVU010000002.1, read as the reverse complement.
CACGGCTCGAGGCCGAGGGCGCGTTCCTCGACCTCGACCGGCGCATCGACCCGCACGTGCTGGGGCACCCCCTCACGGCGTTCGTCGAGGTGCAGCTCCGGCAGAAGGAGCTCGCGCGCATCGTCGACGACCTCGCGCGCATCCCCGAGGTCGTGCAGGCGTTCGGGCGCAGCGGCACCGCGGACCTGCGCGTCACCGTCGCGTGCCGCGACACGGACCACCTGTTCCGCATCGATGCCGCGATCCTCGCGATCGACGGCGTCGAGCGCACCGAGACGTCGCTCTCCATGGGAGAGCTCATCCCCTACCGGCTGCGGCCGCTCATCGAGAAGCAGCGCCGCGGCTGACGCCGTCGAGCGACTCAGCCCGGCGACTCAAGCCCGGCGACTCAGCGCAGGTCCCGGACGTACGCGGCGGCGCCGTCGTACGCGGCGATCCGCCGCTCGTAGTACGTCGCGATGATGAGCAGCAGGCCGCCCGCCGCGGCGAGCGTGAGCATCCACGGCCCGGCGGAGATGCGCGTGCCGAGCTGCGAGACGAACACGACGAGGATCTCGACGGGCAGCACGGCGACGCCCAGCAGGAACGGCGCCGCGAGGTGCTTGCGCGTCCCGACGAGGACCGCCGCGAGCGCGAGCACGACGACGAGCATCGCGCGCCACGTACGCGCGTCGGTGTACGTCGCGAGCACCGACGGCCCGACGAGCGCGAGGAGCCCGGGTGCGAGCGCACGCCACGACCCGACGACGCCGACGGGCCAGCCGCCGAGGGGCCGGGCCGTGCGCGCGGGCGCGGCCGGGACACCGCTCGGTCCGCCCGCGGCCGTGCCCGCCGTGCCCGCGGTTCCCGCCGTGCTCGTCGTGCCCGCGGTGCCCGCTGTGCCCGCTGTGCCCGCCCTGCCCGCCGCGAGCGCGAGGTAGCCCGCGACGAGGAGCCCGGCGCCGAGGGGCAGGGAGAACACCTCGACGCGCAGCTCGCGCGGCGACCACGCGCCGATCGCGGCGACGAGGGCGAGCAGCCACAGGAACCACGCGGGCGGGAGGTCGAGCCGCCCGCGCACGGCGCGGCGCACCCCCACCACGAGCACCGCGAGCAGCGCGACCTCGACGAGCCAGACCGTCGCGATGACGCCCCACACGGGTCGCACGTTCGCGACGGCGCCGACCACCACGAGCGTCAGGGCGGGCGCGACGGCCCAGCGCCGCGCCGCCGCGGCACCCCGCCCCGAGGCCGCGCGCGCCGCGACGAGCCCCGCGCCGAGCGCCACGCCGCCTGCCGCGAGCGCCCACGCGAACCCGAGGACGAACAGCGCACCACCGCCGGGCACGTGCGCGACGTGCAGCGACTCCACCGTCCCGGCGACCGCGGCGAGCACCGCGGCTCCGGCGAGCCGGAGCGCACCGGCACGCCGCCACGCGCTGCGGGTCGTCGCGGCCGGGGCGACGCCGCCCGCCGTCGTGCCCTGCCGGAGCAGCACCGCACCGGCGACGGACACCGCACCCGCGACGACGAGCAGCGACGCGCGGACGTCGCCCGCGCCCGGGGCCGCGCCCAGGACGAGCACCGACGGCACGACGAGCAGCACGAGACCCGCGCCCGCGAGCTCCCACCAGCGCCGCGCACGGCGGGCGAGGAGCGCGCCCACGACGACGGCGGCGACCGCGGGCGGCGCGGTGTACGCCTCGACGAGCCCGACCTCGGCGGCCGCGAGCGCCGTCCACAGCGCCGCGGTGCCCAGGACGGCGGCGAGCCACCACTCCCCCCGCCGGTCGCGGTCGCGCGCGGCGAGCCCCGCACCGACGGCGAGCAGGAGCAGCACGGCGACGGCGATCGTCGGGCCCGCGGCGGGGCGCCCGTACGCGAGCCCGACCGCGATGGCCCCCGTCACGGCCGCGCTCCCCTCGACGGCGACGCGGCCCGCCCCGAGGTCGAGCCGTGCCGCGAGCGGCCGGGCCCCCGCGAGGGCCGCCGCGACGAGGACGGCGACGACGGGCAGGACGACGGGCGAGCCGCTGCCCGGGAGCACGAGCGCGCCCGCGCTCACCACGGCGACGGCCGCCGTCGGGAGCACGAGGGCCGCGGCGAGGACGCGCAGCGCCGTCACCGAGCCGGGGCGCCGGGAGCCGACCAGGACGACCTCGAGCGCGAGCATCGCGAGGCACGCCGCGACGGACCAGGTGCTGCGCTCGTCGACGACGGTGAGCACGCCGAGCCCGAACGGCACGGCCGTCACGCCGAGGACCGCCCACCACGAGTGCCGGTCGACGCGCGGGGCGAGCGTCACCGCGAGCGCCGCGAGCGAGGCGACGCCGGAGACCCCGCACAGCACGACGACCGTCCCGGCGCCGCTCCACGCGAGCGTCACCCCGAGCACGAGCAGCGCGTACCCGTAGGCGACCCCGACGAGGGGCGCGTGCAGGGCGCGCGGCGCGGCGGCGCGCGCCGCGAGCAGGAGCAGGCCGACGACGACGGCCCCGACGGTCGCCGTCGGGCGCGCGACCCAGGACCCGGCGACGAGGAGGACGAGCGCGAGGACGGTGCCCGCGACGGCGGCGGCGTGCGCGGCCCGCCGCTCGGACCGGCCGACGGGGAGCAGACCGTGGCGGACGGCGGTGCGCGCGCCGGGCACGAGACGCGCGACGGGGCGCAGGGCGCGTCCGAGCCCGCGCCGGACGGCGCGCACGACGGCGCCGGGCGACGGGGCGCCCGCGGAGGGATCGGTGCCGGCGGGCGCGGCGGCCGCGGCCGGCCGCGCCGTCACGACGAGCAGCGCCGCGGCGAGCAGCCCGAGCAGGACGAGCGACATGACGCCCGCCAGCCGCGGGTCGAGCACGAGGGTGAGGACGAGCGCGAGGGCCGCCCACGGGGCGAGCGCGCGCCCGGTCACGACGAGCGGCGCCGTCCCGAGCCGGCCCGTCCCACCGAGGAGGGGCGGCGCGGTCCGCGACGTGCGCAGCGGGAGCCGGGCCGCGACGAGCAGGACGACGAGCACGGAGAGGAGGCCGACGAGCGTGCCGTCGAGCAGCGTCGCGCCGACGGTCCCGGGCGCCGTGCCCTCGCCCGCCAGCCCGGCGGACAGGACACCCACGCCCAGCGGCGCGTCGTCGAGCACGGCGCTCGTCCCCGCGGTCGGGGTCACGAGCACCTCGGCGGCCCGCAGGCCCGCGAGCGCGAGGGCGGGGCCCGCCATGACGAGCACGACGACGGCGCCTCCGAGGAGCGCGTCGGAGCGGCCGACCGCGGGGACGGGTGCCCGGAGCACCCCCGCCGACACGCGGCGGCCGGTGAGCACCAGCACGACGACCCACGCGAGCGCGCCGAGCGCGGGCGCGAGACCCACGAAGCCGACGCCGTCGCCCGTGCCGAGCAGCGCGCCGGCGAGCACCGCCGCGGCGCCGCCGACCGCGTACCAGCGCCGCTCGCCCGTCGTGACCCGGAGCAGCGTCGCGACGAGCGCCGCCCCGAGCGCGACGAGCGCCGCACCCGCTCCCCCGGGCAGCCCCGGCGGCGCGGCGACGGTGAACCCGACGAGGACCGCGAGGAGCACGGCGACCGTGCGCACGACGCCCAGGAACCCGCGCTCCGCGCCGAGGGTGCCGCCCACGCGCGCGCTCGCCGCCGCAGCGACGGGGCCGGCGACCGCCGTCAGGCACGCCGTCACGAGGAGCGCGACGGCCCAGCCCCACGACGCCTGCGCCGCAGGCGCCGCGACCAGCGGCACGAGAGGACCGAGCACGACGGCGCCCGTCACCCAGGCCCGGACGCGCGCCCGCTCGCCCACGACGCCGAGGCCGACGAGCACGACGGCGAGCAGCGTCGCGCGCGCCGCGGCGGCACCCACCGGGTCGAGCGCCCACGCGCTGAGCGCGAGCTCGACGTCGACCAGCGCGAGCACCACGGCCAGCGCCGCGACGGCCTCCGCGGACGACCGCAGTCCGCGCGACCGCAGGAGCACCGCGGCGCCGACCGTGAGCGCGGTGACCACCCCGGTGACGAGGGCGCGCAGGGTCAGGTCGTCGGCGAACGTGAAGAACACGAAGACGACGGCGGCCACGGCGAGCAGCCCGGCGCCCGCCCCGGCGAGCACGGGCTGGAGGCCGACGGACCGCGCGGGCGCCGCACCCGGACCGACGCCACCGGCGCGCGGGCCCGCAGGCCCGGGCGCAGGCACCGGCACGACCGGGCCGGCCGCTCCCGGACGCACCGGCCCACCCGGTCCGGCCACGGGCGACAGGGTCGACGAGCGAGGCCCCGCCGCGCCGCGCCCGCTCGCGTCGAGCGGGCGCATCGGCGGCGGGCCCGCCGGGGTCCGCCAGCCGCCGCCCGCTGCTGCACCGGGCCGACCACCGGGCCGGATGCCGGGGAGCATGCCGGGCGGGGGCGCGACGGCGGCACGGGCGGCCCACGCGGCCGCCTCGGGCTGGGCGGCCCGGAGCGTGTCGAGGGCGGTCTGGCGCCGCCGGAGCGCGTCGGCCGCGTCGGTCGACGCCGCCGCCACCTCGAACGCGAGCGGCCCGACGAGGTCGAGCAGGCACCGGTCGCACCGCGACGACCGCAACGGCGCGGCGCACGCGGGGCAGGAACGCGTCTCGGGGAGCCGCGCCAGCGCGACGTCGACCCACGGCTCTCTCATGACGGACATCCTGGCGAACCTGTGAGGCGCCTGGGGACACGTCCACAGGGGGTCGCGTGGCGGTCCGGTGAAGAGCTCGGCCGCGGTCGTGAGGAACCGCGCGCGTCAGCGCGGGCGCAGCCCGCCCAGCGCCGTGTCGAGGACGCGGTCGACATACGTCGCCCGCCGAGTCGGAGCCATCGTGGGCTACCGGTGCCTGAACAACTCTCTGCTCGGACGCGTCAAGCAACGCGGCCCCGCGTTCTTCACGAAGTGGCTGTACACCGCAACCGCGCGTGGCGTCCACGACCATGAGATCGCTGCGCCCGTGCTGGACAACCGTGTGCTCACGTGGATCAACGAGAAGACAGACATGCGGCTCGCCACTGGCACACCGACGACTACGCCACGTACCTCGCTGCGCTAGAAAGCTGGGCGCGGTTCGCGACATCGAGGCGAACAGCGGCGGGTTGGGAAGGGGCAATCTTCTATCGGATGGGTGGCTGACACCGCGAGACCGCTCCGTGTGGAGCACGGGGCATGACTTCCGACGTCGAGCAGGGGCCGGTCGCTGCGCGACGACCGGGCCCTACCCCGCCCCGGAGCATCTGGGGCGCCTTCAGCTCATTCCAGCGCTTGCCGGTCGATGTCGTTCAGTCGACAGGTCTCGACAACTGTCTCCTCGGCATAGTCGACGGCGAACGACTCGGCATCGTGCCTGCTGTCAAAGGCCCGTAGACCGATCAAGTTTCGGGGGCTTCCTACGCTCACGACGTGCACCACGTCGGATCCAACACGGCCAACTCCTGGTTCGGTGTGCTGCCACGGGACCGATTCCCAGCGCACTTCGAGCTCTGGGTTGATGCGGGCGAGCTCTGATTCGACGTGTGTGATCTCGGCCAGGTCGGACACGCACGAGACTCGTGGCTCGTCTTCCCCAGAGCCACTTCGTGCATAGACAAGCAGCAGGTGCGTTGATTCGGTTCCCATGGTCGACACGTCCTCGCTAAACGGTGCAGCCCAGCTCGACGCGGGGGGTATACACACGCGCGTAGTACGTCCTACCAAGGTAGACGATCGTGCCGAGAGTCGTGCCGCCGAAGTCGGTGTCGATGTTGCCGAGGCAGTAGTACTCGATGTTCTTCTGGGTGTAGTTCATGACGCCGCGGTTGCCGCCAGTCTTGTTGAGCGCGACAAGCCAGAGCCCAAAGTACTCGTACCGAAGCGTGCTCTCGTGGTGGATGGAGGTCACGTTGTTGCTGCACTTCGTGTACGGCTTGAACCCGACTGCGCCCTTGTTCGACGAGGTGCGGAAGTAGACGACAGACGGGTGCAACTTGCACGGCCCATAGTTGACCGACGCGGCGGACGTCCTCGCGAGACCCTCGTTCGACTCGAGGCTGTCGAAGATCTCGATCGCCTCCTGGGGAGAGTCGGCCTCGACATAGGGGACAGGTTCGGTCGACAGGCGATCCCAGTCGACATCCCACGATTCGTCCCCGTTCTGAGCCAGGAGAGGGGCTTCGACGAACTCGCCGCCAACGTGGGTCCCACCCGGTACTCCGACCGCGGGAACCACGCCGAGCGCCGTCAGTATCGCCGCGATCACAACGGCGCTCGCCGCGCGGGCGCTTCGCTTCATAACAGTTGCCTCCTGCTTGAAAGAGGAGAACCCCTGCGCCCCCCTCCGCGCCTGGCATCCTGCCGTAGATACTGTGGTCTCCAACTCGGCCCCCGCCCCCAGCACTTCGCGCAATCCGCGCGCGCGTGATTGGGGCTTTCGTCAGACGCTCACGCAGCGCAGCGGTTCATCCGGGGATATAGATCCGGGAACTCCCTTACGCGGGCACCACTCGTGAGTTGATTAAAGCGTCGAGCGAGCGGCGGGTGCTGCCTGCACGGGCGGCGATATCGACCTTCGTCAGCAGCTCGGCGCGGTAGATGCCCCGGACGACAGTGGGGTAGCCGGGCGGTGCTGCCGCACCTGCGGCGCCAGGGCTCGGGCCACGTGCTCCAGATGTCGAGCATCGCCGCGCTAGCTGTACCCGACCAGCCGGCGGTAACCAATGTCCTGGCCGGGTACAGCTAGCCGGCTTCCCGAGCACGGGTCTGTACAGCGCGAGCAAGTTCGCGCTCGAAAGGATGGGGGAGGCGCTCGCGATGGAGGCGGGCAATTCGGGGTCTCGGTCACCGTCGTGCAGCCGGGCGGGTACTGGAACGGACCTGTGGGATCTCGCGACAGCGTCAGGACACGTGGCGGCGGGGAAGCACGCGAGCCGCGCCGCCGAGCAGCCGTCGCGGCGCCCGGCCCGGCCGCGGGATGAGCCCGCGCGCCGGGAGACCTCACGACGGCCGCGCTCAGCCCCCGAGTCGCTCGACGAGCGCGCGCGTCAGAGGCGCGTCGACCCCCGCGCGGTCGGCGGCGCGCACGATCGCGCCGCCGATCGCGTCGGTCTCGAGAGGCCGGCCCGCCTCGGCGTCGCGCAGCATCGAGGACTTCGCGTCGGGCCCGAAGCGGTCGTAGAACGTCAGGGTGCGGTCCGGGTCCGACGGCGCGCCGCTCGCCGCCGCGACGGCGGCGACCTCGCGGACGAGCGCCTCGAGCTCGGCCCGGTGCGTGGTCCGCACCTCGCCGATCGGGGCGCGGTGCGCCGTCGTGAGTAGCGCGAACGGCGCGAGGAAGCCGAGCTTCGCCCACATCAGCGCCGTCTCGTCGTCGTGCACGGTGGTGGGGATGCCCGCCCCGTCGAGGAGCGCGCGGACTGCCTCGACCCGCTCCGGGGCCACCCCACCCGGCGCGACGTCGACCTCGACGAACGCGCTCGTGTGCTCGATCTCGCCCGGCGCGACGCGCGTGGACTCGACGCGGACCGTCGCGGGGAGCACGCGCGCGGTGCCGTACCGCGCGCGCAGCGCGTCGAGGTGGTCGAGGCCGTTGAGCATCGGGACGACCACGCCGTCACCGAGCACCTCCGGCGGCACGCGGTCGAGCGCGTCGTCGAGCGCGGTCTGCTTGACCGCCACCACGACGACGTCGACCGGGGCGTCGAGGCGCGTGGCCGCGCGCGCCGGCACGTGGAGGTCGCCCACCTGGCGGCTGCGCACGTGGAGGCCGCGCTCCGTGAGGGTGGCCGCCGTGGCCTCGCCCGCGAGGAACGTCACCCGGGCGCCCGACCGGACGAGCAGCGCGCCGACCAGCCCGCCGACCCCGCCCGGCCCGAGCACCGCCACGTCCCGGCCGTCCCGGCCGCTCAGGCCGTCCGTCGTCTCCGTCACCGTCGTCCTCTCGTCGTGCCGCCGGGTCGCCCCGGTCGTCGTGCCCGCGCGAGCGGGCGCGCCCGCCGTCAGGTCGCGGGGACCTCGACCCTACCCACGGGGACCGACCGCGCCGAGCCGGTGCCGGGCACGGTGAGCGCCGCGATGCCCGTGGTGATCGGAATCGCGAGGACGAGCCCGATCGAGCCGACGAGCGTGCGCACGACCTCTTCCGCGATCTCGCCCGACGTGAGGCTGGTCGCGAGGTTCTGGTCGGAGAGGTAGACCGCCATGAGGAGCGGCAGCGCGGCGCCGACGTACGCGAACGCGATCGTGTAGACGGTCGAGGCGATGTGGTCGCGCCCGATCCGCATCGCGCGCGCGTACAGCTCGCGCCGCGTCGCGAGCGGCGCGACGGCGCGCAGCTCCCACACCGCGGACGCCTGCGTGATCGTCACGTCGTTGAGCACGCCCATGCCGGCGAGCACGATCCCGCACAGCACGACCCCGCGGATCGAGAGCTCGGGCGCGTACTGCGGGATCCACAGGGACTCCTCCGACGTGAGGCCCGTGATGTTGGCCGCCCCGGATCCCCACCAGCCCAGCACGGCCGTGAGCACCAGGCCCACGAGGGTGCCGAGCAGCGCCGTCGACGTCCGCGCGGTGAACCCGTGCGCGACGTACAGCACGACGAACATGACGAGCGACGACGTCACGAGCGCGACGCCCAGCGCGTTCTGCCCGGTGAGGAGCGCGGGCAGCGTGAACGACGTGATGACGACGAACGCGCCCGCGAGCCCCGCGAGCGCCGCGAGGCCCCGCCACCGCGCGACGGCGAGCACCACGACGGCGTACGCGACCGCGAGGACGCCGATGGGCAGCCCGCGCTCGAAGTCCATGAAGACGTAGGGCGTGCCGCCCGCGCCCGCGGCCTCGGCGATGTACAGGACGCGCAGGCGGTCGCCCTCGTCGAACCCGTAGGCGACGTACTCGGGCGGCGCGTTGACGGTGATCGCGTCGCCGCCCACGTCCTCGCCGCCCGCGCGGGAGCCCGCGTCGAGCCGGGCGGGCACCTCGCTCGTCGCCTCGTCGACCGGCCCGGTGACGGTCGCGCGCAGGACGGTGCTGCCCTCCGCGGCGACGGGGATGCGTGCGGGCACGTCCGCCGCGGCGGGCCACAGCGCGACGAGCCCGGCGAGCGTGACGAGCAGCGCGGGCACCAGGAGCGCGGCGAGCGTGACCCGCACGCGCCGGGTCGCGGGCGCGGCTGGGCCGTGCGCGTGGGCGTGCGCGTGCGCCGGGGTGCGTGCGGTGCCGCGCGCCAGGACGTCGGGCACTCGCCGGGACCGCGTGCGGCGCTCGCCGCGCCCGGGCGTCTCGGGAGAGGTCGGTGCGCTCACGCGAGGATGCTGCCACGGCGGCCCGACGACGCCCGGCGGCACGCGCCGTCGGGCACCGATCGCGCGGGCCGGGCCGTCCGGGGCCCCCGCCGGCTCACTCGGGGAGCGTCACGTGGCCGCGGCGCACGCCCGCGACGAGGCGGCGCGGGAGGGTGACCTCGCGGCCATCGACGACGACGGTCACGAGCTCGGGCACCTGCGCCTTCCACTGCGAGCGACGGGCGCGGGTGTTCGAGCGGGAGAGCTTGCGCTTGGGCACGGCCATGAGGGGTCCTTCCGGTGGGCGAGCGCCCAGCCTACCGGTTCGTGAGAACGATTCTCAAGACAGGTCGGGCCGTCGGTCCGGCCCGGCGGTAGCATCCCCGGGGCCGCGCGCCCTGCCACGACCCGGCGCGACCGCCGCACCCACCACCACGACGCACGAGGAGCCCTCATGGCCACGGTCGACTACTTCCTCTCCGGTGACCCGGAGGTCGCCAAGCAGCACCTGCACGCCGCGCTCCAGGAGCAGGGCTTCACGGTGACCACGCGCCCCACGGGCCAGTGGGCCGCCGAGCGCGGCAGCAAGCAGAAGACGTTCTGGCTCGGCGCGTTCGCCGGCAAGGCCCAGCACCTCGTCTTCACGGTCGACTTCATGGTCCACGGCGACCAGCTCGTCGCGCGCATCGACCGCCCGACCGGGCACGGCGCGATGGCCGGCGCCGTCGGCGTCGCGCGCTCGAACAAGGCGTTCGGCGAGGTCGACCAGGCGATCGGCACGCGCCTCACGCAGCACGGCATCCTCGCGAACGTCGTGCACGCCTGAGAACGCGCAGGTCGCCGATCACGAGCCTCCTCGCGGTCGAGCACGTCGTTGGTGGCGCCATCACGCCGATGACGACGTCAACCCCGTGCTCGGCGCCGGGGGTGCGACGCACGAAGGCCCGGATCCCCTCACGGGGGTCCGGGCCTTCGTGCTGCTGACCGGGCCGGCGACGGCCGGTCAGCGGGACGTCACTTGGCGACGGCCTTCTTGAGCAGGCTGCCGGCGCTGATCTTCACGCCGTAACCGGCCGGGATCGAGATCTCCTCGCCCGTACGGGGGTTGCGGCCCGTGCGGGCGGCACGCTCGACGCGCTCGACGGACAGGAGGCCCGTGACCTTGACGGCCTCGCCCTTGCCCAGCGACTCGATGAGCACCTCCTGGAAGGCGTTGAGAGCCTTCTCGGCGTCCGCCTTCGACAGGTCGGCCTTGCTGGCGATGGCCGAGACGAGCTCGGACTTGTTGAGCGACATGCGAATCCCTTCTTCGGTTCACGACGCGCGGTGGTCACCACCCGTCGTCACGGTCTCAGTGTGCCAGCCGCGGGGCCGTGCACCGGGGACAACACTAGGGAACACGCGGAGTTTCGCGCGACTTCTCGCGGCTCTCGTCGTCGCGTGTCCTCGCTCAGCCGTCCTCGTGCTCGTGGTCGTGGCCCTCGTGCTCGTCGTGCGCGGGCTCGTCGTGACCGTGCTCGCCGTCCTCGTGGGCGTGCTCGTCGGCCTCGTGGCCCCCCGTGGTGGCCGGCTTGCCGGTGACCCCGTTGAGCTCGTTCGGGACGACGTCGAGCTCCGCGCTCTTCCACACCTCGCCGCCCACGTAGTCGACCGCGTGGATCGCGCGACCGGCCGGGTCCGTGACGTAGGCGATGCCGTCCTGGACGAACAGCGCCGGCCGCGGCTCCTGCCACTCCTCGGGCTCCTCCCACGCGTCGACGACGGGGACGGACCGCACGACCGTGCCCGACTCCGGGTCGATGACGTGCAGCGACCCGTCGGTGCCGAGCACGAGCGCCTCGCCCGCGTCGCCCCGCCCGAGCGAGCGGAAGGTGTAGCTCGCGGGGAGGTCGACGAGGCGCAGGCTCGCGTCGCGCGTGTCCACGAGGGAGACGCGCGTGGGCCGCTCGAGCTCCGCGTCGGGGTCGGACTTGTAGTCGCCGAGCACGACGGGCGACGCCTCGCTGCCCGCCTGGTTGCCGATGCGCCCGTAGGCGTCCGGGGCGGCGACCTTGGTGATCGCGCCGCCCGCGACGACGAGCACGCCGTCCTCGCAGCCGATGACGACGGCCTCGCCCGCGGCGACGGCCTCCCCGTGCACGCCGGGGCACTGGTCGTTCGCCGCGACCTCGTCGCCCGCGGCGTCGAGGAGCCGGACGCCGGTGCGCGCGTCCTCGGTGCCCTCGGAGACGACGAGCGAGCCGTCGGACAGCTCGACCGCGACGCCGTGGTGCGCCGCGGGGGTGGTCAAGGTGCGCGCGTCGTCGATGCCGTGCGGGTCGGCCACCGTGGCCGAGTCGAGCACGGTGATGTCGCCCGTGCCGTCGTCGAACAGCGCGGTGCGGCCGTCGTGCACGACGACGTGGCCCGGCTTCTCGGCCGCGTACGTCACGTCCGTGAGGACCGGGTCGGCCGTGTAGTAGTGGGCGTGGTCGCCGTGCGGCTCGGCCCAGGTGCCGGCGTCGAGCACCTGGAACCCGCCGGACGTCGAGACGAGCAGGTGCCGCCCGTCGCCCGCGGGGTTGAGGCGGTTGAAGCCGTCGAGCGCGAGGTCGTCGACGACCTCGAGCGTCGTCGCGTCGAGGACCTGGACGCCGCCGTCGTAGGTGATCGCGAGGCGCGGTGTGAGCGCCGCAGCCTCGCTCACGTCGGACGTGGCCGACGGCGCCAGCTCGGTCGCGTCGCCCTGCTCGCCCTCGGAGCCCGCGCCCTGCGCGCACGCCGCGACGAGCGTGAGCGGGAGGGCGAGGCCGAGCGCGAGGGCGAGCGGGCGGCGTCGGGCACGGGCGCCGGGAGGGGCCGTCACCCGGGCGGGATCGGCAGCGGCGTCGGTCGGGTCGGGTGCGGTGTGGTGCATGCGTGGTCGGCCGCCCGGACCCCCGGGCGGCCGCTCCTCTCCGGTGGTGGTGGTGCGCGGGTCAGCCCTGACGGGCCTTCCAGCGCGGGTTGGCCTTGTTGAGGACGAAGGTCTTGCCGTGCCGGCGCACGACCTTCGCCCCGGGCTTGTCCTTGAGCGAGCGGAGCGAGGCGCGGACCTTCATCGCGCGCCCCCGCCCTGCGCGCCGCCGCGGGCGCCGTAGCGCTGGCGGAACTTCTCGACGCGCCCGGCGGTGTCCACGACGCGCTGCGTGCCCGTGTAGAACGGGTGGCTCGCGCTCGAGATCTCGACGTCGACGACCGGGTAGGTGTTCCCGTCCGTCCACGTCACGGTCTCGCGCGGGACGCCCGGGCCCTGCGGGTGGTCGCCCGCGAGGGTCGAGCGGGTCAGGAACGAGAAGTCGGCGGACTTGTCGCGGTAGACGACGGGCCCGTAGACGGGGTGGATGTCCTTCTTCATGATGGTCTCCTTGCTGAGCCAGGGCCGGCCGCCGCTCGGGGCGGCGGTCACCAGCTCGACTTCGTGACTCCGGGCAGCTCGCCGCGGTGCGCCTGCTCGCGCAGGCGGACGCGGGAGAGACCGAACTTCCTCAGGTAGCCGCGCGGGCGGCCGTCGACGACGTCGCGGTTCCGCGTGCGCGTGGCGCTCGCGTCGCGGGGCTGGCGCTGGAGCTCGCGCACCGCGTCCTCCTTCTCCTCGGGCGAGGACGACGGCGACGCGACGACGCGCTTCAGCTCGGCGCGACGCTCGGCGTAGCGGGCGACGACGGCCGCCCGCTGCTCGTTGCGCGCGATCTTCGACCGCTTCGCCATCAGCGCTCCTCGCGGAAGTCGACGTGGCGGCGGACGACGGGGTCGAACTTGCGCAGGACCATGCGGTCCGGGTCGTTGCGGCGGTTCTTGCGGGTCACGTAGGTGAACCCGGTGCCCGCGGTGGACCGGAGCTTGATCACGGGACGGAGGTCGGTGCGGGTAGCCATCAGAGCTTCTCCCCTCGGGCGAGGATCCGCGCCACGACGGCGTCGATCCCCTGGCGGTCGATGGTCTTGATGCCCTGGGCGCTGACGCGCAGGGTCACGTGGCGACCCAGCGACGGCACCCAGTAGCGCTTCTTCTGGATGTTCGGGTCGAAGCGACGCTTGGTCCGCACGTGGGAGTGCGAGATCGCGTGGCCGAACCCGGGAGCGGTGCCGAGCACCTGGCAGACGGCGGACATGGCGGTTCCTCTCGGGGTCGGTCGGGGCGACGGGGACGACACTAGATAGTGAGAATCATTCCCGTCAAGACGCTATGCTGACCCGCTGTCGAGAACAGTTCTCAGGAGCAGGTTGTTCCCGAGCCGGCCGCCGCGCCTCCCGGGACGCCCCAGACCACGGATCGGAGCGCTTCATGCCCTTCTCGTCACACCCCTCGCCAGACCCGGCGCCCGACGACACCCGCGTCGCCCTCAGCGTCCTCGCGACCATCGACCCCGTGCTGCGCGACAGCGCGGTGTTCGGGCTCGTCGTCGGGGCTCCGCGGGTCGTCGCGCTCCGCCACGACATCCGGGCCGCCGAGGGAGCGCTGCGCCGGGTCGTCGTCGACGCGAGCGGCGTCGTCGAGGACGAGGTCGTGCCGCTCGAGCACGCGTGCCTGTCGTGCGCGGTCCGGGAGGACGCCGTCCCGACGCTGCGGCGGCTCGCGGAGGACGGGCGCTGGGAGCACGTCGTGCTCGCGCTCCCCGTGGCGGCCGAGTCGCTGCCCGTCGTCCGCGCGCTCGCCGCGCAGACCGCCCCCGGCGGCGAGCTCGAGCGGCTGCGCCTCGCGACCGTGCTCGCCGTCGCCGACGTGGACACGCTCGAGCACGACCTGCTCGACGACGAGCTCGTCACCGAGCGCGGCGTCGGGCTCACGGAGGACGACCAGCGGGCCGTCGGGGAGGTGCTCGCCGCGCAGCTCGAGCACGCCGACCTCGTCGTGACGACCGGGGACCCCGTCGCCGCCGCGACCGGGGCGGGGCTCGTCGACCGGCTGCGCGGCGTCGGGACGCGCCGGGTCGACGGGCTCCACGCGCTCGCCGCCGCCGACCTCGCAGGACGCACGCACGACCCGGTGGCCGGCGAGCGCCGGGCGCACCCGCTCGGCGTGCGGGGCCCGCTCCCCCGGCACGCGCGCCGCGCGGGCGACCGGAGCTGGACGGTCGAGCTGCGCTCGGCCCGCCCCTTCGACTCCGAGCGGCTGCTGCGTCGCATCGAGGACCTGGGCACCGGGCGGGTCCGGTCGCGCGGGGTGTTCCACGTCGCGAACCGCCCGGACTCGCTGTGCGCGTGGGACGGCGCGGGCGGCCAGCTGTGCATCGGCACGCTCGGCACGTGGGACGACGCGACCACCGCCGAGGGGCGGCCCGTCGAGCCGCACACGCGCGTGGTGGTCGTCGGCGCGACGCCGCCGGACGGCGAGCCGGGCGACGACGTGCGCGAGCGGGTCCTCGACGCGTTCCGCGACGTGCTCGCGACGCCGGACGAGCTGGCCGACGGCGGGCTGCGCTGGCTGGGGCGCACCGACGTCCTCGCGCCCTGGCTCGGCGCGCGCACGGACGCCGTCTGAGATCGGGGGCGCTGCCACCGGGACGCGAGGGCACGTGCCGGCAGGACGGAACCTCCCGGAGACGGAAGAACCGGTGGCGATCCGCCGCGAGAGCTCCCCCCAGCGAAGCTCTCGTCGCGGACCGCCACCGGTCCAGGTGTGTCGCCACGTGACCCGTCGTGGCGACGTCCCCCACCAGTGCAAGAGCACCGGGGCGCCCGTTCGTGACGCGCGTTGCCAGTGATGTGGATCACAGTACGACGCGGGCTGCTCGACCGCGCGCGCACGTCACACCCCGACCCGCGTCATGATCGCGGCCCGAGAGCGTCTTCCTCCCTGAGGGCCGCCGGACGGAGGCGGCCGGGACGGGAGCGGCGTGCACACGCAGGACCTGACGGAGCTCGGCGACGAGCAGCTCGCCGACGCGGTGCGCGCGGGCCGCGCGGAGGCGTTCGCCGTGCTCTGGGAGCGGCACGCGGACGCCGGACGCGCGGCGGCCCGCCGCCTCACGGCGACGTACGACCCGGACGACCTCGTCCAGGAGGCGTACCTGCGCGTGCTCGGCGCGCTGCAGTCCGGCCACGGGCCGACCGGCCCGTTCCGGCCCTACCTCTACACGACGCTGCGCAGCGTCGCGGCGAGCTGGGCCCGCACGCCGGACCCGACGCCTGTCGAGGACGTGCCCGAGGTCGTCGACCCGCACGACCTGTCGACCGAGGTCCTCGAGCGCTCGGTGACGGTCCGCGCGTTCCGCCGCCTGCCGGAGCGGTGGCAGGCCGTGCTCTGGTACACCGAGGTCGAGGGGATGGAGCCGCGCGAGGCGGCACCGCTGCTCGGGCTCTCGGCGGGCGCGACCGCCGCGCTCTCCTACCGCGCCCGCGAGGGCCTGCGCCGCGAGTGGCTCCAGGCCCACGTGAGCAGCGACGCGGTGGCCCCCGAGTGCCGTTGGACGGTCGAGCGCCTGGGCGACCACGCGCGCGGGACGCTGTCGCGCGCGGCGCAGGACCGCGTCGAGGAGCACCTCACCGGGTGCCTGTCGTGCTCGATCCTCGCGGAGGAGGTCGACGACGTCGCCTCGCGCCTGCGCATCGTCCTCCTCCCGCTCGTCCTCGGCGTCCCGGCCGCCGTCGACGCCGCGACGGGCGGGCTCGCGGCGACGACCGCCGCACCCGGCACGCCGACGGGCCCGGCTCCCGGCACGACGACGGGCCTGACGACCGGCACCACCGGGGGCGGGGTCGGCGGAGCGGCGTCCGGCGCCGGGGCCGGAGCCGCCGCGGCGGGAGCCGCGGTCCCCGGTGTCCTGGTCGGCGCGCTCGCCGCGGTGGTCGTGGCGGCCGTCGTCGGCGTGCTGGCCGTGGCGCGGCCGTGGTCCGCTGCCGACCCGCCCGCCGCCGCGGCCGGGCAGCAGTCGTCCGCTCCCGGTCTCGCCGCGCCGCTCCCCGTCCTTCCGGACGGCGACCCCGCGGAGAACGGCGCGGACGACGTGCCGGTCGCGACCGAGCCGGACGCCCCCGCCGGGGCGGGCGACCGCCCCGAGCCGCCCGCCGCGGGCCTCGACGCCCCACCCGCCTCCCGTCCGGACGGGCAGGACGCGCCCGGAGCCGGCGAGACCGCGCCCGAGCCGGCCCCGCCGTCGGTCGAGCCGGCCGCGCCGGCCCCGCCGGAGCCCGAGCAGCCCGGTCCGGAGCAACCCGCGCCCGAAGAGCCCGGGCCCGAGGAACCGGCGCCTCCGGCACCCGTCGTCGACGAGGCGCCCCCGGCCGGGACGCTCACCGTCTACCCCGCCCTGCGCGGCACCGGGGAGCCCGGGGCGCGCGTGCGGGCGCTCGACGCGACGGGAACGGTCGTCGGCACGACGACCGCCGCCGACGACGGCCGCTGGGCGCTCGTCCCGACCGGGCTCGGTGCCACCGGGGAGCACGTGCTCGACGTCGTCCAGGAGGTCGACGGCGTCGTCTCCGCGGCCGCCGCGCCGCTCGGCCCCTACGTGTTCGACCTCCCGCGCGTGCTGTCGCCGGGCCCCGGCGAGACGGTCCTCGGCGCGCGCGAGACCGCGCCGTGGGAGGACCCGCGCTTCTCCGTCCTCGTGACCTTCGCGGGTACCGCGGGCCTGGTCGTCGAGGCGTTCGTCGACGGGCGCTCGACCGGCAACCTCCACGAGCTCGGCGACGAGCCCGCGGTGCGCCAGGTGCGCGGCCTCGCCCCCGGGCCGCACACGTTCGGGATCCGGTTCGTCGAGCCGTGGTCGGACACCGCCGGGTTCGGGCCGACCGTGAGCGTCGGCTTCACCGTCGCGGGCCCCTGAGCGCGGGACACGCGACGGCTGCGGGCGTCACCCCCGCGCGCGCCGGCGGGACCACGCCCCTCCCGCGACGCCGACGACGCCCGCCCCGAGCACGACCGCCCCGACGAGCGGGCCGGTCGGCGTCGGGGAAGCGCCCGCCGCGACGGGCGCGGGGGCGAGGGAGGCCGCCGTCGCGACGAACGTGGGTGCCGGACGGGCGCCCGCCGGGTCGGTGTCCGTCCACGCGTACGAGGCCCCGGACGGGCACTCCTGCACCGCCGGGAAGACGAACGCCTGCCCGGGTTCGCCCGTCACGCGGACGTCGAGCGTGAAGGCCGCACGCTCGCCGTCGGGCACGGGCTCCCCGGCCCATGCGACGGCGTCGTCCGTCACCTCGGCGGTCCAGCCGGCCGGCTGGCCCGCGTCCAGCGCCTCGACGCCCGCGGGCAAGGTGACGCGCAGGGCGTCGGTGGGCTCGCCGTCGCACCCGTGGTCGAACGTGAACGTGAGCCGCGACGTGCCGTCGCCGCGCGGCTCGACCGTCTCGATGAGCACGTGCGCCGCCGCGGGCGCGGTCGTGAGCAGGGCGAGCGCCCCGGCGGCGGCCAGGGCGAGGAGGGCGCGCGCGCCGCGGTGCGGCCCGGGCGGCCGTCGGTCGGGGGTCATGAGGTCACCTCCACGGGGATGCGGACGATCGGGTTCTCGTACTTGGACGTCCGCACGCTCACCTCGAGCGTCCAGGAGCCGGGCATCGGCAGATCGAGCGTCGCCTCGTACGCGCCCGGCCCCGTGCGCGTGAGCGGCCGCGAGAACGGGCCGAGCGCCGGGTCGGCGAGCGTCGTCGCCAGCTCCGGCACCGCGACCGGCTCGAACGGCGCACCGTCGGCGTCGAGCAGCTCGATCTCGAGCGCGTTGACGCCCACGCGCCCCGGCGTGACGCGCGCGCGGAGCGTCCCGTCCCCGAGCTCCTCGACCACCTCGACGGCGGAGGCCGCGCCGTCCTGCGCGGACGCCACCGCCGGGACGACCGGGCTGCGCGAGACGAGCACGCCCGTCGCGGCGAGCACGAGCACGAGCAGCGCGGCCTCGACCGCGACGGTCCGGCCGAGCCGACGGCGCGCCGTCGTCGCGGTCGTGCCGCCCGCCGCGCCGGCTCCTCCGGGCCCGGCGACCTCGGGGACGAGCCGGTACCGGTTCCACGCCGCGATGCCGACGAGCACGAGCGCGACGCCGACCTTGACGAGCAGCGTCCGGCCGTACGTCGTCGAGACGAGCGCGTCGAGGGTCCCGAGGATGCGCCACCCGAGGACGGTCCCGGTGACCGCGAGCGCGAGGACGACCCACGCGCCGAGCGCGGAGAACCGCGCCACGGTCACGCCCGCGCGGCGGGCGTCCACGTGGGCGGACGGCGCGAGCACGAGCGCGAGCCCGACGACGCCGCCGAGCCACACCGCCCCGGCCGCGACGTGCAGCGCGTCCGCCGTGACGACGAGCCACGGCGGCCCGAAGGTCCGCGTGTGGCCCACGAGCACGAGCGACCCCAGCGCGAGCGCGGCGGCGCCGAGCACCGTGCCCGCGGGCCAGGCGGCCCGGGTCTCGCGCGCGGCCCGGGGCGCGAGCAGCGTCGCGACGACGAGCCCCGCGAGCCCGAGCGCGCCCGCCACGGTGGTGTCGGAGGCGAGGCCCGCGGCCCACGTCGCCGGGTCCGCGAGCGCGCCCAGCCCGCCGCCCGCCTGCCAGGCGGGCGTGAGCGGGACCGCGAGCACGGTCCCGACGGCCGCGACGCCGAGCGCCCCGCGCCGGACGCGGTGGAGCCGCCGCCGCAGCACGGGGGCCGCGCCGGGCGAGACGTGCAGCACGAGGAGCTCGAACACGACGAGCCCCGCGACGAGGAACGTCCCGGCGTAGACGGCGGCCTGGTCGAGCGCCCGGACGGCGACGAGCGCCGCCGTCGGCTCGGCCACACGCGCCTCGACCGCGGTCGTGCTCGGCGCGCCGACGGAGAACGTGAACGCCCCCGCCACGGGGTGCGTGTCGAGCGACACGACGCGCCAGCTGACGACGTAGGTGCCGTCGCCGAGGACCGTGCCGGGCGTGACGACGAGCGCGTCGTCGACCGCGGCGACGTCCACGTCGACGGGGGTGCCGTCGGCCGCGAGGACGGTCGTGCCGCCGGGGACGACCTGGACGGGCTCGTTGAAGGTGAGGGTCAGCGCGTCGGGCGGCGCGTCGAGGACGGTGCCGTCCTGCGGGTCGGTGCCCACGAGGACGGCGTGGGCCGCGGCCGGGCCGCTCGCGAGGATCGCGAGCAGGACCGCGGCCGCGGCACCGACGACGACGGCCACCGCCCGGCGCAGCGCCAGGGGGCGGCCCACGGGTCAGGCCCGCGGGCGCGAGCGCACGAACCCGAGCAGCCCGAGCACGAGGCCGGCCGCCGCGAGGACGAGCGCCGTCCACGTGACCGCGGGGGCCGGGCCGCTCGACGTGCTCGCGGCGGCCTCCGCCGCCTCGCCGTCCGCGGCGGCCGGCTCGGCGGTCGCGTCGGCCGCGCCGTCCTGCGTGCCGTGCGCGCCGCCGCCGGACGCGGCCGTCAGCTCGAACAGCGGGGCGGGCAGGTCGAGCTCCTCGCCGTCCTCGCCGTCGGCCGGGACCTGCACCCAGGCGCTCTCGCCCTCGGCGCACTCCTGGACGGTCGGGAAGACGAGCGTCTCGCCCGCCGCGTCGGGGAGCTTGAGCGACAGCACGAACGCGTCGCGGTAGCCGTCGGGCAGCGGCGCCTTCGCGGTGTACACGACCTCCGCGACGCGCTCGGTGTACTGGCCGCCGTGCCCGTCGTCCACGGGCTCGGCGAGGTCCTCCATGACCTTCTCGACGTCCCAGCCGGGGTTGACCGTGGGGGTCACGGTGACGACCTGCTCGGGGACCTGGACGGAGACCTTCGTCGTCGGGGAGTCGCCGCAGCCGTGCGGGACGCCGAACGTCAGGAGGGCGTAGGAGCCCGCCTCGGTCGTGTCGGGGGTGACGGTGACGTGGGCGGACGCGGCGGCCGCGCCGGTCACGGCGAGCCCGGTGGTCAGTGCGGCGGCGCCGACGGCGCGCAGGGTCTTTCGCATGGTGGTGCCTTTCGGGGAGAGGTGCGGGGAGAGGGGACGCTGCTCCGGCGGGCACGACGGCGCGCCGCGCCACGGGTCGGCGGAGCCGGCCGGCGGCGGGTGAGCGGTCGCGCGGGCGCGCGGGAGCGGGACGCCGCGGACTCCGTCGGGCGACGGCGTCCGCGGGGGCGTCCGGGAGAGGTCAGGCGGGAAGGGGCGGCCCGCGCCCGGGCGCGGCGCCGCGCACGAGCAGGTCGCGCACCGTCGGCAGCGCGCCGACGGCGGGAGGGGCCGCGAGGACGACGACGGGCCGCGGGCGGCCGGGCACCCGGCGTCCTGCGAGCCACGTCCACAGGCGCCACAGCACGGCGTCGCCGTACCGCAGCACGAGCGCGACGGCGAGCGTCGCGACGGCGTGCGCGCCGAGCATCGCGAGCGGCGAGGAGGAGTGCGCGTGCGCGGCGGCGTCGGCCGGGGACAGCGCGGCGCAGCGGTCGAAGACGACGTGGAGCACGAGCTGGCCCGCGCCGAGCAGGCCGAGCAGCCGCGGCAGCCCGACCTCGCGCCGGGTGAGGGGTCGCACGGCGACGGCGGTGAGGACCGCGAGGACCCCGAGTGGGACCGCCCCGGGGTCGGTACCTCCGGCGAGGCCGTGCGCGACGACGGACAGCCCGACGACCGCGGCGGCGAGCAGCAGCACCCGCACGCCGCGGAGCACCCCTGCTCCGGGCGACGTCACGGACGCACCCTAGCGGGAGAAGGGGCTCCTGCGGCAGGGGCCGGCGCCGCCCTCTCCGCGCGGGAGAGGGCGGTGTGCGCCGGCACGGTCAGCCCTGCGGGTCGTGCGGGGCGCCGTCGTCGGTGCCGGCGTCCGGGCCGGGGCCCCGACGGCGCAGCACGACCACGACGACGACCGCCGCGGCGACGACGAGCGCGCCGAGCCCCACGAGCACCGGCAGCAGCGACGAGGTGCCGTCGTCCGCGGTCTCGGCGGCGTCGGTGGTCGTGGTCGCGGAGGGCTCGGACGTGGTGCCGGTCGTCGGATCCTCGGTCGCGGTCTCCTCCGGCGTCGCCGTGTCCGTCGCGGGGTCGTCCGTCGCGGGCGCCTCCGGCTGGGCCGCGACGGCGAACGCGAACGTGCCCTCGATCGGGTGCCCGTCGGACGAGACGACGCGCCACGCGACGGTGTACGTGTCGCCGCCGAGCGCGACGGCCGGGTCGAGCGCGAAGGTCGCGGTGCTGCCGTCGATCGTCGGCGCACCCTGCGTGACGACCGTGCCGGCCGAGTCGGAGACGACGACCTGCGGCTCGACGGGGAGCGGCTCGGTGTTGAACGTCAGCGTGATCGCCGCGGGCGGGGCCGCGAGCTGTGCGCCGTCGGCCGGGTCGGAGGTGAGGAGCCGGTCGTGCGCGGACGCCGGGCCGGCCGTGAGCGTCGTGACGGTCGCGGTGAGGCCGAGCGTCAGGGCCGCGGCGGCGAGGAGGGCGAGCAGGGCCGACAGCGGTCGGCGCAGGGAGAGGGTCATGAGGTTCTTCCGTCCGAGGCGCGGCCGGTGGCCGCACGGTGGTGCCCGGGGGCCCGGCCGTCGCCGGGTCGGCCTCGTCGGGTGCCGCGTCAGGACGCGGCGAGGGGGCGCAGCAGTGCTCCCGACGGACCGTGCGCCCGCGGCGGTCCGCGCGTCGGCGCCCGGAGCGACCGCCACACGTCGACGACGCGCACCGGGCGCGCGGGGACGACGCCGCGGCGGCCGAGGACCGCCGCACGGGCCGGGAGCGGGAGCGCGGCGCGCGGGGTCACCCAGGTGAGGAACCGCTCGAGCGCGCGCTCGCCGTGCGCCAGCACGAGGGCGAGCACGACCGTCGCGGCGGCGTGGGCGGCGACCATCCACGCGCCCGACGCCGCGAGGTGCTCCGGGTGCAGCGGGGACGCCGCGCCGTCGGCCGACGGCACCGCGCACACGACCGCGCCCGACGACGCCGCGAGGTGCGCAGCGTGCCCGGCTCCCCCGCCGACGGCGTGGCACGCCCCGGGGGTCAGGACGGTGAGCGCCTGGTGGAGCGCGAGCTGCGCGCCCCCGAGGAGCACGACGAGCCGGGCGGGCGTGAAGCGCAGGCGGGCGGCCGCCGTCGTGCCGGCGAGCGTGAACGCGGCGAGCGCCGCGAGGACCAGCGGGTCCGGGAGCGCACCTCCGGCGACGCGGTGCGCGAGCGCCGTCAGCGCGAGTACGAGGGTCGCCACGAGCGCGGCGCGGGCGACGCGCAGCGGACCGACGACCGGGGAGGGCACGAGGACACCCTAGCGGGGCCGTCGCCACAGGCGCCCGAGCCGACGGCGGACCGCCGCGCGGGTGGACTCCGGGAACGACCGCCACGCGGGCCACGCGAACGCCACGGTCCACGCACCCGCGCCGCCGAGGAGGACCGCGCCGGTCTCGACGTCGTCACCGGTCGCGGCGTGCTCGACGTCCGGGACCGCCATGACCGTGCCCGCGTCCTGCGGGTCCCGCAGGACGTCGAACGTCCCCGCGTACGGAGCCGGTGCCGGGTGCCACCCCGTCTCGCCGATCTCCTCGCCGTCGGCCCACGCCCCGACGAGGTACACCTCGGCGGGCCCGTGCGGCAGCTCGACGAGGGCGCGCACCGCGTCCACGTCCAGCGTGCTGCCGCGACCGACGGCGATCACGTGCACCTCCGCCCCGCTCGCCGTCGTGAGGACTCCGGTCTCGGCGAGCCTCTCGGCGACCCGCTGGTCGCCGCGGTCCGCGATGACGATCCCGGTGAGCACACCCGTCATGATCAGCCCGACGGTGAACGCACCACGGCTCCACCCCCACCGTGCACGGCGCCGACCACCCCACCGGTCTGACGGACGACGCCTCACCCGTCGGCCCGTGCGGCGCGCGGCACGGTCACGGGCGCTCGCCCGACGCGACGACGTGCATGCTGCGCCCCGCGCGCTCGGGGTACCGGCCGATCGCGGGGCCGGTGGGCAGGAGCCGGTCGAGCCCGACGATCACGAGCCCGAGCACGAGGAAGCCCGCCCCGTAGAGCACGACGTTGACGAGCAGCCCGGTCCAGCCGAGCGCGTCGAGGTCGACGAACCCGTACGGGTACTCGCTGCCGGGGCTGACGAACCCGCGGATCGTCGTGAACGCGAAGTACGCGAGCGGGTACAGGAGCCAGCGCGCGGCGTCGAGGCCGCGCAGGCGCCGGTGCGCGTCGAGCAGGAGGAAGTCTGCGACCACGGCGAGCGGGAGCACCTCGTGCTCGATCTGGCCGTCGGTGAGCCCGAGGAAGACGGCGGGCGCGCCCGGGTCCTCGGGCGCGAGCACGAGCCACGACACGAGGCCGGTGATCGCCGCGAACAGCGTCACGCCCCCCTTCAGCCATCCCGGCGGCTGTCGGCGGCGCAGGAGGGACGCGGCCCCCGCCCAGGCGAAGACGACCGCGATGAGGAAGCCCGTCTGGTTCGTGAAGTAGACGAGGCCCTCGATGTCCCCGTCGCGCCAGATCGCGCGCGTCCCGACGAGGGCGAGGACGACGAGGAACAGCCGGAACAGTCCGACGACGACGTGCATGCGGGCTCCTTCGCGCGCGGTGTGGCTCCGGTCGAGAGCCTAGTCCCCGCGGCCGGGGCACGACCGCCGTCGGGCACCGCCGCGCGCGTCGAGGTCCGGGCACGCCGAAGGGCCGCGCACGAGGCGCGGCCCTCCGGTGGAGATCGTCACCCCCGCCGGCGCGAGGCGCCGGGCGGGAGCGGGATCAGAGTGCCTGGATGTTCGTCGCCTGCGGGCCCTTGGGGCCCTGCGTGACGTCGAAGGAGACGCTCTGGTTCTCCTCGAGCGAGCGGTAGCCGCTCGACTGGATCTCGCTGTAGTGGGCGAACACGTCCGCGGTGCCGTCGGAGGGGGCGATGAAGCCGAAGCCCTTCTCCGAGTTGAACCACTTCACGGTGCCTGTAGCCATGGTGTTTTCCTTCGTCGAGACGACCGGCCCACGTGCGCGGGTCCGGGTACCGCGCCCTGCAGGGCGCCGGCAGTTCGGGGTGTGGTCGCGGCGGGAGCCCGCCGGGCGACCGGGCGGGGCGCTCAGATGGCGCCGCGCGTGCTCCAGGGCGGCGACGACGGTCACGGGCCGCGTGAAGCGGTCGTGGACGTGGAAGCCGTCCGGGCGTCGGGTGACCATCCCGGCGTACTCGCCGTCGGCCGTCGCGACCCACAGGTCGTCGTCGGCGCGGCGCAGCACGAGGTCTGGTCCGGGCGTGCCCGCGGCCGCAGGAGCGGTCGCCGGGCGGTCAAGGATGGTGGAAGAAGTGATGTGTTTCTCTGCTCTCGCTCCGCGCGCTTCTGGGGCGGAGATCGTCGTCGGCAGCGTCTGCTGCCCGGCGCCCGCGGTCGTGCTTCGATGCCGAGGACCGAAGATCGTCGCGAGACCCTGCTCGCGACCTAGGCGCAGCCCTCACGCTACACCATGGCGTGTGGCGGACGGTCGCCCCGGGCGATGATGGGGGCATGACGACCTCCTCCACCCCCGCCCGCACCGCCCCTCGCACCGCGCGCCGCAGCGTCGCCGTCGTGAACGGCTACGTCGTGCCCGTCGCGTCCGACCCGATCGAGAACGGGACCGTCCTCGTCGAGGACGGGGTCATCACCGCGGTCGGCGCGGACGTCGTCGTGCCCGACGGCGTCCCGACCCTCGACGCGCGCGGCCGCTGGGTGCTGCCCGGCTTCGTCGAGGCGCACGCCCACATGGGCGTCATGGAGGAGGCCGAGGGCTGGGCCGGCAACGACACGAACGAGATGACCGACCCGAACGGCGCGGCGCTGCGTGCGATCGACGCGATCAACGTCGAGGACGAGGGCTTCCGCGACGCGCTGGTCGGCGGCGTGACGAGCGCCGTCGTGAAGCCGGGCTCGGGCAACCCCATCGGCGGGCAGACCGTCGCGATCAAGACGTGGGGCGGCCGCACCGTCGACGAGCAGGTGATCCGCGAGGCGGTCTCCGTGAAGTCGGCGCTCGGCGAGAACCCCAAGCGCGTGTACGGGGACCAGAAGAAGACGCCCTCGACGCGCCTCGGCGTCGCGAAGGTCATCCGTGCCGCGTTCGTCGACGCGCAGAACTACGCCGCGCGGCGTGACGCGGCCGAGGCGAAGGGCGAGCCGTTCGACCGCGACCTCGCGAAGGAGACCCTCGCGCGCGTCCTCGCGGGCGAGCTGTACTGGGACCAGCACACGCACCGCGCCGACGACATCGCGACCGCGCTGCGCCTCGCCGACGAGTTCGGCTACCGGCTCGTCGTCAACCACGGCACCGACGGCGCGGCCGTCGCGGACGTCCTCGCCGAGCGCGACGTGCCGGTGATCTTCGGCCCGCTGTTCACGTCGCGCTCGAAGATCGAGCTGCGCAACCGCGACATCGCGAACCTCGGGGCGCTCGCCCGCGCGGGCGTCCGCGTCGCCATCACGACCGACCACCCCGTCGTACCGATCAACTTCCTCGTGCACCAGGCGTCGCTCGCCGTCAAGGAGGGCCTCGACCGCGACACCGCGCTGCGCGCCCTCACCGTGAACCCCGCGGCCTTCCTCGGTCTCGACGACCGCGTCGGCGCGCTCGCGCCCGGCCTCGACGGGGACGTCGTCGTGTGGTCGGGCGACCCGCTCGACGTGACGTCGCGCGCGGAGCACGTGCTCATCACCGGCACCGAGGTCTACACGTGGGACGCGGCGGCAGCCGACGGGCGCGGCGCGGGCCGCGTCGTCGAGCGCGGCGAGCGCTTCCGGGCCTGACGCCGGCCCCGCTCGCCGGTCGCGCGCGGCGTCGCTAGCGTTCCCCCGAGGGCCGTCGCGCCCGCCGAGGGGGACGCCATGGCCCGGACCGCCACCTCGCAGCACCCCGCCCGGCCCGCCGCGGCGACCATCACGGCCACGTCGCTGGTCATGCTCAACGTCGCCGCGGTGGTCAGCCTGCGCGGCCTGCCCGCCGAGGCGGAGTACGGGCTCTCCTCCGCGTTCTACTACCTGCTCGCCGCCGTCTGCTTCCTCGCACCCGTCGCCGTCGTCGCGGCCGAGCTCGCGTCCACGTGGCCCGAGGAGGGCGGCATGTTCCGCTGGGTCGGCGAGGCGTTCGGGAGCAGGTGGGGCTTCCTCGCGATCGCGATGGTGTTCGTCGAGGGCTGCATCTGGTTCCCGACCGTCCTCACGTTCGCCGCCGTCACGCTCGCCTACACCGGGCCCGACGCGCGGTTCGACGAACGGGTCGCCGACGACCGGCTCTTCGTCCTCGCGATCGTGCTCGTCGTGTTCTGGGCCGCGACGCTCATCGCCCTGCGCGGCGCGTCCGCGTTCGCCCGCACCGCGCGCTGGGGCGGGATCGTCGGGACGCTCGTCCCCGCCGCGCTGCTCGTCGGGCTCGGCGCCGCCTACCTCCTTAGCGGCGAGCCGTCCCGGACCACGCTCTCCTGGGGCGCGTTCGTCCCGGACCTCACGCGTCTCGACAACATCGTGCTCGCCGCCGGGATCTTCCTCTTCTACGCGGGCATCGAGGTCAACGCGGTCCACGTGCGCTCGATCCGGCAGCCGGAGCGCACCTACCCGCTCGCGATCCTCGTCGCCGCGCTCGTGGCCGTCGTCGTGCTGACCCTCGGCACGCTGACGATCGCGGTCGTCGTGCCGCAGCAGGACATCAGCCTCACGACGAGCCTGCTCCAGGCGTTCGACCACCTGCTCGCCTGGGCGGGGATCGGCTGGGCCGGGCCGGTCGTCGCGGCGATGCTCGCCGTCGGCGTCCTCGCCGGCGTCACGACGTGGGTCGCCGGTCCCGCCACGGGCCTGCACGCCGTCGCGCGGGCGGGGTTCCTCCCGCGGTGGTTCCACCGGACGAACGACCGCGGCATGGCGACGAACATCCTCCTCGTCCAGGCGCTGGTCGTGACCGTGCTGTCGGTGCTGTTCGTCGTCATGCCCTCCGTGCAGTCCGCGTACCAGCTCCTCAGCCAGCTCACGGTGATCCTCTACCTCGTCGCCTACCTCCTGATGTTCGCCGCGGTCGTCGTGCTGCGCCGCACGCAGCCCGAC
This sequence comes from Cellulosimicrobium sp. RS, assembly GCF_046159675.1. Taxonomy (NCBI): domain Bacteria; kingdom Bacillati; phylum Actinomycetota; class Actinomycetes; order Micrococcales; family Promicromonosporaceae; genus Cellulosimicrobium; species Cellulosimicrobium sp. RS. The sequence continues at coordinate 161,493 of NZ_JBJXVU010000002.1, read as the reverse complement.
CGGCCGCGCCCCTACCGGGTGCCGGGGGGCCGCGTCGGGGTCTGGGCGGTCGGCGGGCTCGGGTTCGTCGCGTCGCTGCTCGCGCTCGTCACGAGCTTCGCCCCGCCCGGCCAGGTCGCGGTCGGCAGCCCGACGACGTACGTCGTGCTGCTCGTCGCGCTCGCCCTCGTCTTCGTGGCCCTCCCGCTGCTCCTGTACCGCGCCCGCACACCGGCCTGGCGGGACGACTCGTCGACGTTCGCGCCCTTCACCTGGCAGTCCGCGGACGCCGAACCTGACCGGGGCGGTCCCGGCCCGCCGGGATGACGGGCGAGGTTCCCGTGGCGCGAACCCGCGCGGCGGCGGACCATCGGAACATGCCTACCCGACCCGCTCCCCGCCCTCGCAGCGCCGCGACCGGCCCGGTCGTCGGTCTCGTCGTCCTCGTCGGGGCGGTCGCCGCCTGCTCCGGCCCCGGCCCGGGCGACAAGGACGTCGAGTACGACTCGCTCGACGCGCTCCACCACGCCGCCACGTCCGCCGGCCTCACGTGCCTGTCGTTCACGACCGAGAGCACGGACAGCGAGGACGTCGAGCTGGGCGCGTGCGACGACACGACGCTCCTCGCCGTGTTCGCCGATGGGATCGCCGAGGACGAGTTCCTCGCGCTCCTGCCGCGTCAGCCCACCGAGGAGGGCGAGGCCGCGCTCGCCGGGCCGAACTGGGTCGTGCTCGGCGACACCGGCGACCTGCTCGAGACCCAGGCGGGCATCGGCGGGCAGTTCCTCACCGACGAGTGACGCGGCGTCAGCCGCCCGCCATCTGCCGCTGCGCGAACACGAGCCCGTACGGGAGCGCGGTCGCGGCCATGGCCCACGTGTGCGCCTGACCGGGCTCCTCGCGGAGCTCGACGGTCTGCCCCTGGTCCTCGAGGTCCTGCGCCATCCGCCGCACCGTCGTGAGCGCCTCCCGCGGCGCGTCCTGCCCGGAGTCGAGGAAGACGGGCATCGGGTGCGTGAACGTCATCGTGGGCAGGTACGTCGTCGGGGTGTTCGCGTCGATCTCCGCCTGCGTCGAGAGCATCGTCCGTTCCGGCCCGGGGCCGGGGTTCCCGTAGGGCTCGATCGCGAGGATCGCCCCGTACAGGTCGAGGTTCCGCAGACCCACGTTGAGCGCGCAGAACCCGCCGGACGACATGCCGCCGAGGACGCGGTGCTCGCGGTCCGCGAGCGTCGGGTACGTCGCGTCGACGGTGTCGACGACGGTCGTCGTCAGGTACGTCTCGACCTGCTCGCCGCCCGTCGTCGAGTCGAGGCACTCGGTGTCGAGCCCGCCCGGCCCCGTGCCGTTCACCGTGGGCGCCACGACGATCATCGGGTCGACGAGCCCGCGCCGGATGAGCACGTCCATCGTGCGCGGCACCCGCCCGGCGGCGAACCAGCTGCTCGGGTCGTCGGGCGACCCGTGGATCAGGTACACGACCGGGTAGCGGGTCGAGCCCTCGGGGTCGAACCCCGGCGGGAGGTACACCCAGGCGTCCTCGTCCGCGATCTGCTCGACGGCCGTCCCCGGGATCGCGAGCGTCCGCACCTGGCCCCGGTGCGCGCCGCCCGGCGCGTCGGCCGACAGGTCCGTCAGACCCAGCGCGACGAGCTGCACCCGGGCGGCCCCCCACGTCGGGACGTAGCCGGAGTAGGCGTTGGCGCCGACCGCCAGGCCCAGCACGAGGGACAGCGCACCGAGCGTCGCGAGGGACGCCGTCGCGACGCGTGTGCGCCACGGCCGGCGCGCGTCCTCGCCCCGGGGCCGCCCCGCGCGCCGCGCCCGGGCGCCGCGCCGCGCGCGGACCACGGCCCACACCACCGCTCCCGCCCCAAGCACTGCCAGCACGACGGCGACCGGGTAGCTCGTCAGGTACGTCTCGGCAGGCTGCAGCTCGCGCAGCACGGCCGCGGGCAGGGCCGGGTCGGTGTCGGGGACGGGGAGGCCGGTCGCCACGGTCAGGACCGGCGCTGCGGCTTCACGAACGGGAAGGCGAGCGTCTCGCGGATCGACGCGCCGATGATCGTCATGTAGATGCGGTCGACGCCGAGGCCGAGCCCGCCGGTGGGCGGCATCGCGAACTCGAGCGCCGAGAGGAAGTCCTCGTCGATCTCCATGGCCTCCGGGTCGCCCGCCGCGGCGAGGAGCGACTGCTGCGTGAACCGCTCCCGCTGGTCGATCGGGTCGATGAGCTCCGAGTACGCGGTGCCGAGCTCGGCGCCGAACGCGACGAGGTCCCAGCGTTCCGCGAGGCGCGGGTCGCGGCGGTGCACGCGGGTGAGCGGCGACGTCTCGACCGGGAAGTCGGTGTAGAACGTCGGCTCGACCGTCTGGCCCTCGACGAGGCGGTCGTACATCTCGTTGACCACCGCACCGTGCGTCTCGTCCTCGCCGACCTCGATGCCGAGCCGGGCGCACAGGGCGTGCAGCTCCGCGTCGGGGGTGTCCGGGGTGACCTCGGCGCCGACGGCGCGCGAGACGGCGTCGTGCACGGTGACGACGGGCCACTCGCCGTCGAGCCGGACCTCGCTGCCGTCGGGCCGGCGCGACACGGCGTCGCCGTGCACCGCGACCGCGGCCGCGACGACGAGCTCGCGCGTGAGGTGCCGCATCGTCGTGTAGTCGCCGAACGCCTGGTACGCCTCGAGCGACGTGAACTCGGGGTTGTGCGTCGCGTCGGCGCCCTCGTTGCGGAAGTTGCGGCCCAGCTCGAAGACGCGCTCGATGCCGCCGATCGCGAGCTGCTTGAGGAACAGCTCCGGGGCGATGCGCAGGTACAGGTCCATGTCGTACGCGTTGATGTGCGTGCGGAATGGGCGCGCGTTCGCGCCCCCGTGCACGCGCTGCAGGATCGGCGTCTCGACCTCGATGAAGCCGCGCTCGACGAGCGACGAGCGCAGCGAGTGCACGGCGGCGGAGCGACCGCGGAGCGTCACGGACGACCGCGTGTCGAGCGCGAGGTCGACGTGGCGCAGGCGCATGCGCGTCTCCGGGTCGGCGAGCCCGCGGAACTTGTCCGGCGGCGCCTTGAGCGACTTCGACGCCATGACCCACGACCCCGCGTGCACGGACAGCTCCCCCGTCCGGCTGCGCGCGACGGTCCCCGTGACGCTCACCTGGTCCGCGAGGTCGACGACGCGGCGCCAGAGCGCGAGGTCGGCGGCGCCGTCGGCGGTGAGCATCACCTGGCGCTCGTGGTTCTCCTCGCGCAGGACGGCGAAGACGACGCCCCCGAGGTCGCGGAGCCGCACGACGCGCCCCGAGACGGACACCTCGTGCCCGAGCAGCAGGTCGTCGACGTCGGCGAGCCGGTGCGTGCGCGGCACGGCCACGGGGTACGCGGGCATGCCGGCCGCCGCGAGCACGTCGAGCTTGGCGCGGCGGGCGCGCTCCTGGTCGGTGAGCCGCCGGGTCGGGACGTCGAGCGCGAGCAGCGCGTCCTCCTGCTCGCGCACGGCCGCGCCGAGGGCGGCGTCGGCCGTCGCGACCTGCTGGGTCCCGGTGCCGCCGCGCGCGCCGGGCCACTGCGGCACGAAGCCCTCGGCCTGCCCCGCCGCGAGCGACACGGACGTGAGCTGGGCGGGCGCGGCGTAGCAGAGGTAGCGCGTGCGCCAGCGCGGCTCGTACTTCTGGTTCGAGCGGTAGAGCTGGTCGAGCTGCCACCAGCGCGACGCCGTGAGGACGAGGCGGCGCAGGAAGCGCTGGAAGGGGCTCGCCGCGACCGACTCGCCCTGCTCGATCAGGCCGCGGAACATCGCGAAGTTGAGCGAGACCCGGTCGATCGCCATGCCCGCGCCCTCGCTCGCGAGCGTCGAGATCATGAGCTCCGTGACGCCCGGCACCGCGTCGGGAGACCGGCGCATGTAGTCGAGCGAGACCCCCTTGCGGCCCCACGGGACGAACGTGAGCAGGCCGCGCGGCGCGCCGTCGCGGTCGTGCGCGGTGACGACGAGCACGCGCGGGTCGCGCGGGCTGCCGAGGCGTTCCAGGGCCATCGAGAAGCCGCGCTCGTCCTCGCCGTGCCGCCACGCGTCGGCGGCCTGGGCGAGCGCCGCGAGCTCGTCCGCCGGGATCTCGCGCTGGCGCCGCAGGCGCACGGTGTACCCCTCGCGCTGGGGCCGCGCGACGGCGTGGCGCACGGGCCGCATCGACGGCGACGCGAGGTCGAAGGACCGCGTCTCGACGATCGCCTCGTCACCCATCGTGAGGACCGCGAGCCCGGCGTCGCGGTAGGCGCGCGCACCCTTCTCGCTCGCGGAGAGCACGCCCGGCGCCCACCCGTGGCGCCGTGCGTACGCGAGCGTGCGCTCGATCGCGTCGGGCCACGACGCCGGGTCCCCGAGCGGGTCGCCCGCGGCGAGCAGCACGCCGCTCACCACGCGGTACGACACGGCGGCGCGGCCGTCGCCGGAGAAGATCGCGTCGCGGTCGTCGCGCGTCGCGAAGTACTCCAGCGAGTCGTCGCTGGGGTGCTCCAGCAGCAGGCGGCGCACCGCGAGCTCCTCGTCCGGGGAGCGTGCGGCGTCGCGCGGGCCGGTCCGCAGGAACACGAGCACGGCGAGCAGGAGCGCCGCTCCCGCGAGCAGGCCGCCGACGAGCGCGAGCCAGCCCGGCGCGACGCCGTCGATGGCGAAGGGCTCCTCGTGCGGGGACAGCCCGACCGAGACGCTCAAGGCCCAGCCGAGCCGCGCCGACTGGTCGTCGAGGCTCGACGGCACGACCTGGAGCAGCGCCCACACGACGCCGGTCGCGACGGCGAGACCGAGCACGAGGACGAGCGCCGCCGTCCACCACGCACCCCGGGCGATGCGGGCGGGGAACGCGTGGCGCGCGGCGACGAGCACCACGACGAGCACGAGCCCGACGAGCCCGCCCGCGTACGCCGTCCAGTGCACGTCGTCGAGCACGCCGGCCGCCGGGTCGATCCGGTCGAGCACGATCGCGAGCAGCATGACGAGCGCGGACGGGAGCTGCCAGACGAGGACCACGAACCACAGCGCGGCGCGGCGCCGGCGCAGGAAGCCGCTCGCGACGAGCCCGACCACGACCGCGGAGAAGAGCGACGGGTACGACGGCACGTTCGTGACCGACAGGACCTCGGCAACCGGGCGCTCGGCGTGGTGCGCGACGGGACGGAGGATCAGCGCGACGAGGAGCCACACCGCGTAGACCTCGAGGATCCGGCCGCCCCAGCGCGCGACCGTCTCCGCCCAGGGCGACGCGACGGCGGGCGGCGCTGGAGCGCGCCGTCCGCCGTCCGGGGTGGGCGTCTCGCGCCCGACGGTGCTGGTACCCGTCACGTGGTCTCCTCCGGGTCGCGCGGTGTGCGGGCGGGCGCCGGCGCGGGCTGCGTCGGCGGGTTGACGAGGACGTCGTCGGCGGTCTGCCGCTCCGCCGCGGTACGACGGTCCCACGTGGGGCGCCGCAGCGCGTAGAAGAGGAGCGGCGGGCCGCCGAGCACGACCACGACCCCGGCGACCACGATCGGGTAGGCGGTCTCGGAGAGGCCGCTGAAGCCGGACGGCCGGACGAACGCGAGCACGAACGCGGCCGCGCACGCGACGAACCCGAGCCCCGCGACGAACCGCATCGCGGGCGTGCGGTAGGTCCGCACCACGTCGGGCTTGGTGCGCCGCAGCCGGATCGCCGCGGCGAACATGAGCATGTACATGACGAGGTACAGCGCCGCCGCCATGTCCACGAGCGCGATGAACGCGGTGTTGCCGTTCGGCACCAGCACGAACAGCAGCGCGAGCAGCGTGACGATCCCGCCCTGCACCGCGAGGATGCCGACCTGGACCCCGGCCTTGTTGCGACGCTGGAGCGCGGGCGGGAGCAGGCCGGTCCGGGCCGCGGCGAGCAGGCCGCGCGACGGCCCGGCGATCCACGTGACGACCGACGCGAACGCCCCGAGGGCGATGAGGAGCGAGATGACCGGGGTGCCCCAGCTCATGCCCCAGTGGTCGAAGAACGCCTTGAACGCGAGGTTGATGCCGTCGGTCACGCCGAGCGTCGACTTCGGGACGGCCACGGAGATCGCGAGCGTCGGGAGGATGAAGACCACGAGGATGAGCACGGTCGCGATGGCGATCGAGCGCGGGAAGCCCCGACCGGGGTTGCGCAGGTCGTTCGCGTGCACCGCGTTGACCTCCATGCCCGCGTACGCGAGCACGTTCGAGACGATGAGCACGATCGACGCGATCCCGGTCCACGGCGGGATGACGGCGGACGCCTCGAGCGTCGTCTCCGAGCGCTCGCCGGTGCCGAGCCAGACCGCGCCGAGCACGATGAGCAGGACGGCGGGCAGGATCGTGCCGAAGACGCCGCTCCACGAGCCGACCTTGGCGAACAGGTTGCCGCCGGCGAGCGTGATGAGCGTCGACCCCCAGTACAGGACGAGGATCACGACGGCCGTGTAGAGGCCGTTCTGCGTGAGGCCCGGGTCGCCCACGACGAACGACAGGCTCGCCGCGATGAACGCGATCTGCGTGGGGTACCAGACGACGTTCTGGATCCACTGGAGCCAGATCGCGACGAACCCGGCCCGCTCGCCGAACGCCTCGCGCACCCACGTGAAGACGCCGCCCTTCCAGCCAGTCGCGAGCTCGGCCGCGACGAGCGCCGTCGGGACGAGGAAGAGGATCGCCGGGACGATGAAGAGCGTCACCGAGCCGAGCCCGTACGACGCCATCGCCGGCAGCGAGCGCAGCGACGCGACCACCACCACGGTGAGCATCGCGAGCTGCACGACCGACATGAACGTCGTCGCGCCCGCGGCGGGCGCCCCGATGGCGGGCCCCGCGTGGCCCGGCGGCTGCCGGGAGCCGGGCGACCCGTACGGGTGCGCCTTGACGTGCGCTGCCGTCGGCGCGTGCGTGCCGTCGGCCCGGACGTGCGGTCCCGAGCCTCCGGGCGGATCCTGTGCTGCCCCCTGTGCCATGGTCCGTCCTTCCCGCGGTCGTCCGGGTCAGTGGTGGAAGTTGGAGCGCTGGCCCTCGGTCGGCATCGGGCCGGTGAGAGCGTCGAGGAGCTCGACCTCGTCGCGCAGGTCCGCGAGGAACGCGGACGCCAGGTCGTGGCTGAAGCCGTTGCGCACGACGACGCGCTGGACGGTGAGGTCCGTGAGGTCGTCGGGCATGGGGTACGCGGGCACGAGCCAGCCCTTGGTGCGCAGCCGCTCCGACAGGTGGTAGAGGTCCCAGTTCTTCGTGTGGCCCTCGCGCAGGCGCCACGCGAACACGGGGATGTCCGAGCCGTCGTTCCACAGCTCGAACGCGGGCATCTTCGCGATCTCGCCCGACAGGTAGAGCGCGACGTCGCGCGACGTGCGCTGCACGGCCTCGTAGCCGGTGCGCCCGAGGCGCAGGAAGAGGTAGTACTGGAGGAGCACCTGCGCGCCGGGGCGCGAGAAGTTGAGGGCGAACGTCGGCATGTCCCCGCCGAGGTAGCTCACGCGGAACACGAGGTCCTCCGGCAGCGACTCCGTGTCGCGCCAGACGACCCACCCGAGGCCCGGGTAGACCAGGCCGTACTTGTGGCCGGAGGTGTTGATCGACGCGACGCGGGGGACGCGGAAGTCCCACTCGAGGTCGGGCTGGAGGAACGGGGCGATCATCGCGCCCGACGCGCCGTCGACGTGGATGGGCACGTCCAGGCCGGTGGACTCCTGGATCCGGTCGAGGGCCGCGGCGATCTCGGCGACCGGCTCGTACATGCCGGTGTAGGTCACGCCCATGATGGCGACGACGCCGATCGTGTTCTCGTCCACGTACGTCTCGAGGTCGTGGCCGTCGAGGACCTTGTGGTCCTCGGAGATCGGGACGTAGCGCGCCTCGACCTCGAAGTAGTTGCAGAACTTCTCCCAGCACACCTGGACCGCGCTCGAGAGCACGAGGTTCGGGCGGTCGGTCGGCTTGCCGGCGGCGCGGCGCGCGTGCTGCCAGCGCCGCTTGAGGGCGAGACCGCCGAGCATGCACGCCTCGGACGAGCCGATGGTCGACGTCCCGATGGTGTGCTCCGGGTCGGGCGCGTGCCACAGGTCGGCGAGCATCGTCCAGCACCGCGTCTCGACGGCCGCCGTCTGCGGGTACTCGTCCTTGTCGATCATGTTCTTGTCGGCGGCCTCGAGGTACAGCCGCGCAGCGTGCTCGTCCATCCACGTGCCGACGAACGTCGCGAGGTTGAGCCGCGCGTTCCCGTCGAGCATCGCCTCGTCGTGGACGATCTGGTACGCCGTCTCCTGGAGGGACTCGTCCTCCGGGAACCGGAACTTGGGCAGGGCCGTCGCCTCCCCCGGTCTGGCGAAGATCGGGTTGAGCTCGACGACGTCGGGTTCTCCGGTGTGCCTCTCGGCCCGGCGCGTGTTCGTGACCATGTCCGCCCCCTCGGGTTGGTGTGGCCGCGGACCTGCGGCCGCTCTCTCGACGGTACGACCGTGATCCCGGGACCGCCTCTGGGCGGGTGAGATAGGCAACACCTGTTGCTTAAGTGATTGCCTCGGCGTAACGTCGAGGACGAGGCAGCGCACGGCACGACGCGGAGGAGGTGGCCGTGGACAAGCGCACCGCCCGCACCGCCGCGGCCCTGCGGACCGCGATCCTCGCGCTCGCCGCGGAGCAGGACGTCACCCGGCTCACGGTGTCCGCCGTCGCGGCCCGCGCGGGGATCAACCGCGTGACGTTCTACGACCACGCGTCGAGCCCGTCCGAGCTCCTCGCGCGCGTGCTCGGCGCCGAGCTCGACGCGATCCGCGACCGGTTCTTCGCCGACGTCCGGGCCGCCGAGACGGCCGACGACGTCGCCGCCCGCTCCCGCGAGGTCGTCGACCACTGGAGCCGCGCGCTCGTCGTGCACGTCGAGGCCCACCTCCCCGTCTACGAGCGCGCGCTCGAGGGCGGGCTCAGCGCGCCGCTGTTCCGGCTGCTCGCCAGCCACGTCACCGGCACGCTCGTCGAGCACCTGCACGCCCACCCGGGCCTCCTCCCGTCGGCCCCGGCGGGAGTCCCGGCCGACCCGCCGGCCGGAGCCGCGACCACCGCGACGGCCGACGTCGCGGCGCGCGCCTTCGCGACGTACGTCGGCTTCGGCACGGTCGGCGCGCTCGAGGTGTGGCTCGCCACGCCCCCTCCCCGTGACCCCGGGCTGTTCCCGCGGGTCGCCCGAGACGCCCTGCCCGCCTGGTGGACCACGCCGTCGCCCTGACGAGCCGTCCCCTCCGCCGGTCGACCGCGGTCCCCGGCGGGCAGGTGCGCACCACCCGCGCGACGACGCCCCCGCTCACGAGGCGGGCCGACGCCGCCGTGCCCCCGCAAGGAAAGGAGCCCCACCATGGGCAGCACTCCCGGAAGGGTGCAGAACAAGGTCGCGATCGTCACCGGCGGCACCGGCGGCATGGGCGTCACGAACGCGCGCGCGCTCGTCGCCGAGGGCGCGAAGGTCGTGGTCGCGGACCTCGACGACGCGAAGGGCGAGGCGCTCGCGCGCGAGCTCGGCCCCGACGCCCGCTACGTGCACCTCGACGTGACGAGCGAGGACGAGTGGGCGGCCGCCGTCGCGGCCACGCTCGACGCGTTCGGGCGCGTCGACGTGCTCGTCAACAACGCGGGCATCGCCAACGGCGGTCCCATCACGGAGTTCGACGTCGCCGCCTGGCGCCGGATCATCGACATCAACCTCACCGGCACGTTCCTCGGGATCCGCGCGGTGTCGCCGATCATGGCGAAGGCCGGCGCGGGGTCGATCATCAACATCTCGTCGGTCGAGGGCATGCGCGGGAGCGCGGGCCTGCACGGCTACGTCGCGTCGAAGTTCGGCGTCCGCGGGCTGACGAAGTCCGTCGCGCTGGACCTCGGCCCGTACGGCGTGCGCGTCAACTCGGTGCACCCGGGGTTCATCTCGACGCCCATGACCGCGTCGCTCAACCCGGACGACCTCCTCATCCCGCTCGGCCGCCCCGCGGCGCCCGAGGAGGTCTCGCGCATGATCGTCTTCCTCGCGAGCGACGAGGCGTCGTACTCGACGGGCTCGGAGTTCGTCGTGGACGGCGGCCTCATCGCCGGCGTCCCGTCGAAGAAGGGCCACGGCCAGCTCTGACCCGGCCGCGGTCGGCCCGGTAGCGGCGGGCCCGGTCGCTCAGTGCACCGCGGCCGCGCACGCGACGCAGGTCCGCGCCGTCGGGCGCGCCTCGAGGCGCCCGGCGGCGATCTGCTGCCCGCACCCCGCGCAGACGCCGTAGGTCCCCGCGTCCAGGCGCGCGAGGGCGGCGTCGACCTCCTCGACCCGCGCGGCCGCGTCGCGCGCGAGCGCGTCCACCTGGGCGCGCTCGAACGCGATCGTCGCGCCGTCGGGGTCGTGCTCGTCGTCCGCGTTGGAGTCGCGCGACGCCTCGACGATGCCCGCGACGTCGGCGCGCAGCGCCCGCAGGCGCTCCGACGCCTCCGCGCGCACGGCGAGTAGCCGCTCGCGCGCGGGCCGCGGGTCGAGCGGGTGGTCGGAGCTCTCGAACGATGTCGTCATCACCCTCCCCAACGCTCGGGACGGGGTGAAACCGTCCCGGACGGGGACTCCTGCCCACGTCCGCCGCATGACAGCGGCGGTCCGCGATGGAAGAGTGGAACCGCCCGGCCACCCCGGGGCCACCGCGCGGACTCGCCCTCGCGGTGGGCGACCGACGGCGAGACCACGGGGGTCGGCATGAGCACGGTCGTCGTCTTCGAGGAGTTCGGCGGGCCCGAGGGCCTGCGGGTCGACGACGAGGAGGTCGGCGCTCCCGGCCCCGGCCAGGTGCGCGTCGCGAACCGCGTCGTCGGCGTCAACCCCGCGGACCTCAAGCGGCTCGCCGGCGCGTTCGGTGGCCGCGTCCCCGGCGTGCTGGGGTTCGAGGCGGCCGGGGTGGTCGACGCCGTCGGGCCCGACGTCCCGGACCTCGCCCCGGGCGACGAGGTCGTGTGGCACGGCACGGGGGCGCAGCGCGAGCTCTCGCTCGTCCGCGCCGACCACGTGCGGCGCAAGCCGTCGTCCGTCCCGTTCGACCAGGCCGCGGTCCTGCCCGTCGCGGCGGCGACCGCGTTCTCCGCGCTCGTGCAGGCCGACACGGGCGAGGGGGACGTCGTGCTCGTGCACGGCGCGAGCGGTGGCGTCGGGTCCGCCGCGGTGCAGATCGCCACCGCGCTCGGTGCCCGCGTCGTCGGGACGGCCTCGCCCGCGAACCACGACTACGTGCGCGGCCTCGGTGCGACGCCCGTCGCGTACGGCCCGGGGCTCGTCGACGCGGTCCGCGCGCTGCCCGACGGGCTCGACGAGGTGAGCGTCGTCGTCGACCTCGTCGGCACGGAGGAGACCGTGGCCGCGACCGTCGCGCTGCTGGGCGAGCACCTCTCCCCCGCCGACGCCGACGACCCGCCGAGCGCCGTGACCGTCGTCGGGACGGACGCCTCGCGCGCCGCCGGGATCGCCGACAAGGTCGACGCGAAGGGCGCCCTCGACGAGGTGCTCGCGCTCGCGGAGGACGGGCGGCTCCGGGCGGAGATCTCGGCCCGGTTCCCGCTCGCCGAGGCCGCGGAGGCGCTCCGCCTCGTCGCCGAGGGGCACGTGCGGGGGAAGGTCGTCCTCGACGTCGTGTGACGCGGCGCGCTCCTTTGTGACGCTGAGCACAAGCTCACCGCAGGAGCCGCGGGATTCCGCGGCTCCCGCCCCGGCGCCCGCTCAATCTTCTTGCGCCCCGCGTGCGCCAGAGTGTGGAATCGTTAGCATGCGTAAGCTTCTTGCCGCCACCGCGGCGCTCTCCTGTGCCCTCCTGCTGGCGTCCTGCGCCTCGCCGACCGACCCGGCGAGCGACGACGCGGCGACCACCCCCGCGACCGAGACCACGACCGAGGCGGCCCCCGAGGTCACGCCGACCGTCGTCGCCGTCACCACGACGTGCAGCACCTTCTACGGCGGCGAGTACTCCGCCGAGCGCCTCGTCACCGAGACGACGCCGCTGCTCGCCACGCCGGACGACGAGGACGCCGCCGCCGCGATCTACACGACGCGCGAGCGCATCGCCGCGGTGCAGAACTTCGCCGACCCGGAGCTCCAGGAGAACCTCAACGGGATCAAGGCGCCCTTCGAGGCCGCCGTCCAGGGCGAGACGGTCAGCACGTCGAAGCTCCAGGAGTCGCTCGACGCGTTCCGCGCCCAGTGTGTCGAGGCCGGGTACGCCTTCGCGTCCTGACGCCACGCGCCGCGGTCCGGACGGCCCGTCCCTCGTCGAGGGGCGGGCCGTCCTCGCGTCCAGGGCCTGCTCGCGTCGGGGGGCGCGCCGGTGCCGGGCTCGCCGCGTCCTGAGGCGGGCGGCGAGGCGCCGCCCGGCGTGGGAGCATCCGACCATGCCCGTCGTCGAGTCCTCGCTCGTGGTCCCCGTCGACCCCGCGACGGCGTTCGCCGTCTCGCAGACGACGGGCGCCGTCCGCCTGCGCTGGGACCCCTTCATCCGCCACCAGCACTTCCTCGACGGCGCGACCGCGCCCGCGAAGGGCGTGCGGACCTTCACCCGCCACCGCAGCGGGCTGTCCATGGTGAGCGAGTACGTCTCGTACAACCCGCCGACCAACGTCGGCATGCGCATGGTCCGCGGGTCGTGGTTCTTCGAGAACCTCGCGGGCGGCTGGCGCTTCGCGCCCGACCCGGCCGGCGGCACGCGCGCGACGTGGCGGTACAGCTTCCGGTGCCGGCCACGCTGGCTCGCCCCGGTCGCCGAGCGCGTCGGGTCGTGGGTGCTCCAGCGCGACGTCGACCGGCGCATCGCCGGCTTCGCGCGCGGGTGCGCCGACCCGGTCGTGCTCGACGCGGTGCACGACGGCGCCTGACGCCCGCGCCCCGTCCGCCGCCGCGCGGCACCCGGGGCCACGCGGCCCGGCACCCCGGGACGACGTCGCCCGGCACCCCGGTCGGACGCGGCCCGGCCGCGCGCGGCGTAGCGTGCGACGCATGGGCCCGCTCGACCGCCGCCGCCCCCGGGCGTTCCTCGCCGTGGTGCTCGCGGTGGTCGCGGTCGTCGGCACGGCGGGCGCGACGCACGGCCAGCCCGGTGCCCGGCCGCTCGACGCGGCGGCGCTCGCGCTCCTCCTCGTGCCCCCGCTCGCCCTCGTGCTCCTCGTGCGGTGGCCGGTCGTCGCCGTCGTCGTGTCCGTGGGTGCCGCGGGCGCGTTCCTCGTCGCCGGGTACGCGTGGGGCCCGGTGCTCGCCGGTCCCGTGGGCGTGCTCGTGGGGGTGCTGCTCAGCGGGCCCGCGGTGCGCGCGCGCCGGGTCGCGTGGGGCGGGGCGGTGCTCCTGGCGGGCGCGGTGGTCACGGCGGCGGCGCTGCGCCCGGACGCGCCGCCCCCGGCGACGCTGCTCGGCGGGACCGCGTGGACCGTCGTCGTGCTGCTCGTCGCCGGGACGGTCCGCGACCGGTCCGCGCGCCTCGCCGCGGCGCGCGAGGCGGAGCGCGCCGCGCGCGCCGAGCGGGAGCGGACCGCCGTCGCCGACGAGCGCCTGCGGATCGCGCGCGAGGTCCACGACGTGCTCGCGCACTCGCTGTCCGCGATCACCGTCCAGGCGGGCGTCGGCCTGCACCTGCTCGACCGCGCCCCCGAGCAGGCCCGCGGTGCGCTCACCGCGATCCGCGCCGCGAGCACCGAGGCGCTCGACGAGGTGCGCGCGGTGCTGGGCGTCGTGCGCGGCGACGCGGGCGACGACGGCGCGCCCCTCGCCCCGACGTGGGACCTCGCGGCGCTCCCCCGGCTCGTGCGGCAGGCGGAGGGCGGCGGGCTCACGGTCGCGCTCGACGTCGACCCGGCCGCCGCGGGACTGCCCGACCGGCTCGCGGGCGTCGTCTACCGCGTGGTGCAGGAGTCGCTGACGAACGTGCGCCGGCACGCGCACGGTGCCACGCGGGCGGACGTGCGGGTCGCGGTGCGTCCCGCGCCGCACGGCACGGTGACCGTGACCGTGACCGACGACGGCGCGGCCCCGGGCGCCGAGCCGGAGCCGGGCTATGGCCTGCGGGGCATGCGCGAGCGCGTCGAGAGCGTCGGCGGCTCGCTCGCCGCCGGCCCGGCGCCGTCCCCCTCTGGACGTGGCTTCCGCGTGCGGGCAGTCTTTCCCTGGCCGGGCTCCCCGCCCGGACCGGGCACCCCCGGACGGTCCGACGCGGGCGACGACGCACCGCCGCAGCGCGAGGAGGCACCGTGATCGACGTCGTGCTGGCCGACGACCAGGCTCTCGTGCGGGGTGGCTTCCGCGCGCTCATCGACTCCGAGGACGACATGCGCGTCGTCGCGGAGGCCGCGACCGGCGACGACGCCGTCCGCCTCGCGCTCGAGCACCTGCCCGACGTCGTGCTCATGGACATCCGCATGCCCGGTCTCGACGGCCTGGAGGCGACGCGGCGGATCGTCGCGGACCGGGCGGCGTCGCACGTGCACGTCGTGGTCGTCACGACGTTCGAGCTCGACGAGTACGTGACCGACGCGATCCGCGGCGGCGCGAGCGGCTTCCTCGTCAAGGACACCGAGCCGGTCGACCTCGTCCGGGCGGTGCGCGTCGCGGCGCGCGGCGACGCGCTGCTCTCGCCCACCGTGACCCGGCGGCTGCTGTCGCGGGTCGCGGACGCGACGCGCGCCGTCGGGCCGGTGCGTGGTGTCGAGGAGCTCACGCCGCGCGAGCACGAGGTGCTCGTCGAGGTCGCGGGCGGGCTGTCGAACGAGGAGATCGCCGGGTCGCTCTTCCTGTCGGAGTCGACCGTGAAGACCCACGTCTCGCGGGTCATGGCGAAGCTGGGCGCGCGAGACCGGGCGCAGCTCGTCGTCGCGGCGTACGAGTCGGGCCTCGTCCGTCCGGGCTGGGCGGGCTGAGCCTCCGACCGCCGCGGCGGTACCCGGGGACGAGCGAGGTCGGCACGCCCGGGTGACGACGCGGCGTCGGGCGGGCGCGAGCCTGGGGGTGCGGCCGGCGGACGGCCGCCCTCGCCGTGACCGGCGAGGCGCACCGACACCGGAGGTCGTCATGCTCACCGCACTCACCGGGGCGGCCGGCGCGCTCCCCACGGACGCCGTCGCGTCGTGGGGGCACGCCGGCTGGGGGCCCGGGCCGTGGTGGTTCGTGTTCCCCCTGCTGTGGTTCCTGCTCTTCGCGTCCGTGGTCTTCCTCGTCGCCCGCCGCGCCCGGCGCGGCGGGGGCCCGGGCGGGTGGCGCACGTCCGGCCCTGACCCGGTCGCGATCCTCGGCGAGCGCTACGCGCGCGGCGAGATCGACGAGCAGGAGTACCGCTCGCGCCTCGCCGTCCTCCGCGAGGGTCACCCCCACCCCTGACGCCGAGAACGACGTTGCTGCCGTCATCCCGCGGACAACGGCAGCAACGTCGTGCTCGACGGCGAGGAATCGCCTGTTCGGCGTCAGGCGGAGGCGCCCACGCGCTCCTTGGTGCCCGACGGCGCACCCTCCCCGGTCTCGGCCGGCGCCGGGGACTCCGTGGTCGCCTCGGACGACGCGTCGTCGTCCTCGTCCACGAAGAGGTCCTCGGCCGTGGCGGCCTCGTACTGCTCGAGGTCGAGGATGCCCTCGCGCTTCGCCACGATCGTGGGCACGAGCGCCTGGCCCGCGACGTTCACCGCGGTGCGGCCCATGTCGAGGATCGGGTCGATCGCGAGCAGCAGGCCCACGCCCGCGAGCGGCAGGCCCACGGTCGAGAGCGTGAGGGTCAGCATGACGATCGCGCCGGTGAGGCCCGCGGTCGCGGCGGAGCCGACGACGGACACGAACGCGATGAGCAGGTAGTCGGTGATCGACAGGTCGATGCCGAAGATCTGCGCGACGAAGATCGCCGAGATGGCCGGGTAGATCGAGGCGCAACCGTCCATCTTCGTGGTGGCGGCCAGCGGCACGGCGAACGACGCGTACTCGCTCGGCACGCCGAGGTTGCGCTCGGTGACGCGCTGCGTCACGGGCAGCGTGCCGATCGAGGAGCGCGAGACGAACGCGAGCTGGATCGCGGGCCACGCGCCGCGGAAGTAGCTCGAGATCTTCAGGCCGTTGGTGCGCAGCAGGATCGGGTAGACGACGAACAGCACGACCGCGAGGCCGACGTAGATCGCGACGGCGAACCACGCGAGCGACGCGAGCGACGTCCAGCCGTACGCCGCGATGGCGTAGCCGATGAGGCCGGCGGTGCCGATCGGCGCGAGGCGGATGATCCACCACAGCACCTTCTGCACGATCGCGAGCGCGGAGCGGTTGAACGCGAGGAACGGGTCCGCCTTCTTGCCCGACTTGAGCGCCGCGATGCCGATGACGAGGGCGACGACGAGGATCTGCAGGACGTTGAAGTTCACCGACGTCTCGGCGGCACCCGTGAGCGCGCCGTCGTCCCCCGTCGTCAGGCGGGTCGACGCCCCGAGGCCCAGCACGTTGCCCGGGATGAGGCCGGTGAGGAAGTCGAGCCACGTGCCGGTGCGGCCGGCCTCGTAGGCGTCGTCGACGGACACCGAGGCGTTCTGGCCGGGGTTGAACAGCAGGCCCAGGCCGATGCCCACGGCCACGGAGATCGCGGCGGTGATGGCGAACCACAGCAGCGTCTGACCGGCGAGGCGCGCGGCGTTGGTGACGGTCCGCAGGTTCGCGATCGACGCGACGATCGCGGTGAAGATCAGCGGCGGCACGACCGCCTTGAGCAGCGTGACGAACGACGAGCCGATCGTGTCGAGCGTCGTGGTGAGGCCGTTGGGGACCTCGCCGGCGGCGTCCTGCGGGCCCATGGCGAGGGCGAGGGCACCGAGCCCGACGCCGACCGCGAGGCCGAGCAGGATCTGCACGCTGAACGAGGGGAACCGGCGCTTCTTCTTCGCGGGCGCGGAGGCCGGAGCCTGCTTCGCCTGCGGGTCGGCCTGCGGGGAGGCCGTCGAGGGGGTCGAGGACACGGAGGACCTTTCGGGGTGACGCGGGCGCACGAGCGCCCGCTCTCGGGAGAGGGGCTCGGGACGTCGTCGCGGGGCGCCGGCAGCAGCGCGGCCCGGGCAGGGACGCAGGCACGGAGGTGGCCTGCGGCTGACGGGGGGCGCGCCACGCGCGTCAGCGGCTCAGGTCGCGAGGCGACCCGGGGTCCTGACGGGTGTGCGGAGGCGGGGAGGCGTCAGCGGCGACGGGGGGTCAGCGACACAGCGCGCTGGCGACTCGACGGAGGTCGACGTCGCGGCGCTGGGTGAGCTGCCAGGCAGGCACGCTGACGAACACGGAGGTTCTCCCGGAACGGTGGGTTCTCGCTGGACGCGGGCAGACGGACGCCCGCGGCAACCGATCATACCCGCTCGTGGACAACCGTCCGGCGGCCGGACCTATTCCGGCCGCCGGGGAGCGGCCGGGCGTCAGGCGTTCGGCGCGTCGAGGAACGCGTGCATCAGCGGCCCCGCCGTGACGGCGCCGCCCTCGCCCGTCTCGACGAACACGGCGACCGCGAGGTCGCCCTGCGTCGCGATCATCCACGCGTGGGACTGGCTGCCGTCGCCGTACTGCGCCGTGCCCGTCTTCGCCCCGGGCTCGCCCGGGAGGTCCTGGAGGATCGACGCCGAGCCGTCCGTGACGACGGCGCGCATGAGCTCGCGCAGCGTCGCGGCCTCCTGCTCGGTGAGGGTCGAGGCGGGCTGCTCCTCGGCGACGGTCTGCACGTCCGGGTGGACGAGGACCGGCGCCACCGTGCGCCCGGCGGCGACGCTCGCGGCGACCGTCGCCATCGCGAGGGGCGACGCCTGGACCTTGCCCTGCCCGATCATCGACGCGGCGTGCTCGGTGCCCTGCGAGTCGGTCGGGACGTCGCCGAAGAACGCGGGCGCGCCGAGCTCGGACTCGACGCCCAGCCCGAGCGAGGCGGCGGCGTCGTGCAGCGCCTGCTGCGACACGGCCTCCCGCTGCCCGATCATCGCCGTGTTGCACGAGTTCGCGAACGCCGTGCGCAGCGGCACGTCGCCGAGCGCCGCCGTCGGGTAGCCGGGCACGTTCTGGAACTTGCGGCCCTCGACGGTCAGCGTGGGCGGGCACGAGACGGTCGTGTCCGGGGTGAGGCCCGCGCGCAGCATCGCGAGCGTCGTCGCGACCTTGAACGTCGATCCCGGCGCGTACTGGCCCGTCGTGGCGGTCGAGAGCCCCTCGCCCGCGGTCGAGCTCGCCGCCGCGAGCACGGAGCCCGTCGAGGGCTGGATCGCGACGATCGCGCTCGGCCCCTGCCCGGCGAGCAGCGCCTCGGCGGCGACCTGCATGTCCGGGCGCAGCGTCGTGCTCAGCGGCACGCCGTCCACCGGCTCGACCGAGAACACCTCCGTCGGCTCCGCGTCCGCGTCCGCCTCGCCCGGCACGACCTCGATCGACAGGCCCGGCACGCCGCGGAGCTGCTCGTCGTACTGCCGCTGGAGACCGGAGATGCCGACCTGGTCGCCCGCGGCGACCGCGCCCTCCGACTCCTCGACGATCTCCGCCGTCGCGTCGCCCACGCGCCCGAGCAGGGGACGCGCGAACTCGCGCGTCGGGGCGAGGGGGATCGCGTCGTCGATGACCGCGACGCCCTCGATGCCGCGCGCCGCGTCGACGTCGACGCCCGCGGTGTCCTCCGTGCGGACGGTGATGGCCTCGACGAACGCCTTCTCCCCGGCGCCCGCGACGCGCTGCGCGTACTCCTCCGGGTCCAGCCCGACGACGCCCGCGAGCGCCCGCGCCGCGCCGTCCCACTGGGCGGAGCCCACGCGCGTCTTGTCGACGCCGATCCGGTAGACGGGGCGGTCCTCGACGATGGGGACGCCGTCGGCGCCGAGGATGCCCGCACGGACCGCCGGCACGCGGCTCACCGCGAGCCGGCCCCCCTGGCCGAGCTCGGGGACGAGCACGTCGGGCTCCCACACGACGTCCCAGGCACCCGGGCCGTCCTCGCCCTCGCCCGGCTCCGCGAACGTGAGCTCCGCCGTGGTGGTGTACTCCCAGGCCTGGTCGCCCGCGACCTCCCAGCGGTAGGCGAGCGTCGCCGTCGCGCGGTCGCCCGCGTCGTCGCCCTCCTCGTCGACGTCCACCGACTCCACCTCGACCGTGCGCTCGTACGGCGCGAGCGGCTCGAGCACCGCCTCCAGGTGGCCCTGGACGTCCTTCGCGGCGCCGTTGCGGAACTCCAGCCCGCTCACGTCGCCGGCCTGGAGGGCGTCGGCGAGCGCGTTCGCGGCGTCGGACGCCTCCGGGCGGTCGGGCGTGCACGCCGCGAGGGGCAGGGCGAGGACGGGGACGAGCGCCGCGGCCGTCGTCCAGCGGGCGGTCCTCCCGCGCCACCGGCCGTGCGTGCCGGATCGACCGTGGTCGTGCGCGACGCTGCTCACTCGTTGCTCCCCTGCTCCGTACCGTTCGGGACGAGACGGACGCTACCCGACGGCACCGACGCCCCCGGCACCGACGGCCGGACCGGACCGGTTCGTCCGCCGCTTCTTCACCTCCCGCTCCTCCTCCCCGTCCCGCGGAGCCGCAGCGCGCTCACCATTCCCCGCACGGCCGTACGGTGTCCGCGCAGGTGGGCGGGGGTGCGCCCGGGTGCGCGCCGCGATCCCTGGACGATCCTGCGCTTTTCCTGAGGAACAGGTGCGCCAGCGTTGAGGAGGACTCCGTACTTTTCGAGTCATGACTCTCCACACCCCCGAGACGACCCCCGCCCCGCGCCGCGACAAGCGCCGCGCCTTCGCCGCCTTCGGGCTGGCGGCCCTCGCCGTCGGCGGCATCGGGGCGGCGCTCACCAGCGCCGCCTGGACCGACAACGCGTTCTTCACGGCGCCCGCGACGGCCGCGACCTTCGACCTCCAGGGGTCGCTGGACGGGACCACCTGGAAGGACTCGTCCGACCCCGAGGCGATCGAGCTCGTCGTGCCGTCGGACGCGCTCGCGAACCTCCTGCCCGGCCAGACGCGCACGATCGACCTGTGGGTGCGCAACGAGAGCTCGGTGAAGGCCGCGCTCACGTCCAGCGTCCGCTTCGCCTCGGGCTCGACCTTCACGACGAACCCCTCCGCCTCCGTCTCCGGCCTCGCCACGACGCTCGACGCCGCCGGCGGCACGTCGAGCGACCAGTTCCGGCTCACCGTCACGGCACCGAGCGACTGGGCGCCGTCGAACCAGGGGGCCACCGGGACGCTCGTCGTCACGGTCTCCGCCACCGCGACGGCCTGACCCGACGCCGCACGCAGGAGGAGGAGAACCACCGATGCAGGTACTGCGGCGCGGGGCCGTCCTCGTCCTGTGGGTCCTCGCCGCCTTCGGGCTGGTGTGCGGGGCGGTGGGGGGCGCGACCGCGGCCGGCCTTATCAAGCCCCTCGTCGTGATCTCCGGATCGATGGAGCCGGGGATCATGACGGGCGACCTCCTGGTCGCCCGGCCGGTCCCGGCGGCCGACCTGGCCGTCGGCGACGTGGTGAGCCTGCCCAGCGAGCTGACCGGCGACCTGGTGACCCACCGCGTCGAGGCCGTCGAGCAGACGGGCGACGACCAGTACACGGTCAGCATGAAGGGCGACAACAACGCCTACGCGGACGCCCTGGACTACACCGCCTCGGGCGACGTCTGGAAGCCCGCGGTCCA
This sequence comes from Cellulosimicrobium sp. RS, assembly GCF_046159675.1. NCBI lineage: Bacteria > Bacillati > Actinomycetota > Actinomycetes > Micrococcales > Promicromonosporaceae > Cellulosimicrobium > Cellulosimicrobium sp. RS. Next base: position 140,859 of record NZ_JBJXVU010000002.1, on the reverse strand, counting down.
GCTCGCCGGCTGGGGCACCGCGATCGTGCGTCTGACGACCCCCGCCGTGGCAGTCCCCCTCCTCGTCGGCCTGCTCGGCCTGCTCGGCCTCACCCTGCTCGTCCCGCCCGCACCGCGACGCGTGCCAGTCCACCGGTGACCGGCACCCGGACCGGCCGGAGGGCCGGCGGGACCGCCGGTCCCACGGCCGGGCGCCGCACGCTGAGCCTGCTCCTCGCGGTCCTGACGCTCGTGACGGCGTCGTGGTGGGGGGTCGCCCACGCGGCCGTCGAGCCCACGACGGCCGCGTGGACGGACCAGGCCCAGGCCGCCGCGCCCGTCTCCGCCGGCCGGTGGCAGACGACGACGGCCGGCACGTGCGTCGCGCGCGGCGAGGGTCGCGCCGTCCTCTCCGGCTGCACGGTCCGCTCGATCTCGTTCGAGACGTGGGGCGAGCCGGGGAGCCAGGTCCGCAACTACTACGTGGCCTTCACGGTGCCCGCGGGCACGCGGTCGGTGTCCTTCGACGTCGACCTCCGGGTCGCGACCGGCCAGGAGACCTCGTGGCGGTGGAGCGGCGCCCACGTCGTCGCCGGGGCCCAGTTCACCCCGCAGCAGGGCTGGACCTGCGCCGACCTGCCGCGCGTGCGCGGGGAGGGCGCCGACTGGCAGAACCCGATCTACTTCCAGGTCGCCGAGCAGGGCGGCGGGGGCGCGTCGGCCTGCCCGTGACGGGCGCCGCCGTGGCGCGCGTCAGTCCGGCGTGACCGGGCTGATCACGTACCAGAGGCGCACCGACGCGTCGCCCCCCGGCCCGGGCTCGTGGCTGATCTGCACGGACGTCTCGACGTCGCCGTTCGACCCGTTGATGCCCGTGCGGGCGCGCGTCCCGCCCGCGCGCGACGCGTCGAGCGACGCGGGCAGCTCGTCGAGCCACCGGTCGACCTGCGACCGCGGAAAACCCAGCACCTGCGCGTCGGCCACGAGCTGGTCGTGCACGGCCTGCCCGCCGGAGAGCGTGCGGAACACGTTGATCGCGCTCACGTACCCGCGCCGGGGCTGGATCGTCAGCTCCTCGGCCGTCGTGGTCCACGTGCCGTCGGGGAGCGTCAGCTCGACCTCGGCCGCGCCGTCGGGCACCTGCACGACGGCCATCGACTCGCCCAGCCCGACGGACTCCGCGGTGATCGGCCTGCTCACGTCCCAGTGCACGGTCTCGCCCCTCTCGATGTCGTCGATCGTCGTCGTGCCCGCCTCGCCCCCGCCGCCCTCGCCGCCCGAACCGCCCGACGACGTCGGGCCGCCCGGGGCGGTCGTCCCGCCCGGTCCGGTGGCCGCGTCGTCCGGGTCGCCGAACGTCACCGTGCACCCCGTCAGCACGAGAGACCCGGCGAGCGCCCCCGCGAGCAGGACCGCGGCGACGCCGGCCCTCGGCGCCGTCCCGTGCGCGCGACGGAACCCCCGGTTCACTGGTCCACGTCCACGTCCCACTCGGTCAGTCTGTCAAGGATGCGTCCGATGCGGGCGGGGTTCGTGAGCCGGTAGTCGGCGATCCGGTCGGACACGTCGGTGCCGATGATCTGCGCCGCCTGGTCCGGGTGCTGCGTGACGAGCTGCTGGTAGGCGGGCAGCGTGTCGTTCGCGATGTACTCCCAGCGGGTCGCCTGGTCGGCGATGTTGCCGCCCGGCAGCGGCGTCTCCACCGTCACCGTGCCCTGCACGGGGTTGTCGAACGTGACGCCCGTGAACGGGATCCCGAGGTTCTCCGGGCCGGGCGTCTCGACGCTCACCGTGAAGGGGTCGTGCTGCGCGTACGTGCCCGCGCCGGGGATGGACGGCTCGCCGACGAGCGTCATGAGGTACGTGAACGCCTCGCCCGTGACCGGGTGGTCGCGCATGGTCTGCCAGTCGTCGGCGATGATCTGGTTCTGCTCGCGCCACAGCAGCGCGGTGTTGCCGTCCGCGAGCGCCTGCGCGTCGCCCGCCCGGCCGGCCTCGACGTCCGCCCACGCCTGGTACGCGGCGCCGTCGATGACGCCGGCCTCGAGCAGCCGCTCCATCTCCTGCATGCCGCCGTTTAGGTACGCCTCGTGCATGACGGCCTGGTCCACGAAGATCTCGCGCTGCATCGACAGGGACTGGTTCTCGTAGAAGCCGAGCTCGGCGTCCGACATCGTCGCGATCGCCTCGAGCGCCGCCCGGTCGACGCCGGGCGGCAGCGCCCGGGCGCCGCTCGCGACGCCCTGCGCGAGCTGCCGCATCATGTCGAGGTCGAAGAACCCGGCGGCGAACGACGGCCCGATCATCGCGGCCATGCCGGCCCACTGCATCCACGGGTTGTCCAGGTAGAGCTCGCCGTAGTACGTGTAGACGCTCTCGATGATCTCCCGGTTGGCCGACGCCCCCGCGGACGGGTCCCAGTCGGCGAAGTCGAACCCCGCCTCGCCCGCGGCGACGCGCGTCCAGTGCGTGACGGCGAGCTCCGCGAACCCCGGGGAGTCGGGGTCGACACCGAGGCGCACCATCCGGTCGTAGAGCGCCGCGACCTGCGCGTCCGTCGCGTTCTCGAGCCACGCGGCGCGCTCGCCCGCGTCCATCGCGGCGTACTCGCCAGGCGTCGGCGTGGGGACGGTCTGCTGCGGCCCGCCCGGGCCGGACGTGGGCGCGCCGCCCGGGCCCGCGAGGGCGCCGCCGTCGGCGCTCGCGGACTGCTGCTGGTCGGCGTCCGTGGCGAGGCGGTCGGCGGCGGCGTCGAGGAGGCTCGCGGTGCCCGTGAGCGAGGGTCCGAGCGTGGTGGCCCACGCGCTGCGGAACTGCGCGGCGTCGGGCCCGTCCCACCGGGTCGCGGCCTCGACGACGGCCGCCACCTGCGCGCGATGGGTCCGCAGCGCGTCGGCGCCGGAGCGCAGGCCGGACGCGAGCGCGCGCAGCGCACGGACGTCGGCGCCCCACATCCCGCTCATGCCGTCCCCTCCCGCCCCTGCGCGTCCCCTCACGCGCACGCGTCGACGCCTTCGTCCTCGACGGTCGCACGCCGACGGTACGCGGCCGGGTCGGCCGCCGCGATGGGGACAACTGCCCATGCCCGGACAGGGCGGGCGCGGCGGCGCGCCTCAGCTCAGGCGGCGCTCCAGCCGCACCACGACCGTGTCACCGACGTCCTTGCCGAGGCGCTTGCGCACGCCCGCGTTGAGCGACAGCATCAGCCCGCCCGACCCGGTCGGCATGAGCCCCACGTTGCGCAGCGCGACGTCGTCGACGGTCGCGTCCACGCGGACCGCGCGCAGCGACCCGAAGAGCTCGCGCGCCCCGGGCACCTCCACGCAGGGCCACGTGTCGCCCTTGACGTCGACGCCGACGGGCGCGGTGAACGTGTGGTCGAGGAGGACGGGCTCGAACGGCATCGGGTGCTCCGGTGGGTCGTGCGGTCGTGGTCGGGGGGTCTGACCGGCCGAGGGCCGAGAACTCGTCGGTCGTGGTCGAGCGACGTTCATGCGTCCCGCACCGACACGCCCATGCGCTCGACCGCCTCGGTGAGCACGTCGACGCCCGTCGCGAGGTTGAGGCGCACGTGCCCGTGCCCGCCGGGGCCGAACCGGCGCCCGTCCTCCAGCGCGACGCGCGCGCGGTCGAGGAACCACGACCGGGGGTCCGCACCCGCCGGGCCGGGCAGCCCGCGCGCGTCGAGCCACGCGAGGTACGTCGCCTCGCCGGGCCGGTAGCGCACCGCGGGCAGGTGCTCCGCGAGCAGGTCGGCGAGGAGCCACGCGTTGCGCTCGACGCCCGCGAGGACGTCGTCGAGCCACGCCTCGCCGTGGTCGAGCGCCGCGACGTGCGCGAGCACGGCCACGTGCTGGACGCCGTGGCTCGCCTCCTCGGGGATGCGCCGCAGGTCGTCGGCGGCGTCCGGGCCGGCGACGGCCGCCGCCGCCTTGAGGCCCGGCAGGTTCCACGCCTTCGACGCGGAGACGATCGCGACGGCCGATCCCGCCCCGGGGACGGTGAGGAGCGGCGTGTGGGTCGTCGCGGGGCGCCCGTCGAGCCCGGGCCGCGTGAGGGGCGCGTGGATCTCGTCCGCCACGACGCGCACCCCGTACCGCGCGGCGAGCGCCAGGCCGTCCGCCAGCTCCGCGCGCGTGTGCGCGGTCCCCGTCGGGTTCTGCGGGTTGCACACGAGCCAGACGGCGCGGCGCCCGCTCCCCGGGCCGTCACCGTTCGCGGCGGCACCGGTCGCGTCGGCGAACGCCCGCTCCAGGGTGTCGAGGTCGAGACGCCCGTCGGTGCCCAGCGGCGCGTCGACGACGCGGCGCCCCTCGTTCGCGGTGAAGCCGTAGAACGGCGGGTACACGGGCGGGTTGACGACGACCGCGTCGCCCGGGGACGTGAGGACGCGCAGCACCTCGACGATCGCGACCATGACGTCGGGCAGCGTGCGCGACGTCGCCGCGTCGGGCGTCCAACCCCAGCGGCGCCGGGCGAAGCGCGCGTACGCCTCGCCGTACGCGGTGCCGACGTCGTACCCGGTGTCGCCCGAGCGCAGGGCGGCCGTCACGGCGTCCACGACCGCGTCGCACGGCGCGACGTCCATCTCGGCGACGAACAGCGGCAGCACGTCGGGCGCGAAGGTGCACCACTTCGCCGACGTCCGACGGCGCAGCTCGTCGAGCGTGAGGACGTCCAACGGTGTGCGCATCGTGCCCCTCCTCGGTGCGGGCCGAGCGTCTGCACGGCACCGGTCGGCGGGCCTGCCTCGGTCGGCCGACCCGGCCCACCCTAGGCGGGCTCGGGCTCCGTCGCCGCGGGCGCGCCCTCCTCGGCCGCGGCGTTCGCCGGGCTCGTCGCGAGCACGACGCACCCGCCGACGGCGGCCAGCGTCGCCACGACGGCGGGCACCGCCCAGCCCGACCGCACGACGTCGCCGAGCACGGCGAGGCCGACGATCCCCGGGGCGAGCACCTCGATCACGGAGACCGTCGCGGCGACCGTCCCCACGGCGCCCCGCTCCAGGGCGCGCAGGTAGGCGAGCGCGCCCGCGACGCCGCCGAGCACGATCGCGAGGGCGAGCGGCTGGAGCACGGTGTCGAGCAGGTCCCCGGACGCGTGCGCGCCGCGCGCCGCGACGGCGGCGACCGAGTAGCCGAGGCCGCCCAGGACGGCGAGCAGCACGGGGTGCCCGCGCCGGTACGCGGCGGCGGTGCCGACCGCCACGACCACCCCGGCGACGTTGACCCAGGTCGTGAACCCGGCCGGCGGGTGCGTCGCGGGCTGCTCCCCCGCCGCGAGCGCCAGCACCACGAGGCCCGCGACGACGACGCCGATCGACACGACGTCCGTGCGGCGCAGCGTCGCGCCGAGCACGAGGCGGGCGAGCAGCACGACGGCGACGAGCGACGCCGCGACGACGGCCTGCACCACGAACAGCGGCAGGTGGTCGAGGGCGAGGAGGGAGAGGAGCCAGCCGACGCCGTCGACCACGAGCCCGCCGACGACGAGCGGCTGGGCCACGGCCGCGAGGCCGTGGGCCCGGCGCGTCGCGACGGCCTGCATGATCGTGCTCACCGCGTACAGGAGGCTCGCGGCCACGGCGGCGAGCAGCGAGAGGATCACGACGCGACCCCGGGGCCGTCGCCCGCGGCGGGCGCGACGAGCGCCGCGCGCACGGGCACGCGGGGCCGTTCGGTCGGGGCGGGCACGTTCCGATCATCCGCCACGGCGGCGCGCACCGCGCGGGCGGGACCCCCGGCCGGCCGGGCGTCGGGCCGAGGTGGTCAGGCGCTGCCGCGGGCGGACGCCGTGGTCAGGCCTCGTCGCGCGCGGGCGCCGCGTCCCGACGGCCGCGCGCGTGGGCGGGGCGCTCGTCGTCGTGCACCCAGCGCCAGACGCGCGTCACGACGAACCACACGACCGCCGCCGCGACGACCGCGATGACGACCTTCTGCAGGACGCCCGCGTACTCCTCGACGACGTGCCACTGCTCGCCGAGCGCGTACCCGGCGTAGACGAAGATCGTGTTCCACACGGCGCTGCCGGCGGTGGTGAGCGCGGTGAACTTCCACAGGGGCATGCGCTCGACGCCCGCGGGGATCGAGATGAGGCTGCGGAAGATGGGGATGAAGCGGCCGAAGAACACCGTCGCGCTGCCGTGCCGGAGGAAGAACTGCTCGGTGCGGTCGACGTCCTCGACCTTGACGAGCGGGAGGCGCTCCGCGACCCACCGCGTGCGCTCGCGCCCGATGATCGCCCCGACCGCGTAGAGCGCGAGGGCGCCGACGACGGACCCCGCCGTCGTCCACAGGATCGCCTCGACGAGCCCGAAGCTCCCCTGGCTCGCCGTGAAGCCCGCGAGCGGCAGGATGATCTCGCTCGGCAGGGGTGGGAACAGGTTCTCGAGCGCGATGGCGATCGCGGCCCCGACCGGGCCCAGCGTCTCCATGAGGTTGACCGCCCAGCCGGCGACGCCGTCGAGAGCGGGCTCCGCCGTCGTGGCGGCGGGCACGGCGGCCGTCAGGGCGGCGGAGAGTCCGGAGGGCATGGGTCACGAGCCTAGGCGAGCGGTCGGTGGCGCGAACGCCGATGCGGCCGGAAGGGTGTGGAGGTCTCGTGCGGAGGCGCGGGACGTGCAGGGGACCGGCCCGCTCAGCCGCGGACGAGCTCGTCGAGGCGGCGGATCGGGTCCCAGGCGCCCGCCTCGCTGTTCGACAGCACGACGACCGTCACGCCCGGCGCCCCGGCCGGCGGGAGCGCGTCCGGGCCGTCCGCAGGGCCCACCGGGTCCGGGTAGTGGCGCAGGATCGCGCTCGCGCCCGTGTTGATGCCGTCCTTGTACGCCGAGCGCACCGACCCGTCCGCGAGCAGCTCGAGCTCGAGCCCGAAGCCGTAGTGCACGCTCGGTGCGGGCTCGGCTCCGTCCGTCGCCCCCGTCCCGCCCTCGTGGTGCAGCACCTGCGGGGTGAGGAACGCGCGCGTGAGGTCGGGCGGCAGGAGCTCGCCGTCGCGCACCGCCGCCCAGAACCGGGCGAGGTCGCGCGCCGTGACGTGCGCGCCGCCGTCGGGCGAGCCGACGGGCGGGTAGGAGTAGACGTTCTGCCGCCACCCGGTGACGGGGCCGTCGTCGTCCGGGCCCTCGTGCACGGGCTCCCAGCCCTCCGCGACGTCCGGCTCGGCCTCGTCCATGCGGAAGAACCCGGAGCGGTCCATGCCCGCGCGCGCGAACACGTGCTCGCGGACGTGGTCGCGGTACGTCGTCCCGGTGACAGACTCCAGCGCGAGGCCGGCGAGGACGTAGCCGACGTTGCAGTAGCGACACCCCTCGCCGGGCGCGAAGTTCGGCTCCTTGTGGACGAACCCGGGCAGGAAGTCTGCCGTGCGCGTCACGGAGTAGCTCGGCCGGTCGACCCACAGCTCCTCGTACGACTCCCCCGCCTCCTCGTCGGCGTCGTCCGCGATGCCTGACGTGTGGGTCAGCAGGTGCCGGATCGTCACCTCGCGCGGGATGGTCGTGCCCGCAAGGTCCACGTGGTCGTGGACGCGGTCGTCGAGCCCGAGCCGGCCGTCGCCCACGAGCTGGAGCACCGCGACGGCGGTGAAGAGCTTGGTGACGGACGCGACGTCGAACCGCGTGCTCGTGCGGACCGGGACGCCCCAGCGGCGCGACGCGACGCCGTAGGCGCGTTCGAGGAGCACCTCGCCGTGGCGTTCGACCCGCACGACGCCGGAGAAGTCGTCGGCGTCCGCGGCGGAGCGCAGGTGCGTGTCGAGGGCGGCGAGAGCGGCGTCGTCGAGCGCGGTCATGGCCCGACCGTAGGCGGGCCGGGGCGCTCCCGGCCAGGACTTTTGTCCCGGAGAGCCGCACGTCGTCACGGGTGGGAGCGCTATCACGGTACGGTCGCCGCATGGCGACCTCGACGACGACCCCCGCGCTCGGCGTGATCCTCCCGCGCGAGCTCCCCGCCGACCTCATCGTGCCGTTCGCGCGCCGCGCGGAGGAGGTCGGCCTCGACGAGCTGTGGGTCGTCGAGGACCTCACCTTCCACGGCGGGATCGCGCAGGCCGCGACGGTCCTCGCCGCGACGCAGCGCCTCACCGTCGGCATCGGGATCCTGCCCGCCGCCACGCGTGCGCCGTCGACCGCCGCGATGGAGGCCGGCACGCTCGCCGCCCTGCACCCCGGCCGCCTGCACCTCGGCCTCGGGCACGGCATGCCGGCGTGGATGCGGCAGATCGGCGTGTGGCCCGCGAGCCCGCTCGCGATGCTCGAGGAGACCACCGCGACCGTGCGCGCCCTGCTGCACGGCGAGCGCGTCAGCGTCGCGGGCCGCTACGTGTCCGTCGACGACGTCGCCCTCCACGCCCCGCCCGCCTCGCCGCCGCCCGTGCTCGCGGGCGTGCGCGGCCCGCGGTCGCTCGAGGTCTCGGGTCGCGTCGCGGACGGGACCATCCTCGACATGCCCGTGACCCCCGAGTACCTCGCCGTCGCGCGCGCCGCGATCGACGCCGGGCGCGCGAGCGCCGGGGACGCGGCCCCGCCCGCGCACCGCGTCGTCGCGTTCTCCGTCGGCGCCGTGCACGACGACGTCGCGACGGCCCGCGAGATCGTCCGCCCCTACCTCGCGGTCCTCGGCGAGGCCGACTGGTCCGCCCAGATCGACCCGCTGCCCTTCGCCGCCGACTTCCGCGCCCTGCGCGACGCGAGCGCCACCCCCGACGACTTCGCCGCCGCGGTGCCCGACGCGTGGGTCGACGCGCTCGCCGTCGTCGGGTCGCCCGAAGCCTTCCGCGCGCGGCTCGCCGAGCTCGGCGCCGGCGGGGTGTCGAGCGTCGTCCTCGTCGCCACGACAGCCGACCCTGCCCGGCCGGACGACCCGTTCAGCGCGCTCGACGCGCTCGCCGCGGTGACCCGCCCCGCCGTCTGACGGCGGCCGTCGACCTGCGAGACCGCGCCGGAGAGCCGACCATGGGCAGGTGAGCGAGCACGCACCGACCTACACCGAGACCTGGCCCCTGCTGAGCCCGGGAGACCGCCGTCGGCTCGAGGAGCTCGACGACCTCGAGACCGACATCCTCCGCCAGCTCTCCGAGGCGTTCGCCGACGAGGTGGACGCCCCCACGCTCGGCGAGGTCCAGGTCGAGCGGCTGCGGGTCTACCGCGACGCGCAGGCCCGCGCACAACGGCAGCGGACACGCGCCTGACCGCCCCATGAGCGCCCCGGGGCCACGCGCGTCCCTCGTCGACACCGTGCTCGGCGCGGTGCGCGAGGGCACGTCGGTCGTGGTCTCCGGGCTGCCGGGCTCCGGCCGGTCCACGCTCCTCGCGCGCGTCCGGGCCGCCGTCCTCGACGACGACCGGCACGTCCTGTCCCTCGTGGGCGTCGGCCCCGGCGCCCCGCGTCCGCTCGAGTCGCTCGTCCTCGCCGGGGTGCTCGACGCCGCCCCCGGCCGGCCCGTGTCGCTCGGGCGCGCGGTCGACGCCGTCGAGCGGGCGCTCGGCACCGGGCCGGCGGTCCTCCTCGCGGACGACGCCGACGCGCTCGACGACACCTCCGCCGCGGTCCTCGGGGCGGTCTCCGCCCGCCAGGACGCCACCGTCGTGCTGAGCCAGCGCCCGCCCTACCCCGCGGCCCCGGTCGAGACCGTGCTCGGCGGCCGACCCGCGACCGCGCTGCCGATGCCGCCCCTCGCCTTCGAGGAGATGCACGCCACCGCGAGCGCGCTGCTCGGCGGCGACCTCGACGCCGGTGTCGCCGGTCGCCTGTACGGCCTGTCCGGCGGCCTGCCCGGCCTGGTCCGGTCCGTCGCCACCGAGGCCCGGCGCGCCGGCCGCCTCGTCGAGGAGTCCGGGACCTGGGTCGCGCGCCGGGACCTCGTGACCTCGGCGCTCGCCGGCGACGTCGGCCGCCTGGTCAGCGGGCTGTCGCCCGAGGAGGTGGACGGCGTCTGGGCGCTCGCGGCGACCGGCGCCGCGGAGCTCGGGACGGTGCACCGGTTCCTGCCCTGGCCCGTGCTCGTCGCGCTCGACGACCACGGCCTGGTCCGCTTCGTCGAGGCCGAAGGTCGCACGACGGTGACGCTCTACCCGCCGCTCGTCGGGGAGCTCCTGCGCCAGACCGGGGGCGCGCGGGCGCTGCGCGCGGCGGAGCAGGTCGCCGACGCGCTCGGCAGCGGCCGGGCGGACGAGTGGGACCCCCTCGCGCGCACCGTCGACACCGCCGTCCCGACCGGCTGGGCCGCGTCGCGCGAGTCCGCGGCGATCCTCGGCCGCGCCCTGCGCCGGCACACCGCCGCCCAGCTCCTCGCGCGCCGCGACGCCTGGGAGCGCACCCCGACGACGCGGAACACCGTGCGCTACCTCGACGACCTCGCCAACGACGAGGCTCCGCCGGACGCGATCGAGCAGGTCCTCGCGCGGGCGCACGACCTCGCGCCCGCGGAGACCGGTCGCGGGAGCTTTCTCGCCGCGTGGGAGGCCGTCTACCGCGCGGTCGTGCTCCACGAGCGCGACGCGGCCCTCGCCCTGCTCGAGCCGACGACGACCGCGCACGACGACGTCGAGGACGCCGTCCGGGAGGCCGTCGCCCAGCACGTCCTGCTCGCCGTGGGCGACGTCGAGGGCACGGGACCGTCCGCGGAGCTCCCGCCGCCCCTCGACCGCCCTCCGGCGCGTGCGGACGTGACGGTCCCGCCCGGAGAGGCGCTGCTCGTCGGGCCCGACAACGTGGTGCGGCTGGTCCGCGGCGAGGTCCTGCTCGCCCGGGGGCGGGTCGACGACGCGGGCGTCGAGCTCGACCGTGTCGTCGTGCCGCAGTCGGCGGACCGTCAGGACGCGCCCTCGTGGCGGTCCCTCGCGCTCCTCTGCTCGGGCGAAGTGGAGGCGGCCGTCGAGCGGTCGCGTCGGCTGCTGGACCAGGCGCGCGACCGGTTCGCGGCGTCCCAGATCGAGCCGCACGGCCACGTCGTCGCGCTCGGCCTGTACCTCCAGGGCCGGTTCACGTCGCTGCGCGAGCACCTGACGAGCGTCTTCGCCGCCGGCGCGCACGCGCCCCTGCGCCCGAGCACCCGCGCGGGACTGCGCTGCCTCGGCGCCGAGCTCTCGCTCCGCGAGGGGAACGTCACGAGCGCGCGCTCGCTCGCGCGCCAGCTCGACGCGCTGCAGCTCCTCGCGGCGTCCACGCCGCTCGCCCGGCCGCACCCGCTCGCTGCGGAGCTCGCGCTCGCGACCGGCCAGGCCGGGCCCGAGGTCGCGACGCGCGCGGCGTGGGAGCTCGTCGAGGCGATGGACCGCCGCGGGTACCTCGTCGCCGCGCTCTTCGACGCGGCCTGGCTCGTGACCCTCTGGCCCGACGCGCGTCGCGCCCGGCAGGTCGCGGAGCACGCGGCCGCCGCGCAGGGCACCCTCCTGCCGGCCCTCGGCCACTACGTCGTCGCCGCCGCCGACCGCTCGCCCGAGGCGCTCCTCGCGGCAGCCGACGACCTGCGCGCCCGCGGCCTCGTGCTGCACGGCACCCAGGCCCACGCGACCGCCGTCCGGCTGCTGCGCGACGACGGTCGCACGGCCCTCGCCACCGACGAGGCGCACCGGCTCCGCACCCTCGTGGCGACCGGGGGCGAGGAGCTGGACCTGCTCGTGCCGCCCGTCGCGCCTGCGGACACCCTGAGCCCGCGCGAGCGCGAGGTCGCCCGGCTCGTCGCGCGCGGGCTGAGCAACAAGGACGTCGCGCGCGAGCTCGTGCTCAGCGACCGCACCGTCGACAATCACGTCTACCGGATCTTCCGGAAGCTGGGCATCACGTCGCGCGACCAGCTCCCGTCCGTGCTCTGACGCCCGACGTCGTCCCGCCGGCGCCGCGTCAGTAGCGCCAGGCGCGCATGTCCTCCTGGTACGTGCGCTGGACCGTCGGGGACAACAGGGTCGACGGCGGCAGGTCCCGCGGCGGGTTGTCGGCCGGGAGGCGCGTGGTCGCCGCGAGCGACGTGGCGTCGTGGAAGCGCAGCCCGTCCGGCAGGGGCGTGCGCGCGAAAGGGCCGGGCACGGCGTCGGCCGGTCCGCCCGGGAGCGAGAGCGCGAAGCCCCACTCGCCGAAGGAGGGCACGTTGACGGTGAGCGGCACGACGGTGCGCCCGGGCGCCGCGGCGCGGACGGTCGAGACCACCTGCCAGAACGCGTCGGGCGTGAAGTACGACGACGTCGCCTGCGTCGCGAACGCGCCGCCGGGCCGCAGGTGCGCGGCGACCATGCCGTAGAACTCCTGCGAGTAGAGCTTGGCGACACGCTCGGACGAGGGGTCGACGAGGTCGACGAGCACGACGTCGAACGTCTGCGGCGTGTCCTCGACCCAGCGGAACGCATCGGCGTTGACGACCGTGACGCGGGGGTCGTCGAGCGCGTGCTCGTTCACGGCGGTGAGGAGCCGATTCTCGCGCGCGAGGTCGGTGACGGCGGGGTCGAGGTCGACGAGCGTGACCTCCTGGACCGAGCCGTAGCGCAGGACCTCGCGCGCGAGGAGGCCGTCGCCGCCGCCGAGGATCGCGACGGACGCGGGCGCCGCGACCGACGTCATCGCCGCGTGCGCGAGCGTCTCGTGGTACCGCGCCTCGTCGACGGAGGAGAACTGGAGCTGGTTGTCGAGGTAGAGGCGCGCATCCCCCTGGTACTCGGTGACGACGACCTGCTGGTAGGCGCTGCGCTCCTGCGCGACGACCGGGTCCTGGTACATCCCCGCGCTGATGCGCGCCTCGAGCCACGACGACGCCGCGAACCCGGCGAGGAGCACGACGAGCGTGACGCCCGCGAGCACCGACCACCGCGGCGGGTGGCCCATGCGCGCGAGCATGAACCCCGCGACGGCGACGTTGAGCACCGCGACCGCGAACGCGGTGCGCACGAGGCCGAGGTAGGGGAGCAGCAGGAAGGGGAACAGCAGCGAGGCGGCGAGCGCGCCGAAGTAGTCGAGCGCGAGCACCTTCGACAGCAGCGAGACGGAGCCTTCGCTCCCCCGCTCCTTGAGCACCGCCACGAGGAGCGGGATCTCGACGCCGATCGCCGTCCCGATCGCGAGCGACAGCACGACGAACACGACCCACGCGAGCTCCGTCGCCGCGTACGCCCAGAACAGCGCGAGCACCGACGTCCCGCCGAGGAGCGAGAGCACGAGCTCGTTGCGCACGAAGCTCAGCCCCGCGGTGCGCTGCAGACGCGGCGCGAGGAGCGAGCCGAGGCCCATGCCGAACAGCGTGAGCCCCGTCGCGACGGAGAACGCGACGACCGAGTCGCCGAACAGGTACGACGCTGCCGTCCCGAGGATGAGCTCGTAGACGAGCCCGCCGACGGCGACGAGCAGCGCGGCGGCGAACACGGTCGGTCGGTCGAGGTGGCGCGCCCCCGAGCGCCCGGCGGGCGCGTCGCGGTCCGCGGCCGCGTCCGCCCCCGGCGGGCCGCCGGGCGGGACCTCCTGCTGGTCGAGCACGGTCAGGAGCTGATCGTCCCCGCGATGATGAGGCCGATCGCCACCGCGAGGCCCGCGATCATCACGCCGAACGCGACGTTGTGCTCGTCGACGAGCTCGCGGTGCAGGTTGAGCCGGAACACCTTGTTCGCGACCACGAGCGTGACGAGCAGCAGCACGATGCCGAGCACCGAGTAGAGGACGGTCGAGAAGAAGGACCAGAGGAACGCCAGCGGGGCGGCGGCTGAGATCACGGGGTCTCCCGGGTTCGGGTCGTGGGACGGGCGGACGGGTGCAGGGGTTCGGGGCCGGGACGGGCGGGCGCGGGTCGGGTCACTTGCCGAGCCCTCCGCCGCCCCCGCCGTAGACGGTGCGCCGCACGCACGTGCCGTCGTCGGTCGTGGCGACCTGGCCGGTGGTGGGCGACGTCGTGACGACGGAGCGGGGCGTGCACGACGCGCTGCCCGAGGCGGCGCGAGCCGCGCACGACCCGAGGCCGAGCAGCACGACCGCCGCGACCGCGAAGGCGACGAACCGCCCGCCGGGGACCGTGCGCGGCGCGACGCGGCGGCCGAACAGGCGCTTCTGCTCGGCGCTGTCGAGACGGCGCCCGTGGTAGACGGACGTGACGGGGCCGAGCGGTCCGGTCGTGCGCTCGATCGACACGATCGCCCCGTGGGCCGAGAGGTCGACGTACTCGACCTCCTGCCCGACGGCGAACGGCTCGGCGAACTGCCCCTCGACGTGCTCGACGCGCCCCGTCCCGTGCTCGCGCACCGTGAGCGTGTGCTGCCGCCCCTCGAGAGTCAGCCCGAGGGTCCGGCCGGTCCGCAGGCCCGAGAGGTCGACGACGGGCGGCCACGGCTCCGTCGGTCGCAGGAGCGTCACGTCGCGCGTGTCGTGGTCGTACTCGACCCAGACGTCGGAGCCGTCGTGGGCGAGGAGCTGCCACTCCTCCCACGTGAACGTGGAGCCGCCGTGCACGGTCGAGAGCACGGCGACGGCGCGCGGCGTCGCGCGCTGCGGCGGGGCGCCCACGAGGTCCTCGCCGACGCGCATCGCGAGCCGCGGGCGGGGCGTCCGGCTCACGCGAGGCTCCGCACGGCGACCTCGGTGGCGCCGAGCTCCTCGGCGAGGAGCGCGCGCACGTCGTCCGTGAACGTGGCCGACGCCGGGGCGCGGCACGTCGTGAGGGTCACGTAGGCGGTGCCGTCCTCAGGCCAGGTGTGCACGGCGAGGTGCGACTCCGCGAGCAGCAGCACGACGCTCGTGCCCTGCGGCTCGAAGCGGTGGGACACCTCCCCCAGCGGCGTCATCCCGGCCTCGCGGACGATCGCGTCGAGGCAGCGGCGGACGGTCGGCTCGTCGTCGAGCAGCGCCGGGTCCGCGCCCGTCACGTCGAACACGTGGACGAGGTTGCGCTGCACGTCCACACCCCTGTCGATGTCGGTCCTGTCGGCCGGCGCGGGCGAGCGCCCGCGGTCCGGTGGCCGCCGTCGGGCCGCGCACACCCTAGCCGACCTGCGGCGTCGGCCGACGGGCGGACCCGCCGCGCGAGACCGGCCGTCCGCCCGCACGGGCGGACGCCGTCCAGGGGGCGGGCGACGGCCGTTCGCCTACGATGCGCGGATGGATGCCGAGTGGTTCGTCGACGCCACGGCGCAGTGCGCCGTGGGTCGGCAGGCGCGCGAGGTCGCGTGGGAGCGGACGCCGCTGGGCCCGCCCGGCGAGTGGCCCGAGGCGCTGCGGCACGCCGTCCACCTGTGCTTCTCGACGCAGTTCCCCGTGATGCTGGTGTGGGGGCCCGACCTCACGCTGATCTACAACGACGGCTACGAGGAGATGCTCGGCACGGCCAAGCACGCCGGCGCGCTCGGCGCCCCGGCGGCGGAGGTGTGGGCGGAGATCTGGGACGAGGTCGGGCCGCTGTTCGACGAGGTCCTGCGCACCGGGCGCGCGTCGTCGGACCGCGACCTGCCGCTCGTGATGAACCGCTCCGGCTACGACGAGGAGACGTTCTTCACCTTCTCCTACAGCCCGCTCCGGGACGACGACGGCCGCATCGCGGGCGTGCTCGACATCTCGACGGAGACGACGCTGGCGGTCGTCAACCAGCGCCGCCTCGCGATGCTCGGGGAGCTCCAGGGCGCGCTCCCGACGACGTTCACCGACCTGGCGACGTTCGGCCGCCCGGTGCTCGACGTGCTGGCCGGGAGCCCCGACGTCGCACGCGCCGCCTTCTACGACGTGCGGGGCGGGCGACCCCGGGAGGTCGGGTCGGTCGGCCCGGGGCCGAGCGCCGCGGAGACCCGCCTCGTCGAGCGGGTGTTCCGGACCCGGCAGCGCATCGTCTCGCAGGGCCTCGTGGTCAAGCCGCTGCGCGACGCCCTGCGCGGCGGCGTGGCCGGGATCCTCGTGCTCCGGGCGAGCCCGATGCGCCCCTGGGACCGCGACTACGCGCGATACCTCGCCGGTCTGGCCGCGACGGTCGGGGCGGCGCTGCGCGACGCCGTGCGCCTGCGGACCACGATGGACGCGCTGCGGCTGCGTGCCGAGCGCTCGGAGGAGCAGACGGCGCAGATGCGCGAGGTCGCGC
This sequence comes from Cellulosimicrobium sp. RS, assembly GCF_046159675.1. Taxonomy (NCBI): domain Bacteria; kingdom Bacillati; phylum Actinomycetota; class Actinomycetes; order Micrococcales; family Promicromonosporaceae; genus Cellulosimicrobium; species Cellulosimicrobium sp. RS. The sequence goes on along the minus strand of NZ_JBJXVU010000002.1, from coordinate 124,845 downwards.
TCGCGCTCCAGCAGGCGGTGCTCACCGAGCCGCCCGAGCCGGACCACCTCCAGGTCTCCGTGCACTACCAGCCCGCCGCGCTCGACCGCGACATCGGCGGCGACTGGTACGACGGGTTCGTGACGCCCGACGGCGCGACGACCCTCGTCGTGGGCGACGTCGTCGGCCACGACCTCGCGGCGGCGGTGATGATGGGGCAGCTGCGCGGGCTCGTGCGCGCGATCGGCTACGACAGCGGCGAGTCGCCGGCGCGCGTCCTCGAGCGCGTGGACGCGGCGGTGCAGGGGCTCGCGCTGGGGAGCGGCGCGATCGCGACGCTGGTCGTCGCGCGCATCGAGCAGACCGCGGAGCAGGTTCGCCGCGGGACGCGGACGGTGCGGTGGACGAGCGCGGGGCACCTGCCGCCCATGCTCGTCCGCGCAGACGGCCGCGTCGACACGCTGACGCGGCGCAACGACCTGCCGCTGGGGCTCTCGCCGGGCACCGCGCGCACCGAGCACACGGTCGAGGTCTACCCGGGCGACACGCTCGTGCTGTACACCGACGGGCTCGTGGAGCGTCGCGGCCACAACCTGCGCGACGACCTGGCCGACCTCGCCCGCGCGCTGGAGGGCACGCACCGCGGGCCCATCGAGGAGGTCGTCGAGGCGGCGCTCACGCGGATGCTGCCGGGGCCGGGCGAGGACGACGTCGCGCTCGTCGTGCTCCGGACCGGCCCGCAGGACGTCCCCGTCACCGACCACGCCGACGCCGACGCGTCGACCGAGCACCGCGCAGCCGTCGTCTGACCCGGCAACCACGGGCGAGGGGTCGTCCCCCGCCCGTGACGGGCGGGGGACGACCCCGGACCGGCGCCGCTCGGCGGCGCCGGTCGGCCGTCAGCCGCAGGTGGTCGCGGCGTACGGCGCGACGACCTCCGTGCTGACCTGCTCGCCGTCGACCGTCGCCGTGGCGGTGACGGTCGCCTCGCCCGCCTCGGCGGACGGGGCGCGCACCGCGAACGACTGGTACGCGTTCGCCCCCGGGGCCACGGCGGTGACCGCCTTCGTCCCGAACGGCGTGGCGAGCGTGACGTCCACGGGGACGTCCTCGCCGTTCGTCGCGCGCACGGCCACGTAGGCCTTGCCCGCGAGGCAGCGGGTCTCGGCCGTGACGGTCACGTCGAGCGTCGGCTCCTCGCCGTCGTCACCGGCGTAGACCTGGGCGACCTCGGCGTCGGACAGCGCGCGGTCGAAGACGCGGACGTCGTCGATCGTGCCCGGCCAGTAGTCGACCGGGTTGCCGCTCCACTGCCCGCGCCCGATCGTCAGCGGACCGGACGGCGTGGTGCCGCCGCACACGTCGGACTGGCCGACGAGCTCGCCGTTGACGTAGAGCTTGAGCTTCTGGTCGGCCGCGTCGCGGACGCCCACGACGTGGTACCAGTCGCCCAGCACGGGCTGCACGACGTACTCCGCGCGCGGCTCGCCGTCGTAGGAGAAGGCCCACCGGCCGCCCCCGCCGTACTGGAGGTAGAACGCGCTCGAGCCCGTGACCGAGTCCTGGCCGACGATCGTCGACCACGCACCGCCGGGCGTCTTGTCGAGCTGGACCCATGCGGACACCGTGTAGGAACCCGTCGTGTCGACGACGGGCCCCTCGGTCGTGAACGACTGGTTCGTGCCGTCGAGCCTGATCGCGGACCCGCTGTCGCCGTGACCGGCGACCCACGTGCCGGCGCCCGACGCCGCGTGGTCGCCGACGCCGTCGGCCGCCGTCGTGCCCTGGCCCTCGTCGAACGACCAGCGGCCCGTGCCGGTCAGCCCCGGGGTGCCCGGGTCGACGGGCGCGGAGCCCTGCACCGCCGCCGCGACGACCCGCTCGTTGACGTCCTTGACGCGCGCGGCGTCCATCTTGAGGACGCGCCGGTCGTACGTGTAAAAGCCGTTCAGCTCGTTCTCGACGTCGGAGATCTCCGTGTACACCGAGCCGGACAGGTAGCACTGCGCCGGCCGCACGAGCTTCTCCGTGTTCTGCACGTACGCGTCGGTCAGCGCCTCGCTGTTCGCGACCCCGCCGTACGGGTTGGCGGACACGCCCGGCCACATGTGGCCCGGGACGCTCATCGAGAAGCCGCCGTGCTCGCCGTCGATCGCGGCGCGCGTGGCGTCCGGCTTCGGCAGGGCCGGGCCGGTGTACTGGTGCCAGTCGATGATGTCGCCCGTCTTCGAGTCACCCTTGGACGCGCAGCAGTTGTAGCCGGAGTGCGTGTTGAGGATCCGGCTCGGGTCGTAGGCGTCGATCGTGTTCCCGATCCGCGCCGTGTCGGCGAGGTTCCACTCGCCCCAACCCTCGTTGAACGTCACCCAGCCGACGATCGACGGCACCGAGCGGTGCTGGTCGATGATCGTCTTCATCTCCTGCTCCCAGAAGACGCGCGACGCCGGGTCCGTGTCGCCGTTGTTGAACCACCCGCTCGGGATGTCCTGCCAGACCATGAGGCCCAGCGTGTCGGCGTGGTAGTACCAGCGGGCCGGCTCGACCTTGATGTGCTTGCGCACCGTGTTGAACCCGAGGTCCTTGTGGGCCTGGAGGTCGAACACGTAGGCCTCGTCGGACGCGGGGGTGTAGATGCCGTCCGGCCAGTAACCCTGGTCGAGCGTCGACATGAGGAACGTCTTCTCGCCGTTGAGCAGGATGCGCTGGACGCCGTCCACCTCGGCGACCTCGATCGAGCGCATGCCCGCGTAGGAGGCCACCGTGTCGGTGGAGCCGCCGTCGGTGAGGGTGACGTCGACGTCGTAGAGGTACGGGTCCTCGGGCGACCACAGGTGCGCGTCCGGGATCTCGACCGCGAGCAGCTCGTTCGCGGCGCCGGTGACGGTGCCGACCTCGGCACCCTCGGCGTCCCGCACGACGGCGGTCACCTCGGCCGCGTCGGACGCGGAGGCCGACTGCGCGGTCACCGCGAGGACGCCGGCCTCGACGTCGGGCGTCGTGACGACGGCGTCGATCGCCGCGGCCGGGACGGGCTCCATCCACACCGTCTGCCAGATGCCCGACGTCGGGGTGTAGAAGATGCCGCCCGGGTTGAGCGTCTGCTTGCCGACGGCCTGGTTGCTGCCGTCCGTGGTGTCGACGACGCGCACGACGAGCTCCTGCTCCGTGCCCGCGACGAGCGCGTCGGTGACGTCGAACGAGAACGCGTCGTAGCCGCCGCGGTGCGTGCCGACCTCCTGGCCGTTCACGTACGCCGTCGCGACGTAGTCGACCGCGCCGAAGTTCAGGCGCAGCCGGTTGTCGCTCCCGACAGCCCAGTCCTGCGGGACCTCGAACGTCCGGCGGTAGAACATGTCGTCCTCGCGCCGCTCGATGCCCGACAGCGCGGACTCGACCGCGTACGGGACGACGATCTCCTCGTCGAGGTCGCGGCCGCTCGGCACGGCGTCGTCGGACTCCGCCGCCTCGAACTGCCAGACGCCGTTGAGGTTCTGCCACGCGTCGCGCGTGAGCTGCGGGCGCGGGTACTCCGGCAGGGGGTTGGTGGGGTCGAAGTCGTCGGCCCACGGGGTCTGGATCCGGAACTCGGAGCCGTTGGTCACCGGCAGGTTGAGCGACCCGACCTTCTCGCCGCCGACCGTCAGGTCGCCCTCGCCGTCGTAGACGAGACGCGCGGTCGACGCGCGGTCGACGGGCTCGGCGAGCGTGATGCCGAGGACGTCGCCCTGCGCCGCGACCTGCGCGACGGGCCAGGCGAGCTGGTCGACCTGGACCTTGAGGTGGTCGACGAGGCTCTCGTCGACACCGCCCGCGGCCCCCTGGAACGCCACGTTGAGGCTCGTGCCGTCGCTCTCGAGCGTGGCCTGCGCGGGGAAGACGACGAAGTCGTCGGGGTACGTGAAGGCGTCGGTCGGCACGATCTCACGGTCCTGCGAAGGGCTCTGCCACCGCAACCGGAGGTGCGCGCCACCCGTGTTCTGGAACATCTCCATGCGGAATGCGTACTCCTGACCCGCCTGGAGCTGGACCGGGGCGGACGTCTGCTCGACGTCCCAGTCGTCGACCCAGTGGTCGATGACGAGCTGGTCGTCGATCCACAGCCGGAAGCCGTTGTCGCCGATCGCGGAGAACGTGTACGCCTCGCTGTAGTCGGGCGTGATCTGCCCCGTCCAGCGCGCGGACGTGCGCTCGCCGCGACCGGTCAGCTCGGCGAACGTCGGCACCAGGTTGGGGAACTCGATCCGCTGGTCGGGGATCGTGGCCCTGAGGTCGGTGAGCGGCCAGCCGGGCCCGCCGGACAGGAAGTACTCGCCCTTGAGCCCGTTGTCGAGGGCGAGGTCCTGGGCTGCGACGTCCTGCGTGGCCTCGTCGGTCGGGGCCGACGGCGTCGCGGTCGCCCCCGCCGCCGTCGCCACGGCCAGGGGCACCGTGAGCGCGGCGGCCAGTGCCGCCGCCAGGATCCTCGCCGGTCTGCCCCGTGGGGGTGCTACCGCTGTCATGGACTGCATCCGTGCTTCCTCCTCGTCGAGTGAATCCAGGGACTGCACGACGCGGCGGCGAACCGGGCACCGATGCTCCGGCGGTCGCCCTCCTTGGCGCACCGCACAACGTCTCCCCAGAATCAAACAACTTCCACCAGAAAAAGACAACAGGTCACAGCACAGAACAGAACAGGGGACCGCGGCCCTGGCGCGCGTCGGGGTGTGGACGGGCGGCGCTGGAGCGACGCGGGCGGCGTCGCGTGCGTCGCATCGCGCCTGCGGAAGAGGCCGGAGCACGGGAGCGCCCGGCACGCAAGACCCTCGGCCGGAGACCGAGGGCTGCGAAGGGGTCAGCGGTGGATGAGCGACGTCCAGTCGGGCGGCACGCGGTCGGCGGGGCCCGGCGACCCCTGCTCGGGCGGGCGGGACAGCGGCGCGGCGAGGTGCGGACCCTCGAGCACCTGCTCGGTCTCGAAGTCCCAGTACCACTCCTCGCCCGGCTCGAACGAGCGCATGACCCGGTGGCCGGTCTGGTCGTAGTGCGCCGTCGCGTGCTGCGCGGGCGACGTGTCGCAGCACCCCACGTGCCCGCACGTCGCGCACCGGCGCAGGTGCACCCACCAGCCGCCGGCCTCGTCGCACTCGGCGCACCCGGTGCCGCTCGGCGGCACCTCGACGCGCACGGCCGTCGCGAGCGCGGCCGCGAGCGCAGGGTCGTCGAGACCCTCGCCGTTGACGTTCGGGGCGCGGTCCGTCGTCACCGGGCCCCCGCCCCGGCGGCCCGGACGACCGGCGCCCACGCCTCGGGGTCGAGAGCGGGTGCGGGCTCGGCCGCAGCCCAGGCGCGGCAGTCGTCGATCGTCGCGGAGAGCAGCGCGCGCAGGCGCTCGTCCGGGTCGCTCACGCACGCCTCGGCGATGCCCTGCACCGCCGCGGAGATGATGCTCGGTGCGGCGTCGCGCACGAACCGCGTGGGCCGCAGTCGCGCGCCTTCGCAGAACCGCTGCGCCCACCGCGCGGTGCGCGGGCAGCTCGCGAGGGCGTCGGCCGACTCGGCGCTCAGCGTGCCCGCGGGGCGGTCGTCGAGGACGTCGAGCATCTTCTCGGCACCGATGATCGCCACCGCGAGCGTCTGCTGCCGGTCCGCCGGGGCGATCGGCAGCGCCGTCACGGCGGCGCGCAGCGCGATGCGCACGTCCCAGTGCGGGTCGTCGCTCGTCAGCCCGATGACGGACGGGATGAGCGGCGCGAGCCTGGGGCGCTCCGGGTCGACCGTGAGGTCGTTCACGGCGCGCGCGAGCATCGCGAGCAGCGGGTGCGTGCACCGTGGATGGTCGCTCCAGCGCTCTCCCGCGAGATACGACGCGAGCTCCATGAAGCACGCACCCTTCTTCGGGTTGCGGTGCTTGCCACGGCCCAGCATCGGCAGCATGTCGTAGGTGTCGGTCACGAGGTCACCCCCACAGCGGGTCCGGTCCTGCGTCCAGTCTGCGCCGGGGTCCTCCTGTTGGCAACGGGAGGAGTGACGCGGGTCACGTTCGTCGCTCGGTCCGGCCGTCCTCCTCCCGCGTGCGCCTGCCGGACCTCCGTCAGGGCAGTCAGAGCGCGTGCAGCTCCGGGACACGCCACGTGCCGTCGAGGACTTCCGCGCGAGGGCGGTAGAGGCGGACGAGGAAGTTCCACCGCTCCGGGACCGGGATCGTGTTCGGCGCGTCTCCCACCTCGGTGCGCGGGGCGAATCGCACGGTGACCCCGCCGTCCGGGTCGGGCACGGCCGTGACGCTGTTGACGCTGTAGACGCCCTCGGGGTTCGGCTCGAAGAAGCCCTTCTCGTCGTAGACCGAGACCGACCAGAACGCGTCGACCGGGACGTCGCGCAGCGTGAGCGCGTACCGGCCGGGCGGCACGCCCGGGTCGACACCGACGTACGACGCCTCCGTCGTGGGCAGCCCGCCCCAGCCCGCCGCGGTCCCCACCAGGTGCCGCACCGGGTCGACCTGCTCCCGGGTGCCGAACATGCCGTCGAACCTGCGCAGGCCCGCGGCGAGCGCGAGCAGCGCGTCCCGGGTCGCGTCCATGCTCACCGCGTCGTAGTCGGGAGACACGAACGGATCCGCCGAGCCGGCACGCAGCACGACGCCGTCCTGCACCGCGGCGACGGCCTCGAGGTCGGCCGGGTCGGCGGGGTCCACGAGCGTGCGGACCGCCACGACGGCGTAGCGCGTGCCCACGCCCGTCGCGTCGAGACGATGCTCGCCCGGGGCGTGCAGGACGTCCGCCACGAAGTGGTCGTTGTCGACGACCATCGCTGACAGGTAACGGTCCCCGGCGTCGGGCAGAGTCAGTGCGGCACCGGCGGACAGGTCCACGACGGCGAAGCTGTAGAGCGTGTCCCGGTTCAGACGCACGACCGTCTGCCGGTCCACGGGCGCAGGCTCCCGGTTGTGGAAGAACTGGTTGACCCCGCCCGCGTCCCGCTGCAGCGCGGCGAACATCCTGTCGGTCTCGGCGCGCACGAAGTTGTCGGCGTCGACGTGCTCGGTCATCGCTGTCCTCCCTGGTCTGTCCGCCCCGGCGGACCACGCTGGTTCGCCCACCCAAGCACCTGTCCCCCCGACGAGCGAGCGCAGCGTGGGGCCCCCGGCGTCGGCCGCCTCGGGACCGGTGCCTTAGGCGCCGGGGACCACCTCAGACCTCTCGACACCCGGATCCTCGTGCGCCTAAGGCACCCCCCGACGAACGGTGCGCGGTCGACCGATGCGACGGCCCGGTGCTCAGGACGACTGTGAGTGTCGGACAGGCAGGGAGCCTGGGAGACGGGGACGACCATGAGCACGCACATCGATCCGACGTTCGACGCGGACCTGGAGTACCGCGCGGAGCGTCTGCGGGCGGACCTGCGGCACGACGAGCCCGCGCTGCTGCACTGGTGGCGCGGCCGTCGTCGTCGCCACGACCAGCCCGCGCGATGACCGCGCCGCCCGACGCCGCCGACGAGGTACCTCTCGCCGGCGGCGTCGTCGTGTCCGTCGGGGTGACCCGGTCGGCGCCGGGCGGTCAATCGGCTGGTCACGTGTCGGTGCCCGCTGCGAGGATGGGAACCGTGCCCCGACCCTCCACGCGCGCGCCCTTCGTGGCCCGCGCGGCCGAGCTCGACGTGCTCGCCGCGGCGGTCGAGCGCGCGCGCCGCGGCGAGCCGGGCGTCGTGCTCGTCGGCGCGGACGCGGGGGTGGGCAAGACGCGCCTGCTCACCCGCGCGGCGGAGCTCGCGGCCGGGACGGGCGCGACGGTGGTGTGGAGCCACTGCGTCGACCTCGGCGAGGTCGGCCTCCCCTACCTCCCCTTCTCCGAGGCGCTCACGACCCTGCGCGCCCAGCACCCCGCCGTCGACGAGACGGTCGCGGCCCGTCCCGCGCTCGCGCGCCTGCTCGACGCCGGCACCCCGGCCGACGACGAGCAGAGCCAGGGCGAGCGCCTCCAGCTCTTCGAGAGCGTCGCCGCCGCGATCGCGGCGTCCGGGACGCCCGAGGCGCCGCTCGTGCTCGTCGTCGAGGACCTGCACTGGGCGGACCCGTCGAGCCGCGACGTCCTGCGCTTCGTCGTCGCCCGTCTGCGCGCGGAGCACGTCCTCGTCGTCGCGAGCTACCGCGCGGACGACCTGCACCGCCGCCACCCCCTGCGCCCGGTGCTCGCGGAGCTGCTGCGCCACCCGCGCGTCGAGCACGTGCAGCTCTCGCCCTTCACCGAGCGCGAGCTGCGGGAGTTCACCACGGCGCTCGCCGGCAGCCCGCTGCCGCCCGCGGCGTTCGAGTCCGTGCGCACGCGCTCCGAGGGGAACGCCTACTTCGCCGAGGAGCTCGTCGAGTCCGGCCTGGGAGACGAGCTGCCGTGGTCCCTCGCGGACGTGCTGCGCGCCCGCCTGGAAGGGCTCGACCCGGCCGTCCAGCACCTCGTGCGCGTCGCGTCGGTCTCGGGGCGCCAGGTGAGCGAGCCGCTCCTGCGCGCCGCGCTGGCGCGGGACACCGACGACGGCGAGCCCGCGGACCGGTCGTCCGGGCGCCCGTTCGACGCCGCGCTGCGCGAGGCGATCGCGCACCACGTCCTCGCGGTCGAGGGCGACGGCGCCCGCGACACGGTCGTGTTCCGGCACGCGCTGCTCGCCGAGGCGGTCGCGTCCGACCTGCTCCCGGGCGAGCGCGTCGGCGTGCACCGCGCGTACCTCGCCGCGCTCGACGACGACCCGACGCTCGGGTCCCCCGCCCTGCGGGCCCACCACGCGCTCGCCGCGCACGACCTCCCGGCCGCGCTCACGGCGTCGCGCGCCGCGGCGCGCAAGGCGGCGCGCGTCCTCGCGCCCGCGGAGGAGCTGCGGCACCTCGAGCAGGTGCTCGCGCTGTGGCAGGCCGTGCCCGACGCCGCGACCCTCCTCGGGGAGGACCGCGTCACCGTCGCGCTCGCCGCCGCCGGGGCCGCGAGCCGCGCGGGCGAGCCGGACCGCGCCGTCGCGCTGGCGCGCCGCGTCGTCGAGGGCACCGCCGACGACCCGATGCGGCAGGCGTCGCTGCGGCACGTGCTGTCCCGGTACCTGCTCGGCACGGAGGAGGTCGAGGAGACCCTCGCGCACACCGAGGCGGCGCTCGCCGTCCTGGCGGCCGAGCCGCCGTCGCTCGACCGCGCGTGGACGCTGGCCATGCGGGCGCGCGCCGCGATGAACGCCGACCTCGACGAGCTCGCCGCCGAGGTCGCGGCCGAGGCGATCGACGTCGCGCACCGCCTCGACGCGCCCGACGTCGAGGCCGACGTGCTGACCACGATGGCGATCCTCGAGGTCGCCGACGACGACCGCGCCGCGGTGCTGCTCGCCCAGGCGCGCGAGCGCGCGGTCGAGGCGGGCGACATCCTCACCGAGCTGCGCTGCTGGTACAACATCGCCGCGAACCGCTACTACGCGGGGCGCATCGACGAGGCCCTGCAGGTCACGGAGGACGGCCTCGACCGCGCGCGGGCGACCGGCCTCGGGTGGAGCGCGTACGGCGTCGAGCTGCGGCTGTTCCGCGACCTCGTCCGGTACGTGCTCGGCGACCTCACCCCCACGGACACCGCGGGCGAGACCATGCCCGAGGGTTCCGCGCCGCAGCTCTCGTGCGTCCAGCTCTACGCCGCCGTCGCGCGCGGCGACGCGGACGCGGTCGCGCGGGGCACCGCTCTGCGCCGCGACTGGTTCCGGGACGGGCAGATCGCGCTCATCTCGGGCGGGTGCTCGATCGACGCCCTCACGTGGGCCGGGCGACGCGACGAGGCGGTGGCGCTCGCCGTCGAGCTCGTCGACCACCTGGGCCGCACGTGGAGCGACTACTTCCTGGGCCGCATCTGGATCTCCGCCCTCGCGCTCGCAGCCCTCGCCGACGCCGCGGACGCCGCCCGCCTCCAGGGCGCGGCCGGGGCCGCCACGGTCCGCGAGCTCGTCGCCCGCGGGGCCGAGCTGCTCGACGCCGCCCGCACGACCGCCGAGCGCGGCCGCCCCCGCGGGGGGCGGCTCGGGCCGGAGGGCCGCGCGTGGCTCGCGCGCGCGGCGGCGGAGCACTCCCGCCTCACCGGCACGGACGACCCCGCGCTGTGGGAGGAGACGACGCGCCTCTTCGACTACGGCTACCGGTACGAGGTCGCGCGGTCCCGGTTCCGGTGGGCCCAGGCCCTGCTCGGGGCGGGCGACCGCAACGCCGCCGAGATCGAGGCGGCGCAGGCGCTCGAGGAGGCCGAGGCCATGGGCGCGGCGCCGCTCGCCGAGGCGGTCCGCGCGCTCGGGCGGCGCGGTCGCCTGGACCTGCCCGGCGTCCGCCGGTCCACGACGGCCGTCCTCACCGAGCGCGAGGAGGAGGTCCTGCTGCTCGTCGCGCAGGGCCTGACCAACCGGCAGATCGGCGAGCGCCTGTTCATCTCCGGGAAGACCGTGAGCGTGCACGTGTCGAACGTCCTCGCCAAGCTCGGGGCGTCGGGGCGCGCCGAGGCCGTCTCGCTCGCGCACCAGCGCGGCCTGCTCGAGGTCTGACGCGTGGGCCCGTCACCCGGGGCGCTCGTGCTCGTGCGGCACGGGCAGAGCACGTTCAACGCGGGCGACCGCTTCACCGGGCTGCTCGACGTGCCGCTCTCCGACGTCGGGGTCGCCGAGGCGCGCCGCGCGGCGCGGCTCCTCGCGGACGCCGTCGCGCGCGAGCCCGCGCTCGCCCCGCGGCGCGTCGTGACCTCGCCGCTCGTGCGCGCGTCCGCGACGGCCGCCGTCATGGCCGAGGCCCTGCCCGGGCCGCCGCCGCTCGCGGTCGAGTGGCGGCTCGTCGAGCGGCACTACGGCGCGTTCACCGACAAGCTGCGCGACGTCGTCCGCCGCGACTACGGCGAGGCCGCCTACTGGCGCTACCGCCGGTCGTACCTGCACCGGCCGCCGCCGCTCGCCGACGACGACCCGGCGCGCGCCCTCGTCGACGACACGCTCCTGCGCCTGCCCGACGCCGCGCGCGCCACCCTGCGGACGGACGCCGAGTCCCTCGCGGACGTCGTCGAGCGCCTGCGCCCCTTCTGGGCCGCCACCCGTGTGCGGCTCCTGCACGGGGAGGCGGTGCTCGTCGTCGGGCACGGCAACTCGCTGCGTGCCCTGTCCGTGCTCGTCGACGACCTCACGCCCGAGGAGGTCCAGGACCTCGACGTGCCCACCGGGCACCCGCTGGTCCACCGCTTCACGGCCGCGCCCGACGCCGCGCTCGTCCCCGAGGTCCGCGGCGGCACCTACCTCGACGCGCAGGGCGCCGAGCACGCGGTCACGGACCTCCGGGCCCGCGGAGGCACCTGACGGGTCCACGTCCACCGCGGCGCACCGGCCGGGAGCGTGCCCGCGCCCGCGCGCCGATCACGGTCCCGCCGCGCGCTCGGCGGCCTGCTCCGCGGAGCGCGCCGACGAGACCAGAGACACGTCGAGGTGGCACTGTCGCCAGGCGTCCCCGTCCACGCCACCCGGGTCGATGTCCCAGTGGCTCGGCAGCACGTCCGGCTCGGCCTCCCGCGCGGCGAGACAGGCGCGGAGCGCGGTCTCTGGCTCGTCCCGAGGCCCGGGCACGAGCGGGAGGAGGCGGTCGAGGACCGACCGGTCGAGGACGGAGGGCGGCGTCTCGACAGGCGCGACCTCCCGTGTCCGCGGGTCGTACGAGGACCGGCAGCCCGGGTCCCGGTCCGGGTCGCTCAGCGGCTCGCCGCAGGTCACCAGCGTGTAGTTGTTGCCGTCCGAGTACGTCGTGGAGGACAGGACGCCGCGGACGTCCGTCACCCGTCCCGCCTCCGGCCCGAGGAGCGCGGCGTTGAGGAACAGCCCGCCCGCCCAGGCGTCGGGGAGCCGGAACGTCGGGCCGGTGCCGCCCGGTGCCTCCCCGGCCACGGCTACCCACGTCTGATGGCGGTCGCGCTCCCACGACGGGTCCGACCCGGCCGAGGTGCTGGACGACTGCACGCTCAGCACGAGCCCGTCCTCCCCGCCGGCGCGCTGGAGCAGCACCAGGTGCTCGAAGCCGTCGTGCACGAGGGTCCCTGCGTCGTCGCCCCGGCGCAGGGCGGCGAGGTCGTCGTCGTCGCCCGCGAGAACACGCAGGCCGCGCGGGTTCTCGCTGGCCGCCGGTACCGGGTCGTACTCGACGAGGAACCGCTCGCCGTCGCGCCACGCGCCGAGGCCGAGGTCGAGGACGTACGTGCCGTCGTCGCGCAGGTACGTCGCGGGCTCGGCGACGGCGACGACGCCGGGCGCGACGTCGACCGTGGTCGGCTCGGCGACGAGCACCTCGTAGCCCGGGGAGCCGGTGACGACCTCGCGCGCGAGCTCGCGCACGCCGCCGGGGCCGCCCGCCGTGACGACGCCCGTCCCGACGAGCCCCAGCGCGACGACGCCCGCGACCCCCGCGAGGGACCGACGCCGCTGCGCACCGCGCCGGCTCGACCGCAGGACCACGTCGAGGTCGAGCGTGGAGGGCGGGACGGCGTCGTCGGCCGTGCGTCGCAGCCGCGCGAGGAAGTCGTCGTCGGGCGGGGCGGGGGTCGAACCGGTCTCGCGGCTCATCGGGCGGTCCTTCCGCTGGTCGTCGGGGCGCTCTCGTCGAGGGCGCCGAGGAGGGTGCGGAGCCGGGCGAGGCCGCGCGACGCCGTCGACTTCACGGTGCCGACGGGCATGCCGAGCTCGGCCGCGACCTCGTTCTCGCTGAGGTCGAGCAGGTGGCGCAGCACGACGACCCGCCGCTGCCGGACCGGGAGCGCGAGCAGCGCGCGCACGACGGCGTCCCGGTCGTCGACCGCGGCCGTGCCCGCTCCGCCGTCGCGCGCCACCGGACGGGCCGCTCGCTCGGCGGACGAGAGCTCGTCCGGCCCGGCGAGCACCTCGCGCCGGGTGCGGCGCCACGTGTCGATCCGCAGGTTCGCCAGGACGCGGCGCGCGTAGGCGAGCGGGTCGCGCTGCGCCGCGCGCGACCACGCGCGGTAGGTGCGCTCCAGGGCGTGCTGCGTGAGCTCCTCCGCGCGGTGCCGGTCCCCGCACAGGAGGTACGCCATGCGGTGCAGCGGGTCGCGGGCCTCACGCATGAACGCGGTGAACTCCTCGTCGCGCGTGCGGCGGGCGACCACGTCGACCTCGAGCAGCACCTCGGGCGGCCACCCGTCGTCAGGCCCGCGCTCCTCGTCCTCCCGCACCCCGTCCCCCTGCTCGAGCACGAGCTCGTACCGCCTCGGGCGGTCCCGCGCGCTCACCGTGCCGCCCCGCTCGGGGAGCGGCCGCCGTCGTGTCGTCGTCTCACGAGCGGAACACGCAGCACCCGCACGCGACGTTCCCTTCTGTCCGATTTCACCCCCGACGCCGCGCCGGGTGGGGCGGGTTGCGCTGTTTGACCAGGCTCGTCCCGGTGATACTGGACCATGACCGACGCCCAGGCGATCCACGAGCTCGTCCAGGCGGGGCTCGCCGAGCCGGCGTCGGACGAGTCGTTCGACCGCTTCGCGCGGCTCGTGCACCGGCAGCTCGGGGTGTCGTCGGCGCTCGTCACGCTGGTCCTCGACGACGAGGCGGTGCTGCCCGGCGCGCACGGTCTGCCCGAGCCGTACCAGTCGGCGCGCCGGACCCCGCGTAACCACACGTTCTGCCAGTTCGTGGCGAACGAGGCGCGCCCGCTCGTGGTCGAGGACGCGCGCACCGTCCCGCACCTGGCCACGCTGCGGGCCGTCGACGACATCGGCGTGGTCGCCTACGCGGGCTTCCCGATCTTCGACCCGCAGGGCCGTGCGGTCGGGTCGCTGTGCGCGTTCGACCCGCGCCCCCGCACCTGGTCGGACGACGAGCTGGCGACGCTCGCGGACCTGGCGTCCGCGTGCACGTCCGAGCTCCGGCTGCGCCTGGCGCGGGCCCGCGCGAGGCGCATGCAGCGTGTCGCGCTCGCGGCGAACAAGCGGTCGCGCCTGCTCCTGGAGCTGTCCGAGTCGTTCGCCGCCGCGACGTCCGTCCGCGACGTCGCCGAGCGGCTGGCCGCCGTCGGGGCGGCCATCGGCGCGCGCTACGCCGGGCTCGCGCTGCTCGACGGCGGCGGAACCCGCCTCGAGTTCACGACGCTGGACCACCTGGAGCCGGGGGTCCCGGCGTCGTTCCGCCGCATGCGCGTGGACGCGGACCGCGCCGCGTCGACCGCGGCACGGACGCGCGAGCCCTTGTTCTTCCGTGACCACGTGCAGTACGGCGAGCGGTTCCCCGAGGCCGCGTCGCTCATCGCGCCCGACACGGTCGAGGCGCGCTCGTTCGTGCCCGTCCTCGCGGACGACCGCCTCCTGGGCGTCGTGGCGCTCGCGTGGGACACGGTCCGCGAGTTCGACGACGACGCCGTAAAGACGGAGACGACGATCGCCTCGTACGTCGCGCACGCGGTCGAGCGCGTCCGGCTGCTCGAGGAGCGCCACCGCGTCGCGGCGACCCTCCAGGCCGCGATGCTCACCGAGCTGCCGCCGGTGCGGGGTGCGGAGCTCGCGGCGACGTACGCGTCCGCGACCCGCACGGACCAGGTCGGCGGCGACTGGTACGACGCGGTGGTGCTCGACGACGACGCGTGCGTGCTCATGATCGGCGACGTCACCGGGCACGACATGCGTGCCGCAGCGCAGATGGGACAGCTCCGGTCGATGCTGCGGACGTTCGCCTGGTGCCAGGACGAGCCGCCCGCCGTGCTGCTGCGGCTGCTCGACCGGGCGAACCGCGGGCTCGCGCTGCACTCCAGCGCGACGGCCGTCGTCGTGCGGCTCGACCGCACCCCGCAGGGGTTCGACCTCACGTGGTCGAACGCCGGGCACCCCCCACCGCTCGTGCTGCGCGCCGACGGGACGGTCGACCCGCTCGAGTCCGCGCCCGACCTCATGCTGGGGGTGCTGCCGAGCACGTCGCGGCACGACCACCGCACGCGCCTCGCGCCGGGCGACACGCTGCTCCTCTACACCGACGGCCTCGTCGAGCGCCGCGGCACGTCCTTCGCCAAGCGCCTCGCCGGCCTGCGGGCCGTCCTCGGCGAGCACGCGGGCACCGCGACGTCGGCCCTCCCGGACGCGCTCGTCCGCCGCCTGGTCGCCGACCAGCGGGACGACGTCGCGGTCCTCGCCCTGCGCGTGCGGCACACGGTCTCGCGGGCACCGGCGCCCGGGCGCCCGTCCGTGCTGACGCGGCCGGTCGAGCACACGTCGACGGCGATCGGCCCCGCACGGCGGTGGGTCGACGACGTGCTCGAGAGCTGCGACGTGTCGCCCGCGGTCCGCCGCGTCGCGATGCTCCTGACGAGCGAGATCCTCACGAACGCGGTGCAGCACGGCACGACGCCGGTCCGGGCGGAGCTCGAGGTCGGGCACCGGGTGGTGCGGGTCGGCGTCGAGGACGGGTCGACCGCGCTGCCGAGGCTGCGCTCGCCGCGGCCGGAGGAGACGGGCGGCCGGGGCGTGCAGTTCCTCGAGCGGTGCGCGTCGCGCTGGGGCGTCGACCTCCACGACGACGCGGCCGACGGCGGCGCGGCCGACGGCCACGCGGCCAAGACCGTGTGGTTCGAGCTCGACCTCGACGACTGAGCCGGACGGTCGTCCGGTGCCCCTGTGCGGTGTCGGAGGGCGGCGGTAGCGTGTGTGAGGTGGGCCACTCCCCCCGGGCACCGCGCGCGATCCCGTGACCCCTCGTGCACGTCGAGACGACCGAGTCCTGAGAGGCAGCACCATGACCGACCTCGCCACCCCTGCGACCCTGCGCGGCGACGCCACCGCGACCGCCACTGGCACCGCCCCCACGCCCGCCCCCGCCCCGCTGCCCGACCGCGAGCACCTGGACGCCGTCCTCGACGGCCACCGGCGCGAGCTCACGGGCTACTGCTACCGCATGCTCGGGTCGTCGTTCGAGGCCGACGACGCCGTGCAGGAGACGTTCCTGCGCGCGTGGCGGTCCTACGACCGCTTCGAGGGCCGCTCGGCCCTGCGCTCGTGGCTCTACCGCATCGCGACGAACGTGTGCTTCGACGCGCTCGGCGCGCGCAAGCGGCGCGAGCGCCCGATGGGCCTGGGCGGCCCGCAGGCCCCGGAGCTGGAGAACCTGGGCCAGGTGCTGCCGGAGGAGACGTGGGTCGAGCCCGTCCCCGACGACCGGGTGCTCCCGCACGACGGCGACCCGGCGCAGGTCGCGGTGGGGCGCGAGAGCATCCGCCTCGCGTTCGTCGCGGCCCTCCAGTTCCTGCCGCCGCGGCAGCGCGCGGTGCTGCTGCTGCGCGAGGTGCTGCGCTGGCAGGCGAGCGAGGTCGCGGAGCTCCTCGACACGACGGTGGCGTCGGTGAACAGCGCGCTCCAGCGCGCCCGCGCCACGCTCGCGGCGCGCGCGCACTGGGACAGCTCAGGGCTGGGCGACGAGACGGGATCCGCCGCGCCGGTCGCGGCGAACGCGGGCCTCGGCGACGAGGAGAAGCTCCTGCTCGAGCGCTACCTCGACGCGTTCGAGCGCTACGACATGGACGCGCTGGTCGCGATCCTGCACGAGGACGCGACGCTGTCGATGCCGCCGTACCCGCTGTGGATGCGCGGCCAGGCGGACATCGTCGCGTGGATGACGGGCCCGGGTCACGAGTGCGAGGGCTCGCGCATGGTCCCGGTCGCGGTCAACGGCACGTTCGGGTTCGGCCAGTACCGCCGCGCGGCGGGCGGCGGTCACGAGCCGTGGGCGCTCCAGGTCGTCGAGACGGAGGGCGGCCGCGTCACGGCCATCAACGCGTTCCTCGACACGGCCTCGTGGTTTCCGCTGTTCGGGCTCCCGGAGCGCCTGGACGATTGAGGTGCCGCGGGTCAGCCGAACGTCTCGAGGAGCGTGCTCCGCTCGGCGTCGGTGAGGTTCGTCGCGACGAGCGTGCCGTGGACCCCGTGGAACCGCTCGCCGACGCGGTCGAGGTCGCCGTCCTCGGTGACGACGAACAGCGCCGACGTCCCGGGCGTCACGCCCTCGCGGATGCGGTCGAGCTGGTCCTTGTCGATCCCCACGGCCTCCATCGCCTTCGTCGACGCGCCGATCGCCGCCCCGGCCGCGGCACCGAGCACGGGTACCAGGAACAGCGACCCGAGCAGCAGGCCCCAGAAGGCGCCCCAACCCGTGCCGCGCCACTCGTCCTGGTGGCCGTGGCGCGTCGTCGGCTTGGCCGCGCCCTCCGGCCACGACACGACGGCGGTGTCGACGATCTTGACGGCGTGCTCGGACGCCGAGTCGTGCAGGATCCGGGACGCCGCGTCCGCGCCCTCGGGGGAGTCGAACTTCCAGACGGTGAAGGTGGCCATCGCTCTCTCCGTTCTCTCAGCCGATCGGTCGCCGGCCCGCGCCCCGCACGTTCAGCGTGCGGCGCGCTCGGCCTCGTCGCCGTGCACGACGAGCGCCCACAGGACGAAGACGTCGAGCACGATGGTGACGAGCGACCACCACGGCGTGACCTGCAGGGTCGTGAACTGTGCGATCGCGTTGATGACGACGAGCACGATCGCGACCATGCGCGCCCAGCCCTTGCCGGACAGCAGCGCGAAGCCGGTGAGGACGAGCAGCACCCCGATGACGAGGTGGATCCAGCCCCACGTCGACACGTCGAGGACGACGATGCCCGCGTCGGAGACGCCGACGAGGCTGTTCGGGGAGAACACGGCGACCAGGCCGCTGATGGCGTTGAAGAAGCCGATCGTGACGAGCACGATGCCGGCGAACCAGACCCAGCCGACCCATGCCGTCACCTGTGACGAGCGTGCCATGCCATCCTCCTGAGAACCGTGGAGCCTCGACCGGACGAGCGTGCGGATCGATCGTGGCACCGGCCGCACGGTTCGGCATCCGGAAGGTCGGCGCGTCCCGGGACCGCTGCCCGGCCGCCCCGCTAGGTTCGTGGCCATGACGACGCCGCCCTCCACCGACGACCCGTGGTCGGGCGTCCCGGACGCCGGCACACGCCCCGTCCAGCACGACTCGCGACGCCCGCCGCGCTGGGTGCCGCGCGCGCTCGCGATGGCCGTCGTCGCGGTGTTCGTCGGCGTCTTCGCCTGGTACGCCCTCGGCCAGCTGAAGGCGCTGGGCATCAACATCCTCATCGCGTTCTTCGTCGCGCTCGCGCTCGAGCCGATCGTCGTGTGGCTCGTGCGGCACGGTTGGCGCCGGGGCGCGGCCGCCGCCGTGGCGCTCCTGGGGTCGCTCGTCGGGATCCTCGTCGTGCTCGCCCTGTTCGGGAACCTGTTCGTCCAGCAGCTCGGGCAGCTCGTCCAGTCGATCCCCGCCCTGTACGCGAGTGTCCAGGACTTCGTCGCGGACCGCTTCGACGTCGTCATCCCGGACTCCGACGACCTCCTCAAGCAGGTCATCAACGACTTCGGCGACGACGTCGCGTCCGGCGCCATCGTCGTGACGACGACGATCGTCGGCGGCGTCTTCGCGAGCCTGACGATCCTCCTCGTCACCTACTACCTCCTCGCGGCGGGACCGCGGTTCCGCGCGGCCGTGTGCCGCTGGCTCACGCCGAACCGGCAGGAGGAGGTGCTGCGCCTCTGGGAGATCACCCAGGTCAAGGTGTCGGACTTCATCAACTCGCGCATCGTGCTCGCCGCGCTGTCGAGCGTGTTCACGTTCGTCTTCCTGCTGATCCTCCAGACGCCGTACGCCCTGCCGCTCGCGGTGTTCACGGGCGTCGTCTCGCAGTTCGTGCCCACGATCGGGACCTACATCGGCGGCGCGCTGCCCGTCGCCGTCGCGCTCACGTCGCAAGGGCTGCCGCAGGCCCTGGGCGTGCTCGCGTTCATCATCGGCTACCAGCAGCTCGAGAACCTGTACTTCTCCCCCAAGGTCTCCGCCCGGGCGCTGGAGATGAACCCGGCGGTGAGCTTCGTCGTCGTGCTCGCGTTCGGCGCGGTGTTCGGTGCGCTGGGCGCGTTCCTCGCCCTGCCCATCGCCGCGACGATCCAGGCCGTCGGGAACACCTACCTCCAGCGGCACGAGCTCATCGAGTCGCACATGCTCCACGACCCGGACTCCGAGGGCCACACGCCAGGCAAGGGCAAGGGCAGCGGGAGGGGAGACGGGAAGGGCAAGGACGACGAGGGTCGCACCGCCCGCCGCCGACGCCGCAACCGCGAGGCGAACCTCGAGGCCGAGCGCACGGTCGACGAGCGGCGCGCCGAGGGCATCGACTGAGCGCGGCGCTCCGCTCCCGGGGGGAACGGCGCGGGCTCGCGGGCCGGGGAGCGCTCAGGCGTTCTCGTCGAAGGCCGCGCGGAGCTTGGCCTCCTCGTCGGCGGAGAGGTTCGTCTGCACGAGCTCGCCGTGGATCCCCTCGGCCTGCAGCGCCTCGTGCACGCGGTCGACGACAGCGCCCGACGTGAGGACGAACAGCGCGGACGTGCCCGGGGTGACCTTGCTGCGCACGGAGTCGATGAAGTCGTCGTCGATGCCGACGTCCGTCAGCGCGCCGGCGATGGCTCCGGACGCCGCGCCGATCGCCGCGCCGAGGAGCGGGACGAAGAACAGGAGCCCGAACAGCAGGCCCCAGAACGTGCCGCCGAGCGCCCCGACGGCGGTCGTGTTGTTCCCCTGGCGGGTCTTCGGCTTCTTCTTGCCCTCCTCCCAGGACACGGTGGCCGCGTCCTGCACCTGGATGAGCTCCTGCTTCTGGAGGGCGAGGAGCGCGTCCTCGGCGCGCTGGGCGCCCTCGGGGGTGTCGAACTTCCACACGGTGAGCGTTGCCACGTCAGACCTCGATCCGGATCGTTCGTTCGGCGGGGGCGCGCCGTCGCGCCCCGTGACACGTCGAACGTATCCCCGCCTCCCGGGTCGCGCGCGGCGAGCGCGAGGACCCCACGGG
Source organism: Cellulosimicrobium sp. RS (assembly GCF_046159675.1). Lineage (NCBI taxonomy): Bacteria > Bacillati > Actinomycetota > Actinomycetes > Micrococcales > Promicromonosporaceae > Cellulosimicrobium > Cellulosimicrobium sp. RS. Next base: position 104,984 of record NZ_JBJXVU010000002.1, on the reverse strand, counting down.
GGCCGGGGCGCGGCGCCGCGGCTCCGGATGCGGTGCGGTCGGGTGCGTGGTTCTCTTCCCGTGTGTCCGACGCGCCGGCAGCCGCCACGACGTCGGGTCGCCTCCTGCGGTCCGTGGTGCCGGCCCTCGTCGTCGGGGTCGTCAGCGCCCTGACGCTGCTCGCGCTCTCCGAGCTCGCGACGTGGATCCAGCACCTCGTGTGGGACCGGCTGCCGGAGGCGTGGGGGATCGCGAGCACACGCACGTGGTGGACCGTCCTCGTGCTCACCGTCACCGGGCTGCTCGTGGGCGTCACGGTCCGGTGGGCCCCGGGGCACGCCGGCATCGACCCGGCGACGACGGAGCTCGTCTCCGAGCCGCTCCCCCTGCGCGCCCTGCCCGGTCTCGCGCTCGCCCTCGTCCTCGGCCTCGCCGGCGGGGTGAGCCTCGGGCCCGAGAACCCGATCATCGCCCTCAACGTCGCGCTCGCCGCGTGGTTCCTCTGCCGCCCGCGGTTCGGCGTGCCCGTCGCGGGTGCCGTCGGTCTGGCGCTGGCCGGGACCATCGGCGCGATGTTCGCCACCCCCGTCGCCGCCGCGCTCGTCCTCACGGAGAGCTTCGCGGAGCGCGGCGGGCAGAGCGGTCCCCTCTTCGACCGGCTGTTCGCGCCGCTGGCCGCGGCCGGTGCGGGGGCCGTGACCATGACGGCGGTCGGGGCCCCGACGTTCTCCGTCGACCTGCCCGACTACCCCGGTCCGGCCCTCGGCGACGTCGCGAGCAGCGTCCTGATCGGCGCCGCCGCCGCCCTCGTCACGGCGCTCGCGGTGGTTGCCCTCCCGGTCGTGCACGCGCTGTTCCACCGCCTGCGCAGCCCCGTGCTGGCGCTCGGCGCCGGCGGGCTCGCCCTCGGGCTCCTCGGGGTCCTCGGCGGGCCGCTCACGCTGTTCAAGGGCCTCGACGAGATGAAGGAGCTCGCGCAGCAGGCCGACACGTTCGCCTGGTCCACGATCCTGCTCATGGCCGTCGTCAAGGTCGCGGCCCTCGTCGTCGCGGCGGCCGCCGGGTTCCGCGGCGGCCGCATCTTCCCGGCGGTGTTCATCGGCGTCGCGCTGGGCCTCTCGGCGTCGTCCCTCGTGCCCGCCGTCCCGCCCGCGATCGCCGTCTCCGCCGGCGTGCTGGGCGCCGTCCTCGTCGTGGCGCGCGACGGCTGGCTCGCGCTCTTCATGGCGGCCGTGACGGTCGGCGACGTCCACCTGCTCCCGGTGCTCTGCGTGGCCGTCCTCCCGCTGTGGCTCGTCGCCCGCTCGATGCGCCCCCTGCGCGTGGACGTCCCCCCGGGCACCCCGGAGTTCCCCGTGCTCGCCCCGGTGGCCGACCTGACGACGACCGGGGACGGCGACCGCAGGGCGCGGTGAGCGCCGTCGGCGTCGTCAGCCGCGGGTCGTCGCCTCGCGGATCCGCTTGTCCTCCTGCCGGCGGTCCCACCAACGGGTGAGGACGAGCCACCCGAGGAGCCAGCCGCCGAGCGCGCTGATCAGCCAGACGACGACCGTCACCCCGATCCACGTGGAGGCCCCGGAGATCTCCAGGCCGTCGCCCACGAGCGTCGCGATCCATAGCGCGAGGAACGTCGACACGAGGCCGATGCCGCCGAGCACCGCGGACGCGTACTTGCGCGCGACGTTGAACACGAAGGGCGCGAGCACCCCCTGGGCCACCGCGAACACGAGGACGGCGACAGTGAACCCGGAGGCGTGCACCGTGACGCCGTCGAAGACGTTCGCGGCGACGAGGAGGCCCACGGCGGCGAGGACCACGTTGATCGCGAAGCTCAGCAGGAACCGGATCATGCCGCAACCGTCCCGCCGCGCGGGAGGTTCCGCAACCGCTGGTGCGGCGCGGGAGCCCCGGCCCGTGCGACCTGCCCGGGAGGTCGGGACGCCTGCCCCTGGGGCCCGGGACGCCGCCCGGCCGACGCTGCGGAGGCCGTCGCACCGCGTGACGGGCCCCGGCCGCGGGAGGCGGCCTCGAACGGAAGGTCGTCCCATGCAGGACAGCTCGCTCACCACGCCGTCGGCGGTCGCCGACGGCACGCCCCGCCGCACCCGCGGCACGACGCCCCGCGCGTGGGCCTGGACCGGGGTCGTCGCCGGCGTCCTCGGCCTCGTCTCGATCCAGTCCTCGATGGCGCTCGGCATCAACTGGGAGGAGACCGCGGGCGACGCGGAGGCGATCGTCGCCGACCTCTCCGGCCGCACGGGCACGCAGGTCGTGTTCCACACCGCGACGATCGCGTGCGCGCTGCTCGTGCTCGTCTTCGCCGCCGGGCTCAAGCGGCGGCTCGACGGGCAGGCGCCCGCCGGGTCGATCCTCCCGACGGTCGCGGGCTGGGGCCTCGTGCTCGTCTCCGTCGCCGGGCTGCTCGGCTCGGGGCTCGACACGCAGTTCCTGTTCGGCCTCGGCGACACGGCGCTCATCGTCCCGGAGTCGGGCGCGTTCTACAGCGACTGGGTCGCGACGATCCCGTGGCTGTGGGTCGGGGCGGGCGTCGCGGGCGTCGCGCTCGGCGTCGCGGCGCTGCGGCACGCGGCCGCGCCGCGCTGGCTCGGCGTCGTCGGGTTCGTGCTCGGCGGGCTCGCCCTCCTCACGGGCGTGTCGCCGCTGCAGTACATGGCGGGGTTCGTCGGCCCGATCTGGCTCCTCGTCACCGCGCTCGGCTTCGCCCTCGGGGACCGGCGCTGAGCACGACGCGCCAGATCGGCGAGGCACGACGAGATCGGCGGGTCCGGTCGGGATCGGCGGTCTGGACCGCCGATCCGGCACGGGACTGCCGATCTCGCCGTCGTCCGCGGCCGGGTGATCTCCCGCCCGGACCCTTCTCGCCGCGCGTGCCGCGGCCCTACCGTGGGCCCGTGGCCGAGCCCGGGCCCGGCCGCGCCGGGATGCCCCGCACGGGCTGGACGATCGGCGTCCTCGCCTGGGTGCTCGGCGTGTCCGCGCTCGCGCTCCAGCTCACGTCCGGCGTCCCGCTCCTGCTGGGCGACCTGCTGTTCGTCGTCGTGGACGCGACGGTCGCGCTCGTCTACGGCACGGTCGCGGCGGTGATCCTCGTGCGGCGGCCCCACGTCGTCGGGTGGCTCGTGGCGCTCGCCGCGCTCGGCGGCGGGGTCGCGGCCCTGGGCGGCGGGTGGCGCAGCTACGCGTCGACCCACCCCGGCCTGCCTCCGCTCACGCCGCTCGCGGACGCCTACGGGTGGGCGTGGGTGCCGGGCACGGTCGGGCTCTTCGTCCTCGTGCCGTGGTTCGTGCGCGGCGGGCGGCTCGGCGCGGGCGCGTGGTGCGGGGTCGCGGGCGGCGTCGCGTCCATCACCGCCTTCTTCCTCGCTCCCTCCGACGACCCGCGCCCCGCGATCGTCGGCGTCGTCGTCATGGGGCTCGTCACCGCGGGCGCGACGGCGTGGCGCCGGTTCCGCGGGCCGGCGGAGGAGCGCCGCGGGCTGGGCCTCCTCGCGCTCGGGACCGCACTCATGGCGCTGTCGTTCCTCCCGCTGCTCGGCACGTGGGCCGACCCGGACGTGCTCCTCGCGCTCCCCCTCACGCATCTCGCGTGCCAGGCGCTGTTCCCCGCCGCGATCCTCGTGTGCGTGCTGCGCAACCGGCTGTGGGGCATCGACCTCGTGCTGTCGCGCGCGACCGTCGCCGCGATGCTCGCGGTCGGTCTCGCCGTCGTCTACGCGGTGGTGGTCGTGCTCGCGACGACCGTCGTCGACGGCCCCGCCGCGCAGGTCGTCGCGGCCGTCGGGGTCGCGCTCGCGGTGCAGCCCCTGCACACGTGGCTGCGGCACCGCGTGCGCACGCTCGTCTACGGGGAGGGGAACGACCCGGGCCGGGCGGCGCTGAGCGTCGGCCGCCACCTGTCGTCCGCGTCGACGGCCGACGACCTCGTCGTGAGCCTCGCCGTCGGCGTGCGCGAGGCGCTGCGCCTGGAGAGCGTGACGATCGAGCGGTCCGCACCCGGCCCGACGGCGTCCGGCAGCCCCGCGGGCCCGGCGCCCTGGGCGGGCCCGGACGGCCACCCGGCGGGGGACGCCGTCACGCTCCCCGTCGAGCACGGCGGTCGGGTGCTCGGCCGGGTCTACGTCGTCGCGCGGGCCGGCGAGCGGCTCGACGCCCGGACGCGGGACGCGCTCGAGCAGCTCCTGCCCGTGCTCGGCGCCGGTCTCGCGCTCGCGCGGGGCGCGCACGAGCTCGAGGAGGCGCGCGACGCCACGACCCGCGCGCGCCTCGCCGAGCGGCGCGTGATCCGCCGGGAGCTGCACGACGGCGTCGGGCCGTGGCTCGTGGGCCTGCGCCTCGGGCTCCAGGGCGCGCGGAACACGCTGCGGACCGACCCCGAGGCCGCGGCCGCGGTGCTGGACGCCCTGGGGGTCGAGGTGGCGCAGCGCGTCGAGGACGTGCGGGCGCTGTCCCGCAGCCTCCTGCCGCCGTCGCTCGACGAGCACGGTCTGGAGGTCGCGCTCGGCGAGCTCGCGGGGCGGCAGGCCCTCGGCGGGTTCGTCGTGGACGTGCGCTGCGACCCGTGCGTCGGCCTCGACCCGCGCGTCGCCGCGGCCGCGTACGCGATCGCGAGCGAGAGCGTCGTCAACGCCGCCCGCCACTCCGGGGCGCAGGAGTGCCGCCTGACGGTCCTGCTCGGGGACGGCGTGCTGGTCGTCACGTGCGAGGACGACGGGCGGGGCGTCGCGCCGGACGCGGTCGCCGGCGTCGGCTCCCGGTCGCTGCGGGAGCGGGCCGACGAGCTCGGCGGGCGGCTCGACGTCACCGCGCTGCGGGCCGACGGCGAGCGCCCGGGCACGCGGGTCCGCGCCACCCTCCCGCTGGTCCCGGTCGGGGCGCTCGCGCGCGGGGCGGCGTCGTGATCCGGGTCGCGGTCGTCGACGACCACCCCGTGTTCCGGCTCGGCATGGCCGCGCTGCTCGACTCGTTCGACGGCGTGCGCGTTGTGGGGAGCGCGGCGTCGACGGCCGAGGCGCGGGCGCTGCTCGGTCTGGGCCCCGGTGGCACCGAAGGCGCCGGGGCGCGGGCCGACGTCGTGCTCCTGGACCTCGACCTCGGCGACGGGTCGGGCGTGGACGTGACCCGCGACCTCGTGCGCGCGGACCCGGCCGCGCGCGTGCTGGTCGTGACGATGCACGAGGACGAGGACGCCGTCGTCGCGGCCGTGCGCGCGGGGGCGCGCGGGTTCCTCGTGAAGTCCGCGAGCCCCGCGGAGGTCGAGCGCGCCGTCCGCGCGGTGGCCGACGGCGCGATGATCCTCTCCCCGTCCGTCGCCGACCGGGCGATGGCGTACGTCGTGGGCGGGCGCTCCGCCGTGCGCGCGCCGTTCCCCCAGCTCACCGACCGCGAGCGCGAGGTGCTCGACCTCGTCGCGGCCGGTCTCGACAACGCGTCGATCTCCCGGCGGCTCGTGCTGAGCCCCAAGACGGTGCGCAACCACGTCGCGAACGTCCTCGCCAAGCTCGCCGTCCGCGACCGCGCCGCCGCGATCGTCCGGGCGCGCGAGGAAGGGCTGGGCGGCGGCTGACGCGTCAGGCGTCGTCGTCCTGGATGATCGACAGCACGTTGCCCGCCGGGTCGGTGAACCACGCGATGAGCGGGCCGCCGCCGCGGAAGACGAAGTCGTCGTCCGTCTCGACGGGCGTGCCCGCGTAGCGCTCGAACTCCACGCCGCGCTCGCGGAGCGCCGCGACCGTGCCCGGCACGTCGGCGACCGGGAAGTTCAGCACCGTGAACGACGCCGGGGCGTGGGCCTCGCCCTTCGGGTAGACGAGCACGCGCGCACCGCCGCCGATCTCGAGCCAGAGCATGTCGTCCCCGCTGACGGTGAGGCCGAGGTCGTCGGCGTAGAACCGCCGCGCCGCGTCGACGTCGTCGACCGAGAACCCGCTGAACGCCGTGTCGAGCATGTCTCCTCCTGGGGTCGCGCGGGCCGGTGCCCGCTCTCCCCAGGGTCGACCGCCCGCGGCCCGCGGGCTCATCGGTCGCGTGACGGCGTCAGGCCTCGCGACGCAGGTGCAGCAGCGGGAACGGGCGCCCCTGGTCGTCCGTCTCGGACCTCCCGGTGACCTCGAACCCGAGCGCCCGGTAGAAGGCCAGCGCGCCCGGGTTCTGCTCGTTGACGTCGAGCTCGACGACCGGGAGGCCGCGCCCGACCGCGTCGAGCAGCGCGCGGCCGGTCCCTCGCCCGTGCAGCGCGGGGTCCACGAACAGCATCTCGACCCGGTGCCCGACGGTCCCGACGAACCCGACCACCCGGCCGTCGACCTCCGCGACCGTCAGGTCGACGGCGCCCAGGTACTCGTCCCGCACCGCGGTCTCGAGCTCGCGCACGTCGTCGGGTCCGAGGAAGTCGTGGGTCGCCTCGACGGCGCGCCGCCAGACGCCGACCAGCGCGTCCGTGTCGTCGGGGCGGGCGGGGCGGAGGACGTGGTCGGTCACGGCACGAGCATGCCAGTGCCACGGCGCAGGGTGCTCCGAGAACTGAGCGAGCCGCTCCTGCGCAGGAGGGACGCTTGGCACCTGCATCGAGACCTGTCAATATAGAAGCATGTCGATGCAACCACGGTGCCTCCGGATCGCTGCCCCCGACGGTCCGGCACTCCCGTGAGCACCCCCGGCACGGCACCGCGGGCGCGGCTGTCGGCGCTCGACCGGTGGCTGCCGCTGTGGATCGGGCTGGCGATGCTCGTCGGCCTGGCCCTCGGCAGGTTCGTCCCCGCCGTGTCCGACGCGCTCGCCGCGCTGGAGGTCGGCGGGATCTCCCTCCCGATCGCCGTCGGCCTGCTGGTGATGATGTACCCGGTGCTGGCCAAGGTCCGCTACGAGCGGGTGGGTGCGGTCACCGGTGACAAGCGGCTCCTGGCGTCCTCGCTGGTCCTGAACTGGCTGATCGGGCCGGCGCTGATGTTCGCCCTGGCGTGGGCCTTCCTGCCGGACCTGCCCGAGTACCGCACCGGGCTGATCGTCGTCGGCCTGGCCCGGTGCATCGCCATGGTCGTGATCTGGAACGACCTGGCGTGCGGGGACCGGGAGGCGGCGGCGGTGCTCGTCGCCATCAACTCCGTGTTCCAGGTCGTCGCCTTCTCGTTGCTCGGCTACTTCTACCTCACGGTGCTGCCCGCGTGGCTGGGCCTGGACACCCAGGGCCTGGACGTGTCGGTGGGGCAGATCGCGCTCAACGTGCTCGTGTTCCTCGGCGTCCCGCTGGCCGCCGGGTTCGCCTCGCGCCTGGTCGGGGAGCGCGCCCAGGGCCGCGCCTGGTACGAGGACCGGTTCCTCCCGGTGATCGGACCCTGGGCGTTGTACGGGCTGCTGTTCACGATCGTGCTGCTGTTCGCCCTGCAGGGCGAGGCCGTCACCTCCCACCCGCTCGACGTCGCCCGCATCGCGCTGCCGCTCCTGGTGTACTTCGCCGTCATGTGGGGCATCGGGGTAGTGACCGGCAAGGCCCTGGGCCTGGGGTACGCGCGCACCACGACGCTGGCGTTCACCGCGGCGGGCAACAACTTCGAGCTCGCGATCGCCGTCGCGATCGGCACCTTCGGCGCCACCTCGGGACAGGCCCTGGCGGGCGTCGTCGGCCCGCTCATCGAGGTCCCCGTCCTGGTCGGTCTCGTCTACGTCTCGCTGTGGGTCGCGCGCCGCTGGTTCGCCGTCGACCCCTACGCCGCGGCGGATCGGGCACCCGAGCCGGAAGAGGTGCGGTCATGACCGCTCGCAGCCTGCCCTTGACCGTCCGTGACCCCGACTGCACGCCGCAGGTCGACGCGCACGCGATCGGGGCCGAGGTCGCGGGCGCGGTCGCGGTCGCGCTCAAGGCCCTCGCCGAGCCGCTGCGGCTGCGGATGCTGTCGTTCGTGGCGACCTCGCCGACCGGGGAGGCGTGCGTGTGCGACCTCGCCGCCCTGACGGACGTGTCCCAGCCGACCGTGTCGCACCACCTGAAGGTGCTGCGCGACGTCGGCGTGCTGGCCTCGGAGCGGCGCGGCACCTGGGTCTGGTACCGCATCACGCCCGGGTACAAGGCCGCGGTGTCCACCCTGCTGGAGTCGTTCGCCCCGGCCGCGCTCGAGGCGCTCGTCGCCCCGCACGAGCTCACGGGCCTGCAGGACGTCGATGCCGCCCTCGACCACCTCGCGACCGACCTCACCGCCCGCCACCCCGACCTCGCGGCGGGCGTGGTGCTGGCCACCGTGCGCGAGTCCTACACGGCGCTGGCCCGCTCGGCCACGGTGTCCGCGCACCTGCTCACCCTGACCGACCGGTTCGCCCGCCAGCGCCTGGCCGACCTCACCCGCGAGGCCGGCGCACGCCCGCAGGTGCTGTTCGTCTGCGTCGCCAACGCCGGGCGCTCCCAGCTCGCCGCCGCCCTGGTCCGCCGCTACGCCGGCGACCGGGTCGTCGTGCGCTCGGCCGGCTCGACGCCGGCATCGGACGTGCACCCCGCCGTGCGACCCGAGCTCGCCGCGTTCGGCACCACCGAGGGCGAGGCCTACCCCAAGCCGTTGACCGACGACGCGGTCCGCGCAGCCGACGTCGTGATCACGATGGGCTGCGGCGACGTGTGCCCGGTCCTGCCCAACACCCGGTACGAGGACTGGCTCGTGGGCGACCCGGCCCTGGCCTCCCCGGCCGGGGTCGCCGCGATCCGCGACGAGCTCGACACCCGCGTGCGCGCACTGCTCGCCGAGCTCCTGCCCGACCTCGACCTGCCCGCACCCTGAGCCACCGGAGACCACCATGACCGACACCGCTTCGAAGCCGTCCGCCCTGTTCGTCTGCGTCCACAACGCCGGCCGCTCCCAGATGGCCGCCGGGTACCTGCGCGCCCTGTCCGGCGGCGCCGTGGAGGTCCGCTCTGCCGGGTCCGCCCCGGCCGACCAGGTCAACCCCGTCGCCGTCGAGGCCATGCTCGAGGAGGGCATCGACCTCCGCGCCGAGCAGCCCAAGGTCCTCACGACGGACGCGGTCCAGGCGTCCGACGTCGTGATCACCATGGGCTGCGGCGACGCGTGCCCGATCTTCCCCGGCAAGCGCTACGAGGACTGGGCCCTGGCCGACCCCGCCGGGCAGAACATCGAGTCCGTGCGCCCGATCCGCGACGAGATCCGCAGGCGCGTGCTGACCCTGCTCGACGAGCTCGGTGTCGCCCCGGTCCGCCTCTCGCAGAGCTGAGGGGTCGGCCGAGCGCCGGTCCCGCACAGGAGCGACGCGAGGCCTGTCGCTCACGGGTGGTCTGCGTCGCCCGAGCGGCCGTGCACGACGCCGGTCGCGAACCCGACCCCGGCCGGTGCCCCGACCCCGAGGGTGACCGGCTGCGGCGCCGCCGGCGCGGTGCCGCAGCACGACCCGCTCGCCCCCGCGCCGTCCGCCTCCAGAGCGAGGTCGGTCGAGCAGACCCCGGTCGCGGGAAGGGCCAGCTCGACCGCGTCGGCCGCAGCCCGGTCCCCTGCCAGCGCCGCCGCGATCGAGCGCACCTGCTCGTAGCCCGTGGCGAGCAGGAACGTCGGCGCACGCCCGTAGGACTTCATGCCTGCGAGGTAGAACCCGTCGTCCGGGTGGGACAGCACCTGCTCGCCGTGCGGCGGCACGGTGCCGCAGGAGTGCTGGTTCGGGTCGATGAGCGGAGCGAGCGCCGCAGGTGCCTCCACGACCGGGTCCAGGTCGAGGCGCACCTCGCGCAGCATGTCCAGGTCCGGCCGGAAGCCGGTCGCGTCGACGATCTGGTGCACCTCGAGGCTCAGCGCCCCGTCGCGCACGGTCCCCAGCACCTGGACGGTTCCGGCACCGGGGACGAGGCGTTCGATCGAGACGCGCGTGAGCAGCGTCAGCCGCCCAGCCTCCACGGCGGCCCGCAGGCGCGTGCCGAGCAGGCCTCGCGCAGGGAGCTCGTCGTCGGCTCCACCGCCGAAGAGGCGACGCGCGGAACCACCGCGGATCGCCCACGTGATCGTGGTGCCGGGCTCGGACTCGGAGAGCTCGACGAGGTTCAGGAGCGTGTTCGCCGCGGAGTGGCCCATCCCGACGACGAGGGTGTCCCTGCCTGCGAACCGGTCGCGCCGGGTGCCGAGCACGTCCGGGAGAGGTCCGGTGACGAACGCAGCCGACTCCTCCTCGCCCACGGCCGGAAGACCCGAGACCCCCAGCGGGTTCGACGTCGAGAACGTCCCCGACGCGTCGATCACCGCGCGGGCCAGCACGTCGGTCACCGTGCCGCCGGCGTCCACCGTCCGCACCCGGTACCCGCGCCGCTCCCGGCCGAGGGAGCGTGTCTTGTCCGCACCGTCGCGGGCGACCGACACCACTCGCGTGCCGGTACGCAGGCGCGGCGCGATCTGCGGCGTCGCGGCCAGCGGAACCAGGTAGCGCCCCACGAGCTCCCCGCCGGTGGGGAGCGCGTCCGGATCCGGCTCCGCCCACCCCGTCGCCTCCAGCAGGCGCCGTGCGGCGGCGTCGACGTCATAGCGCCACGGCGAGAACAACCGCACGTGGCCCCACGACGCCACGGCCGCACCCGGCCCGTCGCCCGCCTCGAGCACGACCGTCTCCAGCCCGCGCTCCAGCAGGTGGGCCGCCGCGGCCAGACCCACCGGACCCGCACCGATCACCACGACCGGGAGCTCGTCCCGCACCACCTCGACCATGACCACCCCTCGCATTGATGATTATCGATGCGAGCATCGTGAACCACCCATCGATGGGTGTCAATGTGTGGCAGGATGGGCACATGACGACGGCCACGCTGCCCCCGGCGCTCCCGCGCGGCGCACCGGGCTGCTGCGGGCCGTCCGTCACCCGGGCGGCAGACCCCGACGCCGCGCGCGAGCTCGCGCGCACCTTCAAGGCCCTGGCGGACGCGACGCGAGTCCAGCTCCTCGCGATCGTCGCCGCCCAGGAGGGCCACGAGGCATGCGTGTGCGACCTCACCGAGCCGGTCGGCCTCTCCCAGCCGACCGTCAGCCACCACCTCAAGATCCTGGTCGACGCCGGCCTGCTGACCCGCGAGCAGCGCGGCCGCTGGGCGTACTACTCGCTCGTCCCGGGCGCCCTCGCCCGCGTCGCACGGTCGCTCACGGAGACCGCGGGGAGCTGAGCGCCGCTCTCGCCGCGCACTCCCGTCGTCCTGCGGACCGTGCGCTGGCGGCGTGAGGACGTCGGCCAGCAGCCGGTCGAGGGCTGACCGCCACCCGTCAGGACCGTCGCCCGCGCAGCGCGACGACGGGCCCCGAGAAGAGCGCGATGCCCAGGACGAACCCGACGTCGTACCAGTTCCCGTTGTTGTCGACCTCGTAGATGCTCACCGTGTCCGTGAAGAGGGACACGATGAACGTGACCGGCAGGATCGTCCCCTGCCACAGACCCCACCAGAAGCCGTAGCCGCCGGGGTTCGCCTCCAGGTTCGGCCCGGCCGCGCAGGCTCCCAGGAGCAGGAGCACCGCGAGAGCCAGGACCGCACCGGCACCCCGTCGTGTCGTCGTGGACATGACGCTCACCTCCGGCACCAGTGAACCGCGCACGGGGAGGGACGGCGACAGCAGGGTCGGCGGCGTGCCGCACCGCGCCCACGGGCGGCGCGTCGGCGGGGTGCGGCAGGATGAGGCCATGAGCCCGAGCACGGACGACGACGCCCCCTCGACCAGCACCGCGCCGGGCGGGGATCTCCTGCTCCTCGACACCGCGAGCCTGTACTTCCGGGCGTTCTTCGGGGTGCCGGACTCGATCAAGGCGCCGGACGGCACGCCCGTCAACGCGGTGCGCGGCCTCCTCGACATGATCGCGACGCTCGTCACCGACCGTCGTCCGACGCGGCTCGTCGCGTGCTGGGACGAGGACTGGCGGCCGGCCTTCCGGGTCGAGGCCATCCCGTCGTACAAGGCGCACCGCGTCGCGGAGCTCGTCCCGGGCACGACGGGCGTCGAGGAGGTCCCGGAGAAGCTCGTCGCGCAGGTGCCGGTCATCGTCGACGTGCTCGCGGCGCTCGGCATCGCGCGCGTCGGGGCGGCGGGCTACGAGGCGGACGACGTCATCGGCACCCTCACGGCGCGCGAGGTCGCGCGCCGCGCGACGGCGGGCGCGACGCCGGACCCGTCGGGGCGGGCGGCGGTCGAGGTCGTCACGGGCGACCGCGACCTGTTCCAGCTCGTGGACGACGCCGCGGCCGTGCGCGTGCTCTACCCGACGAAGGGCGTGAAGAACCTCGACGTCGTCGACCAGGCGCGCCTGCGCGAGCGGTACGGCGTCGCGACGGGGGCGGCCTACGCGGACATGGCGGTGCTGCGCGGCGACCCGAGCGACGGCCTGCCGGGCGTCCCCGGCATCGGCGAGAAGACGGCGGTCGCGCTCCTCGGGAGGTACGGCGACCTCGCGGGCGTGCTCGCGGCGCGCGACGCGGGCGACCCGGGTCTGACGGCGACCCAGCGGCGCCGGCTGACCGAGGCGGCCCCGTACCTGGAGGTCGCCCCGCTCGTCGTGCGCGTCGCGCCCGACGCCCCGCTGGGCGACGTCGACGACGCGCTGCCCACCGCCCCGGCCGACCCGGACGCGCTCGCCGAGCTCGGCAAGCGCTGGGGTCTGGGGTCGTCCGTGCAGCGCCTCCTGGACGCGCTGCGCGGCTGAGCGGCCGCCGCCCGTCCGGAGGGCAGACTGGGTCCGCCGCCGCGGACCGCCGGCGGCCCGTCCGACCCCGCCGGGAGGCGACCCGTGGCTCTCGTCCGCTGCAGCTTCTACTCCGACGTGCTCGAGGTGAGCACGTCGATGACCGTCGTGCTCCCCCAGGCCACGTCGACCCAGATCGGCATGGCCGGGTCGGCGAGCGCCCGCGCCGAGGGCGCCCCGGTGCTCTACCTGCTGCACGGCATGAGCGACGACGAGACCATCTGGACGCGCCGGACGTCGATCGAGCGGTACGTCGCCGACCGCGGGCTGGCCGTCGTGATGCCGCGCGTGGAGCGCAGCTTCTACGCCGACGAGGTCCACGGGCACCGGTACTGGACCTTCCTGTCCGAGGAGCTGCCGAGCCTCGTCGACCAGTTCTTCCGCGTGTCGACGCGCCGCGAGGACACGTTCGTCGCGGGGCTGTCGATGGGCGGGTACGGCGCGTTCCGCTGGGCGCTGCGGCACCCCGAGCGGTTCGCGGCGGCGGCGAGCCTGTCGGGGGTGCTCGACCTCGCCGACGAGTCGTACCGCGAGCGGCGGCTGCCGGACATCGAGCGCGTGTTCGGCGACCGCGAGATCGCGGGGTCGGACGACGACCTGCTGGCCCTGCTGCGCCGCGCCGCCGCCGAGGGCCGCACGGCCGACCTCCCCGACCTGTTCCTCGCGTGCGGGACGGAGGACTTCCTCGTCGACGGCAACCGGGCGTTCGAGCGGGTTGCCGATGAGTCCGGCGTGCCGCTGCGGTCGGAGTTCTCGCCCGGGACGCACGAGTGGGGCTTCTGGGACCGCACGATCCAGGACGTCCTCGACTGGCTGCCGCTGGCCGGGACGCCACGAACCTGACGCGGCGCCCTCCCTACCCCTCGGGCATGTCACAGACCGTGCCCGCGCGTCGTCGTCCAGGTGACCTGACCGCACCTCCGGCCGTGCAGCGCGCACACCGACGAAGGGGACCAGCACCATGACCGCCTCCACCACGCTCTCGCCCACCGACGTCGCCGCGCTGCGGGACCGCGTCACGGGTCGCGTCCTCGCGCGGGGCGACCTGCCCGACGGCGGCCCGACCGCCGCGGAGGCCGTCGCCGCGCACAGCACGCTCGTCGCGCACGACCCCGACGTCGCGGTGCTCGCGGAGACGGAGGCCGACGTCGTGGAGGCCGTACGGTTCGCGGCCCACCACGGGCTGCGCGTGCGGTCGCACGCGACGGGCCACGGCCAGTCGTCGCCGATCACGGACGGCGTCGTCCTCGGGACGAGCGGCCTCGCGGGCGTCGAGGTCGACCCGGCGTCGCGCGTCGCGCGCATCGGTGCCGGGACGCGCTGGAGCGCGGTCGTCGACGCGGCGGCAGAGCACGGGCTCGCGCCCGTCACGGGCTCGTCGACGTCCGTCGGGGTCGTCGGGTACACGCTCGGCGGCGGGTACGGGCCCCTGACGCGCAGCCACGGCCTGACGTCGGACCGGGTGCGCGGCTTCCGGGTCGTGCTCGCCGACGGGTCGGTCGTCGAGGCGGGCCCGGACACCGAGCCGGACCTGTTCTGGGCGCTGCGTGGCGGCAAGGGCGGGCTCGGCGTCGTGACGCGCCTCGACCTCGAGCTCGTGCCGCTGCGCACGCTGTACGCGGGCTCGCTCACGTTCGACGCCCGGCACGTCGAGGAGGTCCTGCGCGGCTGGGCGGCGTGGACCGCGACCGCGCCCGACGACGTCACCACCTCGGTCGCGGTGCTCGCCCTCCCGGACCTGCCGTTCGTCCCGGAGCACCTGCGCGGCCGCACGGTGCTCGCCCTGCGCTTCGCCTACCCGGGCGACCCCGCGGAGGGCGAGCGCCTCGCCGCGCCGCTGCGGGCGCTCGCGCCCGCCCTCGCCGACACGGTGGGCGAGCTGCCCGTGAGGGCCGTCGCGACGATCCACGCGGACCCGGAGGACGCCGGGCCGTCGTGGGTCTACGGCGCGGGCCTGCGGGAGGTGGACGAGGAGTTCCTCGACCGGTTCCTCGCCGAGCTCGGGCCGGGCAGCGGGTCACCGTTCGTCGCGGCCGAGCTGCGGCACGTCGGCGGCGCCGGGGCGCGCGACGTCGAGGGCGGGTCCGCCGCGGGCGGCCGCACCGCCGGGTTCCTGCTGAGCCTCGTGGGCGTCAACCCGCCGCGGCTGCCGGACATGGTCGCCGCCGCGGCCTCGTTCGCGCAGTGGTCGCAGCCGTGGGCCGCGACGGAGACGAACATCAACTTCCTGCCCGGGCCCTGGACGGACGACGCGCTCGCCCGGGCCTGGTCGCCCGAGACCGCGGCACGCCTCGCGTCGGTGCGCGCGGCGTACGACCCGACGGGCCTGTTCGCCTGGCGCGTGTGACCCGGTCCGCCCCCGGTCCCCCGGGGGCGGACCGGGTCACACGGCGAACAGGGCGGTGAGCCGCGGGAGGCGGCGCGCGTTCTCCTCGTCGTCGTCGAAGTCCCACGGCTCGCCGGCGGGCTCGCTGCGTGCCCGCACCGACGACGTCCGCTCGCGCGCCGCGTAGTACGCCTCGTCGTCCTCGCCGGTCGCGCGGGACCACGCGTCCCCCACGAGCGAGTCCAGCGACTCGAACCCGAACCAGGGCGACCCGCCGTCGGCCATCGCGGCGACGACGGGGTGGTCGGCGAGCGAGTCCGGGTCGGCCAGGGTGCGCTCGAGCACCGCCCGGCCGGCGAGGACGAGCCCGTCGCGGAAGTCCATGAACCCGTCGTCGCTGCACCCGCCCTCGACGAGGTAGGCCGCACCCCACACCGGCCAGGCGTAGGCGTCGTTCGCCACGTCCCCTGCCACGTCGACGAACGCCAGCATCTCGTCCGCGGTGAGGCGCTCGACGAGGAGGTCGGTGAGGGCGCCGGGCAGCGGGTCGTCCTCGGCACCGCGGTCGTCGGCACCCGCGCCCGCCCGCTCGCGTGCCGTCTCGACGATGCCCCAGAAGGTCTCTCGGTCCATGGCGCGGACGGTACGGCGAGGCACCCACAGCCGGCCCGGCCACCCGCGACGTCGGCGCAGGCCGGTCCGCTCACCGGCCCGGGGCGGTCCCGAGGTGCGTGTGCCGCGCGAGGATCGCGTGCGCGTCGGTGCCCCGCGGCAGGACGCCGTAGCCGTGGCCGCGGTCCTCGCCGAGCCGCGCGGCGACGAACGCGTCGGCCGTGCCCGACGGCGCGTGCCGCACCACGAGCGACGCCTGGAGCGCGAGGGCGAGGGACTCCACGACGCGACGGGCCTGCGCCTGCTGCGCCCCGGCGTCGGCCCCCGCGACCTCCGCGAGCAGACGGCGCGTGCGCGCGACGTGCGCGTCGAGGACGGGGTGCGCGCCCGCCGTCGTAGCGAGCTCCGCCTCGAACGCCGCGACGGACGCGGGCTCGCGGCCCATCGCGCGGAGCACGTCGAGCGCGATGACGTTGCCCGACCCCTCCCAGATCGCCATGACCGGCTGCTCGCGGTAGCGACGGGCGAGCGGGAACGCCTCCGTGTAGCCGTTGCCGCCCAGGCACTCCATCGCCTCGTACGCGTGGTGCGGCCCGCGCTTGCACACCCAGTACTTGCTCACGGCGGTCGCGAGCCGGCGGAACGCGCGGTCGTGCTCGGACTCGCCGTCGTGCGCGGCGGCGAGGCGCACCGACGTGAGCGTCGCGGCCTCGGACTCGAGCGCGAGGTCGGCGAGCACCGCGGTCATCGCGGGCTGGTCCACGAGCGCCGCGCCGAACGCGCTGCGGTGCCGCGCGTGCCACAGCGCCTCGGTGACCGCCTGGCGCATGCCCGCGGCCGAGCCGTGCACGCAGTCCAGCCGCGTGCGCGACACCATCTCGATGATCGTCCGCACGCCGCGCCCGGGCTCCCCGACGAGGAACCCCACGGTGCCGTCGAGCTCGATCTCCGACGACGCGTTCGACCGGTTGCCCAGCTTCTCCTTGAGGCGCTGGATGCGGAACACGTTGCGCGTACCGTCCTCCAGCACGCGCGGCACGAGGAAGCACGACGGCGCCCCCTCGCCCGGTGCGCCCGGCACCTGCGCGAGCACGAGGAACGCGTCGGACATCGGCGCCGAGCAGAACCACTTGTGCCCGGTCAGCAGGTAGGCGCCGTCCGTCCCGGCGCGCACGGCCGTCGTCGCGTTCGCGCGCACGTCCGAGCCGCCCTGCTTCTCCGTCATCGCCATCCCGACGAGCACGCCGGGCTTGCTGCCCGGGGCCGCGAGGGCGCCGTCGTACCCACGGGAGAGCAGGCGCGGCTCCCACGCCGCGGCGAGCGACGGCGCGTGCCGCAGCGAGGGCACGGCCGCGTGCGTCATGGAGACCGGGCACGCGTGGCCCGGCTCGACCTGCGCGAACAGCGAGAACACCGCACCCCGCACGACGTTCGCCCCCGGCCCGGGCTCCGCCCACGCGCTCGTGTGCGCGCCGTGCGCGACGGCCGCCCCGATCACCTCGTGGTACGCCGGGTGGTACTCCACCTCGTCGATGCGGTGGCCCCGGCGGTCGTGCGTGCGCAGCACGGGCTCGTGGACGTTCGCGAGCTCGGCCGCCCGCTGGAAGTCCCCCGTCCCGACGAGCGCGCCGACCTCGACGAGCCGGTCCTCGCCCCACGCCCCGCCGTACGCGTGCACCGCCTCGCGCAGCACGGGGTGGTCGAGGTACTCGTTGACCCCCTCGCGCTCGGGCGGCTGGTTGGTCACGCGGTGGGTCGTGCGGGGCGCCGGGTGCGGGACGGCGGTCGCGGCGTCGGTGACGCTTGCGGTCCCGGCGGCCCGGGTGGGGGTGTCGCTGCGGGTGTCGGTCGGGGTCACGGTGTCCTCCTGCGGCTCTGCGGGTGGCTCGGGGTCGGTGCGGCGGTGCTCGGGTGCGGCCCGGACGCTCGCGTCAGGTGGGTGGTTCGGGCGGCCGGGTCGGGTGGGCAGGTCAGGCGGGAGCGGGCGCCACCGCCCGGGCGCCCACGGCACCCAGGCAGAAGCGCTGGATCGTGGCGACGACGGCGTCCCGCTCGCCGGGGGTCGGCCCGGGGCCCGTGGACCCGCCGTCGCGAACCGCGGCGAGCGGCGACAGCGGACCGGTGAGCGACTCCCCGACCGCGCCGACGAGCGCCGTCGCGACGACCGCGACGTCCTGGTCGGGGATCTCGCCCGCCGCGACGCCGTCGCGCACGACGTCCGCGAACGTCGTCGCGTACGCGCGGCGGTACTCGAGGCGCGCGGCGTCGACGGCCGGGTCGACGGGCTCGAGCAGGAGTGCCCACGCGAGCGTCGGGCCCCGCAGCGCGCGTCGCGCGAACGTGTCGACGGCGCGGCCGAGGCGCTCCGCGGTGCCGCCGCCGGGCGGGTCGTCGCTGCGCGCGGCGGCGGCCGCGCGCACCGCGTCGAGCTCGACGTCGGCCGCCTGGCGGAACACCGCGACGAGCAGGTCGGCCTTCGTCGGGAAGTAGGAGTAGACGCCGCCGGTGCTCACCCCGGCGCGCGCCGCGAGCGCCTGCACGCTCGCGCCGGCGAACCCGTGCTCGGCGACGATCGTCCGCGCCGCGTCGAGCAGGGCGTCGCGCTTGCGCTCGCGGGCGGCGCGCGTCGCCGGGGTCTCGCGGTAGGGCACGGGTCCTCCGTCGTCGTCGGGTGAACCGCCTCGGGGCGGCTTCCACGAAGAATTGAAGCATGATTCAATTCATCGCGGTACCGGCCGCCGGGCCGGAGGCGTCGAGGACGACGCCGCGCACGACGTCGAGGAGGACGACATGCACCTGGGCAGCATGCTCGAGAGCACGGCACGCAAGGTCCCGACCAAGGAGGCGCTCGTGCTGGGCGAGCGTCGGCTCACGTACGCCGAGCTCGACGCGGCCGCGCGCCGCGCGGCGGCCGTCTTCCGGGACGCCGGCGTGCGCTCCGGCGACCGCGTCACGGTCATGACCTACAACACGCCGGGGTTCGTCGTCGCGGCGTTCGGCCTGTGGCGCGCGGGCGCCGTGCTCGTCCCCGTCAACCACAAGCTCCAGGCGCCCGAGGTCGCGCGGCTCGTCGCCCACAGCGGCGCCGTGCTGGGCGTCGCGGACGCGAGCCTGGCCCCCGTCGCGACCGCCGCCGCGCCCGCGGTGCGCTGGCTGTGGACGGAGGCGGACGCCGTCGGGCAGGACGCGGAGGGGGCGCCGGGGCGCGACGACTTCGACGCGCTCGTCGCGGCCGCCGCGCCGTGGGACGGCGTGCCGCCCGACCAGGACACCATCGCCCAGGTGCTCTACACGTCCGGCACGACGGCGGCCCCCAAGGGCTGCGAGCACACCCACCGCGGGCTGAGCTCGGTCGCGGCCTACACGACGGCGGCCGTCGGGCTGCGCGCGGACGACCGCTTCCTGCTCGCGATGCCGATCTGGCACGCCTCGCCGCTCAACAACTGGTTCCTGTCGATGGTGTTCCTCGGCGGGACGACCGTGCTGCTGCGCGAGTACCACCCGATCGAGATGCTGCGGACGGTCGAGGCCGAGCGCACGACCGCGTTCTTCGGCGCGCCCATCGCGTACGTCGCGCCGCTCCAGGTCGCCGCCGCGCAGGGCATCGACCTGTCGACGTTCGACCTGTCGAGCGCACGGCTGTGGCTCGCCGGCGGCGCGCCCGTCGGTGCCGACACCGTGCGGGCGATCCGCGCGGCCTACCCGGGCGAGCTGCACCAGGTCTACGGCATGAGCGAGATGGGGCCGGTCGGCACCGCGCTCGGCCCGGCCGACCAGGAGCGCAAGGCGGGCTCGATCGGGCACGCGGGCATGCCCGGCGTCGACGTGCGGGTCGTGGACCTCGACGGGAACGACGTCGGCCCGGGCGGGACCGGGGAGATCTGGCTGCGGTCGGACACCCGGATGGTCGGCTACCTCGACGACCCGGAGGCGACCGAGGCCGTGCTCGTGGGCGACTGGTACCGCACCGGCGACGTCGTGCGCGTCGACGAGGACGGGTACCTGTTCATCGTCGACCGGCTCAAGGACGTCATCATCACGGGCGGCGAGAACGTCTACTCCCAGGAGGTCGAGGAGGCGCTGCGCGGTTCCCCGGAGGTCGCGGACGTCGCCGTCGTCGGGCGGCCGCACGCCGACTGGGGCGAGACGGTCGTCGCGTTCGTCGTCCCCGCTCCCGGCGCCGAGCCGACGCTCGACTCGCTGCGCGCCTTCCTCGCCGACCGGCTCGCGCGCTACAAGGTGCCGCGCGACGTCGCGCTCGTGACCGAGCTCCCCCGGAACCCCTCCGGCAAGCTCACCAAGCACGTCCTGCGGTCGCGCGTGCGGGAGGGGACGACGGTGGCGTGAGGCCGGGGACGCCGCTCCCTGGGCGCACGGCCCGGGAGCGGACGGCACCGGGGCGGACGCCCTGAGAGGCGGACGACCTCAGGGGCGCGCGTGCTCGAAGATCACGGTCGTGCTCGTCCCGGCCACCTCGGGGCGCACGCTGAGCGTCCGGGACACCAGGTCGCGCAGCGCGTCCGAGTCGGCGACCGCGACGTGCAGCAGGAAGTCGCGGTCGCCGGTGACGAAGAAGACGCCCTCGACGTCAGGCAGCGTCAGCAGGTAGTCGCGGAACGCCTCCAGGCCCTTGCGCGCCCCGGCCTGGAGGCGGATCGCGATGAGCGCCTCGAGCCCCCGGCCGAGCGCCGCGGGGTCGACGTCGGCCCGGAAGCCCCGGATCACGCCGCGGTCCACGAGGGCCCGGACGCGCGCGTGGCACGTCGAGGCGGCGATCCCGACACGGGCGGCGACGGCCGCGTTCGTGGCGCGCGCGTCGGTCGCGAGGACGTCGAGGATGCGGCGGTCGACGTCGTCCAGCGCGGGCGGTCGAAGATCCTTCGGCACGGTGGGCCTCCCCTGGTCGGTGGGCGAACGTCGGGACGGCGGTGGCAGCCCGGAGCGACGATCCTTCGGCACATCTTGCCGCACACCGAAGGATCCACCACGCTGTGAGTCGTGCGGCACCATCCCGCCGCACACCAGCCACGCGCCCGCCTCGCCACCCGCGGGGCGGGCGTCGGTCGAAGGAGCCCGGCGTGAGCACGACCTCTCGTCCCCGTCCCCGTCCCCGTTCCCGCGACGCCCGGTCGGCACCCCCCGGCCGCGCCCCTCGCACGGCCGTCGTCGTCGGCGCCGGCATGGTGGGGCTCGCGACCGCGTGGCATCTCCAGGAGCAAGGCGTCGAGGTGACCGTCGTCGACCGCGAGGGCGTCGCCGCGGGCTCCTCGTGGGGCAACGCCGGGTGGCTCACCCCCGGCATGGCGATGCCGCTCGCCGACCCGTCCCTGTGGACGTACGGGCCGCGCGCCCTCCTCGACCCGGCCGCTCCCCTGCACGTCCCGCTGCGGTTCGACCCGCGCCTGTGGACGTTCTTCGCGCGCTTCATGGCGCACGCGACGCAGGCCCGCTGGGACCGCGCGATGGCGGCCCTCACCCCGATCGACCGCGTCGCGCTCGACGCGTTCGACGAGCTCGCCGCGGGCGGCAGCCTCGGCCACGGCGTCGAGGCCGGCACGACGCCCGGCCCGTTCACCGTCGCGTTCGAGCACGTGCGCGAGGCCCGACCCTTCCTGCGCGAGCTCGAGCACGTCGCCGCCGCCGGGCAGACCGTCCCGGTCCGGCGCGTCGAGGCCGGGGAGCGCGCCCACCAGCTCACCGACCGCGTCTCCACCGTCTACGCGCTCGAGGGCCAGCGCTTCCTCGAGCCCGGACCGTACGTCCATGCCCTCGCCGACTCCGTGCGCGCCCGCGGCGGCACCATCCTCACCGGCCTCGACGTGCTCGACGTCGAGCCCGGCCGCCTCGGCGCGTGCGTCTTCGCGCGCGCCGTGCACCCCGACGCCGCCCGGCACCCCGCCCTCGTGGGCGCCGGGGCGAGCGACGGGCCCGGGATGACCGACGGCGTCGGGCCGGGCGCCGGGGCGCCGCGCCGGGCCGGCTCCCCCGCCGACCGCGAGGAGGGCGTCGTGCTGCGGGGCGACGCCGTCGTGCTCGCGACCGGCGCGTGGCTGCCCTCGCTCGCGGCGCCGCTCGGCGTGCGGACGCGCGTGCAGGCCGGACGCGGCTACTCGTTCACCGTGAAGACCGACGAGCCCGTCGAGACGCCGATCTACCTGCCCGCGCGCCGCGTCGCGTGCACGCCCTACCAGGGCCGGTTCCGCATCGCGGGGACCATGGAGTTCCGCGGCCCGGACGAGCCGCTCCAGCCCCGGCGGATCGAGGCGATCCTCGCCTCCGTGCGGCACCTGTTCCAGGGCGTCGACCTCGACGACCGGCACGACGAGTGGGTCGGCTCGCGCCCCGTCACGCCCGACGGCCTGCCGCTCGTCGGCGCGACGCGCACGCGCGGCGTCTACGTCGCGGGCGGCCACGGCATGTGGGGCATGGTGCTCGGGCCCGCGACCGGCCGGGCGCTCGTCCACCTCGTGACGACCGGCGAGACCCCCGACGAGATCCGGGCTTTCGACCCGCTGCGCTGAGCCCGGCGGCCGGGCGCCCTCGGACGGCTCCCGGCTCGCGGCCCCCGGCTCGCGGCTGGCCGAACCCGGCCGAAAGACCCTGTCGGGCGGGGGCGCCGCGTCCTAGCGTGGTCGGCATGACCGTGCGAGAGGAGCACCGGGCCGCGCTGCGCGCGCTCGACGGCGGCCCGGCGGCGGTGCGCGCGCACCTCACCGCGGGGTCAGGGCTGCCGGGCCCGCGCGCGAACCTCGAGCTCCTGGGCGCGTTCGCCGACGTCGCGCCCGCCGAGCTCGTGCGCGCCCTGGCCGACGACCCCGACGAGTACCTCCGGTGCTGCGGGACGTGCGGGCTGGGCCGGCTCGTCGTCGAGGCCTCCGCCGACGCGCGCGCGGAGCCGACCGACCGGCTGCGCGCCCGCGCGTCGGACGGGTCGTGGCGGGTCCGCGAGGCCGCCGCGGTGGCGCTCCAACGGATCGGCGACGCCGAGCCCGCTACGCTCCGCGCGCTCGTCGCGTCGTGGGTCGCCGACGCCGACCCGCTGGTCCGCCGCGCCGCGGTCGCCGGGATCTGCGAGCCGCGGCTCCTCCGGGACCCGGCGACCGCGACCGCCGCGCTCGACGCGTGCGCGGCCGCGACCGCCTCGATCGGCGCGCTCCCCGCCGACGCGCGCCGTGACCCCGACGTGCGCACGCTGCGCCAGGCCCTCGGCTACTGCTGGAGCGTCGCCGTCGTCGGCGACCCGGCCGCCGGCGTGCCGCGGTTCGCGGCGCTGCGCGGGTCGTCGGACCCGGACGTGGCGTGGGTCGTGCGCGAGAACGAGAAGAAGGCGCGCCTGCGCCGCGTGCTCGACCCCACGTCCTGACCCGGCGCCGGGAGCCGCCCCGGCGACGGCGGCCCGGCGACGGCGGCCCGACGACGGCGGCCCAGAGAGGTCGAGAGGAGTCTTGCGTCCCTTCGCGCGCACCTATATGTTTAACCGAAATACTAATCACGACGAGGGAGTCCGATGAGCAGCACGACCGAGCCGACGACGAGGATGGCCGAGCTGGCCACCACGGACGAGGACCTCCGCAGCCTGCTCTCCGGCGGGTGGCTGCGCTACCGCACGTCGCCCGCGCTGCAGGAGCTGACCCGCGACGCGCACGCGACGTGCGCCCGCATCGGGCGCGTGTACTTCGAGGACGTCGACGAGGCACGCCGCCTCTTCCACCGGCTCGTCCCCGGCGCCGAGGAGGGGATCGACTTCCGCCCGCCGCTGACGATCGACTACGGCGACCGGCTGCAGATCGGCGCGCGCACCTTCATCAACGCCGACTTCATGGTCATCGGCGGCGGCCTCGTCACGATCGGCCCGGACTGCCTCATCGGCCCGCGCTGCTCGATCTACACGCCGAACCACGCCGAGGACGTCGTCCGCCGCCGCGAGGGCTGGGAGCGCCCCGAGCCCGTCACGATCGGGAGCAACGTGTGGATCGGCGGCTCGGTCACCATCGCGCCCGGCGTGACGATCGGCGACGACAGCATCATCGGAGCAGGGTCCGTGGTCACGCGGGACATCCCCGCGGGCGTCGTCGCGGTGGGGAACCCGTGCCGACCCGTCCGCACGATCGCGACGGACCCCGCGGACGTCACCGCCCGCTGAGCCGCGCGCCCCTACGCTGGCGCGCATGGACCTCGCGCGCTCGATCCCGCTGTTCGTGCTCGCCGCGGTGCTGGAGATCGGCGGGGCGTGGCTCGTGTGGCAGGGACTCCGCGAGCACCGGGGCTGGCTGTGGATCGGGGCGGGCGTCGTCGCGCTCGGGCTCTACGGCGTCGTCGCGACGCTCCAGCCGGACGCGAACTTCGGGCGCATCCTCGCCGCGTACGGCGGGGTGTTCGTCGCCGGCTCGCTCGCCTGGGGCATGGTCGTGGACGACTTCCGTCCGGACCGCTGGGACGTGGCCGGCGCGCTGCTGTGCCTCGCCGGCGTCGCCGTCATCATGTACGCCCCGCGCCCCGAGTGACCGAGGCCCCCCGTCCACGCCCCTGCCCATCCCCCGCCGAGCACGACGTTGCCGTCGTTATCCGGCGGACGACGACAGCAACGTCGTGCTCGACGAGGCGCTCCCGGCGACGCGGTCCTCCGGGCGCTGGGCGAACGGGCGGATGCGGTCGAGGTAGTCGGCGATCGCCTCGCGGTTCTTCTCGAGGATGCGGATGCGGTCCTCCAGGCGCGCGAGCTCGGTCTCGAGGAGCGCGATCTTGTCCGGGTAGGCGTTGTGCAGGTGGATCTCCGGCGCGTTGCCGAGGCACGGCAGGAACTCCTTGATGATCTTCGTCGTGAACCCCACCTCGAGGAGCCCGCGGATCTGGAGCACGCGGTCGACGAGGTGCTCGCCGTACTCGCGGTAGCCGTTCTCGGCCCGCTCGGGCGTGAACAGGCCCTGCTCCTCGTAGTACCGCAGGAGTCGCGTCGGGGTCCCGGTGCGCCGGGACAGCTCGCCGATCCGCACGTGATCCTCCTCACCGGTTCGTGTCGCTTGACCTTCACATCAATGTCAGACATCGATGCTAACCCCATGTCCACGACGAGCACACCCACCACCGGTCCCACGGCCGCCACCGTCCCGGGCCCCGCCTCGGCCGACACCCCGGCGACCCCGATGACCCCGATGACCCCGGTGACCCCCGGCCGCCTGCCCGTCGCCGCGCTCCTCGCGCTCGCGGCGTCGGGGTTCCTCACGCTCCTCACCGAGATCCTCCCCGCGGGCGTGCTACCCGCCATGGCCGCCGACCTCGGCGTCGGGGCCGGCGCGGCCGGGCAGACCGTCACCGCGTTCGCCGTCGGGGCGATCGTCGCCGCGATCCCGCTCACGCGCGCCACCGCGCGGTGGGACCGCCGCACGCTGCTCCTCGTGGCGGTCGCGGGGTTCGTCGTCGCGAACACCGTCACCGCGGTGTCGTCGTCGTTCGCGCTGACGCTCGTCGCGCGCTTCGCCGCGGGGCTCGTCGCCGGGCTGACGTGGGCGCTCCTGCCCGGGTACGTGCGCCGGATCGTGCCGGCGGACCGCGTCGGCCGCGCGATGACGATCGCCATGGCAGGCGGCCCGCTCGCCCTGACGCTCGGCGTCCCCGCCGGGGCCGTGCTGGGCGCTGCCGTCGGGTGGCGCTGGACGTTCGGCGTCCTCTCCGTCTTCGGGGTCGCGCTGCTCGCCTGGATCCGACTCGGCGTCCCCGGCGCCGCGGGCACCCCCCGCGGCGCGCAGCTCGCGATCCGCGCCGTCCTCCCCCGCCCCGGCCTGCGGCCGGTGCTGCTCGTCGCCGGGCTCAACGTGCTCGCCAACACGTCCCTGTACACGTACGTCGCGGTCCACCTCGCGCACCTCGGTCAGGGCTCGCGCACCAGCGCGCTGCTCCTCGTCCTCGGCGCCGCGTCCGCCGGGGCGCTCGTGCTCGTCGGGGCGCTCATCGACCACCGCCTGCGCGCGCTCACCCTCGGGTCGGTCGTCGTCTTCGCCCTCGCGATGCTCGTGCTCGGCCTCGCCCCGACGTCGACCGTCGTCGTCGTGCTCGCCGTCGCCGCCTGGGGTGCGGCGTTCGGCGGCGCCGGGACGCTCTACACGACCGCCGCCGCCCGGGCCGCGGGGGACGGCGCCGACGTCGCGCAGTCCGCGCTCGTCACCGTGTGGAACACGTCCGTCGCGCTCGGCGGTGCCGTCGGCGGCGCGGCGCTCGCCGTCGCCGGGCCGGGCGGCCTCCCGTGGGTCTCCCTCGCGCTCATGGTCCCGGTGCTCGCGACCGTCGCCCGGGGTCGGCGGCACTCCTTCCGCTGAGACGGCCGCCGAGCACGAGGTCGCTCCGGGTCGAGCACGAGGTTCCCGGCGTTCCCGGCATGAGAACGCCGGGAACGTCGTGCTCGGTGGGAGGGTGTGGTCAGCGGGGGCGCGCTGTGCCAGGATGCGCGCGTGGCCATCGACGCCCCGACCGGCAGGGGGCCGACGCACGCCGTCGGAGCCGGAGACCTCGACGACACGCTGCCGGAGCTCGAACCCGCGCACGGCCCCTACGCGAGCTGGTCGCGCCGGGTCGTCGCGTCGCTGCTCGACACCGCGATCGCCGCGACGGTGCTGTTCCTCGCCGTCGGGCCGGCCTACGAGGTCGCCTGGATCCCGACGATCAGCTTCGGCGTGAGCACGGAGGCACCGGTGCCCGGCGGGGGCTGGTGGGCCTTCGGCACCGCGGCCGCGCTCCTCGCCCTCCAGGCCTGGACGGGCGCGACCCCCGGCAAGCGGACGGTGGGGATCGTCGTCGTGCACGACGCCACGGGTCGCCCCGCGGGCCTCGTGCGCACGGTCCTGCGGAGCGTGGCGCACATCCTCGACGCGCTGCTCTACATCGGCTTCCTCCGCCCCCTGTGGAACGCGCAGCGCCGCACGTTCGCCGACTCGCTGTGCAGCACCGTCGTGCTCCGGCGCGTGCGACCGCCCGTCCCGTTCCTCGGCCCGGGCACCGGCCTCGGCGGCCCGACGCCGTCGCGCGTCGTGACCGGCGCGGCGACGGTCCTCGCTGTGGGCAGCGCCGTCTTCATGCTCGGCCCTGCCACGTCCACCACCGGCGACCCGGAGATGCAGTCGTGCACGCCCGAGGTGGCGGCCGGGTCCCCGCTGACGGTCAGCGACATCCACGTCTCCGGCTGGTCGGAGGCGGGCACCATGACCCGCTGGGGCGTGACCCGCACGGACCCGCTCCCCGCGTGGGCCGGCGAGGAGGCGGGCCTCGAGGCGGCGTTCACCGTCGACGTCGCCCCGGGGGTGACGCTCGACGGGCCGCCGGACGGCGCGCTCGTCGTGCGCCTCACGACGTGGCAGGGCGACGAGCTGGGCGAGTACCGGTCGTCCTTCCGCGTGGAGCAGACGCCGGACGGCGGGCCAGAGTGGGAGTCGGTCGAGCCCACGACGCCGGGCTCCGGTCTCGGCACGGTCCACGTCCCGGCGGGGACGGTCGATCTTCTGCCGGAGGCCTGGCGCTGGGAGGCCTCGGTGGTTGTCGACGGCGAGGAAGGCTCGCAGACGATCGCCACGTGCGGAGCCCGCGGCCCCGCCTGACCTGACCGGCCGCCGTCGAGCACGGGGTCGGCGACCGGGATCGGTCTCGGGCGGTCGGGAACCCCGTGCTCGGCGGCCGGGTGGGGCCGCAACATGGCCGAAACGTTGAGGACGACCGGGGGAAACGTCGCGGTCGCACGATGAGGGGGCGCCGGGCGGCGAGCCCGGCGCACCAGCATCGTCCCGACCCTCCGCCGCCCCGCGCGACGGAGTCCCCGAGGAGGCTCCCGTGCCGGACAACCGCCCGCTCTTCTCCGCACCGTCCGCTCCGACGTCGGCCGGCCCGGCGACCACGACGGCGCACCGCGCGGCCGACCACGGCGCCGCGCCCGACCTCAACGTCCACGGCGAGCCGCGGCGTCGGGCGAACCCCGGCGACGAGCTCACGGTCGACCCGACCGACCGCCGTCGGCGCGCCCGCGCGGCACTGCTCGACCTGCGCCGTGACGTCATCCGGAGGAGCTCGACCGGCTGGTGACGAGCGGCCGCGCGCGTGGGCGGCGCCGCGTAGGTTGGTCCCCATGCGGATCGGAGCCCACCTCGACCAGTCGGACGTCATCGCGCAGGCAGCGAGCATCGGCGCGGACGTCGCCCAGATCTTTCTCGGCGACCCCCAGTCGTGGAAGGGTCCGGAGTTCACGTTCCCGGGTGGCGCGGAGGCCCTGAAGGACGCCGCCGCGGCGGCGGACCTCGAGCTCGTCGTGCACGCGCCGTACGTCATCAACGTCGCGAGCCCCAACAACCGCATCCGCATCCCGAGCCGCAAGCTGCTCCAGCAGATCGTGGACGGCGCGGCGGCGGTCGGCGCGACGGGCGTCGTGGTCCACGGCGGGCACGTCACCGCGAAGGAGGACCCGGCGAAGGGCTTCGACAACTGGCGCAAGGCGATCGACGCGCTCCAGACGGACGTCACCGTGTACATCGAGAACACCGCTGGCGGCGACTTCTCGATGGCCCGCCGCCTCGACCGCATCGAGGGCCTGTGGGCGGCCGTGCAGCAGGCCGACGGCGCCGAGAACGTCGGGTTCTGCCTCGACACGTGCCACGCGTGGGCGGGCGGCATCGACCTCACGACGGCGGTCGACGACGTGCGCGCGATCACCGGCCGCGTCGACCTCGTCCACCTCAACAACAGCCGCGACACCGCGGGCTCCGGCGCCGACCGCCACGCCGGCCTCACGGCCGGGACGATCGACCCGGAGCTCCTGCTCGGGGTCGTGCGCGCGGCGGGCACGTCGGTCGTCTGCGAGACGCACGCCGACGTCCCGGCCGACGTCGCGTGGCTGCGCGAGCAGGTCGGCTGAGCCGTGGGAGACCCGCGCCCGCTGCGGCTCCGCAACGTCACCGTCGACGCGCGCGACCCGCGCGCGCTCGCGGAGTTCTACCGGCGCCTGACCGGCTGGGCGTACACGCCGGGCCACGAGGTCGCCGACCCGGCGGGCGACGACTGGCTCTCGCTCCAGGTCCCGGGAGGCGCGTCGCGCCTCGCGTTCCAGCGGTCCGACGCCGAGGTACGACCCTGGCCCGGCGGGGCGCGCGTGCACGTCGACCTCGACGTCCCCGACCTCGACGCGGCGCACGAGCACGCGCTCGCCTGCGGCGCGCGCCCGCTCACGGGCACGCCGGAGGACGAGGGCCACCCCGACGACCTGTTCCGCGTCTACGCGGACCCGGAGGGCCACCCGTTCTGCCTGAGCTCGCCGCCGCTCCCCTTGCATAGGTGACGCGACACAGCCACGGAGCACGATGCCGCCTGACCGCCACAGTTGTTCGACGTCCAAGCACGTCGACCGCATCCTGCTCGCGCGGTTCGATGCCGCCCGTGGCTGAGGACAGCGAGTGCCTGCACTGCATGACGCGAACGTGGTGCGGAGTCTGCAACGACACCGATCTCGAGCGCTCGCCTACAAGGAGCGTCGAATCAGGATCGCCCAGAATTGCGAAGCTCGTCGACAGGATCCGTACGCTGCTCGCCCTCCCACGCAAGAGTCCGCGCCACTGCTCCCTGGCTTTGGATGCGAGGACGAGGCCTCCTCCAGAAGTCTGACCGCCACGATTGAGGTCCGGGTCAGCCACTCCGCCTCACTCGCAGGGCGGACGAACCGGGACACCTGGCGGGTGGGCACCCGGGGATCTGGCGAATCACCGGATATTCTGGCGCGGTGGCTAACGACCTTGAGGCCCTCAAACAACTTTCTGTCAGGGTAAGGGTCTCTGAGGACGGCGCCCTCGCCTTCGACAAGGCCGACACGATCAGCCTGGTGACAGCCGTGCTGGAAGCCGTCCGCGACGGCGCACCCGTCTCTGACGAGTGGGCCGCAAGAGCCGCTGCCGTACGAGCTTTCACGCGAAAGGCGACCGATCCGGCCATCTACGTGACGGGCCTCCTCGCTCGCGCGCTGTCCCCGGCCGCTAACGTCAAGTCCATCAAGGCCAGATCGGGCGCGGGAGGATACTCGGCCAACGACCTGTACCGCCTCCTGGCCAGTGCGCTGGCAGGGCAGACTGAGCTTCCTGGAAAGGCGGTCGTTCTCGGACCGAGCGGAGTCGCCCCGTTCAACAACAACCCCTGGGTCGACAAGCCAGCATTTGTTCCCGATCCTCGCGGTGTTGCCGATGTCGACTACGCCACCCTAGACGCGTTCCTCGACGCGATCGCCGCTGGATCTGTCGAGGACGCCCGCGAGGGTCTTGTCGCCTTCATCCGCGCCTGCGTTGTCGACATCGAGTTCCACGCCCACTCCGAACGTGAGAGCGAGTTCGTCGGTCAGCGCCGTTCGGCCGTCATCAAAGCCGTCGACGAGCTCCTCGACGAGGACCCCGAAGGTGGCCGCCGCTGCCAAGCCCTCCTGGCAGCAGCCCTTGCCACTGCCTTCGGTGACGGCGTGCTCTCTGGCGGGATCAACGACCCGTCGTTCAAGCTTCCCGGTGACGTGCAGGTGATGGATGGTGGCGAGCCGACCCTCGTCGCCGAGGCTAAGCACCGCGACGACGTCGACGAGGCCGAGGTGAGGAATTTCATCGCCAAGCTCGCCGCGAGGAACTACTCGCGGGCGATCTACTTTGCCCTCGGTCCCGGCAACGACCACCTGCGTACGCTCGAGGCCTCGCTCGCGACCGAGCACGAGACCGTCACGAAGATCATCACCTCCGCCGGCGAGCTCCTTGATCAGTGCTTCCTCTGGTGCTCCCCACTGATGGCGGCGCGGTTCACGGACCGCTTTGTGCGCCTCTACCGCGTCTGGCTCGTCCGGCAAGGCGCGAAGGCCACCGCGCGCAAGTGGGAGATCCTCGTCCAGGGGGCGTTGGACGAGGTGACAAGCGATCAACCCACCAGTGAGCACTCAGCTGACAGCGGCGGTTAGGGCGCGCCTCTGTGATACCGGTGCCAGCGAGAACCAGCGCCGCCCGCTCGCCTCTCCGGCTCGAGCCCGATCCAGCACCGAGCGGGCCAGTCTCTCATGCGCGGTGCTGATCCGGCATCGCCGGTCCTTCATCGAATCAGCTTCGTGCCACCCAGGTGTGGGAGGCCACCTGCCACGCGCCCGCCTTTGAGGGCTTTGCTGAGAACTTGTCGTTGCGCGGTCTCCGTGCATCGCCGGTGCCCCAGTCCGGCTGCTCCTTCTGGGCGAGCCACCCGGCTGCGATCCCGGCGTCGAGCGCAGCCGAGTCCTCGATCCAGATGGCGCGGAGCTCCAGCGGGGTCCACTCCGCCTTGCGTGGCCGCGACCTTCCCGTGCTCGCGACGTATCCGCTCAGCGCCCGGCCTCCTGACTCGCCCGCACTCTTGTGCCAGGCACGGAACTCGCCCGTCGTGTCCAGCCCGGCACGCCCGTCGACGATGAGGAATCCGAGGCCCTGCTCGGAGACACATGCTCGAACCGCCTGAGCGTCGTTGAGCCACATCTCTGTGCCCGAACGCTTCGAGGGAGCGGCACCGTCCCAGGGGAAGGGCCTCGTCCATGCTGTGTGCGCTTTTGCGTCCCAGACCCGGGTCGGGGACGCGTAGTCGAAGACCGTGTTCCCGTACCGGACGTTCGGGCCGCCGGCGAGCGGGGTGGGAAAACGAGCGTTCAGGATCTCTCGCAACCGCTCCTCGAAGTAGAAGCCGAACCACTCGATCTGCCGCCACTGCGTCGACCCGGAGTCCCGCATCCAGGTGATGCAGTCGACACCGTCCCAGTGCGCGGGGAGCTCCTCGGCTAGCGCGTGGACGAGCGCCGAACCCTCTTCGGTCGCCGTTCTCCATGCGGCCGACGCGAGACCGACGGCTCGCTCGGCGCCCGCCAGCAGAAGGTTCAGTCCGTCGAGGGTGATCGATGCGCCGGTCGAGCCGGCGGCGTCGAGCCAGGGGACTCCCAGTTCCGCGGCGAGTGCGGCTGCCAGAGCGTGCTTCGTGAGTCTGCGTTCGAGCAGCTGGGGCGCGAGCCGCCGCGCGACGTCGCGGAGAGTCCAGGTGTGCTCCTTCCCGCCTGGGCCGAGGACGTCGTGCGGTACACCCGCGACGTCGCAGAGCCGGTTCACCGCAGCCTGCTTGTTAGACGCCGGGCGGAATCCCGGGAACGCCTGGAGGACCTCTGCGACCGAGGCGCTCGCGACTGCGCGCTGACGCGACAGCCGGATGATGCTCGCGGACGTGGCCTGGAGCAGGTTGTTCATCCCGATCAGGGTCACCTGGAGATCGACGTAGTCGAGACCTCGGACCCAGGGTGTCCCGAGTGCTTCGGCGATCTGTTCCCCGAGCACCGCGTTCACCGCCTGGAGGTCGACGTCGACGCCTAGGCTCTGCGCGAGCGCGACGAGCGAGCGCTTCGGTCCACGCGTGCCGGCGGCAGGAGCCCCGGTCAGCGCGAACATGCGCGCGCTCGCCTCCGGAATCGTCTGCGCCGGGTTGAAGTTCTCGGTGGTGACGTTCGACACGAGAGGAAGGGAACCACACGGCACGCGGACCCGGCAGGCTAGTGCCGCATCGCGTGTCGGTGCACGCAATCAGCCGACGGGAGCGCGCCTCGGTCGGCGACCGGCCGCGCGCGACCTCGAAGCACCCCTGTCTTGACTCGTCCCCAACGCGTGTGGGTGGTTCGCTCTAGATTCCGTGTGTGCCTCAGGAGCGTGTCGATTTGACCCCGTACCACCAAGCTGCCAAGCTGTCGACCATGGGAGACGGGAGCGCCGCGACGACGCCTACGCCGCCATTCCGATACATCGACCTGTTCGCCGGTATCGGAGGGTTTGCCGCAGCGCTGGAGTCGTTCGGAGGGGAGTGCGTCTACTCGGTAGAGATCGACAAGGCTGCGGCCGAGGTCTACGAGCGCAACTGGGGTCACTCGCCCCTCGGGGACATCACCAAGGACGCGAACGACAGCGTCATGAACGTCCCGGCTCACGACCTGCTGGCAGCGGGCTTCCCGTGCCAGCCGTTCTCGAAGTCGGGCGCACAGCGCGGCATGGACGAGACCCGGGGAACGCTCTACTGGAACATCCTGAAGATCATCCAGGCCCACCACCCCACCGTCGTCCTGCTGGAGAACGTCCGGAATCTCGCTGGACCTCGGCACAGGCACGAGTGGGACGTGATCATCCAGACCCTGCGTGAAGAGGGCTACCGCGTCTCCCAGACGCCGACGGTGTTCTCGCCGCATCTCCTCCCGCTCGAGCGGGGTGGTCGGCCGCAGGTGCGCGAGCGAGTCTTCATCACGGCGACCTACGACCCGGACGGCGACGGCGTCGAGCCGGGCCCCCCGCTCCCGAACCTGTCCCTGCGCGGAGACGAGGAGTGGGATCTGCTCCACGACCTTCCGGTTCTCGAGACGGATGCTCCTGGCACCGGCCTCACCCCCGCTGAGGTCGCATGGATCGACGCATGGGACGACTTCGTCGTCACCATGTGGAGCGAAGTGCGCAAGGCGAGTTCCGACGGCGGGAAAGCGACGTTGCCCGGCTTTCCGATCTGGTCGGACCACTGGGTCAAGAAGGAGCAGCTCGACGCTTGGATCAGCGGGGGACGGTCCCCGTACCTCGCTCCCGATGTCCCAGAGACCTGGGACGCCGTACCGACCTGGAAGAGGAACTTCCTCGTCAAGAACGCCGAGCTCTACACCCGCTACAAGCGCCAGCTGGACATGTGGGCTGCTCGCCACGACCTCCAGTCGTTCCCGCCGTCACGGCGAAAGCTCGAGTGGCAAGCACAGCAGACTGCGCGGCTCTGGGACTGTGTCCTCCAGCTTCGCCCTTCAGGGATCCGGGCGAAGCGACCCACGCACCTCCCCGCGCTCGTGGCGATCACGCAGACGTCGATCATCGGGCCGCTCCGTCGACGTCTGTCCACGAGAGAAGCGGCCCGTCTGCAGGGCTTTCCCGACAACTTCGACTTCGGTCCGCAGGCCGCCGCCGCGACGTACAAGCAGCTCGGCAACGGCGTGAACGTCGGAGCAGTGTGGAACGTCCTGAGAGCGCACGCCGAACGAGACTCCGCAGTTCTCCGCAAGACCGAGCAGGGCCGAGCGCTGTTGAAGGCCCTCATCGACGATGCGCCGAAGAGCCCGGACGACCTCCTGCCAGCCGTCGTCGCCGACGGCCAGTCCCGGTTCGCGGAGACGCTCACGAAGGCCCCGGCCTGACTGGGCTGATCGCAGTGCCCGTGCCGCACCAGAGCCCGACTCCACAGCACGTCCCAGCACACCCTGGGGCGTCGTCAGAGGTCGTGTCGCAGCGGATGAGCAGGGCGAAGCGTCGTGACACCGCCGCAGAGCTCGGCATTCGCCGGGAGCTCCACGCGCTCGGTCTCCGCTATCGCGTCGCCTTCCCGGTACCGGGCCAGCGGCGAAGGACGATCGACGTCGCCTTCACGCGCCTGAAGGTCGCGGTCTTCGTCGATGGATGCTTCTGGCACGGGTGCCCCGAGCACGGGACCCGTCCCCGGTCCAACAGCGAGTGGTGGGACGCGAAGCTGTCAGCGAACAGGGCTCGCGACCGGGACACCGATCGAGTCCTCCAGGCGCTCGGGTGGATCGTGATCCGGCTGTGGGAGCACGAGGATCCCCGAGCGGCGGCGATGCGCGTCCGCACCGCCGTCCTCCTGCGCCGCGACGCCGCTGCCCCGTCGCCAGGTTCGCTCGGTCGGGAGGGCCCCGGCGCGCCGGTCAGTAGCCCGACCCGGCGGCGGGGGCCGCGTCCATGATCTCGGTCCCGTCGGGCGCCACGACGTGCCAGACGCCGTTCACGCCCTGGCCCGTGACGTCGCCAGGGCCGGTGTCGGCCGCGTACGTGTAGACCGGGCGGCCGTCGACGGTGACCTGGAGCTCGCCGTCGACCCCGGTGATGGTGCCGACCTCGCCCGTCACGCCGTCGACCTCGGGGTCCGCGCTCGCCGCGTGGACGGCGGGCCACGCGGCGGCGCACTCGCCCTCGCACGCGCTCGTGCCCGAGCCCTTCGTGTCCTTGTCGTAGTAGTAGACGGTCATGCCCTGGCCGTCGACCACGACGGTCCCGAGCGAGGAGTCCGCCGTGCCGAGCGCGACGTCCGACGAGCCGCCGCCCGCCGAGCCGTCGGAGGTCGAGCCCGACGGGCTGGAGCCACCGCCCCCGTACAGGCCGCCTCCCCCGCCGGAGCACCCGGCGAGGGTGGCGGCGAGCAGGGCGGTGACGGCCCACGTGGTGGCGGCCGGGACACCGGTGGTCAGGGTGCGTCGCATGTCGACTCCTCGGAAGGACGGTCGGGGTCGCGAGCACGGCCCCTACTCTCACGACGGCGCGGCGCGTCACGAGGTTCACCGGCCTGCCCGCGCGTCGGCCCGCACGCCGCACGCCCGTCCGGCGGCCCGTCCGACCGTCGGGCCCACCGCCCGGCCGCGTAGCGTCGACGGGCCCGGGTGAACCGATCGGGCCGCTGCCTCGTCTCCCAGGTGACGGAGTCGCAGAGGATGATCGGAAGGGGCAGACGTGCGCAGGAGGACGAAGGTGCTCGTGGGGGTCGGGGTCGGTGTCGTGGTGCTCGGCGGTGCGGCCGTCGCGTTCGGCCCGGGCCTGTACGCGGACTGGTCCAACCGCGCGGCGGCCGAGGAGCCGACGCTCGACGCGCCGTCGGGCGACGGCGCCGCGCTCGACCCGGCGGACCTGGCCGGTGCGTGGACGGTCGGGGACGGCTCGTACGCGGGGTACCGCGTGCACGAGGTGCTGCAGGGCGAGGACGTCACGGTGACCGGCCGGACCGAGGAGGTCACGGGGTCGTTCACCGTCGCGGACGGCGCGCTCACCGCGGCGACGATCGAGGTCGACATGGCGAGCGTCGCGACCGACGAGCCGCCGCGCGACGCGTACTTCCGGGGCGACGCGCTCGAGGTCGGGACGTACCCGACCGCGACGTTCGAGCTGACCGGTCCCGTGGACCTGCCGACCGGGTCGGGCGACGTCGAGCTCGCGGGCGACCTGACGATCCACGGCGTGACGCAGGCCGTCACGGTCGAGGCGCAGGTCGGCCCGACCACCGACGGCGTCCAGGTCGTCGGGAGCGTGCCGATCACGTTCTCCGACTTCGACGTGGAGGCGCCGAGCCTCGGGTTCGTCACGGTCGACGACGCGGGCAGCGTCGAGTTCGGTCTCGACCTCGTGCGGTCGGCCGGGTCGTGACCGACGGGGAGGTGCCGCGCGTGCGCGCCGACGCCGACGACCTGCTGCGGGCGGTCCACGCCGCGCACGGGCCGGCGCTGGAGCGCTACGTCGCGCGCCTCACCGACGACCCGGCGCAGGCGCAGGACGTGGTGCAGGAGACGTTGCTGCGCGCGTGGCGCCACCCGGAGGTGCTGGAGCGGCCGGAGGGTTCGGTGCGTGCGTGGCTCTTCACGGTGGCGCGCAACCTCGTCGTCGACGAGCTGCGCAGCGCGCACCACCGCCGCGAGCTCGCGAGCGCCGACGTGCCCGACCGCGGCGAGGCCGACGCGACCCAGGCCGTGCTCGACGCGTGGCTCGTCGCGGACGCGCTGGTCTCGCTCTCGCCCGAGCACCGGGCGGTCGTCGTCGACGCGTACTACCACGGGCGCTCCGTGGCCGAGATGGCGTCGGCGCACGGCGTCCCGCCCGGGACGGTGAAGTCCCGCATGCACTACGCGCTCCGCGCGCTGAGGCTCGCGCTGCAGGAGAAGGGAGTCTCGTCATGACCGCCACCCCGGACCCGTACCGCGAGTGGGACGCCGCCTACGTGCTGGGCGCGCTCAGCCCGCGCGACCGGCGCGCGTTCGAGCAGCACCTCGCGACGTGCGCGGCGTGCCGCGAGGCCGTCGCGGAGCTCGCGGGCATGCCGGGCATCCTCGGCATGCTCACGGCCGAGCACGCGGACGCGCTCGTCGACGACTCCCGCACCGCCGTCCCGGCCGAGGAGTCCGGCGGGGCGGGGGGCGCCGTCGTGCCGCTCGCGGTGGTAGCCGCGAGCGCCCGGCGGCGCCGCACCAGGCGGCGGTCGCTCCTGTCCGTGGCGGCGGTGGGCCTGGTCGTCGCGGGCGCCGCGGGCGGCGCGGCGGTGACGCGGTCGGACGACGTCCCGCCCCCCGCCACGACCGGTACGACCGGCACGACCCAGGTCGCGCTCGAGCCGGTCGGGGGTGCGGACGTGCGCGCCGAGCTCACGCTCACCCCGGCCTCGTGGGGCACGCGCCTCGACTGGTCGTGCTCGTACCCGGCCGGGGTCTGGGAGGACGGCGCGACGTACGAGCTCGTGCTCGTGGACGACGACGGCACGCGCTCGGTCGTGGCCACGTGGTCCTCGACGGAGGCGGGGAGCTCGTCGGGCCTGGGCGCGTCGTCGGCGGTGCCGGTGGACGGGATCGCGCGGCTCGAGCTCGGGGTCGTGGGGGTGGACGGCGCGCTCGCGGCCGCCGACGTCTGACCGCGTCCGCGCCGCGAGGGCGGCGCGAACCTCAGGAATTCCTCTGATTGAACTCTCAATCAGATTTCCGGAACGCTGAGCCAGACCTCGCCGACCGCTGCGCCACCCCCGGGGGAACGCTGAGGCGACCGCCCGAGGCTCCTTGTCGACAGCACTCGTCGACTGGAGCCTCCGGTGAACACCACTGCCCCGCACACCCCCCGCCACCGCGCCGAGGCGGCCGCCCGTCCCGCGGACGGGCCCGCCGTTCGCGTCGTCGTCGTCATCCCCGCCCACGACGAGGAGCAGGCGCTCCCCGCCACCGTCGCCTCGCTCGCGGCCCAGACGCGCCGCCCCGACCGGGTGCTCGTCGTCTCGGACAACAGCACGGACGCGACCGTCGCGGTCGCCCGCGCCGCCGGCGCGGACGTCATGGAGACCGTGGGCAACACGGCCCGCAAGGCGGGGGCGCTCAACCAGGCGATCGCGACCACGACGGAGGACGTCGTCATGGTCCTCGACGCGGACACGACGATCGCCCCCACGTTCGTCGAGGAAGGGCTCGCCGTCCTCGCCTCGGCGCCCGAGGTCGCCGCGGTCGGCGGCGTGTTCCGCGGTCGGCCGCCGCAGGGCTACCTGCAGCACTGCCAGGCCAACGAGTACACGCGCTACGGCGTGCAGGTGGACCTCACCGGCCGCACGGCCGTGCTCACCGGGACCGCCGCGCTCGTGCGCCGCACCGCGCTCCAGGAGGTGGCCGACGCCCGCGGCTCGGTCCTCCCCGGCGAGCGCGGCGACGTGTACGACCGGCACGCGATCACCGAGGACTCCGAGCTCACCCTCGCGCTGCGCACGCTCGGCCACGAGCTGCGCTCCCCCGTCACGATGAGCTGCACGACCGAGCTCATGCCGACGGCCGGCGACCTCCACCGGCAGCGCGTCCGCTGGTACAAGGGGATGCTCGACAACCTCGCCGAATACGGGCTCACGCGCACGACGTGGCGCTACGTCGGCCAGCAGGTGATGCTCGCCGTCGGCACGCTCATGATGGCGGCCTACCTGCTCCTCACGGTCGTCACCCTCGTGACGGGGACCTTCACGCTGTCCCCGCTGTGGGCGGCTGTCGGGCTCGTCTTCGTCGCGGAGCGCCTCGTCACCGTCTGGGGTGCCGGGCGGCGCGCACGGCTGCTGGCCGCGCTCGTGCTGCCGGAGCTCCTCTACGACCTCGCCCTGCAGCGCGCGTTCCTGCACGCCGCAGCGCTGTTCGTCACGCGGCGCCAGACGACGTGGAACCACGTCGCCGCCACCGCCTGACCCTCACCCCTCCCCTCGCCGGCCCGCCCCGTCGCGCACGCGACCGGGACGTCCTCGGCATGCCCTCACCCGTCCCGGAAGGACAGCAGCCATGTACAACTCGACCCTCGCCCAGACCGCCCCCGTCCTCGCCGTCACCGGCGTCGCGACCGCGTTCCACGTCGTCGCGGCCTGGACGCTCCTCGTCGCCGGCCTCGCGCTCGTCACGACGGCGCGCGTCCTGCGCCGTCGGGCCGCCGCCCGCCGCGCTGAGCAGGCCTGACCTCAGGGACCGGGGGCGGGCGCGACCGGCACGGCGACCTCCATCACCGGGCCGGGACCGCCTGCTTCCCAGGTCGGCAGGTAGACCTCCCGGTCGTCCCCCGCGGGCGCACCGCCCGCGAGCGCCCGCCCGGACGCCAGGTAGTCGTGCACGAGGACCAGACGTTCCTGGTCGCGGGCCTCCGCGGCCGTGAGCGCGACGTACGCCTCCTCGTGCGCGTCGTCCGTCGTGAGGGCGAAGCCCGACGGCGGCCGCACGGGCGCGGGGACGGGAACCCGGAGCGTGAGGCGGGCGGCGTACCCCTCGGTCGCGCGCTCGTGGAGCTCGACGTAGGGGTGGCCGGCGAGGGGCACGTCGGCGGCGCGCAGCACGGCGAAGACCGCTCCGGTCGCCTCGGGCAGCACGGACGGCAGCTCGGCGAGCGTCGCGCGGCGCTCCATCCCGAGCACGAGCCGCTCCGGCACGTGCCGTCGGTGCACCACGACGTCCAGCCGTGGCGCGCCGACGAGCGCGGACCGGACGTACTCCGCCGCCGTCAGCGACGCCGCGAGCGCCGAGCGGCGGTCGCTCCACACGGCGTCGAACGCGGGGACCGGGTCGGGGGCGGCGAGCACGTCGCCCACCTCGGCGAGCGACAGGCCGACGCCCCGCAGGAGCCGGACGAGGCGGGCGCGCTCCACCTGGCCGCCGTCGAGCAGCCGTGGGCCGTCCGCGGAGGTGCGGCGCGCGTCGAGGAGCCCGCGGTCGACGTACATCCGGACGGCCTTCTCGCTCAGGCCCGTCGCGCGCGCCACCTGACCCGTCGTGTACTCGTCCATGCCCGCGACGCTAGGGCCTTCCCCTGGGGCAGCCGCAAGGGGTCGGCTCAGTCGTCGTCGCCGGGCACGTAGGGTCCGCGGCGGAGCTCGAGGTCGATCTGCTCGGCGTCCAGCAGGTCGAGCGCGTGCCGCAGCGCCTGCGAGCTGTACGCGCCGGACGTGCGCGCGTCGAGCAGCGCGACGCGCTGCGCGGCGATCGCCCGGAGCCGCAGCTCCTTGTACTGCGCGAACAGGTCGGCCGACGTCGCGGCGTCGGTGTCGCGGTTCTCGAGCTCGCGCACGACGTCGCGGCGCACGCGGGCGACGACGGCGCCGTCGTAGGTGGTGCCGTCGGCGCGGCGGAGGTCGGGCGCGTCGATCACGGCCACGGCCGCGCCGTCGAGCTCGGCGCGCACGGCGCCGCGGTCCTCGTCGGCGCGCGTGGACCCGCCCGAGAGGCCGAGCCGGCGCACGACCCACGGGAGCGTGCCGCCCTGCACGACGAGCGTCCCGGCGGCGACCCCGAAGGCGACGAGCACGAGGAACGAGCGCTGCGGGGTGTCGAGCGGCAGGGTCTGCGCCGCGGCGAGCGTCACGACGCCGCGCATGCCCGCCCACACGAGGAGCGTGCCCTCGCGCCACCCGAGCCGCTCGGCCGTCAGGTAGTCGATGTCGGCGGCGCGACGACGCAGCGACGACCGCAGCCGGCCCACCCGCTCCGGGGGCGCCTTCGCGACCATCTCGGCGCCGCGACGCTCCGGCGTCCCGGGCGCCGGCTTGGCCGCGGCGGGCACGGTCGGCGCGACGGGCGTGCCGTCGGCCGCGAAGCGCGCGTCGAGCTTCTCCTGCATGCCCGCGATGACGCCGCGCATCGACTCCCCCCGCCGTGCGCGCCGCGCGAGGGACCGCAGGAGCGTCGCGACGTACGCGGAGCGCACGACGAGGATGACGACGGCCGCGAGCGCCGCTATGCCGACCGCGCGCCACAGGCTGCCGTGGGCCTCCTGCACGTCGGTGACCAGCGCGAACAGCTCGAGCCCCATGAGGAGGAAGACGGTGCCCTCGAGCAGCAGCTCGACGGTCCGCCAGTTCGACTCCTCGGCGAGCCGGTGCTGCGGCCGCAGGTACTTCGCGGCGCCGTTGCCGGTGACGAGGCCCGCGGTGACGACGGCGACGAGGCCCGACGCGCCGAGCTCCTCCGACGGCAGGTAGGCGAGGAACGGCACGACGAAGGACACGGCGGTGCTCAGCGCGGGGTTGGCGAGGCGGCGCCGGACGAACAGGCCGAGGAAGCCGACGAGGAACCCGACGAGCACGGCGACGACGACGGCGAACACGAAGTCGCCCGCGACCGACCACAGCGACACGCGGGTGGCGGACCCGCCGGTCGCGACGGCGATCCCGATGCCGGCGATGGCGGAGCGCAGGAGGACGAGGGCGGACGCGTCGTTGAGCAGGCTCTCGCCCTCGAGCAGCGTCACGACGCGGGGTGACGCGCCGAGCCGTTTGACGATGGACGTCGCGACGGCGTCGGTCGGGCTGACGATGGCGCCGAGCGCGAAGCCCGCCGCGAGCGGGATGCCGGGGATGAGCCACGTAAAGAGGTAGCCGAGGAGCGCGGTGCTGAGCAGGACGAGCACGACCGACAGACCGCTGATCGCGGTGAAGTCCCGCCGGAAGTCCATGGTGGGCAGGCCGACGGCCGCCGAGTAGAGCAGCGGTGGCAGGATCCCGGCGAGGATCCACTCGGGCTCGAACTCGATCTCGGGGACGGCGGGCACGAAGCTCACGACGACGCCGACCGCGACGAGCACGAGCGGCGCGGCCACGCCGGCCTTCGGGGCGAGCGCGTTGACCCCGACGATCGCGACGACCGCGAGCGTC
This sequence comes from Cellulosimicrobium sp. RS, assembly GCF_046159675.1. Classification (NCBI taxonomy): domain Bacteria; kingdom Bacillati; phylum Actinomycetota; class Actinomycetes; order Micrococcales; family Promicromonosporaceae; genus Cellulosimicrobium; species Cellulosimicrobium sp. RS. The sequence goes on along the minus strand of NZ_JBJXVU010000002.1, from coordinate 63,652 downwards.
CCGACGACGATGAGGGAGAGGATCTGCTCCTCGGTCAGGCTGAACGGGAACTCCATCTGCACCTCCGGCTACCGGCGCCGCGCCCGGGTCGGCGCGCGCGGGACGCCCCCACGCTAGCTGTACTGACCGGACAGGTTGGTCAAGCGCGTGATGGGTGGCTTGTTCCCGCAGGCGGTGTGGGGACGGTGGTGGTTGTACTCGTGGAGCCATGCTTGCAGGGCGCCTCGCCGTTCGTGTTCCGAGGTGTAGCAGCGGGCGTAGCCCCACCCATCGGCCATGGTGCGATGGAACCGCTCGATCTTGCCGTTGGTCTGCGGCCGGCGGGGCCGGGTGCGTGAGTGTGTGATCGCGAGCTCGAGGCAGGTGTCGCGCCACAGGTGGGAGATGTAGGGCGCGCCGTTGTCCGACAAGACCCGCTCGGTGGTGATGCCGCGGGCGGCGAACCACGCCGCTGCCCGGCGCAGGACGCCGGTCGCGGTGACGGCGGTCTCGTCGTCGTGGACTTCGGCGTAGGCCACCCGGGAGTGGTCGTCGATCACGGTGTGCACGAACGCGTGACCCATCTTCGGGTTGTGGTGCTTGTTCTTCGGCTTGTCGGGGGTGGCGGCCCGGTTGCGATCGCCCTGGGACCGGCCGACGAATCGCCACCCTCCTCCGTCGGGGATGTTGCCGAACTTCTTGACGTCCACGTGCAGCATCGCGCCGGGGTGGTCGTGTTCATAGCGGCGCACCGGCTCGCCCGTGGCCCGGTCCACGTAAGACAGGCGGTTGAGCCGGCAACGGACCAGGATCCGGTGCGCGGTCGAGGGCGCGACCCCGGCAAGGGCTGCCAGCTGGACCGGGCCCAGGCGCTTGCGCAGCCGCAGCGACACGATCCGCCGCGCCGTGGCCGGGCTGGTCTTGGCCGGCATCCGTCGCGGCCGACTGGAGCGGTCTGCCATCGGCTCACCGGCGGCATACCGGTCCGCCCACCGCTTGACCGTCGGCCACGAGCACTGGAATCGGGCCGCGACCTCCGCGATCGGGACCTTCTGATCGACAACGAGCCGGGCGACCGTGAGCCGAGCCCGTGGAGTCAGAGCAGCGTTAGCGTGGGACACGAGGGCCTCCTGTGAGCGAAGCGGATACCTAGGCAGTTCCACTCCACCGCGGGAGGCCCTCTCGCGCTACCAACTCAGATCAGCGCGTCACACTCCCTCGACCAACGTGCCCGGTCAGTACAGCTAGCCGCCGGGGCCGTCTCCGGCGGTGCGCACGCGGCGTTCGAGCCGCCACTCGTTGCCGGAGGTCCCCGCGACCCACCGGTGCTCGAGCCGGTCGACGCACGCCCGCGCGAGCGCGAGCCCGCGCCCGGACTCGGCCTCGGGGGGCGGCATCGTGCGGTCGAGGTCGACGTCGGCGGCGGGTGCGGTGTCGCGCAGCACGACGACGACGCGTCCCGCCCCGGCGTCGAGCTCCGCCCGGACCTCGACCGTCTCGGGTGCGGGCGAGTGCCGCACGATGTTCGCGGCGATCTCAGTCGTCGCGAGCTCGACGGCGAGCCGGTCGTCGGCGGGCACCCACGGCGCCTGCTCCCAGAGCGCGGCGAACGCGTCCGGGAGGGCGTCGAGCCACGGCGGGGACGCGGTCGCGCTCAGCACGACGAGCGGGGCGTCGTCCGGCGGGGTCACGCGGGGGTCACCCGTCGGCGAACGCGCTCGCCGCGTCGTCGTGCACGCGCAGCACGCGGTCGAGGTTGGTGAGCCGCAGAACCGTCGCCACGGAGGGCGCGGCGTTCGCGAGCCGCAGGTCTCCCCCGGCGGCGCGCGTCGTGCGCAGCCCGCCGACGAGGGCGCCGAGGCCGGAGGAGTCGACGAACTCGAGGCTCCCGAGGTCGACGACGAGCCGGGTCCGGCCCGCCTCGACGAGGTCGGTGACCGCGTCGCGCAGCTGGGGCGCCGTCGTGAGCGTGAGCCGCCCCCGCGGCACGATCACCGCCCCCGTCTCCTCGAGCGGTGTCACGTCGAGCTTCACTGGTCCTCCGTCCGTCGTCCGGTCATCGTCGTCTCCGGCACGGGCTCGCGCGGCGGGCGCGGGCCGGAGTACCGCGCGGCGGGGACGAGCACCCCGAGCACCGCGAGGTCGTACGCCACCCAGGCGAGGGTGACGAGGGTCGCGCCGAGGTCGGCGTCGAACGCGACGAGGCGCACCGTGCCGACGACGGCCGAGACCACGAGCAGCACCATGGCCGTGAGCTGGGGCCAGATCGTGCGCCAGGCCGGCCGGTGCTCCCCGGTCCGCGTCTTGGGCGTCACGACGAACCCGAGCGGGCGGCCGAGGACGACGTTCGCGAACGCCGTCCAGCAGGCCCGGATCCACACCGGGAAGAGCGCGAGCGAGTACTGCTGCCCCCGCCACGTCCGCACCCCGCGCGCCACGACGAGGAACAAGAGCTGGTTGAGCACGAAGTACGGCACGAAGCGCACGAAGAAGTCCGTCCCGAACGCCTGGACCGGGAGGATGCCGAAGCACAGGTACACCATGGGCGCCGCGAGGTACGCGAGGGCGGCGAAGCCCGCGAGGTAGCTCCACATCGTCGCGAAGTACATGAGCCGCTGCCCCACGCGCAGCCCGCGCAGCGTGAGGGGGTTCTCCCGGAGCATCACCTGCACCGTGCCCTGCGCCCAGCGCAGGCGCTGCTGGAGCATCGTCGGCATGTCCTCGGGCGCCAGGCCGTGGGCGAGGACCTCGTGGTGGTAGACCGACCGCCACCCGAGCGCGTGCAGCCGCATCGCGGTGGCCATGTCCTCCGTGACGGAGATCGTCGCCATCGGCATGACGGCCTGCGCCTCGTCGCTGCGGCCGACGTCGACCGCGTCCGCGAGGCGGCGCACCGCCTCGACCGCGACGAGGGGCGAGAGGTCGCGCCGCGCGAGCCGGTCGAGCGCCTCCTCGTCGACGACGAGCTGGCCGATCTCCTCGTCGACCTGGAGCGGGCCGCCGGACACGAGCTCGGGCTCCACCGTCGCCAGCTCCGCCCGCAGCGCCTCCACCTGGCCGGCGACGACGCTGCGCGACGCCTCGTCGACGCGGCGCTGGAACCGGTAGGTGACGTCGGCGGCGGGCTCCCCCGCCGCGAGGGCGCGGCGGGCCTCGTCGGCCTCCGCGCGGAGCCGCTCGACGGCGGTCCGCACCGCCGGGTCGGCCGCCTCCGGCGAGCGCGCCGCCCGGGCCAGCACCGAGCCCGCGGTGCGCAGCGCGCGCCGCACGCCGACCGTCACGCCCCGCACGTACCCGACGACGCCGAGCTGCATGAGGGCCTCGCGCCGCAGCACGGCGTTGGAGCCGCAGAAGAACGCGGCGTTCCACCCGTCCTTCCCCTGCTGGATCGGCCCGTAGAAGAGGGGCGCCTGGCTCCCGAGGGGGTCGGCGTCGTCGACGTTGACGAACCACTGCGGGGTCTGCACGATCGCGACGCGCTCGTCCGCGGTGAAGTACCCGACCGTGCGGTCGAGGATCGCCGGGTCGGGCACCTGGTCGGCGTCGAGCACGAGCAGCAGCTCGCCGTCCGTCTGGAACAGCGCGTTGTTGAGGTTGCCCGCCTTCGCGTGCCGCGGCTTGCCCGCCCAGCTCGCGCTGCGCGTGAGGTACCCGACGCCCGCCTCCGCGGCGGCGGCCCGCATGCTCTCGCGGGCGCCGTCGTCGAGGATCCACGTGCGGTGCGGGTACCGGACGGCCCGGGCCGCGCGGGCGGTCGCGAGGACGAGCTCCTCGGGCTCGTCGTACGTCGTGACGAATACGTCGACCGTGACGCCCTCCGGCGCGGGCGGCGGCTCGCCCCGCTCGCGCACGCGCCACATCGTCACGCCGAAGAGGGCGGTGTCCACGAGGCTGTACGTCTCGGCCAGCACGAGCGGGACGGCGATCCACCAGTGCGACCACGCCACGGAGTCGAGCCACCGCCACGCGACGTAGTTGACGCCCGTGAGCAGCGCCAGCACGACGAGCACGCGGATCAGCACGAGCCGCCGCGCGGAGCCCCTCATGCCGCGACCCGCTCGACCACGAGGACCGTGAGGTCGTCCCCGACGTACCGCCCCTCGGCGAGCCCGACCAGCACGTCGAGCGTCGCCGCGGCGTCCCCGGCCTGGCGGACGTCGCGCGCGGCCCGCGCGAGAGCGGGACCCTCCGGGACGGGCAGCGGGACGTCCGGGTCGAGGAGCCGCGGGTCCCCGCCCGGGACCCCGAGGTCGGCGAGCAGGTCGACGAGCCCGTCGCTCACGACGACGAGCCGGTCGCCCGGTTCGAGGGTCACGTGGTGGACGGTGCGCGCGGTGCCCGGCGCGACGCCGAGCGGCAGGCCGTCCGCCTCCAGGCGGTGGATGCCGCCGTCGGGCCGCAGCACGCTCGCCAGGCCGTGGCCCGCGTCGACGTACGCCAGCCGGCCGCTGTCCCGCTCGACCGTGGCGCACCAGGCGGTGACGAACGACCCGACCTCCTCCAGGTCCGGGGCGAGCAGGTCGTCGGCCGTCTCGACGCCCGCCGCGAGCGACGGCGACCGGAGCGCGGGCCGCAGCGCGGCGCGCGCCGACGCCGCCACGATCGCGGCAGGCATGCCCTTGCCCATGACGTCCGCGACGACGAACCCGGCGCCGTCGGCCGTCGTCGTCCAGTCGTAGAAGTCGCCCCCGACGCCGCGGGCCGGCAGGCAGCGCGCGGCCACCCGGTAGCCCTCGAGCTCCGGGGCGCGGCGCGGGAGGAGCCCGCGCTGCACCGCGCCCGCCCGGTCGAGCTCGACGTCGTGCTGGAGCTCCCCCTGGACCCACAGCGCGAGGTCGCGCAGCAGGGAGCGGTCGGCGTCGTCGAACCGGCGCGGCCGGGTGTCGATGACGCACAGCGTGCCGACCAGCTCGCCGCCCGGCGCCGCGATGGGGTGCCCGGCGTAGAACCGCAGGTGCGGGTCGCCGACCACGAAGGGGTTGTCGGCGAACGTGGCGTCCTGCGCCGCGTCCTCGACGACGAGCGTGCGGTCCGCACGGATCGTCACGTCGCAGAACGCGCCCTCGCGCTGCGCGACCGGGCCGTCGAGGCCGACGAACGCCTTGCGCCACTGCCGGTCCGCGTCCACGAGCGTGATGCTCACCGTCGGGACGCCGAACAGGCGCTGCGCGAGCCGCGTCACGCGGTCGAACCGTTCCTCGGGCGAGCTGTCGAGCACGCCGAGCCGCTGGAGCGCCAGGACCCGCGTGCGTTCGTCCTGGAGCGCGTCGGTCGTCGTCAAAGTCTCTTCCCCCTGCTCGTGCCTCTCCGTCGTGACGCGACCTCCCGACATCTATCACGGAGTGCTGCGCGTCGCAGGGGCAGGAGACGGTCCGCACGTCCCGGACCTGGACCTTCGCCCGTGCCTGCCGCGGTGCGTCTCGGGGTGGGGCCGCTCCGGTCGCGAGCGGCCCGCGGTCCGGAGACGCTGCCAGAGGCGACGAACCGCCGGGCACCCGAGGAGAGGGAGGACCGTGGACGCGATCACCGTGCTGGAGGACCTGTTCGGGAGGATCGGGCCGACCGCGACGCGCGCGGTCGACGGCCTCGGCGAGGACGCGCTCACCGCGCGCGTCGACCCGGGCGCCAACACGATCGCGTGGCTCGCGTGGCACCTCGCGCGCGGGCAGGACGCCCAGGTCGCGGGCGCCGTCGGGCGGGACCAGGTGTGGACGCGCGACGGGTGGGCCCGCCGGTTCGACCTGCCGTTCGGCGACGGCGCGACCGGCTACGGGCAGTCGGCCGACGACGTCGGGCGCGTCCGCGCGCGCGACGACCTGCTGCTCGGCTACGTCCACGCGGTCCAGGTCGAGTCCCGCGACGTGCTCGCGTCCCTCACCGCCGACGACCTCGACCGGGTCGTCGACGACGCGTGGGACCCGCCCGTGACGCTGGGCGTCCGGCTCGTGAGCGTCGCGGTGGACGCCCTCGAGCACGCGGGCCAGGCCGCCTACCTCCGAGGGGTGCTCGAGCGCACCGGGCGCGCCTGACGCAGCGCCGGATCGCCGAGCGAGACGCGACCACCGAGCGCCAGGATCTGCGGTCGTAGGGTCGGACGATGGGGAATCCGATCCACTTCGACGCGCTCGCGGACTCCTACGGGTCCGCTCGTCCGCCATACCCGGCCGAGCTGTGGGAGCGGGTGCGTCGGACGGGCCTGGTCGCACCGGGCCAGCGAGCGGTCGACCTCGGCGCGGGCACCGGTGAGGCGACCGGGCCGCTGCTCGCAGCGGGGGTCGACGTGGTCGCCGTCGAACCGGGCACGCAGCTCGCCGCCGTGCTCGCGGCTCGTCACCCGACGGCGGAGGTGGTCGTCGCACGGGCCGAGGACGCCGAGCTCGGCCGAGCCGCGATCGACCTGGCGGTCGCCGCGACCTCGATCCACTGGATGGACCTCGATGCGCTCCTGCCCCGGCTCCATCGCGCCCTGGTGCCAGCCGGGCGGTTCCTCGTCTGGCGGCACGTCTTCGGCGACCCGGCGGCGGAGCCGACCGCGTTCCGTGACCGGGTCGCGCGGATCGTCGCGCGGCGGAGCAGGCCGCCGCGCGCCGGGAACCCCGAGGACGTCAGGGCGACCGCGGCACGGCTGACTGCCTCCGGGCTGTTCGCCGTCGAGGACATCGGTGAGTACCGCTGGAGCATCGAGCTCGACCCCGAGCAGGTTCACGGGCTCTTCAGCACGTTCAGCGACTGGAGCCGGGACGAGGTCGACGAGGTCGCAGCGGCCGTCGCGGACCTCGGAGGGCGCGTCGTCGAGCACTACACGTCCTGGTTGATCGTCTGTGCACCGGTCCCCGGAGCCAGTCCCCAGTAGCTCGGCATGCCGTCGAGAGCCTGGCCCGACCCGCCGTGGTGATCGAGAGCTGCTACGGCTGGTCGGGTGAGAGGAGCGAGGAGAGTCTCTGCGGCGGTCGGACGGGGGGTGTGACGTACGGCTAGTGAACGGCGCTGCGTTCTTGCTGGCCAGAGAGGGTTTCTCATTCCGCGGCCCGGTGGTCGAGCTCGTCCTCGATCACGGCCTCGAGCTCGGCGGCGGACGGCAGCACACCGCGGGCTTCCTCGGGCAAGCCCTGGTAGTCCGCGACGGCGATCGGCACCCGGGTGCCGGCCAGCGCGTACCGCACCGTCGGGCCGGTCTTGCCCGTGCACAGCAAGATCCCGATCGTCGGGGCGTGGATCTCGGGCCGACGGAACTGATCGTCGACGATCGCGACGTACGTACCGAGCTGGCCGACGTGGGCCGGCTCGAACGGCCCGATCTTGAGCTCGACCACCACGTAGCGCAGCTGCTCGACGTGGAAGAACAGCAGGTCGACGTAGAACTCGTCCACCCGGTCGCTCGCGTCGTCCGGCACGGTCAGACGCACCTGGCGCCCGACGAACGCCATGCCGCGACCAAGCTCGAGCATCGTGTCCTGCAGCCGGTCCATCAGCGCCTGCTCGACGTCCCGCTCTGCCACCCGTTCGACCATCGCCAGGTGCTCGAACACGTACGGATCCTTGACCAGCTGCTGCGCCAGCTCAGAGTCCGGCGCCTCGAGCGCCTCGGTGAAGTTCGTCGGCGCCGCCCCGACGGCGCGGCGCAGGTCGGCCTTGATCTGATGCTCGAGCACCGCGCGCGACCAGCCGTACTCGGCCGCACTCGCGGCGTACCAGTCCCGCTCCTCCCGCGTTTCGAGCCGGTCGAGCAGGACCGTCACATGACGCCACGGCAATCGTCCACCAACGTGGTGGACGAACTCCTCCTCCGTCGGCCACGCCTCCGCCGCCCGGCGCATGTAGAGCAGGTTCGAGCGTGACCAGCCGCGCTGGTCCGGAAACTCGCGCTGCAGGTCCGCGGCCAGCGACGTGACGACCTTGCTGCCCCAGCCCGCCTGGCGCTGCCGGTCGAGGATGTCGCGCCCGACCGACCAGTACAGACGCAGCACCTCGGTGTTCGCCGCACGCGCCGCGCGGAACTGCGTCGCGCGGACTCGCGCCTTCAGATCGGCCAGGAGCTCGGCGTATCCGACTGGTTCCAACTCGCTCCCCGAGGACGTCACGCGCGACATCCTGCCGCATCGCTCGGGACAGCAGCACACACAGGCTTGGCCTGGCCTTCACACCGGCCGTGGGGTCGAGCGCCTCGACAGAGATCATGCCCGGCCACCTCGAGGTGACCCGTTGCCGCACCGCGTCAGGCAGACGGCGCCACCGCGTCGACGAACCAGGACGTGAGGGTCGTGGGGTGGGTGATCGCGGTGCCCACGCACACGGCGAACGCGCCGCGCGCCATCGCCTCGGCGGCCTGGGCGGGGGTGTGCACGCGACCCTCGACCACGACCGGGAGGGTGCAGGCGGCGACCATCTCGTCGACGAGCGCGAGGTCGGGGCCGTCGGTCCGGGGCCGCTCGCCGGTGTACCCGGAGAGGGTCGTGCCGAGCAGGTCGACGCCCGCGTCCTGGGCGGCGAGCGCGTCGTCGAGCGACCCGCAGTCCGCCATGACGAGCGCGTCGGTCGTCTCGCGCAGGCGCGCGACGGTCTCGGCGAGCGTGAGCCCGTCGGGGCGGGGCCGGCGCGTGCCGTCGAGCGCGACGACGTGCGCGCCCGCGTCCGCGACCGCGACGGCGTGCCGCAGGGTCGGGGTGATGAAGACCCCGCCGTCGCCGTCCTTCCACAGCCCGACGACGGGCACGTCGACCGCCGCGACGACGGCCGCGACGTCGTCCAGGCCCTGCACGCGGACGGCGGCCGCTCCCCCGGCGACGACGGCGCGCGCCATCTGCGCCGTGGTGCGCGGGTCGCGCAGGGGCTCGCCGGGGTAGGCCTGGCAGGACACCGTGAGGCGTCCGCGCATCGCGTCGAGGACGCGCTCGCGCGTCCAGGGGGTCCGGTCGTGCTGCTCCGCGCTCATCGCGCCCCTCCGTCGGTCGTGCGGTCGTCCAGCAGGTTCCACGCGCCGCGCGCCGCGCCGACGACCGCCGCGACGTTCCCGAGCGCGGCGGGCCGCAGCGGCAGGTCGGCGAGCACGTCGACGACCTCCGCGCGCAGCGCGTCCTCGAGCGCGGACCACCACAGGTCGCCCGCGCCGGCCATGCCGCCGCCGACGACGACCACCTCCGGGTCGAGCACGGTGACGACCCCGGCGACGGCGCGGCCCACGGCGCGGGCGGCGTCGCGCACGACCGAGGCCGCGAGCTCGTCGCCCGCGTCGGCCCGGGCGACGACGTCGCGCGTGTCGGGGCTGGTCGCGTCCCCGCCGAGCGCGAGGTAGCGGCGGTGGACGGCCGGGCCCGCCCCGATCGCCTCCAGGTGGCCGGTGCGTCCGCACGGGCAGCGCAGGAGCTCGGCGCCGGGGACGGGCACGTGCCCCAGCTCGCCCGCGACGTGGTGGGCGCCGCGCAGGGGACGCCCGTCGAGCACGACGGCGCCCCCCACCCCGGTCCCGACGGCGACGAGCAGCGCGCTGCGCGCGCCCGCGGCGGCGCCGCGCCACACCTCGCCGGCGGCGTGCGCGTCGACGTCGTTCTCGACGAACACGGGCAGGTCGGAAACCGCCGCGAGGTCGGCGAGCCGGCGGCGCAGGCCGCCCGCGACGTCGGTCCCGGGCCAGCCGGGCAGCGTGTCGGTCGCGGAGACGATCACGCCGCGACCGACGTCGACCACCCCGGCCGTGCCGACCCCGAGCGCGCGCAGGCGCGCCGCGCCCGGCAGCGCGGCGACGACCTCGCGCACGACCCCGGCGACGGCGTCGAGCACCGCGTCGGGGCCGCCGGCGGCCGGGGTCGGCACGGCGAGCACGGGACCGAGGGTCCCGTCGGCCGCGACGGTCGCCGCGGCCGTCTTGGTGCCGCCGAGATCGACGCCGACGACGACCGTCGGCGCGGCGGCGTGCGGGGAGGCGTCAGCCACGCAGGAGCCCCGCGGCGCGCGTGATCTCCTCGACGCGCGCGGCGACGTCGTCCGCGAGCGGCTCGACGGGGAACGCGAGGGTCTCGGTCGCGATGAGCCCCTGGCGCTGCGCGGCCACCTTGAACGCCCCGACGCCCGCGGCGTCGCCCGAGCGGCCGCGTGCCTGGAACACGATCTCGAACAGCGCGGCGATACGGTCCTGCTCCACCCGGGCATCGTCCCACTTCCCGGCCTGGGCGAGGTCCCACAGGCGCACGTAGCCGCCCGCGTCGACGTTCGCGAGGCCCGGCACGACGCCGTCGGCGCCGAGCAGCAGCATCCCGTCGACCACGACCTCGTGCCCCGTGAAGAGCACGAGGGGCGAGCCGGCCGCCGCGTTGGCGGCGACGAGGCGGCGGAACCCGACGTCGTCGCCCGACGAGTCCTTGACGCCCGCGAGGACGCCCTCGGTGCCGAGCCGGACGAGGAGGTCCGCGGGCAGCTTCGTCCGCACGCGCACCGGGATGTCGTACGCGAAGAGCGGCACGTCGACGGCGGCCGCGACCGCGCGCAGGTGGCGCTCGATCTCGTCGAGGTCGTTGAGCGCGTAGACGGGGGCTGTGGCGACGACCGCGTCCACCCCGCCCGCCACGAGCGCCTTCGCCTGCTCGACGACGCGCGCCGTCGTCAGGTCGATGGCGCCGCCCATGACGGGCACGCGGCCCGCGGCCGTGCGCACGACGGTCCGCACGACGACGTCGCGCTGCGCGTCGGTGAGGTAGGCGACCTCGCCGGTCGACCCGAGCACGAACAGGCCGTGCACGCCCTCGGTGACGAGGTGGTCCACGAGACGCTCGAGGGACGCGACGTCGACCTCGCCCTCGGTCGTGAGCGGGGTGAGGACGGGCGGGACGATCCCGCGGAAGGGGGTGGTCACGAGGAGCTCCGGTTCTGGGTTCAGCGGTGTGGTGGTCGGGGTGGTGCCCGGCGTCGGGCGGGGCGCGGCGGCGCTCACAGGAGCGCGGGCGCCGCGCCGAGCAGGGTGCGGGTGTAGTCGTCCTGCGGGTCGTCGAGCACGCGCGCGGCCGGGCCGGACTCGACGATGCGGCCGCCCTGCATGACGACGATCTCGTCGGAGACGTGGCGCACCGTCTGGATGTCGTGCGAGATGAAGACCATCCCCAGGTCGAGCTCCGCCTTGAGGTCGGCGAGCAGGTTGAGGATCTGGGCCCGCACGGACACGTCGAGCGCGGACGTGGGCTCGTCGGCGACGATCACGTCCGGCGCGAGCGCGAGGGCGCGCGCGATGGCGACGCGCTGGCGCTGCCCGCCGGAGAGCTGGCCGGGCAGCGCGTCGAGCGCCGACTCGGGCAGCCCGACGAGGTGCACGAGCTCGCGCACGCGCGCCTCGCGCGACGCGGCGTCGCCGACGCGGTGCACGTCGAGCGGGTCCCGCAGGGCGTCCCGCACGCGCATGCGGGCGTTGAGCGCGGTGGCCGGGTCCTGGAAGACGACGGACACGACCCGCCCGACGTCGCGCCGCACGCGCGTCGTGTACTTGTCGACCGGCTGCCCGCGGAAGCGGATCTCGCCGGACGTCGGCGCCTGGAGCCCGACGAGCACCTTCGCCATGGTCGACTTGCCCGAGCCGGACTCGCCGACGATCCCGAGCGTGCTGCCGCGGCGGACCGCGACGCTGACGTCGTTCACCGCGTGCACCCGGTTGGCCTTGAAGAGCGTGCCCGTGCGGGCCTTGAAGACGACGTGCACGCCGCGCAGCTCGACGACGGGGGTGTCGCGGTCGGTCGCGGGCCCCCGCTCCGCGGCGGTCGGGGTCTGGTCGGTGGCGCTCATCGCGTCCCTCCGGTGGTGATCGGGGCGGGGCCACCGCCCGCGACGGCGCCGACCGGCTCGTCCGGCGGCATCGCGACGAGGTGCTGCCCGTCCGCGTCCACGGCGCGCAGCACGGGCCGCACGTCGAGGCCACGGTCGGGGCGCGACGAGCGCGGCGCGAACCGGTCGCCCGTCGGGAAGTCGCGCGGCGACGGGACGGTGCCGGGGATCTGGTGCAGGCGCGTGGAGCGCTGCTCGATCGAGAGCACCGCGCCGAGCAGGCCCTGCGTGTACTCGTGGCGGGGGTCGGTGAGCAGCTCGCTCGTCGGCGCCTGCTCGACGACCTGGCCCGCGTACATGACCGTGATGCGGTGCGCGATCTGCGCGACGAGCGCGAGGTCGTGGCTGACGAACACCATCGCGAAGCCGAGCTTGACGCGCAGCTCGTCGAGCAGCGCGACCACCTGGGCCTGGACGGTGACGTCGAGCGCCGTCGTCGGCTCGTCCGCGATGACCAGCTTCGGGTCGCGCGTGAGGGCCATGGCGATGAGCACGCGCTGGCGCTGCCCGCCGGAGAGCTCGTGCGGGTAGCTCTTGAGCGTGCGCTCCGGGTCGAGGCCCACGAGCTCGAGGAGCTCCTCGGCCGTGCGGGTCCCGCCGCGGCGCGTGAGCTGCTTCATCTGCGCACGGACGAGCATCGACGGGTTGAGCGAGCTCAGCGCGTCCTGGTAGATCATCGCGATCTCGGTGCCGCGCAGCGCCGCGCGCTCGCGGTTGCCCATCGCGAGCAGGTCCTTGCCGCCGTAGCGGATCTCGCCGCTGATCTGCGCGGAGGGGTCCAGCAGGCCCATCACGGCGAGCGACGTAATCGACTTGCCGCAGCCGGACTCGCCGACCAGCGCCATGGTCTCGCCGGGCCGCACGGAGAACGAGACGTCGTCGACGACCGCGACGTCCCCGTGGCGCGGGAAGCGGATGGACAGGTTGCGCACCTCGAGCAGGGGCTCGGCGTCGCCGTCGTACACCGGCCGGTCGGTGCGGGCCGACTCGGCCGCGCGCAGCGTGGCGAGGCGCGAGGCGAGGGGCACGGCCCGCCCGACGTGCGCGACCTGCGGCTCGACGTCGGGCACGACCGGCTCGGACTCGGCGAGGCGTGCCTCGTCCGCCGTCTCGACCGGCTCGTCGGCGTCCATCGCGGTGAGCTCCGCGGCGACGGCCGCGTCGTCGGAGTCGGTCGCGACGGCCTTCGCCGGGGTGGCGCGCGTCGCCCGCGGGGCGGCGACCATGGCGTCCGTCATGCCCTCGGAGAGGATGTTGAGGCACAGGACGGTGAGCATGATGGCCAGGCCGGGGAAGAACGTCGCCCACCAGTAGCCGCCCATGACGAGGTCGCGGCCGGCGGCGATGATGTTGCCCCACGAGGGCTCCGGGTCGGGGACGCCGGCCTGGATGAAGGACAGCGACGCCTCGAAGACGATCGCGTCGGCCACGAGCACGGTGGTGAACACGAGCACGGGCGCCGCGCAGTTGCGGGCGACGTGCTTGGCGAGGATCCAGGCCGTGCGCGCGCCCATGACGCGGGTCGCGGCCACGTAGTCCTCGCCGTACTGGTCGAGGATGTTGGCCCGCACGACGCGCGTGAGCTGCGGCGTGTAGAGGAACGCGATCGTCAGCACGAGCACGGGCAGCGAGCGGCCGAAGACCGAGACGAACACGGCGGCCAGCGCGATGCCGGGGAACGACATGATGATGTCGAGCACGCGCATGAGGGTCTCGGAGACGCTCTTGCGGGCCGTCGCGGCGACGGCGCCGAGCACGGCGGCCGCGGCGAGCGCGATGGCGGTGGCCCCGAGGCCGATGACGAGCGAGTACCGCGCGCCGTAGACGACGCGGGAGAAGATGTCGCGCCCCTGGCGGTCGGTGCCGAACCAGCTCTCCGCGCTCGGGGGCTGGACGGGCGTGCCGGTGGCGAGCGGGTCGTGGCTCGCGACGAGCGGCGCGAAGACGGCCGCGAGCGCCACGAGGAGCACGAACGCGAGGGAGATCTTGGACCCGAGGGGCAGCGCGCGCAGGCGCAGCCCGGGGGTCGAGAGTCGTTCGGTGAGCTGTCGGCGCACGTCACACCGTCCTGATCCGCGGGTTGACGAGCACGTAGAGCATGTCGACCACGATGTTGATGAGCACGAAGGCGAGCGCCACGGTGAGGGTCACGCCCTGCACGAGGTTGGGCTCGTTGTTGGTGACGCCGTTGAGGATCAGCGTGCCCATGCCGGGCAGCGCGAAGATGATCTCGATGACGACGGCGCCGCCGATGAGGTAGCCGACGCGCAGGCCGAGGACCGTGATCGGGGTGATGAGCGCGTTGCGCAGCACGTTGCGCCCCACGACGACGTGGCGCGGGATGCCCGCGCCGATCGCGGTACGGACGTAGTCCTTGTCGAGCTCCTCGACGACGGACGTGCGCACGACGCGCGTGAGCTGGCCGACGACGGGGATCGCGAGCGCGAGCGCGGGCAGTGTCATGCGCGCGAGGTAGCCGCCGAGGTCCTCGGACGGGTCGGGCAGGGGGCCGCTCGCGGGCAGCCACCCGGCGCTCAGCGTGACGACCTGGATGAGCAGCACCGCGAGCCAGAACGACGGCGTCGCGAGGGACGCGACGGACACGACGCGGATCGCCTTGTCGGGCCAGCGGTCGCGGTAGAGCGCCGCGAGGATGCCCATGACGAGCGCGGCCACGACGGCGATGACGAGGCCCATGAGCGTGAGCTGCAGGGTGATCGGCAGGGCGCGCGCGACCTCGTCGGCCACGGGCACCTGGCGTGCGCTGAACGTGCCGAGGTCCCCGTGCAGGAGGCCGCCGAGGAACGCGACGTACCGGACGAGGAGCGGGTCGTTGAGCCCGTTGGCCTCGCGGTACGCCTCGCGCGCCTCGACCGAGGCACCCTCGCCGAGGGCCTGGATCGCGGGGTCGACCTGCGAGAACGACATCACGAGGAACACGAGGAACGTGATGCCGAGGATCATGATCGGCAGCTGCAGGAGGCGGCGTCCGACGAGTCGCAGCAGCGCGCTCATGGTCGACCTCCTGGTGCGTCGGGGGTGCGGTGCATGTCTGTCCGTTCTGGGTGCCGGGCGGGTACCGGGCCCCTCGCCGGGGCGGGCGAGGGGCCCGGGGTCGGTCGGCGCCGAGGGCTACGCGCCCGCGGCTACTTGACGAGGCCGGCGTCGAGGAACGACAGGCCCGTGATGGGCAGCGGCTTGAAGCCGGAGAGCGTGTCGCCGTCCCACGCGGTCGGCAGCTTGCGGTGCAGCAGCGGGTAGAGCGGCACCTCGGTGGAGATCAGGTCGAACGCCTGGTCCCACAGCTCCTGCTGCTCGTCGCCCGACGTGCGGACGGCGGCGTCGAGGATGCCCTGGAGCTCGGCGAACTTCGGGTCGTCGTTCCAGCGGTAGCGCGACTGCGACCACACGTTGTCGCCGTACCACCAGCGCATGAGCAGGTCGGGGTCGTTGCCGAAGACGGACGGGTCGCCGGGCGCCACCATGACCTGCAGGTCGCCGTTGTCGACCTTGGTGTACTGGCCGCCGGACTGGCCGATGTCGAGCGTCGTGTCGACGCCGATCGCGTCGAGGTTCTCCTTGATGAGCGGCGCGATGTCCGCGACCCAGCCGGTGTCGGTGGTGAGGAGCGTGATGGACAGGTCGCTCACGCCGGCCTCGGCGAGCAGCGACTTCGCCTTCTCCGGGTCGTACGAGTAGACGGTCGACGCCTCGTGGTAGTTCGGGTGGCTCTGCGGCAGGAAGCTCGTGGCCGCGGCACCGTTCCCGAGCAGGCCGTTGTCGATGATCTTGTCCATGTCGAGCGCGTAGAAGAACGCCTGGCGCACGCGGACGTCGTCGAACGGGGGCAGGTCGGTGTTGAACATCATGAAGAGCGTGCCGAACGACTGGACCGACTCGACGTCCACGGCGCCCTCGAGCGTCGGGACGTCGATGTAGGGGACGTCCTCGATCGCGCTGACCGTGCCGGAGCTCATCGCGGTGACGCGCGCCGCGGGGTCGGACAGCAGGTTCCACACGAGACCGGCGGCCAGCGCGGGGCGACGGCCGTTGTAGTCGTCGAAGCGCTCGAACGTGATCTTGTCGTCGGGCGTCGCCTGGGTCATCTTGAACGGGCCGGTGCCGACGGGCAGGGCGTTGAACGCCTCGTAGTCGGACTCCACGAGCGCCTTCGGGACGACCTTGACGACCGAGAGACGCTCGGGGACGAGGCTGAACGGGTACTTGAGGTTGATCGAGACCGTGTCGTCGTCGACGGGGGTGACGGACTCGATGAAGTCGATGAAGCCGGCGTAGAGCGACTCGCTCGCCGGGTCGAGGACGCGCTCGAAGCTGAAGACGACGTCGTCGACGGTGACGGGCGTGCCGTCGTGGAAGACCGCGCCCTCGCGGATGTCCACCTCGTAGTGGGTGTCGTCGACCTGTGCCGGGAGGTCGGTGCCGAGCGCCGCGTAGACCTCGCGCGTCGCGGGGTCGAGCTCGGTGAGTCCCTCGAACACGTGCCAGTTCGCGGCTACTGTCACGGCACCGGTGGTGATCATCGGGTCGAAACCACCGGAGAGGGAGTACGAGATGCCCGCCTCGATCACGGCGTCCTGGTCGATCTCGCCCTGGGCGGCGGTGCCCTCGGTCGGGTCGTCCTGCGCGGCGTCGCCACCCGAGCACGCCGCGAGGCCGAGCGCGAGCACGACGCCCGCGGCGACCGCAGCGACTCCCCGGCGACGGGGAGGTGAGCTGACGTGAAGCTTCATTGGTTCTCCTGACATGAGACCGACACTCTTCCGGAGAGAAGATGTCTGATGTCTGACGTTGTGTAGCATGACACTAGGACCAGAAACCGAAGGGGTCAAGATGGCGACACCACGGCGGAGGAGCTTCGCGACGCTCGACGCCTCCAGAGCCGGCAGCACCGGTGCGACCGCACCGCGGCGGACCACCACCGCCGACCGGATCAAGGACTTCATCCTCGGCGAGGGGCTGCGGCCCGGGGATCCGCTCCCCACCGAGGCCGAGCTGTGCGAGCACCTCGGCGTCTCCCGGTCGAGCGTGCGCGAGGCGATCCGCACCCTGTCGACCCTCGACATCGTCGAGGTCCGCCACGGGCACGGCACGTTCGTCGGCAGCATGTCGCTCGACGCGCTCGTCGAGGCGCTCGTCTTCCGCGGCGTCCTCTCCCCCGGCGACGACCTGCGGGCGCTGCGCGACGTCGTCGAGGTGCGCCAGTCCCTCGACCTCGCCATGGCCGAGCGCATCGTCGCGAGCCTCACCGGGACCTCGAACCCCGACCTGCACGCCCTCGTCGACGAGATGGTCGCCGCGGCGTCGCAGGGCCAGTCGTTCCCCACCCAGGACCGGGCCTTCCACACCGGCCTGCTCGCGCGGCTCGACAACTCGCTCGTCGGGCAGCTCGTCGCCGCGTTCTGGGACGTGCACACAGCCGTGATCCCCAAGCTCGGGCTCTCCGTCGCCGCCGACCTCGACCAGACCGCGCGCGCGCACGGCGCGATGCTCGACGCCGCCGAGGCCGGCGACGTCGACGCGTTCCGTGCCGCCGTCGCCTCGCACTACCAGCCGATCGACCGGGCCCTCGGGGTGACGACCGCGTGAGACCCCAGCACCTCCCCACGGCCGGGCGACCGTCGAGCCGCCGCCCCGTCGGGATCGCCGTCGTGGGCATCGGGGCGTTCGCCCGCGAGCACCTCACGGCCCTCGCGGCGCTCGACGGCGCGGACGTGCGCTGGGTCGTCGGGCACGACCTGGAGCGCACCCGCGCCCTCGCGGCGCTCGTCCCCGGCGCCCGGGCGACGACCGCCCTCGACGAGGCGCTCGCGGACGACGCCGTGCACGCCGTGGACGTCGTCACCGCGACACCCACGCACGCGCGCGACACGATCGCCGCGGGCGAGGCCGGCAAGCACGTCCAGGTCGAGAAGCCGGCGGCGCTGTCCCTGCCCGAGCTCGACGCGATGGTCGCGGCGACCGAGGGCCGGGGCACGACGCTCGTCGTCGGGCAGACCGTGCGCTTCCAGCCCGCCGTGACGGCGCTCGCCGCCGCGGCCCGCCGGGGCGAGATCGGCACCCCGCGGCTCGCGCACATCTCCTGGTACACGGGCCACGCGTGGCCCGCCGGGTGGCGCGGCTGGCAGCTCGACCCGGAGCTCTCGGGCGGGCACCCCGTGCACAACGGCACCCACATCATGGACGCCGCGACGTGGCTGCTCGACGACGAGCCGGTCGAGGTCTTCGCGCGCGGATTCCGCACGTTCTCGCCCGACATGGAGTCGCCCGACTCGTTCCACGTGCAGCTCCGCACGGCGTCGGGCGCGCTCGCGACGCTCGAGCTCTGCTACGCGCTGCGCCGCCGCGGCGAGCTCGTGCGCCGGGTCGTGCTCGTGGGGACCGAGGGGACGCTCGCGCACTCGACCACCGAGGAGGACGGCCTGCACTCCGACGCCACGACCGCCCCGCCCGTCTCCGTCGAGGGCGCGCTGGGGCTCCAGCTCGCGCACTGGCTCGACGTGGTGCGCGGCGACGCGACGCCCGTCGTCACGACGCCGCAGGTGCGGGCCGCGCTCGCGACCGCGCTCGCCGCGCAGCGCTCGCTCGTCTCCGGGCGGCGCGAGCGCGTCGTCGACGTCCCCGGCTACGCGACGACGGGGGTGGCCGCATGAGCACCACCCTGCGCGTCGCGTTCGCGTCGGCCGTGCGCCACGCGGCCGACTACCTGCGGATCCTCGCCGCCGACGACCGCGTCGAGCTCGTCGGCGTCGTCGAGGAGGGTGACGCGCCCGGCTGGGTGCGCGACGACTCGCGCGCCGTCGCCGAGCGCGCCGGGGTGCCGTACGCCGAGGTCGCCGACGTGGCCGCGGTCGCGGAGGCCCTGGGCAGCGCGGTCGACCTCGTCGTCGTGTGCGCCGAGCCGACCCGGCACGCGCGCCTGGCGGCGGCGCTGCTGGAGGCGGGCCTCGACGTGCTCGTCGACAAGCCCGTCGCGACGACCCTCGCCGACGCCGACCACCTCGTCGCCGTCGCCGCCCGCACGGGGCGGACGTGCGCCGTCGTGAACCGCACGCACGCGCCCGCGCTGCGCCGCCTGCGCGCGTGGGTCGACGCCGGCCACGTGGGCCTGCCGCGCCACCTGGACCTCGAGTTCCTCGCGTCCGGCGCCCACTTCGCGACGTCGGTCGAGCGCCCGGGCCTCGTCGTCGATCGCGCGCTCTCCGGAGGCGGCGAGCTGCTGAACTTCCTCGGCTACTGCGCCGACGCGGCGCACCACCTCACCGGGCTGCGCACCGTCGAGGTGCACGCGTTCGCGGGGTCGCTCTTCCTCGAGCCGCACCGCGAGGCCGGGGTCGAGGACACGGCGGTCGTCACGCTCGAGCTGGAGCGTGGCGTGACCGCGACGATCACCCTCGGGCGCGTCCCGGTCGCGCCCGGCGGGACGCCCACCACGTCGTCGGTGCGGCTGCTCGGGTCGCACGGCCACGCAGTCGCCGACGACGACGCCCCGGCGGTCGCGCGGTTCGGCGCGGACGGTCGGACGACGATCGCCGCGGACGCGGGCCAGGTCGCCGCGGCGGCGTACCTGCGGCACGTGGTCGGGGCGGTGCTGGCCGGCGGACGGCCGGACTACGGGATCGAGGAGGCGCGCGCGTCGCTCGCCGTGATCGACGCGGCGTACCGCTCGGTCGAGACGGGCGACGTGGTCGCGGTGGAGCACCGGCCGGTGCCCGAGGAGGCGAGGGTCTGATGGAGGTCGTGATCGCTCCGGCGGAGCGGTTGGCGGTGCTGGCTGCGGATGCCGTGGAGGCGGTGGTGCGGTCAGGGCCGGGGGCGGTGCTGGGGTTGGCGACGGGGTCGTCGCCGTTGAAGGTGTACGACGAGCTGGTGCGTCGTCATGTGCAGGAGGGGTTGTCGTTCGCGGGGGTGCGGGCGTTCATGCTGGACGAGTACGTGGGGTTGCCGGTCGATCATCCGGAGCGGTACCGCAACGTGATCGAGACGGAGATCGCCTCGCGGGTGGACTTTGATCCGGGTGCGGTGCAGGGTCCGGACGGCAACGCGGAGGACCTGGTGGCGGCGTGCGCGGCGTACGAGGAGTCGATCGCGGGGGCGGGGGGTGTGGACCTGCAGATCCTGGGGATCGGGACGGACGGGCACATCGCGTTCAACGAGCCGGGGTCGTCGTTGGCGTCGCGGACGCGGATCAAGACGTTGACGGCCCAGACGCGCGAGGACAACGCGCGGTTCTTCGGTGACGACGTGGAGCGGGTGCCGCGGCACTGTCTGACGCAGGGTCTGGCGACGATCATGTCGGCGCGGCACCTGGTGCTGCTGGCCACGGGCAAGGGCAAGGCGGAGGCGGTGCACCAGCTCGTGGAGGGCCCGGTGAGCGCGATGTGGCCCGCGACGATCATGCAGATGCACCCGCACGCCACGGTCCTGGTCGACGACGCGGCGGCCTCGCGCCTGCAGCTGGGCGACTACTACCGCCAGACGTACGCGTCCAAGCCCGACTGGCAGGGCCTCTAGCCCGCCGCACGGGCGGCTCGACGACGCCCGGACTTCACCCGCTCGAGAACTGGACGCCTGTCCAGTTGGGTGTCTAGGTTGAGGCCCAGCCGATGCCCGCACCACAGCCCCCTGCAGGTGCGGGCATCGGCGACGACGGCGGTGCCGCCTCATCGTGTCTGACACGCCCGTGCCCCTGCTGCTCCGGTCCCGCTGGTCCGCGGGGGTACGGCGGCGCCCGTGGACGACGACCGCCGAGACCCGACCGACCACGACCCGACGGGAACCACCATGAGCACCTCGACCGGGCGCCGCGCCGCCGGGCGGGCCACCGCCGCCGCCGCCCTCGCTGCCACCGCCGCGCTCCTCGCGGGGCCGGCCCACGCGGCGGAGGGCGACACCTACGTGCCGACCGAGCCCTCGATGCGACTGACGACCCTCGCGCCCGTGTGCGAGAGCGACGCCGCGTACCTCGACTACGCGATCGAGGTGGAGGGCACGGACCACGACACCGCGACGGTCACGTGGATCAACCCCGACGGCGAGAGCGTCGTGCAGAGCGGGCTCCCGCTCTCGGGCCGCCTCCTGTGGCCCGGCGCGGTCGTCGACGACTCCGGCCGCGGGGTCGACTGGCCCGGCTGGCGCCTCGAGGACGGCCGGTGGGTCGAGGGCGACGAGTACGACTGGGTGCGCCCCTCCGTCGACGTCCGCTTCGAGGTCAACCCCCACGTCGTCGTGACGACCGTCTACCCGCCGGCGTCCCCCGACTGCGCGACGAACCCGCCCGGGCTGGGCGACCCGGCCGGCGTCGTCCCGGTCTCGAGCGCGGTCAGCGCCTCCGCGGCGAACCCGGGCCTCGCGGAGACCGGCGTGAGCGCCGCCCTGTACGCCGGGATCGCCGCGGTGCTCGCCGCCGCGGGCACCGCCGTCGTGATCGCGTCCCGCCGGACCCGCCGCGGCTGAGCCGCCGGAGAGCTCCGACCCGCACCGACGCCCGTCGGCCGCGCACCCCGCGCGGCCGGCGGGCGTCGTGCTGTCCGTGTGCCGCCCTTGACCCCTGCCGACCCGCCGGGCTACCTTCCTGACGTCAGACATCTGACATCATCTGTTCAAGCGTTCTCGGCAGCGTCGCCGCGTTCCCCCGTGACCGTCCGCCCGCGCCGAGCACCGACCGGAAGGAACGGCATGATCGGACACCTCCGCAGACCCGCGCACCGCGCGGTGACCGTCGCCGCGGCGCTCGCGCTCGCGGTGGGCGGCGTCGTCGCCCCCGTCACGACGGCGTCGGCCCACCACACGACCCTCGCCCCGGACTTCGACCTCGCGCCCGCCACCGGCGGACCGGGCTCGTACACCGAGCAGCAGCTCGCGACGAACGGCCAGGGCGGCTTCCCCAACTACCGCATCCCCGCGCTCACCGTGGCGCCGAACGGCGACGTCCTCGCCTCGTACGACGGCCGCCCCACCGCGGCCGACTCCCCCGGGCCGAACTCGATCCTCCAGCGCCGCTCCACCGACGACGGCGTCACGTGGGGGCCGCAGGAGGTCGTCGCCGCCGGGAAGACCACCGCGCCGATCGAGGGCTACTCCGACCCGAGCTACGTCGTCGACCGGGAGACGGGGACGATCTTCAACTTCCACGTGAAGTCCTACGACCAGGGCTTCGGCGGCTCCCGGCCGGGCGTCGACCCGACCGCGCGCGACGTCATCCACGCCAACGTCTCCGCCTCCACGGACGACGGCCGCACGTGGACCCACCGCACCATCACCGCCGACGTCACCGCGGACCTCGGGTGGCGCTCGCGCTTCGCCGCGTCGGGCCAGGGCATCCAGCTCCGGTACGGCCCCCACGCGGGCCGGCTCGTGCAGCAGTACACGATCATCAACGGCTCCGGCCAGTTCCAGGCCGTGTCCGTCTACTCCGACGACCACGGCGCGACCTGGCAGGTCGGGCAGCCCGTCGGCACGGGCATGGACGAGAACAAGACCGTCGAGCTCTCGGACGGGCGCGTCATGCTCAACTCGCGCGACTCCGCCGGGTCGAAGTACCGCAAGGTCGCGTACTCGACCGACGGCGGCGTGACGTACGGGCCGGTCACCCTCGACACCGAGCTGCCCGACCCGACCAACAACGCGTCGATCGTGCGCGCCTACCCGAACGCGCCGCAGGGGTCGGCCGAGGCGAAGGTGCTCCTCTTCTCGAACGCCGCGTCGCAGACCGGGCGCGTCAACGGCACCGTCCGCGTCAGCTACGACGACGGCGAGACGTGGCCCGTCGCGCGCGTCTTCCAGCCGGGCGGCATGGCGTACTCGACGCTCGCCACGCTCGCGGACGGGACCGTCGGCCTGCTCTACGAGCCCGGCGGTGGCGGGGGCGGCATCCGGTTCGCCAAGCTCGACCACGACTGGCTCCTCGCGGCCCCGAGCAGCACGCCGGGCGAGGTCGAGGTCACCGCGGCGAGCGTCACGAGCGCGACCCCGGCCGGCGGCTGGAAGGTCGGCGACGTCGCCACCTACTCGTTCACGGTGACCAACCTGTCCGACGCCGTGACGACCGTCTCGCCGACGGGTGACCTCGACCGGTTCGACCCCGCGCAGGGCGCGCCGAACTGCCGCTACCGCAACCTCGGGGCGCGCGCGGCGTACACGTGCACGTCCGCCCGGCACACGATCACGCAGGCCGACCTCGACGCGGGCTTCTTCGCCCCGCGCACCACGTGGACGTCGACGTCCGGCACGACCGTCACCACCGTGGAGCACGAGGGTCCCGGCGTGTACTTCGGCGCGCCCGGGAACATCAGCGTGCGCGGGACGCACGCGAACCCCCAGCCGTCGTACGCCGTGGGCGACCGCCTGAGCTTCACGTTCGACGTGCGCAACCTCTCGACGGCCGCGACCCAGGTGGTGCCCACGGGCAACCTCGCCGGGCTCGACCCCGCGAACGCCGCGCAGAACTGCCGGTACCGGAACCTCCCGGCCGAGGGGTCGTACACGTGCACGTTCGCGCACCACGTCGTCACGCAGGCCGACCTCGACCGCGGGTCGTTCACGCCCGCCACGACGTGGACCTCGACCTCCGGGTCGAGCGTGACGGTCGTCGAGCTCGACGGTCCGACGGTCGAGCTCGCCGCCGCCCCGGCCGCGCTCGCGGTCCAGGCGACGAGCCGCTGCCTCGCCGGCGGCGCGTACGTCGCGGTCACGGCGCGCAACACCGGCGACGAGCCCACCGACGTCACCCTGCGCACGCCGTACGGCGAGCGCACGGTGGCGGGCGTCCAGCCGGGCCGGGCGGCGTACCAGTCGTTCGCGGTCCGCGCGGCGTCGGTCGACGCCGGGAGCGCGAGCGCCGGGACGGCCGCAGCGGCCGTGGACGCCGACTACGCGGCGGCCGACTGCTCCTGACCCCGGGAGCGCCCGGCCGGGCGACGCGGGGGCGTCACCCGGCCGGGACTGCGTCGGTGCGGGCGGGGACACCGGCCGACCGGCGCGAGAGCAGCGCGGCGGCGAGGAAGCAGACGGCGCCGAGGAGCGTCCCGGCGTCGTCCCACCACGCGCTCAGGTACGTGCCCGTGGACGGGTCGACGTACGCCCCGACGGCGGACGCCGCGAAGGCGACGGAGCCGATCATGTTCAGCCACGTGCCGTGCCACGTGCGCGCGTCGGTGTCCCACAGGTGGCCCCGGTCGCGCGTCGCGAGGACCGCGAGCGCCGACGACACGAGGAACGCGACCGACCCGTAGGCGTCGGGCCGCCACCCCACCCACAGCGCGGTCGGGGCCTTCGCGGCCGCGACGAGGGCCGCCGTCGTGCTCACGTTGAAGCACAGCGTCCCGACGAGCTGCACGGCCGCGGACCACCAGTCCCAGCGGTCGGCGGGCGGCGTGCCCGTGCGGGGCGGGCGGCGCCCGCTCAGGCCGAGCTGGACGAACGCCGCGGCCGTGAAGAAGACCGAGCCGACGACGAACGTCACCCCGGTCGCCACGGCGCCCACCGCGCCCGCGTACGGCGGGAGCGCGCCGACGAGGAAGCACAGCGACCCCGCCGCGAACCCCCACGCCTCGCGCCGCAGGCGGCGCCCCGGGTCGGCGGTGCGGGTCCGGGTCATGCTCGTCCTTCCGCCGTGCCGGGCCGGCCCGCGCGACGGCGGACCGGCCGTGTCAGGCGAGGATGCGGGCCTTCTGGGCCTCGAACTCTGCCGGGGTGAGCACGCCCTGGTCGCGGAGCGCGGCGAGCTGCGTGAGCTGCTCGATGCGCGCGTCCGTGGCCGCCGGGGCAGGTGCCGGCGCGGCGTACTGCGGTGGCGGCGCCGCGTACTGCGGCTGCTGCGGCGGGGCCGCGTACTGCGGCTCCTCCTGCGCGGCCCAGCGGCCCGCCTGGCGGCGCGAGACACGGTTCGAGACGGCGGTCGCCGTCCCGGCGACGACGGCGGTGCGGGCGACGCCGCGGAGCAGTCCTGGCACGGTGGTCTCCTTCCTGGCGCCGGTCAGCCGACCGGCTCGGTGGCGTCCAGCGACGCGATGAGCGCCTGGACCGGGATGCGCCCGCTCGCGACGAGCTGGGCACCGTTGCGGCGCAGCGCGGTCGCGAAGGGCGCCGCCCACACGTTCTCGTACACCAGCACGACGGCCGTCATGCCGGGCTCGACGGCGTCCACCGCCTGCGCGAGGTCGTCGTCGTCGAGCAGCCCCGACCGCGCGCCCTCGAACACCGCGAGCTCCGTCGACCCGTCGTCGAGCTCCTCGAGCCCGACGGCCGTCACGCCGCCGTCGTCCTCGCGGCGCACGACCACCAGGTCGAGCACGCGGATGATGCCGCGGTCCACGAGGTCGACGAGGTAGGGGAACGCGGCGTCGCCCGTCGCGCGGTCGGTGGGGAGCTCGACGACGAGGAAGTCGACGGGCCCGCTCTCCCGAAGGTCGTCGAGCCCGTCACCGGGCCCGTCGCTGAGTTCCTGCGTCATCGTCGCGTCCTCCCCGCGTCCGTCCCGCGCGGCGCACGGGCTCGACCCCCAGGCTCGCTCCCTGACGCGCCCGCGTCCTCACCCGGGAAGTGTGAAGTCGCGTCACAGGTACGCGACGTGCACGCCGTCGATGCGCCCGTCGAGTGCGAACGGCATCCGGTCTGCGTACGCGCGCGACACCGCGCCCCCGTACGCGCGCCCGACGTCGAGGCAGTCGTTCGCGGAGAACAGCAGCGGCGCGCTCACGGGCACCGTGCCGGACCCGACCTCCTCGCCGTCGAGCCGCAGCACGACGTCGAGCGGCCCGGCCGGCCGCGGCTCGGCGTACGTCGTGACGATCTCGACCGTGTGGTCGCCCGCGGCGAGCGGCGCGCCCGACCGCACCACGGTCCGCTGGACGAGGAAGAGGTTGTACTCGTAGGTGAGGACGCCGTCGAGCAGGAAGCAGGTCAGCCCGCCGCCCGCGCCCCCGAGCTTGTAGAGCACGCCGTTCGCGGCGTCGGGGACGGAGAGCCGGATCTCGACCCGGTTCGGGCGGTTGCCCAGCGCCGGCGCGCAGAACTCCGGGATGCGCACGGTGTCCCCCGAGAGGTCCCACGCGGTGTACGGGGGGCTGATCCGGTCCTCCGGGTGCATGACCGGCACCCACAGACCGCCGCCCACCGGGAGCGCGTCGTTGCGCGCCGCCTCGATCGCGAAGAGCTCCTTGAGCTCGGCGAGCTTCTCGGGGTGATCTGCGGCGAGGTCGTGCGCCTGGCTCCAGTCCTCGTCGAGGTGGTAGAGCTCCCACCGGTCCTGGTCCGGGGTCCACGTCTGGATCCCGGCCGGCATCCCCTGGACCCACGGCAGGCGTGGGCCGGTCGCCGACGCCATCCAGCCGTCGGAGTAGATCGACCGGCTGCCCATGATCTCGAAGTACTGCGTCCGACGGCGGCCCTCGGCCCCGGCGTCGTCGATCGAGTACGCGAGGCTCGTCCCGTCGATCGGGTCCTGCGGGACGCCGTTCACCGTCTCCGGGTGGGAGATGCCGAGGATCTCGTAGATCGTCGGCACCAGGTCCACGACGTGGTGGAACTGGGTACGCGGCACGGGGTCGGGCTCGATGTGCCCGGGCCAGCTCACGAACATCGGGTTCCGCGTGCCGCCGAGGTGGGACGCGAGCAGCTTCATGCCCTGGTACGGCGACGACCCGGCCCACGCCCACGCGGCGTGGTACTGGTTGTCCGTCGCGGGGGTGCCGAGCGCGTCGAGGCCCCCGAGCTCCTCCAGGGCGGCGATGTGCTGCTCGACCGTCGAGGGGATGCCGTTCTGGGCGAGCAGCTCGCTGATCGTCCCGTTCTGCCCCTCCCCCGACGAGCCGTTGTCGCCCCAGATGTAGACGACGATCGTGTCGTCCGCGTAGCCGAGCCGCTCCACCTCGTCGAGCAGGCGCCCGGCCTGGACGTCCGCGTGCTCGCCGAACCCCGCGGCGACCTCCATGAGCCGTGCCTGGAACGCCTTCTGGTCGTCGGGGATGTCGTCCCAGCCGGCGAGGCTCTCCGGGCGCGGGGTGAGCTCCGCGTCGTCGGGCACCCAGCCCGCCGCCTTCGCGCCCGCGAGGGCCCGCTCCCGGTAGGCGTCCCACCCGTCGTCGAACGCGCCGGCGTACCTCTCCGCCCACTCCTTCATGACGTGGTGCGGCCCGTGCAGCGCGCCGGTGGCCCAGTAGACGAAGAACGGCTTGTCCGGCGCGTTCGCCTTGTGGTCGCGCAGCCACCGCATGGCGTCGTCGGCGATGTCCTCGCTGAGGTGGTAGCCCTCCTCCGGGGTCCTCGGCGGCAGGGTCGGGGTCGTGTTGCGCACGAGGTGCGGCTCGTACTGCGACGCCTCGCCCGCGAGGAAGCCGTAGAAGTACTCGAACCCGTACCCGGTGGGCCAGCGGTCGAACGGGCCGGCCGTCGTCGTCTCCTCCGCCGGGGTGTTGTGCCACTTGCCCCACGCGCCGGTCGCGTACCCGTACTGGCGCAGCACCTCCGCGATCGTCGCGCTGCTCTTCGGGATGTGCCCCGAGTAGCCGTCCCAGTCGTTCGCGAGCTCCGCGATCTGGCCGTTGCCCACGCGGTGGTGGTTGCGCCCGGTGAGCAGGGACGCGCGCGTCGGCGAGCACATCGCGGTCGTGTGGAAGCGGTTGTACCCGATGCCGTTCGCGCGCACCCGGTCGAGCGTCGGGGTGCGGACGGCGCCCCCGAGCGTCGTCGGGAGCGCGGGCCCCGCGTCGTCGATGAGGATCACGACGACGTTCGGCGTGCCCGGGGGCAGGTGGCGTTCCGGCGGGCGAGGGGAGTACGTCGACTCCTGGATCGTCCGGCCCGCGACGCTGCCGGAGCGGCGGGGCGGGAACGGCAACGACCGCTCCGTGGGCAGGGGCGGTCCGACGACCGTCCGGCGGGGCTCGGTGCTCATCCACTCTCTCCCGTCTGTCCTGGGCCGTGCGGACCGACGCCGTGGCCCGCCTCGGGTGCGGACCTGCCGAGGTGCGGTGGGCGGGTGCGACGTCGTCGCCGACCGGCGCGCAGCAGGACGGCGCGGCGGAGGGCATCGGCTCGACCGTACGGACGACGAGCGAGGCGCGGCATCACCCGCGGCGGGCGAACCGGGTGGGGTCCACGCCGCCACACCCGGCTCCGCGAGGAGACGCGGACCTGCGGGGACGGGTGCGCACCGCCTGACCGGGCGGCGGATCGGCCATGATGGTCCTCGATGTCGCGCGCGGCCAGGGTCGTCCTCCGCGACGTGCACGGTACCGGGACCGGTCCCGCGACGAGGGGGGCACTCATGGAGGAGCAGGACGTCGACCGGGCGCACCGGCCGACGAGACCTCGGCGCGTGCGCCTGCCCGTCTGGGCGGGGACGAGCCTCGTGGTCGTCGGGGCGCTGGTCGTCGTGGCGCTCCTCGTCTCGCGGCTCTCCGGCGGCGCCGAGGTCTGCCCCGCGATCGCGTACGCCGATCTCCTCGAGGTGGTGCTGACCGGCGACACCGAGGAGGTGCACCATCTTCAGGTGCGCGATGGCGGAGACGCCGGGTGGCAACCACCGCTGCCGACAGGTCCCGACGCGCAGGAGCCGGCCATCGCGACCTCACGGGAGGGTGACACCTGGTCCTTCACGGTCTTCTCGCGGACCAACCCGGTCGGGCTGCGCGCCCTCGACGAGACCGGAGCAGTCCTCGCCGAGACCGAGAAGTCCGTCGACTGGGTCCGCGTCGGAGGGTCGGAAGCGTGCGGCGGCCCGATGGAAGCCCGGGTGGGCTGGACGCTCTGATCACCTCCGAGCACGGACCGGCCGTCGACGGCCCACCCGTGGGGCCCGAGCGTCGTCCGCGTGCCCTGCCGCCGGCGAATCAGCCAGCCAGGCGACGCAGAGCAGGACGGTCGCGATCGCGAACAGCTCGACGGCCGGGCGCGCAGCGCGAAAGCCCCACGTCCAGGCTCGTCCGTCGTCCATGCCTGAGGAGTCTGGCAGAGGCCGGGTGTCGTCTCGGACGGATCGGCGCGCGGGTGTCGGCCTACGGCGTGGTGGGGGTGTCGAGCGCCTTCTCGGGCAGGACCTCACCGGTGCGCGCGCCGCTCCCCCGAGCGACAGGGGTACGGCACGACGACGCCTCTGCTGCTATCCCCTGGGCCGGTCGAGGCTCGTCGCTCCCGGACTCTGCGGCGCTCGTTGGCGTCATCCCAGAGCCACGACCGCCCTTCCCGGCCTTCGCGCGCGAGCCGTCTCAGCTACAGCTGTTCTTGACGTGCTCGGTGACCGCGCTGAACGAGGCCTGGTAGTCGTCGTCGAGCAGGAGCTCGGTCCCGTCGTCGCCGTCGGCCAGGGCGTCCGCCACGTCCGAGGCCGTCGTCGTCACGCGGTCCCAGTCCGTGCTGAGCGCGTCGGGCGCGGTGACCTCGCGCATCGCCTCCGCGTCCTGCGCGAACGCGTCCGCGGCCTCGTCGCGCGTGAGCGACTCCGTGCTGGCCCTGACGGTCGCTTCGTACGACCGGGCGGCGTCGCAGAAGCTCGGCTCGTCCGCCGAGCAGGCCCCGACCGACACCAGCACCACACCCGCCGCGGCGACCGCCGCGACCCGGGACCGCAGAGCTCTCATGACCGTCCTCGCCTCGCACCCTGCCCGGCCTGGCGGTCGGGCCTCCCCGGGCGGGCCGAGGAGCACTGCCGATGATGCCCCAGGCCCTCCGGCACCGCCCCCGGACGCCGCGCACGAGCCGCGGCGGCGCCGTCTGCGTAGCGTGGTGCCCATGACACGCGTCGAGAGCTCGAAGGTCACGGTGGTGGGCGCCGGGAGCGTGGGGACCAGCCTGGCGTACGCCGCGCTGATCCGCGGCTCCGCACGGACGGTGGCGCTCTACGACATCAACCGCGCGAAGGTCGAGGCCGAGGTGCTCGACCTCGCGCACGGCACGCAGTTCACGGGGGCGAGCCAGGTCGTCGGTGGCGCGGACCCGTCGGTCGCGGAGGGGTCGCACGTCGTCGTCATCACCGCCGGTGCGAAGCAGGACCCGGGCCAGAGCCGCCTGGACCTCGCGGGCACGAACGTCCGCATCCTCGAGACGCTGCTGCCGCAGCTCCTCGAGCACGCGCCGGACGCCGTCTACTGCATCGTCACCAACCCGTGCGACGTGCTGACCGTCGCGGCACAGCAGATCAGCGGCCTGCCGACGTCGCGCGTGTTCTCCTCGGGCACCGTGCTCGACACCTCCCGGCTGCGCCGCCTCATCGCCGACAAGGCTCGGGTCGCGGCGACGAGCGTGCACGCGGACATCGTGGGCGAGCACGGGGACACCGGGTTCGCGCTGTGGTCGCAGGCGCGCATCGGGCCGGTGCCGATCCTCGACTGGGTCTCGCCCGACGGCCACCACTTCACGCACGGCGAGCTCGACGAGATCACCGAGCAGGTGCGCCAGGCCGCGTACCGGGTGATCGAGGGCAAGGGCGCGACGAACTACGCGATCGGGCTCGCGGGGGCCCGGATCGTCGAGGCGGTCGTCAGCGACCAGCACGCCGTGCTGCCCGTCGGCACCGTGCACGACGACTACCGCGGCATCGGCGGCGTGGCGTTCTCCGTACCGAGCGTCATCAGCTCCGGCGGCGTCCAGCAGGTCCTCGACCTCACGATGTCGGCGGCCGAGGAGCGCCAGCTCCGCGCGTCCGCCGACGCCCTGCACGCCGCGCAGCAGGACCTCGGGCTCGAGTAGCCGCCGGCCCCAGGCCCCTCCGCTTGCGGGTGGAGCCCGGCGCACGGAGCGTGGTGCTCGTCCGGGACGCGCCGTGAGGCCGTCCACCGACGCGAGCGTCGTGCGCCGAGGCGACGCCCACCGAGGAGGCCGCCATGACCGACAGCAGCGGACGCCACGCGTCCGGCACCGCACGGGACGAGGAGTCGCGGCCCGCCCCCGACGCCGACCACAAGCCCGACTCCCCCACGGACCTGCGCAAGCCGTCGTGGGGCTTCGCCGTCAAGGGCGCGGTGCGCGAGTTCATGGACGACCAGTGCACCGACCTCGCCGCCGCGCTGACGTACTACGCGGTGCTGGCGTCGGCGCCCGCGCTGCTGGCGCTCGTGTCGATCCTCGGGCTCGTCGGCGACGGCGAGAAGGCCGTCGAGTCGGTGCTCAAGAGCGTCGAGGGCGTCGTGCCGCAGACCACGCTCGACATGATCAAGCCGCTCGTCGAGAACGCCGCCAACACCGACAAGGCCGGGTTCGCGCTCGTCATCGGTGTCGTGCTGGCCCTGTGGTCGGCGTCCGGCTACGTGGGCGCGTTCTCGCGGTCGATGAACCGCATCTACGAGATCGAGGAGGGGCGCCCGATCTGGAAGCTGCGCCCCGTGATGCTGGGTGTCACCGTCATCACCGTGCTGCTCGCGGGTCTGGTCGTGGGGAGCCTCGTCCTGTCCGGGCCGATCGCGCGCCAGGTGGGCGAGCTCGTCGGCCTCGGGGACACCGCGATCGCCGTCTGGCAGGTCGCGAAGTGGCCGGTCGCGCTCCTGCTCGTCGTCGTCCTCGTCGCGCTGCTCTACCACCTCACGCCGAACATCAAGCAGCCGAAGTTCCGCTGGGTCAGCCCGGGCGCGATCCTGGCGATCCTCGTCTGGGTCGTCGCCTCGGCGGCGTTCGGCCTCTACCTCGGCAGCGGGCTGAGCAACTACGGCGCGACCTACGGCACCCTCGCGGGCGTCATCATCTTCCTCCTGTGGCTCTGGCTGACGAACCTCGCGCTCCTGCTCGGCGCCGAGCTCGACGCGGAGGTCGAGCGCAGCCGCGAGCTGCAGAGCGGCATGCCCGCGGAGGAGCGCATCCAGCTCCCGCCGCGCGACACGCGCGCGAGCGACAAGAAGGCCGCCAAGCGCGAGGAGGCCGTCGAGCAGGCGCGCGCCCTCCGCGAGTCGAACGGCCGGTCGACGGACACCGACAGCGACACCGACACCGACTCCCCCGGGACCGGGCGCACGAGCGCGGACGACGAGGGCACCGGCCCGGGCACGACGCCGCGCCGCGACTGACCGCGGGGGCGCCGCCGGGCTCGACGCGCCCGGCGGCGCCCCCGCGGTTACGGTCGTGGCGGGTCGAGACGAGGCCCGAACTCGATCCCCCGGAGCCGCGACATGCCCGACCTCGCTCGACCCACCATCCCCGGCCTCGTCCCGCTGTACCTGGGCCCGCCGTCGACCCCGCTCGCCGACCGGCCCGCGCTCGTCGGGCCCGACGAGCTCGCCGCGATCGACGCGGCCGGGACCGACGTCGCGGCCCTCCTCGACCACGCGCGCACGATCGGAGCCCGGGCACCGTTCCCCGGCGACGGGCGGACCGCCGAGCTCTGGGGGGCGCTCGCCTCGCTCGCCGCGACGGACGTGGGCGCCGCGCGCGTCGTCGAGCCGCACCTCGACGCCCTCGCGATCCTCGGGCAGGTCCCGGTCCCCGTGGCGCTCGACGCCGTCGGGGCGGGTCCGGACAGCACCTGGGGCGTGTACGCGGCGGAGGGTCCCGGGGTCCGGCTGGAGGCGCACGAGCGCGACGGCGCGTGGGTGCTGTCGGGCACGAAGCCGTGGTGCTCCCTCGCCGCGGACCTCTCGCACGCGCTCGTCACCGCGTGGACCGACGCCGGTCGGCGGCTGTTCGCGGTCGGGCTGCGGTCGCCGGGCGTCGTCCCCGCCGACGGCCCGTGGGTCGCGCGCGGGCTCGCCCAGGTCGTGAGCGCCGCGGTCCGGTTCGACGACGTCCCGGCCGTGCCGGTCGGGGCGCCCGGCTGGTACCTGGAGCGGCCGGGGTTCGCGTGGGGCGGCATCGGCGTCGCGGCGTGCTGGTGGGGTGGCGCCGTCGGGCTGGCGCGGACGCAGCGCGACGCGCTCGCCGCGCGCGAGCCGGACCAGCTCGCGCTCGCGCACCTCGGTGCGACGGACCGCGCGCTCGCCGCCGGCCGGGCAGTCCTCGCGGAGGCCGCGAGCGCCGTCGACGCGGGCGTGGACGGTCCCGACGCCTCCCTGCTGGCGCGGCGCGTCCGCGGGGTCGTCGCGGAGGTCGTCGAGGAGGTGCAGCGCCGCTGCGCCCACGCGCTCGGCCCGGGTCCGCTGACCACGGACGAGCGGTTCGCGCGACGCGTCGCGGACCTCGGCCTGTACGTGCGCCAGCACCACGCGGAGCGCGACGACGCGTCGCTCGGCCGCGCCCTCCTCGCGCACGGGACGACGGCGTGGTGACGTTCGACCACCGCGAGCCCGGCACGTCGGAGGACGCGTGGGTGCGCGCCGGGATCCTGGACGTCCCGCGCCTCGACGTGGGCGAGGTCGCGCACCTCGTGGTGCTCGCCGCGCACCCCGACGACGAGTCCTTCGGCGCGGCGGGGCTCGTGCACGAGCTGGCCGGTCGCGGCGCCGCGGTCACCGTGGTGGTCGCGTCGGACGGCGAGGCGTCGCACGCGGGCTCCGCGACGGTCTCGCCCGAGCGGCTCCGCGCCGTCCGCCGCGCGGAGGTGGCCGAGGCGGTGGGCGTCCTGGCCCCTGCGGCCCGGCTCGTGCTGCCCGGCCTGCCCGACGGCGGTCTGCGCGAGCACCGCGAGGACCTCGCCCGGGTGCTCGGTGACGTGCTGGACGCCGTGCTCGCCGGGCCGGGCGGCGGGGGCGTGCCGCCGTCGTCGGTGGTGCTGTGCGCGCCGTGGCGCGGCGACGGGCACCGCGACCACCGGATCGCGGGCGAGGTGGCGGCGGAGGTCGCCGACCGCCTCGGCCTGCGCCTCCTGGAGTACCCCGTGTGGCTGTGGCACTGGGCGGACCCGGGCGACGACGCGGTGCCGTGGCCGACCCTGCGCGCGCTGCCGCTGGGCGCGGAGGCCAGGGAGGCCAAGCGGCGCGCCCTCGCCGCCCACGTGACGCAGGTCGAGCCGCTGTCCACGGCGCCCGGCGACGAGGCGACGCTCGGCCCGGAGATGCTCCGGCACGCGGACCGTGGCGTCGAGGTGCTCGTCGACGCGTCGGGCCGCCGGGTCGCGAAGGAGCCCGCGGACCCGGGCGCGAGCCTCGGCGCGGGGTTCTTCGAGCGCTTCTACGCGGGCCGACGCGACCCGTGGGGGTTCGAGACGCGCTGGTACGAGCAGCGCAAGCGGGCCGTCCTCCTGGCGAGCCTTCCCCGGCGGCGGTTCCGGGCCGCGCTCGAGCTCGGGTGCTCGACGGGCGTGCTCACGGCCGAGCTCGCCGCGCGCTGCGACCGCGTGGTCGGCGTGGACGTCGCCGAGGCTCCGCTGGCGCAGGCGCGGCGCCGCCTCGGGCCGGAGGTCGAGCTGCTGCGTCTCGACACCCCGGACGAGTGGCCCGACGGCACGTTCGACCTCGTCGTGCTCTCGGAGGTCCTCTACTACTACGGTCGCGACGACCTCGACCGCGCGCTGGACCGGGCGACGGCGTCGCTCGCCGACGACGGCGTGCTCGTCGCGTGCCACTGGCGGCACGACGTCGTCGAGTACCCGCTCGGCGGCGACGAGGTGCACGCGCGCCTCGCCGCCCGCCCGGAGCTCGACCGGCTCGCGCACCACGTGGAGGAGGACTTCGTCCTCGACGTGCTCGTCCGCCGTCCGGCGGTCTCGGTCGCGCGCGCGACGGGGCTGCTGTGAGCGCCCCGGGGGTCGGTTCGGCGGGCGCCGTCGAGCGCGTCGTCGTGGTCGTCCCCGCCCGCGACGAGGAGGAGCTGCTGCCGCGCTGCCTCGCGGCGCTCGGGCGGGCGACGGCCGTCGTCGGGCGGGACCGGCCGGACGTGCGGGTCGCGGTCGTCGTCGTGCTCGACGGCTGCACGGACGGGAGCGCGCGCGTCGCCCGGGCCGCGGGCGTGCGCGTGGTGGAGATCGCGTACGGCAACGTCGGGCGCGCTCGTCGGGCGGGGGTGCGCGCCGGCGTCGCCGACCTGCAGGTACGCCGGGACGGCGCCGCGGCACGCACGTGGCTCGCGTGCACCGACGCGGACTCCGCGGTGCCCGACCACTGGCTGACGCGTCAGCTCGACCTCGCGGACGCCGGCGCGGACGTCGTGGTCGGCACCGTCCGCCCCGAGCTGGCCGCCCTCTCGCCGGACCGGGCGCGCGCGTGGCTCGCCACGCACCGGCCGGGCACGGCCAACGGGCACGTGCACGGCGCGAACCTGGGGATCCGCCTCACGGCGCACGACGCCGCGGGCGGGTTCGCGCCCGTCGCGGAGCACGAGGACGTGGGGCTCGTGGAGCGCGCCCGGGCCGCGAGGGCGCGCGTCGTCGCCGACGCGGCCGCCGAGGTCCTGACGTCGGCGCGCCTCGTCGGGCGCACGCCCGGCGGGTACGCCCGGCACCTGCGCGAGGACCTGCTCGCGCACGACCTCCCCGCCTGAGGCGCCACCTCCCGGCGAGCGCAGTCCTGGCGGCCGGGTCAGGCGCTCGTGCGCCGCACGACGACGGACGGGAACGTCCGCTCGTCGTCGTGCCGCCGCCCGAGCAGGGCCGCGGTCGCGGCGGCCGCGATGCGCTCCACCGGGTGCGTGGCGGTCGTCAGGCCGGGACCGGCCTGCTCCGCGAACGGCTGGTCGTCGAACCCGGTGACGGCGACGTCGTCGGGCACGCGGACGCCGTCCTCCGCGAGCGCGCGCATCGCGCCCACGGCGAGGGTGTCGCTCATCGCGACGAGCGCGTCGACGCCGGGCCAGCGCAGTCGCGCCTCGCGCGCGGCCTCCGCGCCGGCGAGCCACGAGAGGTCGGCCGCGACGACGCGCGTCGGGCGCCCCGCCGCCCGGACCACGCTCTCGTACGCCTCGACGGCACGCCGCGACCCGGGCAGCCAGCCCGGTCCCGTGAGCATGACGACGTCGCGCCGTCCGTCCGCGAGCACGTGCTCGACGAGCGCGGCGATCCCGGCGGCGGCATCGACGTCGTACGAGGGGACGCGGCCGTCCGCGGGGCCGATCGCCGCGACGCGCGGGACGAGCTCGCGCGGGACGCTCGCGAGCACGTCCGCCGAGTAGTCGACGAGCAGCACGCCGCCCACGCCGGGGTCGCGCGCGAGGCGACGCAGCTCCTCCCGCGGGTCGCGGCCGAGCCAGCGCAGGGCGACCCCGACGCCCTGGGTGTCCGCGGTGCGGCTCGCCGCCGCGACGACGCGCGCGACGTAGGGGTCGGCGAGCAGGTCCGCCGACGGCGACCCGACCGCCACCACGACGCGCTCGCCCCGCCCGCTCGCGAGCGCCCGCGCGCCCGGGTGCGGCACGTAGCCCAGCTCGCCGACCGCCGCGAGGACGGCGCGGCGCGCCTCGTCCGACACGCGGCCCGCCCCGCGCACGACGCGCGACGCCGTCGACCGCGAGACGCGCGCGGCGGCCGCGACGTCGTCGAGCGTGGTGGTCGGCATGGCGTTCTCCTGGGCGGGGTCGTGTCGGCGGTGACGGGCGACGCGCCCGGACCACCACGCTAACCCGGGGAGCACGCTCCGTGGAAGCGTTCCCACACCGTGTCCGCGCTCGGGTTTCGCGGCCCGCGGAGCCGACGACCGGACGCCCGGCCGCGCCGTCAGGACGCGCGGGTCGCGGCCACGCGGTCGTCGTCCGTCGTGCGCGCCTGCCGGGCGGCGAGGCGCAGCGCGACGACGGCGACCCCCGCGCCGACGAGCGCGCCGATCGAGTTGGAGAGCCAGTCGTTCGTGTCGCACGACCGTCCCAGCGCCGGGACGAGCGCCTGGAACGCCTCGACGAGCGCCGACGCGACGACCCCGCCCAGCAGCGCGACGAGCGGGCGGCGGAGCAGCAGTGCCGCGAGCATGACCGGCGGCACGAACAGCACGACGTTCGCGAACAGCTCGACCCGGGCCGGCGTCGGCAGGGCCCACCCCACCGTGCAGACGGCGTACAGCTCGCGGTCGACCGGGACGAGCGTCAGCAGGAGCAGCGGCACGAGGGACAGGGTGAGCAGCGCGCCGGTGAGGCGGCGGCGACCGACGAGCCACGAACCCAGGAACGGGCCGACGACGACGAGGGCCGCGAGCGCGAGCGGCGACATCCAGGGGTGCGCGACGAGGAGCGTGGAGATCATGGGGGCGACAGTCTGTCAGGAGACGCGTGTCGGCGGGGCACGGTAGACCTGTGCCATGACGACGACGCCCGCGCCCTCGCCCACCCCGACCCCGGACGCGGGCTGGTGGATCTGCCGCACGTGCGCCGTCGAGCACGCCGAGCGCCCCGCGGTGTGCGCGATCTGCGCCGACGAGCGCCAGTGGGTGCCCGCCACGGGCCAGGCGTGGACCACGCTCGCCGAGCTCGCCGCGGCGGGCGAGCGCCTCGTGCTGGAGGAGCTCGAGCCCGACCTGTTCGGCCTGACGAGCGAGCCGACCGTCGGCATCGGGCAGCAGGCCAAGATCGTGCGCACCCCGGCAGGCACCCTGCTGTGGGACCCGCCGGGCTACGTGGACGACGCCGCCGTCGAGCAGGTGCGCGCGCTCGGCCCGGTCGTCGCGATCGCCGCGAGCCACCCCCACATGTTCGGCGTCCAGGTCGAGTGGAGCCGTGCGCTCGGCGACGTCCCCGTGCTCGTCGCCGAGGCGGACGCGCACTGGGTCGCGCGGCCCGACCCGGTCATCGAGACGTGGACCGGCGAGCGCGAGGTACTGCCCGGCGTCGTGCTGTCGCAGCCGGGCGGCCACTTCCCCGGGAGCGCCGTCGTGCACTGGGCCGCAGGCGCCGACGGTCGGGGCGTGCTGCTCTCGGGCGACACGATCTTCGCCAACCCCGACCGCACGTCGGTGAGCTTCATGCGGTCCTACCCGAACCGCATCCCGCTCTCGGCGGCCGTCGTGCTGCGCGTCGCCGAGCGCGTGGCGCGGCGCCCGTTCGAGCGGCTCTACAACAACTTCGAGGGCGTGATCCCCGCCGACGCCCGGGCGGTCGTGCTCCGCTCCGCGCAGCGGCACGCCGCCTGGGTCCGCGGCGACTTCGACCACCTCACCTGACCGCACCGCCAGCCAGGGCTGCGACCGCGCGCGGCCCGGCCGAGGATGGGAGCCGGAGGTGACGACGATGCCGAGACGTGTCTCAGGGGCCGCGGTGGCTGCGACGGGGACGTGGGTCGACCCGGACGGCGTCCGCATGCCCGCCGGCGAGGTCCACGCGTGGGAGCGCGGCACCAACGCGACGGTGTGCCGCCTGCAGCTCAGCCGCCAGGGTCTCGTGCGGTTCCCCCACGTGACGTGGGCCGACGTCCAGCCCGCGACCGGGCGGGACGCCGACGCCGTCACGTCCGTCTGCCGCCGCTGCGCCGCCGGGACGGGCGCCCGGCGCGACGAGAAGCCGTGGCGCCGGGTCGACCCGCGACCGTGACGGCGTCCTGCCCGGGTCATGGACAGGTCGCCCGCAGGGCGCTCTGCGGGCTGGCCGTCGTCGTGGCCGTGGCGTCCGGCTGCGCTCTCGGGACCGGCGAGCCGACGGCGTACTGCCAGCCCGACGACCCGCTGGTGACGCCGCAGCGCGTCGCTCCGGGCGACGACCTGCATGTCGAGGTGGCGGGAAGCAGCGGCAGCACGGGGTGCGAGCGCGAGCTGCCCGCCCGCGCGCGCTACGAGGTGCTGATCACGGTCGCGGGACCCGCGGACGATCCCGCCACCGGCCGGTACAGCGTCTCCCTCGGGGTGCTCGAGCCCGACGACGAGGGCGACGCGGTGGGCACGTTCCCGGTCCCTGACGACGCGCCGACCGGCGAGGCCGAGGTCTCGGTGAGTCTCCGGCACGCCCCCACCGTGTGCGAGGTCGACCCGACGATCGGGTGCGCTGCGCCGCCGTCCGCGCTCGTGGACGTCGTGCCCTGACGCCCGCGCTCGCCGGGGCTCACGCCGAGACGGCCACCGGGGTGCCAGGGACGTCGCGCCGCACGACCGTCGCCTGCGGACCGGTACGGAGCGCGACGAGCGCGACGTCGTCCTCCCCGTCGCCGGGGAGGACCTGGGAGAGCGCCGTCCGCACCACGTCGTCCAGGCTCGCGCCCGCCAGGCCCCGCAGCGCGTCGGCGAGCGCGGCGACGTCGTCGCGGATGCTGTGCCCGCGGCGCTCCACGAGGCCGTCCGTGTACAGGACGAGGGTGTCGTCGGTGCCGAGCTCGACCGTGTGGTCGTGCCGGCCCGCGCCGGGTCGCAGGCCGAGCGGGAGGTCGTTGCGCACGGTGAGCACCTCGACCGCGCCGTCCGCGCGGACGACGACCGGGGGCAGGTGGCCCGCGCTGGACCAGCGGACGGTGCGCACGCCGCGGGAGCGCTCGTCGTCGCTCTGCTCGATGCGGGCGACGACCGCGGTCGCGACAGCGTTGATCCCCAGGGCGAGGCCGTCGATCGCGGCGTCCACGCGCTCGAGCAGGCGGGCCGGCGTCGCGCCGCTGTCGTAGCCGATGGCGCGCACCAGGCCGCGGAGCTGGCCCATCGTCGCGGCGGCGCCGAGGTCGTGCCCGACGACGTCCCCGATGACGAGGGTCGTCACGCCGTCGGACGCCACGAACGCGTCGTACCAGTCGCCGCCGATGTCGCGGTCGTGGGTCGCGGGCTGGTAGTGCACTGCGACCTCGAGGTCCTCGGGCTGCGGCGGCTCGGTGAGCACGGCCTGCTGGAGCACGAGCGCGAGCTCGCGGGCGCGCGCCGTCTCCTCCTCCGACCGCTCGGCCCGACGGCGCAGCTCGTCCAGGGTCGTCCGCATCCGCGCGGCGTCGCGCAGCGCCGCACCGATGGTCGTGGCGAGACCCGTCAGGTAGCGCGCGTAGTCGTCGTCCCACGGGCGCCCGGGCGCCGCCTGGAGGACCAGCACGCCCGCGGCGCCCCGCGGGCTCGCGTCCCGCAGGGGCTTCACGACGCGGCCCGCCGCGACCTCGCGCTGTCCGGTGATGAGCGTGCGCCCGACGGCCTCGGCCTCCGTACCGTCGGCCGCGGCGCCCGCCTCGAGGAGCACGCGCGGGCGCGGGCCGTCGATGGCGTAGAACGCGACGCGCGCGACGTCGGCGCTGCGGGCGAGCACCTCGACGACCGGGCGGGCGAACGCGGCCAGGCTGCCGGCCGTCGTCGGCAGGACGGCGTGCAACTCCCCGAGCGTGAGCAGACGGCGCTGGTTCACGACCT
Source organism: Cellulosimicrobium sp. RS (assembly GCF_046159675.1). NCBI lineage: Bacteria > Bacillati > Actinomycetota > Actinomycetes > Micrococcales > Promicromonosporaceae > Cellulosimicrobium > Cellulosimicrobium sp. RS. The sequence continues at coordinate 23,774 of NZ_JBJXVU010000002.1, read as the reverse complement.
CGCGCGTCGTCTCCGTCACGATGTCGAGGACGCCGGCGATCCGTCCGTCGTCGTCGACGAGGGGGCTGTAGGAGAAGGTGAAGTAGGTCTCCTCGTCGAAGCCGGAGCGGTTCATGACGAGGGGCATGTCCTCGCTCCAGGTGGACCGGCCCTCGGTGAGCACCACGTCGAACAGCGGCTCGATGTCGTCCCAGATCTCCGGCCACACCGCACGGACCGGCGCGCCGAGCGCGCTCGGGTGCTTGTCGGTGCCGAGGAGGTCCCGGTACCCGTCGTTGTAGAGGAGCGTCAGCTCCGGGCCCCACACGATCATCGCGGGGAACCGGGTGGAGAAGCACAGCCGCACCGCGTGGCGGAGGGCGACCGGCCAGGTCGCGGGCTCTCCCAGCGGGGTGTCCGCCCACACGACCTCGCGGGCGAGGCGACCGACGTCGCTGCCCGACGTCGCCTCGTCAAACCAGCTCGCGTCCGCGTTCACCTCCGCATCGTAGAGGGCTCCGGGCCTCGGGACGGCGCGTGGGGCGTGCTGAGACGGGCCGTTAATCGCTGTTCCACGCTGCGCGCACCGCGCAGGATCGGGGCCATGGACGACACGACGGAGCAGGAGCTCACCGGCGGCAACGTGAACGACGTCGTGCGGCGCGGGGACACCGTGCGGCGCTCGGCGGGCCCGTGGACCCCGACCGTCCAGGCGCTGCTGGCGTGGGTGCGTGCCCAGGGCGTCTCGTTCGTGCCCGCCCCGCTGGGGCTCGACGAGCAGGGCCGCGAGGTGCTCGGCTGGATCCCCGGCGAGACGGGCGGCTGGCCGGTCCCGGACTGGGTGTGGACGGCCGCGGCACGCGAGCAGGCGGCGGGGATGCTGCGGACGGTGCACGACGCCTCGGTCGGCTTCGCTCCCCCGGGTGCCGTGTGGCGCTCGCCGGTGCGCGAGCCCGCGGAGGTCGTGTGCCTCAACGACGTCGCGCCGTACAACATGGTGCACGACGGCGAGCGGGTCGTCGGGTTCATCGACGTCGACATGGCGGCGCCCGGGCCGCGCGCGTGGGACCTCGCCTACCTGGCCTACCGGATGTGCGGGTGGTGCGAGGACATGCCCGCTCCCGCGGACGCCCGGCCCGAGGAACGGCTGGCGCACCTGCTGGAGGCCTACGGGCCGGACGCGGCGCCGGGGGCCGCCGTGGTGCTCCGCACGATGCGCGAGCGCCTGCTCGACCTCGCGGACTGGACCGAGGAGCGTGCCCGGACGACGGGCCGCGACGACCTGCGGGAGCACGCCGCGCTCTACCGGCGGGACGTCGAGCGCCTGCCGCGGAGGTGAGGGGTGGTTGCCGGTGCCGCACCAGCAGGGGGCAGAGATGCGGCACCGGCTGCCCCTCACGCTAGATGTGAACTGGACAAGCGTCCAGTAGCGAGAGCGGGTGAAGTTGACGAAGGTCCCTTCCGCTGACAGCGCTTTCCGCTGAAGATGTGGCCCATGGGGCTGAACTGGGGGAACACCGGACCGGACGTGTACGAGGCGCGCGCGCCCGAGGGCGTCTACCGCATCGTCGCGCGCGGCGCGGAGTGGTGCCTCGAGAAGCCGTTCCCGACGCCGGGCCGCATCGGCGGGTTCCCGTCGACCGCCGAGGCCATGGCCTGGGGCGACGACCTGCACCTCGCCGCGAGCGGCCCGCGCGTCCGCACGCCGCAGCCCGCGTGGCCCACCGTGGACGAGTTCGCGCGCGTCGTCGACGTCCAGCCCACGGTCCTGCGCTCGTGGATCGCGGTGCACGCCGGCGGCTCGACGAGCCCTCGACGCCGCATCGACCCGGCGACCCAGCAGCGCATCCGCACGTTCTACCAGCTCGACCCGACGCCCTGACCCCGCGGCCCCACCGCCCCGCACCCCCCGCGTGACCCGCGCGGTGAACTGCTCCCAGCCGCTCAGCCACCCAGCAGCAGGGACACCCCGATCGTCGCCATGACGACGGCGATCACGCCGTCGAGCACGCGCCACGCCCCGGGCCGGGCGAAGACCGGCGCGAGCAGCCGCGCGCCGAAGCCGAGCGCGGTGAACCAGACGACGCTCGCCACCATCGCCCCGGTGCCGAACAACCACCGGGCGGTGTCGGCGCCCCCGGCCCCCGCACCGCCCGCGTGCGCGGCGGCGTAGCCCGCGGCGAGCGACCCCAGCAGCAGGACCGTGTCGAGGTACACGTGCGGGTTGAGCCACGTGAGGGCGAGCGACGTGCCCACGGCCGACCGCGCCGACGTCGCCCCCGCGCCCGACGCCGGGTCGAGCCCTCCGGGGCGCAGCGCCCGCCGGGCGGCGAGCGCCGCGAGCGTCAGGAGGAACGCGGCGCCACCCCAGCGCACGACGGTGAGGAGCACGGGCGCACCCGTCACGAGCGCACCGAGGCCGGCCGTCCCGGCCGCGATGAGCACGAGGTCCGAGACCGCGCAGACGAGGACGACGGGCAGCACGTGCTCGCGCCGCAGCCCCTGGCGCAGCACGAACGCGTTCTGCGCGCCGATCGCGACGATGAGGGACAGCCCGGCGGCGAGGCCGGCAGCGAGGGGCGCGAGGAAGGACAGCACCCCTCGACGGTAGGGACGCGAGGTGATGAAGTACAGCGATAGATTCTGCAGAACCATAAGATGCGCTCATGGTTGACCTTCAGCCCGACCAGCTCCGCGCGCTCGAGGCGATCGCCGCGACCGGCACGTTCGACGCCGCGGCGCGCCGGCTCGGCGTCACGCCGTCGGCGGTGAGCCAGCGCATGCGTGCGCTGGAGTCCGCCGTCGGGCAGGTGCTGGTGCGGCGGGGCAAGCCCGCGGAGCTGACCCCGCCCGGGCGGGTGCTCGTGCGGCACGCACGCCACCTCGCGCTCCAGCAGGCGGACGTGCTCGCCGAGCTGGGCATCGGGCGGGACGGGCAGGACGCGGGCGACCCGGCGCCGCTGCCCGAGATCACGCTCGTCGTCTCCGGGGACGCCCTGACGACGTGGGCGCTGCCCGCGCTCGCCGAGGCGGCGCGGTGGGCACGGCTGGAGGTGCTCCGCGAGGACGAGGAGCACTCGATCGGTCTCCTGCGCGACGGGACGGCGGTCGCCGCGGTCACGTCGGTGGCGGACGCGGTGCCGGGCTGCCGGTCGACCCTCCTGGGCCGGATGCGCTACCGGCCGTGCGCGAGCCCGGCGTTCGTCGAGCGCTGGTTCCCCGACGGCCCGACGGCCGCCGCGCTCTCCCGGGCGCCCGTCCTCGCGTTCGACCGCAAGGACGACCTCCAGGAGCGCTACCTGCGGCTGCGGGCGGAGGAGGCGGGCACCGCGCTCGACCCGCCGCGCCACTACGTCCCGGCGTCGCACGAGTTCCGCCGGGCCGTCGAGCTCGGCATGGGGTGGGCGATGCTGCCCGACCTGCAGAGCGCCCGGGCCGAGCGGGCCGGGCACCTCGTCGGCTTCGACGACGAGCGGGCGACGGAGGTGCCGCAGCACTGGCAGCAGTGGCGGCTGCACTCCGCCTCGCTCGACCGGCTCGCGACGGCGGTCGCACGCGCGGCGCGCGACGCGCTGGGATAGCACGTCGCGCGCCGCGGGCGTCGGTCAGCCGGCCAGCGCACCGGCCGGTTCGTCGGGCGGGGGCACCTCGTCGGGGCCGACGATCTCGACGAGGTCGAGGGCGTGGCTGAACTCCAGGATCTCGAGCACCTGGGGCGGGACGCCGAGGAGTCGCGGTCGCGACTCCTCGGTCACCTTCATGAGGAGCAGGTGCAGCCCCGACGAGTCCATGAACGTCACGGCCGAGAGGTCGACCGTCTTGGGTCGGCCGTCGATCGTGGCGGCGAGCCGTGCCTTGACGTCGTGGGTGACCGCGAAGTCGATCTGGCCCCACATCACCCAGCGACGGCCGCCGTCCTCGACGCGGACTCCCCCGGTGCCAGTGCTCCCCACGACGCTCCCGTCCCCGACGTCACCGACGGTGCGCCGTGCGCACGGTCAGCCCCGGTTGTTCCGGGTGACCGCACCGTACACGCCGAGGGTGATGAGCGAACCCAGGATGGCGAGGAGCCAGGTGCGGAAGTCGCCCAGGTCGCCCAGCGAGGTCCCGAAGAACACCGAGCCGAGCCACCCACCGAGCAGCGCGCCCAGGATGCCCAGCAGGATCGTGATGATCACCGAACCGGTCTGCTTGCCCGGCAGGACGGCACGGGCGATGAGACCGGCCACGAGGCCGAGGACGATGTACGCGATCCAACCCATGAGTACTCCTCCGATATGTCGGTTTCCCTTGCGGACGTGAACACTCCCAGGGTCCGGGACTCCTCGCACGCGCTGGCGCCGTCTCACCCGCACCCCGTTGCGGACGTCACACCGCCCGACGCGCGGGGCGCAGCCCTCGCTGCCCCGGTCAGGGGGCGCGCGGGGCGGCAGGCCGAGGGGCGCGTCGAGGCGACGGCGGGGTCGGGGCCCGGGACGCCGCCAGGACCGTGCGCTCGACGTCCCGCACCACGGACGCCGCGGTCGCGTCGTCGAGGCGCGCCGCGTCCGCCGTGAGCACGACGTCGACGCCGCCGTCCGGCGCGTCCACGAGGTGCAGCGTGAGCGTGACGCCGCCCTGCTCGTCGGACGCGTCGGCGCGCGCCAGCCGCCGCGACCGCGTGGGTCGTGCGCGCAGCGTCCGGTCGGGCCCGGTGCCGCGCCGGTCGTTGTACCAGCAGGTCTCGTCGTGCGCGGTCGTCGGGTCGGCGGCGGCCTCGCGTCGGAGCAGGTCCTTGTCGTAGTACGCCGAGCGGTACGCCGTCATCGCGGCCCGCCAGACGCGCGGCCCGACCTCCTCGAACGGGGCGTCGAGGCCGTCGACGTGGAGCAGCCCCTCCATCGCCGTCGTCACGACGGCGTCCGCGAGCGCCGGCCGGAACCGGTTGCTCACCATGACCTGGAGCGCGAGGTCGCCGCGGCCCGCGGCGGCGGCCAGCGCCCGGCACGACGCCGCGAGCAGCACGCCGGACGTGCTCGTGCGCCACCGGGCGGCCACGCGCTCCGCGGCGGGCCCGAGGCGGAGCGAGCGCAGGACGGTCTGCCGGTAGCGCGGCCGCGCGGCGGCCTCCGCGCCTCCCGCGCCTCCGTCCTCCGTGCCCTCGTCTCCTCTGCCCTCGCGGACGGCGCTCCCGCTGTCCGGGCCCTCGCCGTCGGCGCTCCCTCGCGGGAAGACGACGACGGGCGCCGCCCGCATCGTGCGCAGGGTGCGTGCTCGGGCGGCGGCGTCGTGCCGGCGGCCGTCGTGCGACGTCTGCCAGGCCGCCTCGTCGAGCGGCGTCCACGCGGCCCGCTCCGGCGGGGCGCTCCCCGCGGCGAGGGCCGTGAGGTCGGCGTCGAGCACGGGCAGGCCCCAGCCGTCGAGGGCCGTGTGCGCGACGACGAGCACGGTGTGGTGCACCGCGCCGTCGACGGTCACGAGACCGGCGCGCACGGGCAGGTCCGTCGCGTAGTCGAACCTCCGGCCCCAGAGCTCGTGACGCATGCGCGCGCCGCGCACCGCGACGGCGGCGAGGTCGTCGACGCGCTCCTCGACCACCTCGACCGTCCCGACACCGCAGAGCTCCTGGACGAAGGCGTCGCCCCGCACGTGCATTCGCGTCCGCAGGGAGTCGTGGCGCTCGACGAGCGCGCGCACCACCTCCACCGCCGCGGCGGTGGGCAGCGGTCGGTCGAGCGGACCGCCCCACACGAGGTTGAACTGGTGGTCCTGCGGCGCGAGCGCCGCCAGGGCCCGCCGGATGGCGGTCTGCCCCCACGTGGCCGGCCCCTCGCCCGCGCTCCCGCGGACCTCGACCCGGTGCACGACCCTCATCGGGCCCCCTCCCCTGCGGCGACCGGTCGCGGCACGCGGACCGGGCGGTCGCGCTGCTCCCCCGGCCAGGTCCGGACGCGGCACACGTGCGGGCGCGCGCCCGGCGTCGCGCACGCGGCGACGGCTCCGTCCGGGACCGGCACGTCGGACACCCACCACTCCTGCCCGCGCCACGCGCCGTCGTCGGCCCGCACGAGCCCCGGGGCCGCGACGTCGAGGCCGAGCACGTCGAGCAGGCGCCCGCCGACCGCCTTGGCGCACGCCTCCAGGCGCGCGAGGCGACGCCAGTCGTCGGTGGCTCCCGCGGTCCGGGCCGCGGGGCCGAGGTAGCGCGCCGCGACGCGGGCGACGTCCACGCGGGGGTCGCGCACCTGCACGTCGACGCCCACGTCGTCGGCGGCGAGCGCGACGAGCGCGTGCCCCCCGCTCCGGCTGAGGTTCCACCGCTGCCCGACGACGGGCCCCGGCTTCCCGTGCGGCCCCACCTCCCACCGGACGTCCGCGGGTGCCAGGCCCGCGCGGCGCGCGAGGATCGCCCGGGCGGCGACGTGGGCGTGCACGTACCGGGAGGCGTCGGCGGCGACCGCGAACCGCCGGGACCGCGCCCGCTCCGCCGCGCCCAGCAGGGTGTCGCCACCGAGCACGGGGACCGTCGTGTCGACGTACCAGGCCTCGACGTCGAGGGCTCCGCTCATGCCACGACCTCCAGGCTCGCGACGCGCACGGGGCGGTCGGCCCGTACGAGGACCTCAAGCCCGCCGCGCAGGGGTCGTGCCGCCACCGGCCGCAGGTCCGGCACGCGGTGGTGCGCCCCCGGCACGGGCTCGGGCCCGACGGCGAGCACGGCCGCCGTCGCCCCGCGACCCGCCGCGACGCCCGCCGCCGAGTCCTCCAGCACGAGGCACCGCCGCGGGTCGACGCCGAGCAGCCGGGCCCCGGCGCGGAAGCCCTCGGGGTCGGGCTTCCCGCGCGTCACGTCCTCCGAGCACACGAGGCGCCCCGGCACCGGCAGCCCCGCCGCGGTGAGGCGCGCGAGAGCGACCTCGCGCGCCGCCGACGTCACGACGGTCCACGTGCGCGGGTCCAGACCGGCGAGCAGCTCGGCCGCGCCCGGCACGGCGACGACGCCCTCGGTGTCGTCGCACGAGAGGCGGTGCAGCCACGCGGCCTCGCGCGCGACGTCGGCACCCGGCGCGACGAGGCGGACGACCTCGACGTCGCGCCGTCCGTGCGACGCGGCGACGACGGCCTCGCCGTCGAGCCCGAGGCGGGCGGCCCACGCGAGCGTGTGGCGCTCGATCGCGGCGGACGAGTCGACGAGCGTGCCGTCGAGGTCGAGCAGCAGCGCGTCGCCGCGCCACCGCCACACGCCCGCCGGGCCGCCGCTCACAGCAGCTCCGCCGCGCGCGCGGACCGCGCCGCGGCGTACCGGTCGGCGTACTCCTGCGCGGCACCGGTCGCGTGCTGGAGGCCGAGCGGCGCGCGGCTCGGGCGCCCGAGCGGCTCGCCCACCGCGCGGGCCACGACGGGCAGGCCGGCCGCCTCGTCCGCGAGCGCCACGAGGAGGTCGGCGGCGTCGAGCCGCTCCCCGCCCGCGGCCGACGCGCGGCGTGCCGCCCACAGCCCGCGCGAGACGTGCCGTCCGCCCGGCACGAGGCCGAGGAAACCGCGCACCTCCAGCCGCTCGCACGCGAGGACCTCCACCGTCGCCCGGGCGTCCGGGGTCCGTCCGTCGCCGTGCACGGGGTCGGGGCCGCCAGGCGCCGGGTGAGGGCGGCCCGGCCCGTCGCCCGCGGAGGACACGGTCTCGTCCGACCCGACGGCGGTCGCCGCTACGCCGTGCTCGTCCGCTACGCCGTGCTCGTCCACGACGTCCTGCTCGTCCACGACGTCGTGTTCGTCCGCCACGAGGTGCTCGGCCGCGCCGTCGAGGTCGCCGTGCGCGGCGAGGTCGGCGACGGCGTCCGCGGCCTGCGCGCCGCACGACGCGCAGCCGTGCACGACGACCCGCACCGGCACCGCGGGACCGGCCGCGCGGCAGACGACGGCCGCGTCCCGCTCGGCCAGGACCCGCACCGCGTCGAGCGCGGCCGGGTCGAGCCGGTCGTCGCGAGCGGCCATGTCGGAGCTGTCGTCGCGAGCGGCCGGGTCGAGCCGGTCGTCGCCAGCGGTCGGGCCGCGACGGTCGTCGCGTGCGGCCGGGTCGAACCGGTCGTCGCGCGCGGTCAGATCGGGCTGGGCGTGCCCCGCCGGGGACGCGCCGCCCGCCGTGGCGGCGTCCCGCACCGTGGTCGCCCAGGCCGCGCCCGCGGCGAGCGCATCGAGACCGAACGCGACGAGCTCGTCGACGCGGCCTTCGGGGCGGTCGGCGGGGACCAGCCCCGAGAGCACCCACGTCCGCACCGCGGCTGCCCGGTGCGCCGTCGTCCCGGGGCCCGCAGGCGATGGCCAGGCGGTCCGCGCGACGTCGGACCCGAGCAGCCAGCACGCCGCGCCGAGCTCGACGAGCGCGGCGGGCGCGACGCCCCCCAGCCGGGGGCAGACGCCCGCGGCGAGCGCCGCGACGTCGTGCGCGACGACCGCCGGGTCGACGCCGAGCCACCCCGCCCAGGCGTCCCAGGCCCACCCGAAGGGGTGCTCGAGCGGCTCGCCCGCCGCGGGCCGCAGCACGCGCAGCGTGCAGCGCGACCGTTCGAGCGTGACGGCGACCGGCCGCAGGGTCGCCGGGACGCGCGCCGGCGTGCGCTCCGGCCCGGGCCGGTCCCACGCGTCCGGGTCGACGACGTCGCCCGCCGGGACGGTGGCGTGCCGGGCGCCGTGCGCGTCGTTGCCCGCGAGGCTGGGGCCGTCGCCGTGCTCGAGCAGGTGCGGGAGCGTCGCGACGACCGGGTACCGCTCGCGCGCGCAGAACGTCACGACGGCCTCGTCGTCGTCGCGCGCGTCGTCGGGCAGGGTCGCGAGGTGCGCGGCGAGCCGTCGGGCGCCGTCGGCGGGGAGCACGAGGCCGAGCGTCGGCACCCACTCGTCGTGGCCGAGCGGCGCCCAGGCCTGGCCCGCCGCCGCGGCGGCGCGCACGAGGTAGGCGTTGCGCGGGCTGTTCCAGTTCGAGTACAGCGCGACGGCGTGCCGCGGCCGGGCCCGCACCGCCCGCCGGACGAGCTCGGCGAAGCCCGCGACGGGCGTGACGTCGTCCTGCAGCACGAGGTGGTGCGTCGCGCCGGGCGCGACGGCGGCCCAGGCGCGCTTCGCGGTGCGCAGCGGGCTGGGTGGACCGTCCGGGTCGGGGTCCTCGACGACGCGGACGTCCAGCGGCGCGCACGCGCGCACGAGGGCGGACACGTCGCCCCGCGCCGGGTGGTGCATGACGACGGCGCTCAGCACCGGGTCGCAAACCTCGCCCCGCGCGGCGGTCACCGGTCCCGGCCCGGGCTCCCCGGCGCGCGCGACCGCCGCCGCCCCGGCCGTCACGACGTGACCTGCCGCGCTCTTCCGCCGCCTGCGCGTCGTCGCACGAGACGCACCGCGACGGGGAGCAGGACGGCCAGCCCGACGACGTTCGCCACCGCGATCGTCGCGTACAGCGCGGTCGGCCCGCCGCCCGCCCGCGCGAGCGCCCCGCCGACCCCGAGCGACACCGCGTGGTAGAGCACGTTGAGCGTCACGGCGACGCGCCCGTACCCGAGCTGTTCGAGCAGCGTCACGAGGTACAGCACGAGGCCCACGCCCGCGTACGACGGCCCGACGACCCGCAGGTACAGCGCCGCCTGCGCGGCGACCTCCGGGTCGGCGGAGAGCTGCCCCGCGAGCAGGGGCGCCGCCGCGAGCACGAGGGCGCCCACGACGACGTACGTCCCCGCGACCACGACCGTCCCGGCCCGGAACGTGCGCGGCAGGAGACCGAGCGCACCTGCGCCCCACTGCTGGTTCATGACGATGCTCACCGCGGCCGCGAGGCCGATGGCCGGCACGACGACGAGCGTCTGGACCGTCGCGGCGCCGCCGAACCCGGCGACGACGTCGGTACCCGACGGCCCGAGCACCCACACCATGACGAGGTTCGTCACGGTGAGCAGGAGGTAGGACAGACCGACCGGCAGGCCGACGCCGAGGAGGAGCGCGCGCACGTCGACGCCCCGGTGGTCCGCCGCGCCCGGTCGCGCGGTGCCGCGCTTCCGTCGTCCCGGGGGCGGGAGGAGGCGTGCGCGCACGAGGAGGGCCCACGCGACGCCCGCGCCCACGAGGGTCGACCCGGCGATCGCGGCCGGGACGGCGAGGACGCCGAACCCGCCGACCAGCCCGACGAGCCACACGACGAGCACCTGGAGCCCCGCGACGAGCAGCGCCACGGTCGCCGACGCACCCGTGCGACCCCAGCCGCGCAGCGCGGCGGCCGCCACCGCCGTCGGCACGGACAGGACGCTCGCGAGCACCGTCCAGCGCGCGAACGCCACGAACTCCGCGACGAGCGGGCCCGGCACGGACAGCACGGTCGCGAGCGCCGGGGCGGCGAGGACGACGAGGAGCGCCACGGCGCCGAGCACCGCACCGCCCGCGGCGACGAACCGCCCCAGGAGCGCCGTCGTCGCGGACGACGGCACGGCGTCCCGGCCGCGCGCGCCGCGAAGGCGCGCGAACCCGACCTGCGTCGAGACGTCGAGACCCTCCTGGACGGCGAGGACGAGGAACGTCACGGGGATGAACAGCGAGCGCACGTACAGGGCGTCGTCGCCCATGTGGCCGAGGAGCGCCGCGACGACGAGCTGCGCGAGCGCCCCGACGACGAGCGCGGCGCAGATCGGGCCCGCGAGCCGCAGGACGCGTCGGCGCAGCTCCGCGACCGACGGCGCCGACGCGCCCGGCAGCCCCGACCCGCCCGGCGGCGCGGCGTCAGGATCGGGCCCGGGGACGGGCAGGGCCGGTGCCGTTCCCGCCTCCCTAGACGAGCTCGACATGCCGTGCCCTGCCCTGCAGCCAGCCCTGGGCGAGCGTGAGCCGCTGGACTGTCCGCGTGCCCTCCATCATCTCCAGGCCGGGTACGTCGCGGACGAGCTTGTCGAGGTACGGGTGCTCCCACCGCGCGCCAGGGCCGAGCAGGGCGGGCACCGCGCGCGTGACCTCCTCCGCGAGGTCCAGCGCCGTGGCCTTCGCCGCCGCGGGCAGCGTCCCGTCCGCCGGATCGGCGTCGGCGCCGCGCGCCGCCTGAAGCACGAGGGCCCGGGCCGCGTGGAGACGGTCGTCGAAGGTCTCGAGCAGCAGGCGCTCGTCGGCCCGGAACGACGACCGCTCGGCCCGCACGTAGTCGAGGGCCGCCTGCGTGACGCCCACGGCGAGCGCCGCGACGACGGGCCGCAGCCGGTTGAACGTGCGGACCGCCCCGAGGAGCCCGCGGCGCGACGGCGAGAGGTGCCGCCCCAGGGTGTCCTCCGGGCGGAGCGGCACGTCGCGGAACCGGACCTCGCCGAGCTGCACGGCCCGCATGCCCGTCGTCACGAGGGGCGCGGCGTCGAAGCCCGGGCGCGCGGTGTCGACGAGGTAGACCCCGACCCCGAGCGGGCCGGGGCGGTGCCGCGCGAACACGACGCCGAGGCTCGCCCGGGCGACGTTGCCGACGTACTTCTTGTGGCCGCGCAGGACGGCGCCCGGGCTCCCGTCGTCCGCGGCTGCGCCGCCCTCGGTCGCACCGTCCTCGATCGCGCCGTCCGCCGTCGCGCCGCCCGTGGGCGCGCCTCCCGCGACCACCGCGGTCTCGAGCGCGGCGGCGTCCGAGCCGCGGTCGGGCTCGGTGAGCCCGAAGAACGTCCACGTGCGCGGCTGCGCGACGTGCCGGTAGAAGCGGTCGCGCTGCTCGTCGTCCGCGAGGTCGTCCACGACGACCCCGGACATCGACGGCCCCGGCGCCCCGACGACGACGGACGCGTCGCCCCACGCGAGCGTCTCCGCGACGACGGCGCGCTCGACGCACGTCCGCACGAGCACGGGCACGCCCCGCACGCGCAGCGGGTCGTCGAGATAGCCGGGCGGGAAGCCGCCGAGCTGCCGGTACGGCAGGACGCCGGCGTCGAGGAGCGCGTGCAGCGCGCCGGGGTCGGCGTCGACCGCGAGCGCGCGCTCGCGGAGCGCGACGGCCACGGGGCGCAGGTGGTCCCGCAGCGCCAGGAGGTCGACCGTGGTCATGCGTCCTGCCCTTCCCCGCCGCGGGTCGCCCCGGTCGGCAGCGTCCCGCTCGCATGGCCGGACAGGTCGATCGTGCGGGCCAGCCGGGCCGCGTCGCCGTCGACGAACCCGGAGGCGCCGAACAGGTTGTGGACGGTGCGCGACGTGCGGTCGAGCACCGCGGTGACGCGCGCGAGCGTCGTGGCGGGCACCGGTCGGTTGTCCGCCCGCTCCCCGGGCTCCGCGGTCACGCGCGCCAGCAGCGCCTGCGCCTCCAGGTGCGCGAGCGCGGCGTCCGCGAGGACGAGGCGGACCGGCGGCAGGTTCACCGTCGCCGTGCCGCCGATGCTCCGGCCGCGCAGCCGGTCGACCGCACGGTCGGCCAGCCGTTCGCACAGGCCGGTCCGCGCCCACGCGACCCCGACGCGCCACGCGGCGTCCGCGGCACGGTCACGCCGGTCGTCCACCGGCTCGGACGCCGCCGCGCGCCAGGCGAGCAGCGGGCCCGCGTCCGACAGCACCTCGCCCAGCAGCGCCGACCCGGGCGGCGGGGCGACGTCGTCGGGCAGCAGGACGCACTCCCCCGGCAGCACGGCGACCGGCAGCACCGCGGCGAGCGCGACGAGCGCCGCGACCGCGCCCTGCTCGCGCGCGACGTCGCGCACCCCGGCGATCCTGGTGACCCGGGCGGTCCCGGCCCCCGAGGTCGCAGCACCCCCCGCAGCGCCCGGCGCCGCGACGCCGGCGCTCACCGTGCCCGCGTCCCGCGGGACGACCCCCGCGCTCATGCGAGCACCGCCTCGCGGGCGCGGCCGCCGGCCTCCGGGGCCGTCGCGGCCGACCGCGGACCGAGGGCGAGCGAGCAGCGGTAGCCGAGCTCGACGCACCGCTCGTGCAGCACGACGGGCGCGTCCGGGGCGTCGTCGCGCGCGAGCACCTCCCAGACGCCCGTCGCCGCGGCCCCGGGGTCGGCGTGCCGCACGACGTCGCCGTCGAGCAGGATCACGTCGGCCGGGTCCACGCCGGCCGGGTCCACGTCGACGCCGAGGACGACGCGCCGGGCGTCCGGGACCACCTTCCGGGGCGCGTCGGACGCCCCCGCGGACGCGCCGCGACCCGCGGGTCGCGGACCCCGTGGGGCGCGCACGACCGACAGCTCCTCGACGGGCCGCCCCGCGCCGTCGCGCCCGACGACGAGCGCCACCACGCGGTCCCGCGCCGGGACGCGCGTGGTCGTGGGCGGGAGCGTGCACTGCTCGAGGACGAGCACGACGGCCGTCCCTGCGCGCCCGGCATCGCCCGGCCCGCCGACCGGCCCGCCTCCCGGTCCGCCGCGCGACCCGACAACGGGCCCGCCGTCGGCGAGCAGCTCGCCCGCGAGGCGCAGCGCGGTGAACGGGCCCGCGAGCCCCTGCTCCGTGACGCAGAAGGTGGACGGGCCGCCGTCGAACAGGTCCGCGACGAACCCGCCGAGGAGCCGCTCGTGCTGGAGGTCGGGCGTCGTCACGACGAGCACGACGAGGCGCACGTCGTCGAGCAGACCGCGCCCGCCGAGGGCTGCGCGTGCGGCGCGGATCATCGTCGGGTAGTCGCGGCCCGGCCCGTCCTCGAGCCAGTCCGTCGGCTGGTCCTCGCCGTAGACGTACCGCAGGTCCTCCGCGACCGAGCGCCGCGTCCCGTCCCCGACGGGCGCGAGGTCGTCGACCGGGACGTCCACGACCGCCCGCACCCGCAGCCCGTCCCCGCGCGGCCAGGACCCCCGCAAGGCTCCGGCGCCGCTGCCCCCGGACGGCACGTCAGTTCCGGGTCGAGTGCTCGACGACGAAGTCCGTCAGCGAGCCGACCGTCTCGAGGTGGTGCTGCTCGAGCGACTCCGGGTCGACCTCCATGTCGAGGGAGTCCTCGAGGGCCATGAGCAGGCCGAGGACGCTCGTGGAGTCGAGGTCGAGGTCGTCGAACAGGCGCGTCGTCGCGGTCACGTCGGGCAGCGGTCGTCCGAGGACGCTCGACAGTGCCTCGACGACGGCCCCGACGACGCGCTCGCGGCCGAGGGCCTCCTGCGGCTCGGTGCTGGTGCTCACGATGGTTCCTCCGGGTGGTGGGTCGGCGCCCGCGGGGCGGGCGGTGGCTGGACGACGACGGACGGGCGGTGGGTCAGGGGACGGCGCCGACGGCGACGGGCTCGACCCGCGCACCGAGGTCGTGGAACACCTGGCGCGCGAGGAGGTCGTCGGGCGTGTCCGCGTGCCGGACGAGGAACGTCTCGTCGCCCAGCGTGAGCACCTCGGCCGGGTACCCGTGGCTGAGGAAGTGCACCGGCGACGCCGTCGCGCCGTACGCACCGGAACGGTCCACCGCGACGAGGTCGCCCGGCGCGAGGTCGGCCGGGAGCGGCACGGCCTTGCCGATCGTGTCGTTGGGGGTGCACAGCGGGCCCGTCACGTTCCACGCGACGTGCTCGGCGGTCGACGCGGGCCCCACGCGACGCATCGGGAAGTTGCGCTTGACGAACGACCCGATGCCGACGGCCGCCATGTGGTGGTTCGTGCCGCCGTCGGCCACGGCGAACCGCTCGCCCATCGACTCCTTGACGTACCGCACGCGCGCGACGTACGTGCCGCACAGCGCCACGAGGTAGCGGCCGAGCTCCATGACGAGGTCGGTCCGGGGGTGCCGCTGCACGAACGCCTCGACGACGGGGTTGAGCGCCACGGTGAGGACCTCGACGTCGAGGTCGCGCTCGCGCTCGAAGTACGCGACGCCCAGGCCGCCGCCGACGTCGACGAGCTCGAGCGGGAACCGCAGGCGCTCCGCGAGCCGTTCGGCGAGCTCGAAGATCCGCGTCGTGTTCTCGACGATCGTGCCCTCGTCGAGGATCCGCGTCCCCATGTACACCTGGACGCCGACGACGCGGGCCGCGGTGAGGCCGTCGCACAGGTCGGGCGCGTCGAGGAGCTGCTGCTCGTCGATGCCGAACTGGCGCGGCTTGCCGCCCATGGTGAGCCCCGAGCCCTTGACCGAGAACGACGGGTTGACACGCAGCACGACGCGCGCGGGCCGTCCCACCGCCTGCGCGAGCTCGTCCACGAGCGCGAGCTCCGGGAGCGACTCGACGATGATCGCGCGCACGCCCGTGTTGAGGCACGAGACGAGCTCGTCCCGGCTCTTGCCGGGGCCGAGGAACAGGACGTCCTGCGGTGCGACGCCCGCGGCGAGCGCGGTGCGCAGCTCCGCGAGCGACGACACCTCGGCGTTCGCGCCGAGCGCGTGCAGCAGCCCGCAGACGCTGACGTTGGGGTTCGCCTTGAGCGAGTAGAAGATCCCCAGCGCGGGGTGCAGCCGCTCGCGCAGCGCCCGGTAGTTCGCGGCGAGCACGTCGCCGTCGTACACGTACACGGGGGTCCCGTACCGCTCCGCGACCGCGGCGAGGTCCGCGCTCCCGGGCGTCGTCGGCCGGGTCGGGGTCGTGGTCATCGGACGTCTCCTTCGGTGGGGCGGCCGGTGGGCCGCGAGGCCAGCCGCTCCGTCACGGCGCGGTCGAGGCGGGTCAGGGTGTCCTCGTCGGGCGCGACGAGGAGGCCGTGGAGCCGGCCCGCGAACGTCCTGCCCGGCGTCGGCCCGGACGCGCCCGACGCCCCCGCGTTGACCGTGCCGGTCCCCTGGACCACGAGGCCCGCCTCGCCGGGGGCGCCGGGCAGCAGGTCGCCGAGCAGGTCGTGGAGCGCCGCGAACGGGAGCGGCGCGTCGAGCACCAGCGGGTACTGGCGCGCGAGCGCGACCCACCCGTCGGGCTGGAACCGCTCCTGGAGCGGGACGGTGTACGTCGACATGTTGCTGCGCGCGTTGATCTCGAGCACGGGCAGGAGCCGGCCGTCGGTGCGCACGAGCGCGTCGACCCCGACGAGGCCGTGGAAGCCGTCGGCCGCGAGCCGCGCGCCGAGGCGGCCCGACAGCTCGGCCAGCGCGTCGACCTGCTCCGCCGGCAGGCGCGACGGGATGCGGTGGCCCTTGTGGACGCCGCCCTCCGTGATCGCCTCCTTGACGAAGTCGAACGCGACCGAGCCGTCCCGCGCGACCGTGAAGTGGTAGTTGAGGTCCGTCGCCTTGTCGGCCCAGACCTCCACCACGACGGCGAGGCGGTCGTCGCCCGAGCGCGCGGCCCGGCGCGCGACCATGCGCACGAGCTGGTCGAGCCGGCGCGGGTCGTCGACGACGAGGATCCCCTTCCCGGAGACGCCGTACGCGTCCTTGACGCCGACGGTCGCGCCGTCCGCGACGAGCCGCGCAGCCTCGGCGCACGCACGCTCGAAGTCCTCGACGGTGCGGCACGCCCAGCCACGCGCCTGCTCCACGCCCAGCTCGTCGCACAGACCGCGGCTGTAGACCTTGCTGTTGACGGTCTTGGTCGTCGCCGCGTCGGGGAGCACCGAGCGCAGGCCCGTCGCCGTCGCGAGGTCCTCCTCGGCCGACGACGTCCCGTGCGCGAGGAGCCGCACGCCGTCCGCCGCGAGCTCCCCCAGGCGCGCGAGCAGCGCGGGCGAGTCGAGCGCGTCGAGCGTCACCGTGCGCAGCGGGTCGCTCGACCCGGCGACGTGCACCGTGGGGAGCCCGACGCCCAGCGCGTCCAGGTGCGCGAGGTGGTCGGGGTCCGGCTCGGCCTTGAGCACGACGTGGTCGCGCGGGCCCGCGAGGAGCAGCGCGAGCTCGTCCATGCGGTGGACGAGCGCCGCCGTCGCCGACGCGCCGCCGACGGCGGGCAGGCCGACCTCTCCGGCCGCCCACGCGTCCTCGACCTCGACGTTCCCCAGCAGCACGAGCGGCGCGTCGGGCGCGCCCGCGAGCGCGCGCTTCGTCCGCGCGAGGAACGGCTCGCGGTCGGCCGTGGTGGTCTGCGGGGCTGTCCTCGTCACCTGGTCGACCGTCATGCCTGCTCCTTCGTGTCGTGGGCCGTGGCACCTTCGGAGCCTTCGGAGACCCTGAAGCCCTCCGAGGCCTCGTGGCGCAGGACCATGGCGGAGAACGTGGCGCCCAGCCCGACGGCGACCATGAGGAACGGGTCGCCGGGCCGCAGCCGACCCTCGGCGCGCGCGGCCGCGTAGCCGATGAACGAGTCCGCCCCGAAGCAGTGCCCGGTCACCGGGACGTCGTCCAGCCGGACGCGCGCGAGCGGGAGGCCGAGACGCGCGCACAGCCGCCGCCAGGACACGCGGTTGACGTTGTGCGGCAGGACCAGCGCGAGGTCGTCCAGCGTGAGGCCCGCGCGCTCGACGGCCTCCAGCACGACCTCGGCGAGCACCTCGGTGTACGTGACGCCGAACGGGCCCGCGAGGTCCTCGGGGAGCGGCACCTGGTGGTACTCGCCCAGCGTGCGGGTCGCGTAGGCGAGGACGGGGCTGCCCGGCGCGGGCCCGTCGGCGGACGAGCCTGCCGGGCCTGACGCCGCGACGAGGCACGCCGCCGTGCCCTCGCCCATGATCGTCGTGCCCTCGATGAGCCGGGAGCCCGGGCTGAACGCCTTCTCGCCCGTGAGCACGAGCGCGAGCGCGTCCGGGTCGCCGTCCGACGCGAGGAGACGCCCCGCGAGGTCGACCGCGAGCAGCGCCGACGCGCACGCGTGCTGGGTGAGCGTCCACACGACCGCGTGGTCCAGGCCGAGGCGCGTCGCGGCGTCGTGCAGCGGGTTCACCCCGACCGGGGCGACCGTCGCGATGGTCCGCGCCCCCAGCACGTACCGGACGCGGTGCTCGTTGCCCGCGAGCCCGGGCACGGCGCGCGCCGCGGCGACGAGCAGGTCGGTGAGGGTCTGCCCCGGCGCCGTGCACACCTCGCGCAGCCCGAAGAACCGCTCGAACACGCCGAGCTCGAGGTGGTCGAGGCCGAGCTCGTCGGCGAGGTCCCGGATCGGCACGCGCGTCGCGGGCACGTGCGCGCCGACGTCGACGAGGGTCGTCATGCCGCCGTCCCGGGGACGTCGACGACGCTGCGCAGGTGCGTCGCGAGCGCGCGGGGCGTCGGGTTGTCGACGACCGCCTCCGGGTCGAGGTCGACGCCGAGGACGTCCTCCAGGTCGCCGAGCAGCGCCAGCACCTGGACCGAGCCGAGGCCGAGCCCGGCGAGGTCGGCCCCCGGGTCCACGTCGGCGGGGGCGACGCCGAGCGCGCTGGCGACGTGGCGCAGCACGAGGTCGTCGAAGGCGTCGGGGCGGGGTGCGGTCATGGTCGGCTCCCTGCGAGCTCGGGGTGCGCGCGGTCGCGGGCCGCGCGCAGGGAGTGGAGCGCGGCCAGGTCGCCCCGGCCGTGCAGGTCGCGCGCCCGGCCGCGCTGGATCTTGCCGCTCGTGGTCCGCGGCACCTGGCCGGGACGCACGAGGACGACGTCGTGCACCGCGGCGCCCGAGACCGTCGCGAGGTGGGCCGCCATCTGCCGGACGACGGCGTCCAGCTCCTCCTCGGCGCTCGCCGCACCGCCCGCCCGGGCGCCCGGCGTGGGGCGGAACTCCTGGACCGCGCACAGCGTTCCCGGTCGGCCGTCCGCCTCGAACACCGCGCCCGGGCGGCCCTCGGCCCCGGGGTGCAGGCGGCGCAGCTCGCGCTCCAGGTCGTACGGGTAGAGGTTGCGCCCCGCGACGATGAGGAGCTCCTTGATGCGGCCCGTGACGACGAGCTGGCCGCCGTGCAGGGCCCCCAGGTCGCCGGTCCGCAGCCACGGGCCCGTGCCGTCCGCGGCGACGGCGCCGAAGGTCTCCACCGTCGCGGTCGCCGCCGCGTCGCCCCAGTACCCGGCCGCGACGCTGCCGCCGCGCAGCCAGACCTCGCCGACCGCGCCGTCCGGCACGGTGGCGCCCTCGCCGTCCACGACCCGCAGCTCCACCCCGCTCGGCACGCCGCAGCACACGAGGCGCGCGCCCGGCCCCTCGACCGTCGCGGCGTCGGGCAGGGCGGACAGATAGGAAGCCTCCTCCGTCACGACCAGGCGGCCGTCGGCGAGCGCCGTCTCGTCCGCCGTGACGACGAGCGGGAGGCGCCTGTCGGGGTACGTGGCCGTCAGCGTCGCCTCTGCGAGGCCGTACCCCGGACCGTGCGCGGACCCGCGGAAGCCCACGGGCTCGAACCGGCGCGTGAACGCGTCGAGGACGGCCGGGTCGACCGGCTCGGCGCCCCCGAGCGCCCAGCGCAGGCGGGACAGGTCGAGCTCGGCGAGCTGGTCGTCGCGCACGCGCCGCGCGCACTGGTCGTAGCCGAAGTTCGGCGACGCCGTGACGGTCGCCCCCGTCTCGGTGATGGCGGAGAGCCAGCGGACAGGGCGCTTGAGGAACGACGTCGAGGGCACGACGACCGCCGTCGCCCCGAGACCGAGCGGCACGAGCAGCATCCCGACGAGGCCGAAGTCGTGGTACCCCGGGAGCCAGCTGCAGAAGACGTCGTCTGGGACGAGGCCGAGCGTCGTGGTGAAGGCGTGGTGGTGGTGCAGCACGTTCGCGTGCGTGACCACGACGCCCTTGGGGCTGCTCGTGGACCCGGAGGTGTACTGGAGGAACGCGACGTCCTGCGGGCCCGGGCGGTCCCGCCGCGCCGGGCCGTCCGTCGCGCCGTCGACCACGGTGACGGCGACCGGGCCGCCGTCGGCACGTCGCAGCGGCACGGCCCACTCCGTCGTCTCGATCGCGGCGGTCGGGTCGACGAGGACGACGGCGGCGTCGCAGTCCGCGAGCATCCCGCGCACGCGCTCGCGCTGGTACGCCTGCCCGCCCGGGAGGGGGGACGGGACGGGCACCAGCCCGGCGGAGAAGCACGCGAGGAGCCCGACGACGAACGACGCGGTGGCGGAGTAGAGGACCAGCGCGCGGTCACCGGTCTCGTGGCGGGCAGCGAGGCGGGCCGCGAGCGCCGCCGCCTGCGCGTCGAGCTCGGCGTAGGTGAGCGTCCGCCGCTCCCCCACCTCCGGCACGACGACGACCGCGGGGTGGTCCGGGCGCTCGCGCACGTGGTCGCGGACGAGGTCCACGAGAGTCCGGTCGTCCGGCTGCACGCCCACGTCGCCCCCTGCTCGCCGGCGCCGGGACCGTCCCGACGCACGCGGACGCCAGGAAGCACACGCCCCACCCCGGCGGTCCGGGGGAAGCCTCGCAGCGGTTGCTCGCGGTGTAAACAAATTCACGTGGCCGGAAGAGGACAAATGCCTTCTCTCGACCGCAACCCGTCACATCGGTCCGCACCGCGGGACGGCCCGGGACCGTTGCCGGGGTCGACTACAGTCACACGGCGTGACCTCAACGGAGCGGGACCCGGTCCTCGGGGCCCGCCGTTCCGCGCGGGCCTTCGCGCTGCGCCGCGCGCACGACGTGCTCGTCCTCGACGACGGCAGCGAGACCTGCCCGGAGCCCCTGTGGCTCCGGGTCCGCGAGCGCGCCCGCCACGCCGCACGCCTCCGCGTCGTGATGCTCGGTGTCGGTCGCGAGGAGGGCACGGCCGGCGCGCCCGCGCAGGACGGCGGCCCCGGTCGTGCAACGGGTCGGCCCGGTGACGTGAGCGGCGGCGCCCCCGCGGTCGAGCGACGGGTCGCGACCTCCCTCCCGGTGTCGCTCGTCGCCCTCGACGACACCGTCGTGCTCGTGGCGCGCCCCGGGCGCACGCGCGCCGTGACCGACCGCGACGCCGTCGCCGCGCTGCGCGCCCTCGCCGAGTCCGAGTGGGACCGCGCACGGCCCGACGGCGACGCCCTCGCCCCGAGCGAGGACACGCTGCTGCGGCTGCTCGCCGAGGGCAAGACCGACACCGCCGTCGCCGTCCGGCTCGGCGTCTCGCCCCGCACCGTGCGCCGTCACGCTGCCGGCCTCATGGGGCGGCTCGGCGCCACCAGCCGGTTCGAGGCCGGCGTCCGGGCCGCGCAGCGCGGCTGGATCCGGATGACCGACCGCTGACGAGACCGTTGCCCGCCGGGGCGCCCGCCACTATCCTGGGACGAGCCCGTCGCGCTGAGCGTCGGGAAGTGGACCCGAGACCCGTCCGGATGGTCGTGGCGCTCGGGTCTCGCGCTGTCCGGGCTCGGCGCTAGAGATCGACGACCCGGCTCGCCACGGGCTCGCACCGCTGGCGCCAAGAGGTGCCCCTCGCCCACGCCCAGGCGATCGCGTCGGGCAGCGCGAGCAGCGGTTCGGCGGTCGCGCTCTCGTGCCGGTACGCCAGACTCTCCGAGCACCCCGCGGCTCGGGTGGCCTCGATCAGGTGCCTGCGGTCGCGCTGGACCAGGCTCTCGTCCCGCTCGAGGCACAGGTGCGTGCGCCGGTCGCGGGCGATGTCCTCGACGAGGGCGCGCAGGCACCTCTCGCGCCGTTCGAGCTCCGTCCTGTACGCGCCTCCTGCCCGGTAGACCGTCACCTCCGGGGCCAGTCCGACGAACGCCTCGAGGATCTTCCGGCGACGCGCGTCGCTCTCCCTCTTCATGTGGATGCGTGGCTGGCGGGGCATCGTGAGGTCGCGGACGACCCGTCGCGCCGTGTTCATCGAGCCGGGCAGCACGACGGCCGCGACGAGCAGGTACGCCCGTGCCTTGCTCTCGTCGACGAACACCTGACCGACCACGTGGCCACCCTCCCCCTGCGACGACCCGAGGGTACGCGCCGGGGTGCGACACCGGGACCGCCCGGCGACGACCGCCCGTCGCGGGAAGCGATCAGCGGCCTCGGGGACGACGTCGCGCGAGCGGGAACGACGGCCCGCCCCGTGTCAGCGCGGGCGCTCAGCGCGCCGCGTCCGCCGCGACCTGGGCGTCGCTGCGCAGGATGCAGAACTCGTTGCCCTCGGGGTCGGCGAGGACGACCCAGCCGCCGCCGTCGGGCGTGCGGCGGTCGGCGACCTGGGTCGCGCCGAGCGCGAGCAGGCGCTCGACCTCCTCCTCGCGCGACCCGTCGGTGGGCCGCAGGTCGAGGTGGACGCGGTTCTTCAGCTGCTTGTCGTCGGGCACCTCGACGAACAGGACGTGCCCACGGCTCTCGGCGGGCGTCGTCGCGTCGGACGGCGGGACGATCATGCACTCCTCGTGGCCGGGGAGGTTCGGGTCGCCGGGCACGTCGGTGTACCCGAGGACCTGGGCCCAGAAGACGGACTGCGCGTAGGCGTCCCGCGCGTCGAACGTGGTGTGGGAGATACGAGAGGTCATGGCGCGACACTGCCACGCGCTCGCCGCGCGGGCACCGGCTTTTCGGCCCACACTGACCGGCGTGAGCCCACGGACGAGGCACGTCGCATGGACCGGCTGGGACGACGACCCGGACCGCCTCGAGGCGGCGACGGTCACCGTGCGCGGCGACCGCCTGGCCGCGCTCGGCACGTCGCGCGCGACGACGTACGCCACCGCGTGGGCGCTGCGCACCGGGCCGGGCTGGGTCACGGAGCACCTCGACGTGTCGGTGCGGGGCCTCGGGTGGTCGCGGCACCTCGACCTCGTCCGGACGCCCGACGGCGCGTGGCGGGCCGACGTGCGCGAGGCGGGGACGCCGCCGTCGGGCCTGGCCGCGCCCGGGGTGGCGGACCCGGCCACGCTCGACGGCGCGCTGGACTGCGACATCGCGCTCTGCCCGGTGACGAACACGATGCCGATCCTGCGGCTCGGCCTGCTCGGGGACGACCCGCCGGCGCACGAGACGCACCTCGTCATGGCCTGGGTCGAGGTGCCGTCGCTGCGCGTCCTGCGCAGCGACCAGGTCTACGCGGCGCGCGAGCCGCTCGACCCCGCGACCGGGCAGGGTGTCGTCACGTACACCAGCGCGACGCGGGACTTCACGGCCGACCTCACCGTCGACGCCGACGGTCTGGTCGTGGACTACCCGGAGCTCGCGCGCCGCCTCTGACCCCGCCGACCACGAGGTTGCTGTCGCTCTCACGTCGAGAACGACAGCAGGGTCGTGCTCGACCGGGAGCAGGGTCGTGGTCGGTGAGGCGTGCCCGCCCGGTCAGTCGTGCGGGGGGCGGCGCAGGCGCTTGACGTCGGTCCGCCGCTTCTTGGCGGCGATCCGCCGCTCGACGGACCCGCGCGTGGGCCGCGTCGCCCGCCGCGACGGCCCGGGCGGCGCCACGGCGGCCGCCAGCAGGGCGGCGAGCCGGGTGCGCGCCGCCTCGCGGTTGCGCCGCTGCTCCCGGTGCTCGGACGCCGCGACCGTGACGACGCCCCCGACGACGCGGCGACCCAGCCGGTCCAGCAGGCGCGCGCGCTGGGCGTCGGTGAGGACCGCCGACCGGGCGACGTCCCACGACAGCTCGACCCGCGAGTCCGTCGTGTTGACGCCCTGCCCGCCGGGGCCGGACGAGCGCGAGAACCGCCACGACAGCTCCGCCTCGGGGACGACCAGTGCGGTCGTCACGCGCAGGCCGGTGCGGGCGTCGTCGGGCATCCGTCCATCGTGCCCGACGAGGACCCCCCCAGCCCAACGAATTCGGACCCCGGCCCCCTGGCCGACCACCGTCCGTCGAGCACGGGTCGAGCGACCGGAAAGGGGCCCTCCCGGTCGCGGACCGCGTGCTCGGCGCTGCCGTTCGACGGGCGGGACGACCCGTCCGACCTGCAAGATCACAGCGCGCCCTCCTTGACCTCAACCGTGGTCGAGGTCCTAGCGTGGCTGCATACCGACGGAAGGAACCTGAGGAACCATGCCTGTCTACACTCTCCCCGAGCTGTCCTACGACTACGGTGCGCTCGAGCCGCACATCTCCGGGCGGATCATGGAGCTGCACCACTCCAAGCACCACCAGGCCTACGTCACCGGCGCGAACACCGCCCTGGAGAAGCTCGCCG